>CAJXUN010000048.1 GCA_913061475.1 uncultured Colwellia sp. | reverse complement strand
ATCAAAGGTATTGCTGATCAAACTAATTTACTGGCACTCAATGCCGCCATCGAAGCCGCTCGCGCTGGTGAACAAGGTAGAGGATTTGCCGTTGTTGCCGATGAAGTTAGAACACTTGCACAAAATACACAAAACTCCACCGTTGAAATAGAGACCATGATCCAGTCATTAGAAAGCAAGGTAAGTAAAGCTACCGCGTCAATGAATATCGGCAGTGAACAAGCACAAGATATTGTTAATAAAACCCATAAAGTTACCGAATCATTATCCGAGGTCGAAGCATCTGTTGCTCATATTTCAGACATGAATATTCAAATTTCTACCGCTACTCAACAACAAAGTGCAGTTGCCCGTGATATTAGTCAACAAGCGGTACAAATCAGTGATATTTCGGTTGAAACCGGCGATGGCGCTAAAGAAATTTCTGCCGCAAGTGATGAATTAGCAAAACTTGCCGCCGATTTATCTGATCAAGTAAATACATTTAAGGTTTAACCGTGATGATGCTAGTTGGCAACTTTGCAACTGAAGGTTTTCATCAAAGAGCAATTTGCTGCTAGCATGACTCTGTATTATCCAGCGACTGTAAGAAATTAAAGAAAAATTATCTAAAAGCGCATATTTTACTTGTCATGCCACCATAAAATACCATACAATCCTCGCGCCTTACCACAAGGCGTTTTAAGTAAGTTCAGTGGTGGCTATAGCTCAGTTGGTAGAGCCCCGGATTGTGATTCCGGTTGTCGAGGGTTCAAGTCCCTTTAGCCACCCCATCCTTCCCCTTTAAAATCAAAGCCTCTGGGTAATACCCTACTATAATGAGAACTTTCTGATGAATGCTCCTGTGCATATTCTGTGAGTATTTGAACCTTCTTTTCTAAGCATATTTAAATACATTTTCCATACAATGTAAGTGTTTTAAGGTATCACCATTTTTTAAATGAAAGTTATAATTCCCTTCACTACTAGGTGAGTCATTCACATCAATTTTCCAATGTTTTTTTAGATAATAAACTAGCACTGCTTTTTCAGTGATAACAAACTCGTTCTGCTCTTCATCTAGCCCAAACTCTTGAATAATGGTGGCTTTTTTATATGGTGATAAACTAGGGTGTAGAGTTAATTGTAATGGTGCAACTAAATGCCAATCAGCATCTTGAGGCAAAGTTTCAGAGACATTAGCAGCATCATTAGGGCATTCTGTTACGTTTAGTAGTCTAGAAAATTCAAAACATTTGAAGTGACCTTTTCCTGTAATTGAGTTCCTATGAAAGGCTCTAAACATCCAAGACTGTCCATCATAAAAGAATGCAGTTGGTAAAAGTGTTCTTTCCCCACGGTTATTACTATTTCCTGAAACATAGTTGCATTTTATTGCAGTTTTAGAATTAATAGCTCTTGTTATCATACTAACAAGCTCAATATTCAAATAATGAGGGGTTGCTCCTATTCTTTGATAAGGAAGCATTGGACGATCATATAACTTATTTTTATTAAAACCGTTTGCCAACATTCCTAGAGCAGTCTCTGCATCTAAATCTATCAATGGTCGAAAAGTAACCCGTAATATTACGTTTTTTCTTAGAACCCGATCATAATCAACATTACTTGGGCGTAATTTTTTATACTCCGAAATTTCTTTTGAAGCTGCGGCATCACCTATACCAAAGAATTTCAAGAGATCCGAGCGCTTTATCCCACCTAGAAACCTCAATACAAAGTCAATGTATGCAAATCGCTCTGCTCTTTGCACATTATACTTTTCAATTAGTTCGTCATATGTGAAATTTTCCAAAACAGCCCCCTAAAATGTTCATGATCTACCTATATTAATCAATAATACGTACACATAGCAAGTATAATTAAATCCATGCATCAATAAACTTGATTAACGTGGCACGTTGACATATGATACGTGCAGATCATAAATTAAACTATGATTATACATGTAGTGCCAAATAGAGATTAGCAGACACTATATATTGTGATTTTAATTAAAGAGGTAATAGAAGATGGCTGGCAACGGAAAATCAGGCGACAACAGAAGACACGGCGCAGTTAAAGGTAGATCCCAAACTCAAACGGCTTCAGGTCATTGGGTTAAAAGAGATACTAGTACTGGGCAATTTATGGATGTTAAATCCGACGGTGAAAAATTTAAGGGGGTTAGAAAAGAAAAATAGGTATTAGCCAAGGCTAATACCTATTATCTGTGAAACATGATAGCAAATATCTCGACAATATTTTCTATCGGGCAGTATAACGGAGGTCTAAAGCCCCGAAGTCATACTTAAGCATCTTAGTACGATGTGTTTTAAGCATAACTTTAGTTGTTTCTCAATACAAGACGTACCTCCCAAAAACTTTAAGGAGGGTTTGCCATGAATAAAGCAAAAGTAATTCATGTCACGACGTATCCACGGTATCGATTTGGCCGTTGGGAGCAAGTGTGTAATCACTGGCGATCAGCACCTGCATCATAACGTGAATAAATGTAATGGGTAACGGTGCCCCCTTTGTAGGCACCACTTTAACTAAAGATATGAGAATTAATTATGAATGCTAAGTTTCAAATATTTCAAAGCAATAAGAACAATCAGTTTTACTTTCGCCTACTAGCTACGAATAGTCAGACAATATTGAGTTCAGAGGGCTATACAACAAAAGACAACTGCAAAAACGGCATTGCTTCAGTCAAAGCTCACTCACCCCATGATAATTACTACCGACGTTTAACCGCAACTAATGGGCAGCATTACTTCACTTTGACAGCCTCGAATAACCAAGTGATTGGTATGAGCGAGTTGTATGTGTCTGCCCAAGGAAGAGATAACGGTATCGAGTCAGTAAAACAGAATGCGCCTACCGCTGTAATTGAAGATTTAACTTTAAATGCAGTTTATAGCTAGAGCCTCGTGCTCTAGTTTTACTCAACGTAGGTAATAATTATGTTCATTGATTGGATAGATAATTCATTAACACAAAGCTTAATACTATCCCCCGTAATGGGGGTATTATTTGGCGCACTATTTTCAGGCCTCACAAAGTCACCAGAGCTGAATTCGCCAAGAACAATTATCAAGACCCGAGAAGTTTACCGCGAACGTGTCATTTATAGAAATTCGCGAAGCCGAAGTTCAAGCAAAGATGAAAGAGGTATTATAGGGCTTGCTGCATTTGGTTTAATAGTGGCTATTTGGCAATATGCTATTTGGGCAGTTGAAATACAGCATTACATTGAATATTCAATTTTAAGCGTGCTTAGTTTTTCTGTCACTACCACTTTAATATCCATTTATAAAGGCCACTTCACCAGTCAAGAATGGTGGTTTTACGTGATATTCCCAATAGTCTTTTTATGTTTTTCTATGTATCTGTTATCAGAAGCAAGCAGCCGCTTTGATCCTAGCCTAACTTCATTAGCAAAAGGCACAAACTGGATTCAATTCTATTTGCATTCACTGACTGGTTACGGGCGGAGTTTCATGATTTCGCATGTAATTGGCATTGTTACTTTAGCCGGCTTGATATTAACGACAACTATTATTCTGATTCATTATTTAAGTTTGATGAACCAAAGAACAACTAGCTCTGTTCAAGGGTTTTGGACATTTTTAGTTGGTGTAACTGGTGTTTTCTCAGGCCGTAAGGGAATAGTTGTTAGCAGTGTACTAGCTATTATTTCATTTCTTCTAATAAATGAACATGTTGCCCGTTGGGCAACAACATCTGCTTAATTAAAGAGGTATAAGCATGAAAGAACAAACAATACGCCGTCCAAAGTTTGACGATGCTGCTAAGTTAAAAGTTTATAACAAAACTGACGGGTGTTGCCATCTTTGCCATAAGAAAATTGCCAAGAAAAATTATAGTGTCATTGGCACTAGAGGTGCATGGGAAATTGACCACTCTAAACCAGCATCAAAAGGTGGTAGTAATCATATGAATAATTACCAACCAGCATGTATTCCATGCAATCGAAAAAAAGGTAATTCCTCTACTCAGTCGGCTAGGCGAACTCATGGTGTAACGGCTTTGCCAAAGTCCAAACAACAAAAAACTGAATTAAGAAAACGCAAATTATTAGGAGGTGCAGGAACAGGTGCAGTAGTAGGTATGAGATTTGGCCCAATTGGTGCTATTGTAGGAGCTGTTGCAGGAGCTCTTATTGGATCTAATAGTTAAACTCAAGGATGGTTGAATGATTTACGCGAAATATATAGAAGATGGAACGCTATGCTCTACCTCAGATTACAGCAATGAACCTGAGAAATACCGAGGTTTAATCATTTGCCCTGAGTGCGATAAAAAGACTTGGTATACCAAAGGGTTTACGACAGAAAAAGTCGAGAGAATGGCATGTTTTGCAGCACACCATAAAGAAGGATGTAACGCTTCGACAGTCCTTTTGAGCGCCGAAGATAATGATTCTGAAGAAGGTAACGAATCAGAACTACCATCTACTGATATTCGTGTTGATTTGGACAAATCTAACGGTCAATCAATTTACGTTTCTCAAGATAATGATAAACATGGAGAAGAAGATTCAGACTGGACTTCCTCTCCACAAAAAAAGGCCATTGGCGGTTCAAATGGTTACCCTTTAAACAAGTCACTTAGGCAATTGTTGACTCATTTATGTAAAAATCCAGATTATGCTGAGCGTGGTCAAAGCATCACCATAGTTGCGGACTCAGGCCGAAAAATCATTGACGGCCAACTGAAAGATTACTTGGTGCCTATTAATAGCATAGCTTCAAATCAGCTTGCCGAATCAAGAATATTTTGGGGAACAATCAACAACCTCAATGAAGATAAAAATGGTCGACTATGGCTCAATTATGGTGATTATCGAACAGAACCTAGTATTTTACTTGATAAAAACCAAAAAACTGATCTCCTTAGAAATTTTAAGCTTAAGAGTGTCAGTGAATTAGATGGCTCAGATGTAATCATTGTTAGCCATGCTGGTCGCTCACCAAATGGGAAGATAATTATTAAGTCCAGTTTCACTAAATATATGTCTTTTAGAAGATATAGTGCAGAAAATATCGAGAGTTGATTACTTCAATTATATAGTTCAAAGAAGATAATATAATGATCTAAAAGAGTTTCAAAATTGCACCTATTTGTTACCATTGGAGTAATCAATAATTTATCGTGACACACTAATGAAAAGCTTAATAAATACTACCAGACTTCGTGAGTCTAGTGCTCCTCATACAAGTTTAAATGCATCTACTCAAAGTGATAGGGGAAGGTTGCTTTATTCAGCATCATTCAGAAGATTACAACAAAAAGCACAAGTATTTAGCTTAGAGAATAATGCGTCTGTAAGGTCTCGTTTAACTCATTCTATAGAAGTGTCACATGTTGGTAGGTACTTAGTAGCAAAAATTTCTGAACTATTAGAAAGTACTGAATTTAAATCTTTAGTAAAGCCAGAACACTTAACTTTTTGGCAAAAGAACATCATGCCAATATCAGATATAGTTGAAACCGCGTGTTTAATGCATGATATAGGAAACCCTCCATTTGGGCATTTTGGAGAATCCGCGATAGCTCATTGGTTTACTAGTAATGAAATTGACGATGTAATTTATCAGGCCCTACAAATTG
Organism: uncultured Colwellia sp.; assembly: GCA_913061475.1. Classification (GTDB taxonomy): domain Bacteria; phylum Pseudomonadota; class Gammaproteobacteria; order Enterobacterales; family Alteromonadaceae; genus Cognaticolwellia. The sequence goes on along the minus strand of CAJXUN010000048.1, from coordinate 26,719 downwards.
AAGATGGTGATGATAAAGACTTAATATCACGCTTAACATCTGATTTTAAATATTTCGATGGCAACCCTCAGGGGTTTAGGATTATTACTAAATTACAAAATAGTGGCGTTGACGAATACGGGTTGAATTTGACCTGTACACAGTTAGCTGCTTTTTTAAAATACGTTTATTCACCTAGCTCAAAAGATAAACTGAAATCAGATAGACCATTTTCTAAGAAAATTGGTTTTTTTGAAACAGAGACTAAGCAAATCCAAAATGTATGGCATACATTAAATATGACACCACATACTAGACACCCTTTAGGGTATTTAATGGAAGCATCTGATGATATCTCTTATTGTATTAGTGATATAGAAGATGGTATTGAGAAAGGGATAATTCAGGAAAAATTTTTTATTAGCTTTATGCAAAAAGGGTTAGAAAAAATTAATAACCCAACCAAATTAACTACGAGCATTTTAAAAAAAATAACTGAACCTAAAGGTGACTTGCGTTTATTTTTGCAAATGAAAACTGAGCTAATTAATCAGTTAGTAAGAGATACTAGTGAAAAATATTTATCAAATTTGGAAAATCTACTTGATGGAACACACAATTTGGAATTGATAAATAAAGGGACTGAAAGCCATAGTGTATTAAAGATACTAAAAGACTTTACTTCCTCATATATATTCACATCTCCTGAGGCTGAATCTATAGAATTATCAGGCTATTCTATTATTAAAGGTTTATTGAATTCATTCACCCCTTTACTAGTATTAAGTAAAACTTCTTTTGAAGCCTTAGTTAATAAAGATAATGACTATATTAAAAAGAACTCTCTTGCTATAGAGAAAAGGCTTTTTAATCAACTTCCCGACAAGCATTTATTTGCATACAAAATTTCAACAAAAGGTAATGAAGACATAGAGGCAGAGTGGATAAACAGATCCCACCTAGTCGTAGATTATATTTCTGGTATGACCGATAACTTTGCTTTGGAAGTCTTTCAAGGCTTGCAAGGGATCAAAATTACAACAATGAGATAGATATGGAATTTAATTTATCGAGGCACCCTATATACTGGATAACTAAGGTTGTGAAAAATTCACTTCCACCTCTGTATCAATCGGTTGACCTATGTTTTAGTTATTACAGGTATACACCTAGATCATATTTAGATGACAGGGTGGAGTTTACTGTTCCTATAGAAGCTGTAAATGAGTCATATTTGCTTAATCTTTTAGATAAACTGGATTTCGATCAGGAATTAGCATTCCACTCTAAAGTTATCTTAGGTGGGGGAAAAGTAATGCACCTGCCTATGATTGACCTTGGTCTTAGAAAGTTCGATAAAAGCGCTATAAGTGCTTTGAATAAATTTCAAAGTTATAACAAAAACGTTTTTGCTTTATTTGATAGTGGACGCTCTTTTCATTTGTATGGAAGCCACTTATTAGAAGAAAGACAATGGAGTAATTTCATGGGAGAATTACTGTTGTTAAATGAACCTTCAGGGCAAAAGCTTATAGATACAAGGTGGATAGGACACAGATTGATAGCGGGGTATAGTGCCTTGCGCCTTAGTTGCAATACGAGTCATTATAAAGCCTTTCCAACATTCCTAGGATATTTAGAAGAAGTAACAAATCAGGGAACGGGAATAGATTCTATAACTTCATTGAATGATAGGAATTTGGCAAAAAAAACAAGAATCTAACTTAAATATTAGCTCCTTGTCAGAAAAATATTGGCTTGAATACAAATCGGTGGTCAGAATTAGTTGACCACTACAAAAAGCAATTGGGCAATCTGTTACTATTCTGTGAGTTTGCAAAGCTAATGAATTACTCCTAAATACAAGTTATGACATGAGCAACACTTGTAATATCTAGCTTAATACACGTAAATATAATTTAATCCTATTCCAATAACAGGATTGTGATTCCGGTTGTCGAGGGTTCAAGTCCCTTTAGCCACCCCATTCTTTTAATTTTCGTATTTTTAGCTGCTCAGAAAATCGTTAACTCGACCGAAATCACTTGTGATCCCGCTAATTCAAGTTCACGAGGGTTCAAGTCCCTTTAGCCAGCCCATTCTTTTAATTTTCGTATTTTTAGCTGCTCAGCAAATCGTTAACTCGACCGAAATCACCTGTGATCCCGCTAATTCAAGTTCACGAGGGTTCAAGTCCCTTTAGCCACCCTCGGTTTCTTTTCAATAAGCTTTCAATTAATCCATTAAACGCTTAACTCGACCGAAATCACCTGTGATTCCGCTAATTAATAGTTAGCTGCCTTGCGAGCTGCTGCTTGCATAGCGTCATTAACAACGGCTCTTAATTGACTACTTGCAAAAGAATCTAACGCTTGTTGCGTGGTACCGTTGGGCGATGTGACTTGTTCTTTTAATTCAATCACCGAAAGTTCTGACCTTGATGCCATTGTTAAAGCGCCTAAGCCTGATTGAACTGCAGCAGTTTCAGCTTGCTGATGCGTTAGCCCTAACTGCACACCTGATTCAATCATTGCCTCTAAAAACAAAAAGAAATAGGCTGGTGAACTGCCTGCAGTAGCCACTAATGCCGGCATTTTATTTTCATCATCTAACCAAATCGTTTTACCAACACAACGAAGAATATCATCAGCTAGCTTGATATCATCAACACTGCAGTCTTTCGCCGCCACTAAGCCAGTTAAACCTTGTCGCACGGCACTAGGTAAATTAGGCATTGCAGCAATAACGCTGCTGTTACCTCTTACATAGCCTTGTAATTGCTCAGTAGTTACGCCGGCTGCTAAGCTAATAATTAGCTTATCGTCGCCATTACTCTGCAATGCTAAGCTAAGTTCATCAGCCACAGTAGCAATCATATTAGGTTTTACAGCAAGAAAAATCACCTCGGCAAAGTTAGCCGCAGAGGCGTTATTGTCGCTGACATTAACTTGAAATTTTTCAGTCAATTTTTCACGAGTCGTGTTTGATGGTGCGCAAACCAACAGATTTTCCGGGCTAAATTTTGCTGCAAGCAATCCCGTCAGAATTGCTTGCGCCATGTTACCACCGCCGATAAAGGCTATTTTAGTATGCTCAATAGTCACTTATTAATCCCTTACTTGCCCATCACCATTAACTAAATACTTTTCTGTTGTGAGTGATTCAATACCCATTGGGCCATAAGCATGTAATTTTGTTGTCGCGATACCAATTTCTGCGCCAAGCCCTAGTTGTGAGCCGTCTGAAAATCGAGAAGAAGCATTCACCATGACCACCGATGCATCAACAAGTTGTTGAAATTTTGTCGCTTCTTGCACATCTTCGGTACAGATAACTTCGGTATGATTACTACCAAATTGATCAATATGATCAACTGCTTGACTAAAGTCATCAACCACTCGAACAGCAATTTCTAGACTGAGATATTCTTGACCAAATTCGTCTAGCGCTATTTGTTTACTATTTTCAAAATAAGGCACACTGTTAGCACAGCCATTGACTTGTACGTTTGGTGCTTTAAAACGTTCAGCGACCATAGGTAAAAATACTTCGGCAACATCTTTATGTACTAATAAGCCTTCTAAAGCGTTACATACACCTGTTCGCTGAGTTTTACCATTTGCCAGTATTTCAAGTGCTTTATTCATATCTGCTGCTTTATCAACATAAAGATGACAAACACCTTTATAATGTTGAATCACTGGGATTTGGCTATTTTCGCTAACAAAATTAATTAGGCCTTCACCGCCTCTAGGGATCACTAAATTGATATATTTTTTCTGCTTCAATAATTGCGTCATTAAATCTCTATCGGGATCAGCAATCACGGTAACTATCTCTTTCGGTAATTGATACGCTGCTAATACGTCCTGCAATACGTTAGCAATAGCTAAACTACTATTTAAGGCTTCTTTACCACCCCTTAATATCACCGCATTGCCTGATTTAATACATAATCCTGCTGCATCAGCTGTAACATTAGGTCGCGCTTCAAAGATCATGCAAATCACCCCCAAAGGGATACGCATTTTACTGATTTTAATGCCATTAGGCATGACGTTTTGTTCTTTAATGCTGCCAACAGAATCGGGGAGTTTTGCCACGGTTTCTAAACCAATCGCCATGTCTTCTATACGGGCATCATTTAATTGCAAGCGGTCAGTCATAGACTCACTTAAGCCATTTTCTTTGGCAAAATCAATATCAATGGCATTAGCCTTAAATATTTGCGCTTTTTTATCACGCAGTGCCATAGCCATATCATTAAGTAATTTAGTTTTAGTTTCAGCGCTTTGAATAGCCATAACTTTTGCTGCTTTTGCGGCACTACGAGCGATATTTGTTATTAAATTCATTTTGTCTCCATTAACGCAATATACTGTTTTGAAATAATGGGTTCTTGCGTTTTATCTAATTGTTCGGAAAAATCTTGGTTGTCGCTGTCTGCGACAAAATTAAGTAAGCAACTGCTGTAATTAGTTTTCACTTTCGCAACTTTATCGCCATTGTCTTTTCTCAACATGACAATATCACCTGACGAAAAATCACCATTGACACTAATTAAGTCATCTGCGAGCAATAAATCACTCGTTTCATTGGGCGATATTTCATATTGGTCGCTAACAATAAGCTCACCTTGCGCACGTGTGGTATGACGCATCCAATGCACACCATCGAGCATAGGGGCTTTATATGGATAAAAATGTGTTCCTGGGTTACCACCCATTAGCAGAGTTTGAAAACTTTCCTCTTTAAAACCGTTGACAATAAAGGTGTCAATACCATGAGAAACCGCTTTTTCAGCCGCTTGAATTTTAGTTTTCATACCACCAGTACCAACAGCACTTGTAGCACCACCTGCCATGGCGTAAATGTCATCATCGATTTTATAAACATCGGCGATCAATTTTGCATCTTTATTCAAATTCGGGTTTTCGTCAAAAAGGCCATCAATATCAGAGCAAATAATTAACGCATCTGCATTGGCTGCTGTTGCCACCATTGCTGATAGATTGTCATTATCGCCGACCTTAAGTTTGTCAGTCGTTACTGCGTCATTTTCATTAACGATAGGTAAAATATCGTTATCTAATAATGTTTCGATGGTGTCTCTGATACTTTCGTAACGCACACGATTGCGTAAATCAGCATGAGTTAACAATAACTGTGCAGAAGAAAAGTCAAATAACTCATCCCACGTAGCCATCATCTCTGATTGACCTGCAGCAGCCATGGCTTTCTTGATGACAATATTGTTTACATTTTTGTTAACAATATCATCGTTAAATAAACGAGCACCTGCCGCGATAGAGCCTGAAGAAACCAAAACAACTTGGACACCTGACAAACGACATTGCGCGATAAAATTGGCAATACTTAGTAAATATTGGCTACTACAGCCAGCTTTGCTCGGAGCGATCAATGCGCTACCTACTTTGATGACTATTCTCTGACCTTTTTCAAAATTCACGGTAAGTCCTTGGGTTATATATTAATATTGAGCGTATTAGGGTTATTTTTCGTTTGATTGATTTTTATCGCACGAGTCTTAAATTTGGTCATTACTTTCGAAACGACTGTTAAGTGAATCGTTAAGGCAATAACTTTAATGCTGATTTTTAGCTAAAGACCACAAAAAATACCGAGATATAACTGATTAACACTTCAATCATGCGTCAATTTTTCAAAGTAAATATCACTACAATACAAATAATCTAAGGAGACTATATTCAAAGTAATCTCTGCGTATGTAACAGCAATAATTCGGCAATAGATATATATTTACTAAGTGATTTTATGACTTTTATCTAATGAGATAGAAAGTATCAATGTGTACTTAAAAGTGTGCTTAAAAAATATAGATAGATATAGAAGCTAGCGGTGGCAGCCCAGATAAAGGCCTTTCGAGGTAAGATTTTTTGCTGAAATTTCACTCATAATGTTCATAGTTTCTCCGTGTTAATTTTATCGTTAGCACACTAATGATTTGCATACTAACGATATAAAGCATAAAAATCAAGCATAGCCAACAATTGCTATTTCATAAAAAGGTATAGAATCTGCAATTTAAAACCTTAAAAAGATTAAAATATATAATATAAATCCATAGTTATCGATTATTAACGGCATTTTTAATGATTACTCTTCAGCGATAATGTTAATTTTTCTTATATTAAGCTGAAAATATTAAAGTGTATCCGATACAATTTCACGCTACTCATTAAGTAGATATCGAGATAGTAATTAGTACACTAATCATATTAATGAAAATTATAAGTTATATCGTTATTAAATTGGTGTTCGTTGTTTTGAGCTAGGTAACTTAGAGCGGGTAATTATTAATGCTGATATGGCTAAGCTCGCTGCTACGGGATATTTTCATGCTAGCAAACAGCTTAAACAAACTTTATTGCCGCCATTGCGCCAGATGGAAATATTCAGAGCACAACATAATGGCCATCTCGTGACCATATCATCCGCTAGTGAGGTGCGTGGGTTTAGACCTGCGATGACCGTATATGTAGCCAATAAAATCGCAATAACGTCATTAAGTGAAGGTATACGTATTGATATAGCTGCGCCGGTTAAAGTCAGCTGTATTCATCCAGCCTTATTTGCAGTGAAATTAACCATACGGTAAAAACCATACTTTTTATTGTTGCTTTGAAAGCAGCTGCAGAACTTTAGTAAAAGCAATCAATAATGAAAAAACTAACAATTTGCTTTCCACTTAGCCATCGGCATTCTTATACTGGATTTTACGTATTCTGCCGGCGAGTACTCAAAAAAGTCAATGAGTTTTCAGAGCATGCAATCATTAGCCAGCCGAAAGCTGGCTAATGATTGTGTAGTAAATTATTTGCTGATCATAGATAACTGAATAACAAAAGGGATTTCATGGACGCCAAATTTTACCATAACAGTAATATAATCAGAGTGGTCAACGGGAAGATCAAAATCCCCTATCGCAAGTACTAACCGCACTTTGCCGTCAACTAAGGCAACTTCTGCTTTATCAAAACTATTAAAGGTCGTGTCAGTATTCAAGGAAAGGCTATCCACTAAACCGTGCCTATCAGTGAAAGGAAAGTCTATCACGGTTTCTTCATTACTTTTTACCGGCGGCACTGTTAGCACTTCCATATCAATTGAACTTCTTGCCATTGATTTAGACAAAACGGTAAAATTACCTACCTCTTGCACTGTACTGCCATCACTGAGCGTGGCGCGATAAATAACACTCATGGTTTTCTGTCCTTCAACCTGAGGGGCGGTAATTTCATAGCCCGTTTTACTTTCTTGAATATTTTCACCTTGTAGATTTATATTTTCCCAGGACCATGAGGTGATTTGTTGAAAATTATCGGTGCCGACCGTAAGTTCAATGGTTTGGCCTTGTACGACAGTAGATTTTGACGCTGTTACATTAACGTCACTAGGGGCCAAATCATTCTTTATTGTTAAATCAGCCATCACTGTTTTGCTCAATGTGCCCATCGTTACTGTTAAGGACAATTGTCCTGTAATGTCTGCATCAACATCAGGTGCAATTAGACTCAGCACTTTATTCGTTGGCGTTGATAGCGTAATTTCTTGATCTGAAAACCATTGCCATAGATAAGAGTCAATCGCATGAGAATTATTAATTTCAGGTGTAATGGTTAACGTTGATTCCTCATCAACAGCATAAGTTTCAGCTAGCACAACCTCAAGTGACATAGCATTATCAACAGCAACAAAAACCCGACTGTCGGCACTAAATTTAACACCGGATACGGTCATAATATCTAAGCTTATTGCATATTCTTTTGCGACGATCAGCGATGGCGCAGTAAAGGTAACCGTTGTTGTTGTTACACCATTAACGCTGCTGTTTTCTTCACTAGCGTCCACGTCGTCAAAACTGGATAAATTCCACGTAATCGCTGTTGTCTCTACATTACTGGTAAATTGGGCTGTTAACCGAGTAACGTCACCAGACGTGGTTTCAAAACGCTCTGCTAACTCAAACTGTACATTAGGTGTTGGTTCAGTATCACTTGGCACTATGGTTAATATTAACGTTTTTTCACTACTATTGTTGTGACTGTCGGTAGCAATTAAGGTAATGGTAATGATTGTTACACTAGTTACTTCAGGCAACATTAATGTTGGAGTAAGGCTCTGCGGGTCAGAAAATACTAGCGCATTATTGTTTGCACGCCACTCAATACTAACAATATCGCCTTCCGGATCTTGCACAGTTGCCACTAGCACTATACTCTGACCACCTCTAGCCTCTTGAGCACCAGGTAAAGAAATAGTCGGTGCTAAGTTTGACGCTATCGAAGGTTCAAGTGTTACCGTCATGGTTTTTACACTCGACTTCCCTTTACTATCTGTTGCAGTAACGCTAATTTTGATCACTTGTTCAATAGAGGAATCAGGAAAAGATACTTTGGTTGAAGTGTCTGTTGTAGTCGAAAATGTAACCTCGGCATTGTCCGCTTGCCATACTACAGTTACTGAGTCGCCATCGGGATCAGAAACACCAACACTGAAATCAACCACCTGACCAGCCGTAATACGTTGTGTTGAGGTCATATCAATGACAGGGGCATTGTTTACAACTTCTACCGTTGATGCTTTACCGCCGCTGGAGCCACCACCGCATGCGGCTAATAGCAGGCAAAAAACTAATGCGCTGGTTAATGCTAACTTGTTCATATTATTCCCTTAATCAATCAAAATCCATGTAAATACTTGTTGATATATCATACGAAATTCAAACCCCAAGCAAGAAAACAAATGTTAAATTTTGTACAAAGAATCAAAAAAACTGTTAAGAATATAACTGAGAAATAAAGATTATCTGTTGATTAAAAAAGAAAGCTGAACAGTTGGCGGGTTACAAGTCTCAATGCAATCAACAATAAATGCCTACATTAACATTCAAAAGCAAGCTACCTTGACAATACTAAGGTAAAAACGAGTGTTTATTAGCGTTAACATCGGCTTGTAATAAGCTAGGTGGGCCCATAACTTGTCTCCACATAAATGATCAAACGAAATCGACTTAGATTGATAGTAATTAAACTAATGAATCCATCAGTTAACGATAATCATAAACTAGGGTATATTCGGCGGTTAATTTTATTCGACTAGCTATGATAAGGTGGGACATAAGCTAGTCGCTCGATACTGGTTTCAAAAAAATTATTCATTGAGCTCAGCGAGACATTGCTGATACATCAATTGATTGTAGCGTTTAGCAAAGCGGTATTGTTGCTTTTGCTGCTGACGTTGCTCTGGTGTCTTTAGTACGTCAGTACTATTTTCTAGGGCCTTTAATCCACATTGAGATTCCAAAAGCACTAAGTCATAGGACTCTAAACCGGGTACGACAATCCTTCGACCTTTGCTGTGTAACAAGCGGACATCAGCCTTTATTAGCGCACGTTCAATAGCATCGGCAACTTCAATATCTAACGCTTCACTTACCTGTATATTTTGCCGTTCTTGATTATCCTCTATCGCACTGTCACCATTACAACCACTAATAAAAAGCCAGCTTAATAACCCAACGCATAATACCGCATAACCTTTAAGCATGACTTTGACCTCGCATAAACTGTCGAGTGCCTGAAAGTATCATCACAATCAACAGATAAAAAACACTGCCACCTGACGAACTGCTATCGGGCTCTACGGTTGGTGGGGTAGTTGGTGTTGGTTCTACCGGCGCAGGAGTTACAGGGGGCGCAGTCACTACAATTGTAAGCTCAGCGCTCGCCGTCGCTTGTGCCGGATCGACTATGGTATAAGTTATGATTTCTGTGCCATTGAAGCCACTAGCGGGTGTATAGACAATTTTATTATCGCTGATTTGCACATCACCGCTGCCCGCAGAAACAGCCGATTGAACGGTCAAGCTATCACCATCAACGTCACTGTCGTTAATTAAAACATCAAGTGTTATTGCGCCGCTATCTTGTTCAACGCTAGTGCTATCGGCAACAGCAACCGGTAAATCATTCACGGCAGTAACAGCTATCTTTACTTGAAAAACTTCACTCACTAAACCATTTGCCGTTGCGGTCATATTCACCATTATCTCACCGTTGAAGTTACTTAATGGCGTTATACTCAGTTGACTAAAATCATAATTTTCGCCATTCAATAGCTCTAAACTTTCAATCGTTGGGTTATTTTCAAAAGCTAACATCGCAGTGGTTAAGGTAATGGCGATATCTTCATCAGTAACAACACTATTTTGGCTAACGAAAACAGGCTTAGTCGGTGGCGCATCTGTTGAAGTAATATCAAAATCGGCATTATTAATCGCGAAAAAAATATTATCGCTACAAGCTATTTTTATCCGCGCTTTATCGGTCGTTAAATTCGCCAGCGTAATATCGTGACTGCCATCATTACTAACGTTACTCGCTAATACTTGTGAAAAGCTCGCGCCTGAATCCGTTGACAATAAAATGTCGACCGCGGCACAAGCAACAGGCGGATTTTCAGTATCGGCTGTATGCCAAGTTACCGTTTGGCTAAAACCATTCCAACTTGCTATATCATTAACACTAAAACCATCTTCTACCGCAATTACATTCACTTTTATAGCATCATCAACGAGGTTATTTTGATTATCTCGCACCACTAATCGAAAGTTTAACGCTCTTGTTAGGCTGGGTAGCGCCTCCCCATAAGACGAGCGGTTTGCCAGAATATCACCCAATTGGGGTAACGTGCGCTCAGCACTACTTATTGGGCTAAAAGTTCTAAACAGCGGCCGTTGGCCATCGTCTATCGCATCTTGAGCAGCATTACTACTTGCTGCGCCTAAATCAAATTGCTGCCAACTGTAAGTCAAATTATCACCGTCGGGATCTGTCGCGCTACCCACTAAAGTAAATGGTGTTCTCGCTGGAATCGTATAATCTGCACCCGCATTAACGATAGGCGCGTCATTGCTTTGCGTTGCTTGCAAACCACAGTTAACTAATGGTGCGGTAAAGGCGCGGATTTGGTCGATAGAATGAATATGAAAATAGGGATCAGAGTTATTCTGCAAGTTTTGTCCTGCACAAATTCCCGCATAACCCATCACGGTTGAAGCACTGCCTGGCTCATAAGCGCTGCCAGACACTCTGTTGCCGGCACATGCCTCTTGTGTGCCATTAAAGGTATGATCTGCGCCAAATTGATGACCAATTTCATGTGCTACGTAATCGATATAAAATGTATCAGATGTCGGTCGAGCACTGCCAGTTACCCCTTCAGCTTTAAAGCTTTTACAAACCGCTTCAAAACTCGCAAGCCCGCCGCCTCCAGTACCCACAAGATGGCCTATATCATAATTATTAAAACCGATTCCAGCATTGATAACCTCAACATTTAAATCAATATCTTCATCAGTATTTGCAAACGGATCGGTATCACTGTCGAGAAAAATAATACTGTCATTTTCAGCGGCCAATTCAAACTGCATCGCAAGGTCGCGCTGATAAACATCATTGAGTCGATTAACTAAAGTCACCAATGCAGCTAACACAAGTTCTTTGGTACCACCATGAAATTCGCTATATTCTCCGGTCGTAGCAATGGCAAGTTTATAGGTGACTAGCTGTGTTGCGTTACTACTCGTTGATAATTTATTTCCTGTTGTGCTGCCGCTCGTTGTTGCTCTTTTACGCGGCGACCAACGCTTAGTTAATTCAATATCAGCTAAAGGCTGAGCGTCTTTACGATAATAGTTATGATAATGACTATTACTTGCTCTGCTACTTGGGTCGATAAAAATAGTTTCATTACCGTGATTAAATACGCCATGAAATCCTTGTGGCGTAATATCAAATTTACCTTGGTTGTCAGGCTTATCAAGCTGAACACCTGAAAAGGTTCTGATCGCAGGATATTTTAGCGCTAATGCGGGATGCATAACCTTCGAGGGCGTCAGCCGATACCGAACATATTCACCATTAGGTAAAGGTAAATCAATGATGACCGAGTCATTAGTTAGCAGTTGTCGTTCAAGCAAGTCAATATCAACATCAAAATATAAGCTAGATTTAGCTTGGCTATTAATTGCTTTTGACAATGGCTGTGACGAACTCACAGCAGCCGACGCTTGCCACAATTGCTTATCTATTAAGGTGTTTGGAGAATCACTCGCTTGAGCACAATTAAGCGCAATAACAAAACAAAACATCCCGATAAATAATTGTGGATTGGTCATATTATATTCCAGTATTTACAACGTTAGAGTGACATCATAGCGTTAAAAAAGTAACTAAGGGTAGTGAATTTCGCTGCTTGAACTGCTTCTAGGTGCATTAAAATAACAATATGACTAAAAATGATTTAATTTTGCCCTTAAAATACAAAAAACGTTTCCTAAATCAGAAAGCGTTTTAAGGTAGAGCACGGATATTTTCAAAGTGCTTGAATGAATTTAAAGCGCTTTTACTCTCACATAGCTGACAAACAGCATTGCTAACGCAAACAAAAGCAATGTTGATGGTTCAGGTACTCTAACACTACTGTCAACAGGATCTCGCGCCCATACATTAAGATGTGATATGCCTTTATCACCTAAATCAGCTGTATTTAACGTACCGCCCAACTGATAAGGGGTATTAAAATTGAGTAAAGGGTTATTTTCCGCGGCAAAAATCGTTTTAAAATTAAAGTCGTAAACGGCAAAGCCTCCGCCACTATTTTGATTTCCCGCTTTAACAGAAAAAGCTAAATGGTCAAATGTTGACGGTCCCAATAATTCTTGAACATCACTGATAATGTCTAACTTAGTGGTTAATAACCAATTGATAGCACTACAGTCTGTTAAACTTTCACCTGATCCTGTACAAGATAAAGAAAAGGTTAAAAGGTCACTAACTTGCAAGGTTAACCCCGTACCATTTAATGGCGCTGGCCCAACAGTGCTGTAACTAACATTTCCTGCGGCATTATTTTCAGCGTCAAAATGGGCTAAATGTATCCAACCTGGATCGTTTCTAACGCCATCAGTGTCTAATATTTGAAAGTCACTTGGATCAACAAATTCTTCACCATTGAAAATACCTTCACCATTGAGCAAGCCATCGCCCGCTTGACCTATATTTACGTCAGGTGAGCTCCATCCATGCGCATCATCATTACCTGGATAAACCCCAACACAACTCGTTGCGTCGTAACTTGTTGTTAGTAGGTTAGTCCCCGGAGGAGCAATCGATGCTACGGTGGTTAATGAAGCATTAGCGGTATTACAAGTGCCGGGATTAGCCATAAATTCAGCAAAAACTGCTTGGCTAAATCCTAGAGATAAAATTATCAGCAATTTGATTTTTTGTGTAAAATTCATCATTTTTGGCTCTCCTAGCCTTCAGTAAGTGTATATATCTACATATCACAAACTTGAATCGATATATTCAATACAACTAAGGCTAGGTTGAATACTTAATGCCAAACAGATAAAAACTATAGATAACAAAGCGCTAACTAAAGCTCAAATATTTACGTATAACGTTTTGTAAAGATACTCGACACTAGAAAAAGTACCTTGCAGCAAGCTGTAACTGTTGTTCCGTCAAATTAATAGTTTGGTTGGTGTACATTCGTGCGGCACGCTGGCTAGCAATCCAGTTATATTCAACAGATAAGAACCAAGGTTTACTTAGCCGATAACTATAATTCACCGTTGCAGACTTACCGTATTCATCATTATTATCGCCAGCGGTCAGGTCATTATCGCTAACTGAAAACTCTTCTAAGCGCAAAGTCACCCGGTGTTTTTGCATACGTTTCGACAATGCAATGTAACCACTTGTATAATCGTTATTGACTATGTCTACACGCGCTGTGCTCTGCATTAAGGTATCACCACTGAGATACTGAGCGCTGAGTTCAAATTCAGCAGGCAAGCGCCAGCTCAAACCTAAGTGGTAAAAACGTGTACGCCAACCATATTGGCCATTTTCAACCCTATAGGGCGTGGCATTATTGTCATAGTAACCAACAGAAATTTGGCCTTTATGATGAAAATTAATTTTGCTTCTTAGGTGGAAACCCCATTTATCATCAAGCTCTAAAAATGGCTCTGAATTAGCCGCCTGAGCATTAAGGTCATAACCTGGCATGCGGGCACGAAAATCTGGAATTGCTTTGGATTCGGTCCACAATGTTTGGCGATTACCAATAGTCCAACCATGCCATGATAACAAGGCACCAGCAGGGTCATTATTAACAAAAGCCGTTGCCGCCAAAGTAATATCAAAAGCGTTATTATTAAATTTACCTAAACGGGTTAATGCGACTTCAGCACCTAGCAGACGAATTTCTTCGCCAAGCCAAGTGTTAATCGCCGAAGAATTTAAGGTATTGCGACTTGCCCAAGCATAGGCATTATTTTCTAAAGAAATTTCTGGGTAGAAAATACCCATTTTCGTTTGCCAGCGATAGCCGGCTTCGTTCGGTAGCGTACGGTATTTTAAAAAGGCTTCGGTTAGCCCCAATGTCGTGTCATTTTCATCGCTGTAGGCATTGCCAACAATATGTGCACTAACGCCAATATCCCAATCAACAATAAATTCGCCGCCTGCTTGCGCTAACGAAACATTAGCGCCATTATGACTGGTAAACTTACCATAACCACCATTAACATAACTCTCTAGCGTATCAGCCGCTGTTGCACGAATGTCGATAACACCGTGCAATTTATACTCAGTTGAATTGACATTACTGATAGCGAATAATAATAGCGCTAAGCTAACGATTTTTAACAAAACTTGTTCCTATTCAAAAGTGTGCTGCTCTTTTGCCAATAACCATACGGTCAGCTCTTTCGCCGGTTTAGGGCGGCTAATAAAGTAACCTTGTCCAAGCTCACATTTATTCTGAGCTAACCAATTAAGCGCAAATTCATCTTCAATGCCTTCAGCAACAACACTTAAGCCCATATTATGGGCAAGTTCAATAGTAGAGCGGACGATAATGCGATCATCTTCATCATCACATAACCGCTGAACAAAAGACTTATCTATTTTAAGCTCGTGCACGGGTAATTGTTTTAACTGTGCTAGCGAAGAATAACCGGTGCCATAATCGTCAATGGAAATTCGCATACCACGGTCTTTAAATTTTTGTAAAATGGCAATAGCCGTTTCAGGGTCATCAACAACGGCACTTTCGGTAACTTCCAGGGTTACTTTTTCTGCAGGTACATTATAAAGCTCAACAGATTGACAAATAAAATCATAAAAGTCAGCGGCTTTAAGGTTCTGTGCAGAAATGTTAACCGCCACGCTAATATTTAGCCCAACATCACACCACGCTTGGTACTGTTTTAACGCATTGATAAAAACCCAATGGGTAAGCGCATTAATTTGTCCTGTTTGCTCAGCAATATGGATAAAGTTATCCGGGGGGACCATCCCTAACGTGGGATGACGCCAACGCACCAGTGCTTCAACATGAGTAACAATGCCTGAGGTTAGGTTCAATTTAGGCTGAAAGTGTAATTCGAGTTGGTCATCAATAATGGCATCTTTTAAATCATTAATCAGATTTAAACGCTCAACACTATTTACATCGAGTTCTTGATGATAGACCTGCACTAGCTGATTCACTTTATGGCTATGGTGCAAGGCGGTGTCTGCCATTTGTAGAACAGACTTAGTGTCATGACAATGTTCTGGCACTGAAGCAATACCTATGCGCACCTGTAATTGCAAACTGATCCCTTGATAGTCACAATTTTCTTCTAATACTTGATGCACTTTCGTCACCAGAAATTCGTTGGAATGGTTGTCACTCAATTCCGCTAGCAAAATGAACTCATCAGCCCCGATATGGCAAAGTAATTGAAACTCTTTTAAGCTACTTAAACGTTTGGCTGTTGTTTTTATTAGCCAATCACCAACATCGTGACCCAGTGTTTCATTAACATCTTTTAAACGACTTAGGTTTAGATGAAATACAGTAAAAGCTTGTTGTCGATCTGCGAGCTCTTGTAAGGTTAATTTCAATACGCTTCGGTTTGGTAAGTCGGTCAGAGGATCATGGTTTGCACGATGAATAATCGCTTTTTCACGTGATAATACTGCCGACTGCATCGCATTAAATTCTTTGGCGAGTTGTCCTAACTCGCTACTATCATTCACTTGTACCGTTTGATGATAATCACCGCTGGCAACAATTTTTGCCTGCTTAACTAATTGCTTAATCGGCTTAGTAATTGAGGCAGCAATAACGTAGGCGACCGCCAATGATAATAGTAAGGTGATAAAAGTTAAGATTAAAAATTGCCACCATTGCTCTTGTAATACTTCAACAATATCAGCACGTAAGCCGTACATGGCAAGCGCCAATTGCAATTGTCCCGCTTCATCAACATGATGACCAATAGCAATGTAGTCATTAGGTGTTTCGCCATTAACAACGCGTTTAGTAAAGTCTAATTGCGCGTCAGCATTAGACGAAGCGATCAAACGCCACTCTTGACCAACTTTAATCGCAAAATCTGTATGTAATTGGGTAATATTTAAAAAGTGTTGCGCAAGCTCTTGGTCTATTTCAAAGCCAAAAGCAAGCCAACCAATGGTTTTGGCACCTACGGTCATTGGTGACAAACTAATTTGGTAAACTGAATCGCCTAACACGTAGAGATGATCTTGCTCTTGGCTTTCTAACCACTGAGGGAAACGGAACACTTGTTCACGCTCATTACCTTGCTTAACTTTTGATTCGCCAGCTTGGTTTTTAGCCAAAACAAGTTGTGCAGTAATCACGCCTTTTGAGGAAATAGCCATCGCAAGGTCAGCGTCAATGCGTTTACGATGATTGTTCAGCGCCACCAACAAACTACGCAGTTCATCTTCAAATACCTGCTTAATACCGTAATCTTTAGCAGCAGTTTCAGCAAACGCGCTTAGGTAATCTCGTCGACTATTAAATTGTGCACTAAATATTGTTTTAGCTGTGGTTAAGCGATTAGTGATTTCTTGTCTTTCTTGACTTTTGTTGCCAGCCACTATGGTCGATAGTGCAATGGCTTGTACTAACAATAGCAATAAGACAAAAAATAAAAATATTTTAGTTTGTAAGCTCTTCATTAAGAGGTTGATCCTTAATAGTCAGATAAAAAGTCGAAGTCTTCTTCATTTTTTTGTTCTGATATTTTAAGTATTTTGTTCTCAAGTTTAACCGTTATGTTGTGGTTCACAGACAAATCTACTTGCTGAGAAAAACGGTTATTAGCGGTATCAAGTTGCGGATGCCAAACAATAAGTTGATATTTTCCCAACTGCGGCACCGCCAAGCTTAATATACCCGCTTGATTAGTTTTACCAAATAATGGTGTATCAAGGATCAACAGATAACCACTCATCCAATCATGGATATTGCAGCCCATCGCGACTTCGCCGGTTTGTTGAAAATCACTTTTGCTTGCAGATTGGCCAGCATTAATTTTATAAGAAAACTTATTGTCACCAATAGGTGAATAAATGTGATGAGTAATATCATCTCTGTTTTTAAAATGAACTGTATTGCCTAACTGTATAACACTGATATAGGGAGTAAATGAACGATCAAATTGCCCTATTTCGACAACGTTTTCATTTAAGGGCAAGGAAATATCATCTTGAGACTGTAAATAAACCACCATATCAGGCAACGGTTTATTATCCTTACCAAATACTTTTATATTAATATCTGCCGCTATCACACAGTAAGGTAAACAACAAAAAATTAAAGCGTTAACAAAAAAAGAGCGCAATTCCTTGTCTCCTAACTAGCTTGAAGTAACTAACAAAGACCTCGCTAATTGACAAATTATTTCAAGTAGTCGAACTTTATCAATAATAACGATTGTCGCTAGCAGCAATCTAAAAAATGGCTTGATAGATCGCGACTAGCGTTTACGCAAATATTTGAACTTATGCTATTTTTAGATAATTTTTAACAATTTCTGCACCGGTATCAGCTTGAATAGGTTTAAAAATAAAACCAGAAATCCCCTGATCTTGGCAGCTTTTAACCAGCGCTTGATCGGTTACTGAAGATAACATTACCACAGGCACATCACTGCCATTAGCACGAATCGTTGCCAACGCTTGATCGCCATTCATGTTACCCATAACAACATCCATGATCATAAAATCAGGTTTTTCTTGCTGTACCATAGTCACAGCGACTGAGCCGTCATCGGCTTCCATTACATTATTGTAACCCAGTTGAGATAAATAGCGTCTTAGTGCCTTGCGGATCATGGCACTATCATCAACTAACAGTATTTTACTTTCTAAAGGTAAGACTTTTGTATGCGGATTAGCGATACCGGTACTTGCTTCACGCTTAATGCCGACTGATTGATATTCCACATTACGGATCAGTAAATTAAAGTAATAACGACCAACGCCTTCAATAGTAATAGGCACGGTAATCACTTCTTTTACCCCTGATAAGTATTTGTCCATATCATTTACGTCATGAACAAAATATGGACTAGAAAACTTGTAATCTAAGCTATAACGACCATGTAAATCCGTTGACCGACCAACAATGGTATTGCCCCACTCTGCCAATGCATTACTTAGGTCTTCATTAATTTCAGTAAATTGATATTTTTCTTCAAACATGTGTTCACAAACTGAATTACCTATGGCTATCGCGGTTTCAGGGTAATGATGCATCATAATAACGCCATCTAAACCACCAGTAACTTCAGAACATACCGCATAGCCTTTAAAGCGGAACTCATCAACATTGTCGACAAAGGCATCTCCAGCCTCACCAACAAGGTTGGTCATTGCTTTTAAACTGGCAAGTGACTCATTAATAAATGGGTATAAAATAACTTTATATAAAGCTTCTACTGACATGATTATTCCTCGTTTATAATTATTTTTATATCGACCTTGCGTTGTACAATACTAAGCCCAAACCAGAATTACAAATTTAGCTAACGCCGCAACTAAAATCTGCTTTAACGCCAGTATTTTTTTACACTTCAATAGCATAATCTACAACAACAAACTGCGATCAATCGGAAAAAATTCATTCGCGGCATTAATTAACGACTGTGCGGTAAGGGCTGTTACACCGTAAACATGAGTTGTAACGCCATCACGCTGCATCACTTTCTTTAATAATAAGTCAAAGTCACCATCACCAGAAAGCAATATAATAATATCAACTTCAGGTGCCGCTTCCATCACATCAATGGCAATACCGACATCCCAGTCACCTTTCGCAGAGCCATCACGGCGTTGAATAAAAGGCTTTAGTTTGACATTAAATCCAATATGCTTGAGCGCTTTTTGAAACTTATGTTGTTGATCATCGCTACGCTGTATTGCATAGGCATTAGCCAAAACAATGTCACCCTGTTGACTTATTTTCTGCCAAAATTCACGATAGTTAAATTGCTGTTGAAAGGTATCTCGTGTGGTGTAATAAATATTTTGAACATCCACAAAGATAGCAATTTTTGTTGTTTTTTCACTATTTTGCATAAAAGCCTTATCAATTAAACTCAGCCACTTTCTGGCGAAAATTCTTTATTTTTCATTATGGTACTTGGTTTATAAACTTTTAAAAGATAATTGTTAATTTGCTTAAACTCTGCTTTAAAATAAAAAAACTAACCACTCGCATAATAATAGAATCTTTTAGTATTTCGTGATTATATTAAACACTTAGCCTGCTATACATTTATTAATCCAAACACGATAAGAGACATATTTTACGCTAAGTGTTATAATAGACGGTCAAATAAAGCTGAGTAAAACAAGATGTTAGCCATTCGTAAATTATTTTATTTATTACTGCGTTTACCAATGATGGTATTGGTGCGTTGCAAAGTTGTTGCCGACAAAATAATTAATGCCAAGCAACTAACGGCTGAACAGCCGGTATTTTATGTATTACGTCACCAATCTGCCAGTGACGTTCTATCTTTACGTACAGCTTGTAAAAAAGCTAACTTACCCGATCCCTTATCAGAAGTGGATGTTGATGGTCATACGCTGTCACGACTACTATTTTTGGAAAAACCTACGGCATTATTTCACTGGCGAAAGCCGAAAAAAACCACCGCAATAGCACAAGGCTTTGAACTACTGAATGCCCATGCTATCAATGAGCAACTTGATGCTCAACTTATCCCCGCAAATGTCATTTGGGGGCGCACGCCAACAAAAGAAAAAAACAATACCAATGTCGGTGCACTGCTAACCGATCAAGAATCTCCAACCTGGCTACGAAAGTTTTTTATCGTTTTATTTTTAGGTCGCCATACCATGGTGCGCTTTAGCGAAGCTATTTCATTTCGCCATATGGCGGATAAACACGGCAGTAACGAAGCGAGTGCGAAAAAGTTAATGCGGATAGCGCGCTTTCATTTTCACCGTCAGATCATTGCAGCAACCGGCCCACGCCTTATGCATCGCCAACAAATGTTTGATCACTTAATGGTGAATCCGGCGATAAAGCGCCTGATCAGCGAAGAAGCCAAGCATAAAGACATTACCGAGGCAGAAGTAAAGAAAGAAGCATTAGCGATAATGGACGAAATTGCCGGTGATTATCGTGACGTGACCGTGCGTTTTGGCGAACGCATACTCGGTTGGTTATGGAAGCGCTTATATAATGGTATCGAAGTTAGCCAAGCGGAGCGCTTACGCAATTTAGCACAGGAAGGTCATGAAATAATCTACGTACCTTGTCATAGAAGCCATATGGATTATTTATTACTGACTTATGTCATTTTTCAACAGGGCTTAGTAACCCCACGCATCGCGGCAGGCATCAATTTAAATTTTTGGCCTGCGGGTCCTATTTTTAGAAAAGCCGGTGCATTTTTCATTCGCCGTAGCTTTAAAGGTAATCGTCTTTACTCCACTATTTTTCGTGAATATCTCGGCTTACTGTTTGAACGTGGTTATTCGGTTAAATACTATTCAGAAGGTGGCCGCAGCAGAACAGGGCGATTACTATCACCAAAAACCGGCATGTTAGCCATGACCATTCAAAGCCTGTTACGAGGTATTGACCGACCGTTAACCTTAGTGCCAGTTTATCTTGGCTATGAACACGTGATGGAAGTGGGCACATACCACAAAGAATTAAGTGGTAGTCAGAAGAAAGGTGAATCAATATTTGGCGTTATTAAAGCCATACGCAATTTACGAAATTACGGCAAAGGTTACGTCAATTTTGGTGAGCCCATTAATATTAATCAATTTTTAAATAATCAGGTGCCGGATTGGAAGCAAGCTATAGACCCAATTGACCCACAAAAGCCTCAGTGGTTAACACCGAGTGTTAATGTGCTAGCACAGCAAGTAATGACCTCAATAAATCAATGTGCGGCGCTAAACGGTGTCGCGTTAGTATCGCTGATTTTGCATGCCACAGAAAATAAAGCCCTCACTAAGACAGAGTTAATTAGTCAACTCGACTTCTTTTTGGCTTTGCAACGTTCTGTGCCATATCATGCGGAGTTAACTATACCAAAAGAAACCGGTGCACAACTTTTAGAGCACGTAATATTGCTCAATAAAGTCACCATTAACCAAGACAGTTTCGGTGAAATTATTTCCTTAACGGATAGTGCAATATTAGAATTACGCTACTATCGCAATAATATTCTCCATACTTTTATATTACCGTCATTGGTTTGTCGTTTATTAGAACGTAACGCAAAAGTTAGCCATGAAGATTTACTCGCGCAAATTCAACGCTTAGTACAGCTGCTTAAAACCGATTTATTTTTATGGCAATCCGATAATGACGTTGCGCGACAAGTACAAGCCGTGTGTCAATTTTTAGCCGATAATGGCATTGCAAAACAAACAAAAGCCGGCTTTTGGTCGCTTAGCAGCAATGACGAAACTCGTGCGAAAATACGTTTAATGGCAGAATGTGTTAACGAAACTATGCAACGTTTCGCGATAATTACCTCCTTACTCAGTCAGTTAGCACCGATTAAAAAGTCTGATTTAGATGAAAAAGTGGTTGCTATCGCCCAGCGCTTATCAGTACTTAATAATATCAATGCCCCTGAGTTCATTGATAAAAAAGCGCAATCCACCTTAATTATCGCCATGAAAGATCAAGGTTATATCGTTTTAGATGATGATGATAAGTTGGTTGATAGCAGCACATTAGGCTTATTGAAAAGCTCGGTCAGTAACTTAGTAGATATTGAGGTATTACAAAGTATTGTCCGCTAGCGTTACCTTCATGGCACTTTAGCAAACTGATAAAGTGCCTACTTCAACAAAAAATGTATGATTCCTGGTTAAAACGAAAATTATTATTTAGCAGTCTAGTGATGCTAGCTTTATTGATTTTTTGTTATAAACTAATTGAATGAACTGCATCATTGCTCATTAAAAAATCACAAAGAACCTCACAAAATATAATAAGTACAGAGCACCTAGAAAACAACGTTGTCATTATAACCACAATATTTATAGCGACAGCACGCTCTTTTTTCTTAAGGTAATTTATTAATAATTAGGCCTAAATGAATCCATATCTAAAATTAACAGCCATTCTTACGAACCCTAGAATCGTAGTTGCAGAAAAACTAAAAGCGATTTGTACCATTACATCTCAACTTATAGCAGGTGCAGACAGGGTAAGTTTGTGGTCTTTTTCTGATGATTTTCAAGAGATAGAATCATTAATATGTTATGACACATCAACTGGAGAGGCCACTTCTGGGATGACTCTGAAAAAATCAGATTTTAATGATTATTTTAAGGGTATCTTAGAGCAAGAAGTTATTAATGTGCCTGAAGCTAGAACTCATGATTTAACAAAACTTTTTAATGAGAAATACTTAGAGCCTCATAATATACAGTCACTGCTTGATTTTGTGTTACATCAAGACTTTGTTCCTGCTGGTATTATTTGTTGTGAGAGTGTAGGAAAAATCACTCATTGGACGGATGATAATATCGAATCGTTGAGGCGTATTGCTAGTTCAAGCTCAATGTATTTCCGTATCGGTTGACCTAAGTGTATAGTGATGAGATGCAACAAAGTGACTAAATATCATTCCTTGGCTGGGCTTAGGATATCAACATAATATAAAATCAAATTATGAGTGTTAAGCAACTTTAATCTTCTCTCAGACCATGGTAATTTTGCTTGGCACCCAACGCTGCTGGCTCACTGAACTCTCGTTAAATATATTCTAGATGGTTTTTATTATCACTGGAGAGTTAAAAGCGTTAAGTGACTTGACGGTAAAGTTCAACGCTAAAACAACATCATAATAACCTACAATTTTTTATGATGAATTATTTAAAATGAAAAGTTATAAATACTCGACAGTTACACCAACAAAAACAACTAAGCCAACATAGTGGTTATTTAAAAAGGCTTGAAAACAACGGTCACGATCGCGTGCAGAAATTAACAACTGTTGATAACTAAAAAAGCCTGCGGCAATCACTAACGACAATTGGTAGGGCCAACCAAAGGCCAAAATATCACCAACGCTAAACAATAAAGCCAAGGTCACTAACTGCAAAAATAAAATAATACGTTTATCATTTTCACCAAAAGCAATCGCTGTCGATTTAACACCAATTCTTAAGTCATCATCACGATCAACCATGGCATACATAGTATCGTAGGCTATGGTCCATAAAACGTTAGCAGCGAATAATAACCACGCCACTAGCGGTATTTGGCCTTGCTCTTGGGCAAACGCCATAATCATACCCCAGCTAAATGCCGCACCTAGTACAACTTGTGGGAAATGGGTAATTCGTTTCATAAATGGATAGCTTGCCGCTAATAACACGGCAACTATGGAGAGTATGATGGTGTAGTTACTTAAGGTCAGTACTAAGCTAAAAGCCAAAAGAATAAAAGTGGCAAAGAGCTGCAGTGCTTCACTACTGGACAGTGCTCCGGTCACTAAAGGACGATTTTGCGTACGCTTTACCGCACCATCTATTTTGCGATCGGCGTAGTCATTAATAACACAACCCGCACTGCGCATGAAAAACACCCCTAAGCTAAAAACCAGCAAGAGATGTAATGACGGCCAACCATCTGACGCTATCCACAACGCCCAATACGTTGGCCATAACAACAAATAGGTACCTATGGGTTTATCCATACGGGTAATTTGTTTAATTGCGGTTAGCTTTGCTGTTAACTCACTCAAGGTAATGCCCTTTTATTTCTGATATGCCACTGCACCGGGTAAAAACACTTCGGCCACCATCAGTGGCTTGGCGTCCAATACAAATACGGAGCGACGACCCCATAGTGGTTGTTGAATTTTTTCTCTCGATAACTCATTCGCGAGCTTAGCGACACTTGAAGCTTCGTCAAAGGCTGCAACTTCAATCTTTTTGCGTATTAAATCAGGATGATTAAATAATACCTGCCCTAAAGACTGCGTACCTAAATGCGCTAATTGCTGCTGAGCACCAGTTAAAGAACTTAACGGTAACAAACTACGGGCAAACACCTGTGGCATATCATCACAATATAATAACACTTCACGCACTAATACTTGCTCACCAACAATAATATCTTCATTAGCTTCACAGGCATCACAAGCGATAATTTTCTGTCCTAGCACTTCAACACGAAACTCCCGACAATGGTATTTTAGCCGCGCAGTTAACGAACTCGGGTCCAGTAACCAGTCACGTAACCTATTAGGAAGAATGTAAGTATCTGGCGAATGCCAATTGACGATCATTTGTACTGGAAATAATGAATGCTCTGTTGTCATACCTGAAAAACTATTTAACGAAAAACGACGTATGATAGCGTTTAGCATGACAAAAATATAGCCTACGCCATGTATTGGTGAGCCAACATCGATGAGAGCGATCTGACCAAGGCCATTTTTGATAAGTTGGCGAATAAAAAACATTAAATAATTCAGCGCGTAAACAAAAATCACGTTATTATTGAGAAGAGTTACAAAGTAACGTCTCAGCAGTAAGCCATTTATTTAAATAATTAACTACCTATAATTCGAGTTTTAGTGTTATGAAATTACCCTTTATTCTATTGTTAACGTTGCTAAGCACGGCATCAGTGAAAGCCGCTGATTATGCTTATTTCGGTTTTGAGCCGTCGATTGTCACTAACTATGTCGCCGTGAAGAAGAAAATGGGCTATGTTCGCCTCACCGTAGAACTCATGATCGAAGACGCTTCTAACTATGAAGTTGTTGAACATCACTCGCCATTGCTTCGCGATGCGATTATCAATATTATCGGTCAGCAGCCTGAATCAAAAGTTAAGTCAATCAATGGCCGCCATGAAATACAGCGCTTATGTGAAGAAAGAGTTAAACAATTATTAGAACAAGAAACCGGCAAACCATTAATTAAAAAACTTTTATTTACCCAGTGGCTCGATAACTAAAAATTAATTAATATAACGTAAAAACACACTCTGCATGTTTAAGAAGTGTGTTTTTTTGCTTTTAAAGCTTGCAAGTAAGCCAACATACAACCAGAAAGTAGACCCAACAAATGAGCGGTATTGGCAACATTAATTGGCATTAAACTCGTGTAGCCAAGTAATAACCAAAACAACATAAAACCAATGATCGGTTTAGACAGTGACAAGCCTTTTTCCGGCATGAGCCAGCCCAGCCACCAAACATAGCCAACTAAGGCGTATACCACGCCTGATAAGCCGCCAAAACTAGGACCATCAACCATAAACTGTCCAACATTAGACACTAATGCTGAAACCACGAATAAGTTAATTAAACTGAATTTTCCTGTGACTTGCTCTATCGAGCCCCCCAATTGCCACCACCACATCGTATTAAAAACAATATGTAACCATGAAAAATGAAAAAATGCCGGACCGAATAAGCGATGAGGCGCTTGCAGCATAGCATCAACACTAAGTTGTGGGTAAAATTGTAATTGATGAAATAATGCCTTGCCCCAACCTAAATTACTGGCCAGAAAAACTAACCAACATAAAGCAAAAACGATTAACGTTACCACGCCGGCATGAGACAAAAATTGTTTTTTAAAACTACTCAGCAGTGCGGGTGAACTGGCGTTGACTTCAGTTACGTCAGCACTTTGCCACGCGGCTTGCTGATATTTAGCTTGGTAGGGTTGGGCGATAAATTGCTCAAATTCTTGTTGCGCAAATTCATATTTATCTTCTTGGCAATAAATAACAAAACCTGCATCTGCTTTTTCAACTTGCGCTTGGATCTGAATGGTTTGCAGGTAATTACAAAAAAGTAACGCAATATTATGTTGCGTTACTTTTACCAAAGGCCGTAAATCAGATGCTAGCATTAACGTGCTACAGCATCCGGATACTGTAATTGCCAATCAGTAAAGCCACCATCAAGCGAATACACTTCGGTGAAATCTTGGCTGATCAAAAATTGTGCTGCCTGCTGGCTTGAAATACCGTGATAACAACAAACCACTACAGGGGCATCAAAATCCGCATCGCGTAAAAAATCAGGTAAGCTCTCATTACTTAAATGTATCGCATTCGGGATATGCCCCGATTGAAATGAAGCAGGATCACGAATATCAACAACCACATGTGATTCATCAGCTAATACCTTATGCAGCTCACTGATTTGCATATGTTTAAAATTCTCTTCGCTACTTGCCATTATTCATTATTCCCAATTTAAGATAACTTTACCTGATTGTCCTGAACGCATGATATCAAAACCTTGTTGAAAATCATCAACATTAAAGTGATGAGTGATAATTGG
>CAJXUN010000047.1 GCA_913061475.1 uncultured Colwellia sp. | reverse complement strand
CAAATGTTACCAATCACAGGTTTGTTGTCTTTATATGGTATCGCAACTATTGCTATCGATCAGCCGCTACATGGTAGCCGTGGCTTTGATTTAAATGGTGATGATGTTGATGATATCAACACGAGTACCGTGTCTACTTTACATTATGTAAATTTAGGCAGCATGTTAACGATGCGTGATAATACACGTCAAAGTACGGCTGATTTATTAGGTTTACGTTTAGGCATGAATTTCTTAGGTAGTGCAGATAACAGCGTTAAAATTGATAGTAGTAAAGTTCATTTACTGGGCCATTCACTGGGTGGTATCTATGGTATGAATACCGTTGGCTTAGCCAATACGCCATTAGATCCTCAAATTGATGGTTTATTTAAAATCACTAGTACCTCCTTAGCTATGCCTGGCTTAATGTTAGCTAACTTTGGTATTGATTCGCCAGCCTTTGAAGGTTTAGCGAAATCTAACTTAACGTTACAATTATCGCCTGACTTTGCTGCAGCTGTAGCGGTAACTTTACCGGAGAATTATAGCCAAGCAGAACTAAGCGCTTTCTACTTTGCTTTTTATGATGCTTTATCTGCTGAACAAAAAGCGACACTAGATGCTGGTTTTGCTCAATTTACTTTTGCGGCGCAAACGGTAACTGATTCAGGTGACCCTATTGCTTATGTACAAGCATTAGCGGCAACACAAACACCAACACATTTAATTGAAGTTGTTGGTAATGGTGTTGACAACCTGTCAGACCAAACGGTAACCAATAGAGCACCATTTACGCCAATGGGTGGCACTGAACCTGCAATTGCATTCTTAGGCTTGCAAGGTGTAAGTGAAGACACTAACGGCTCTGGTGCTGTAAGGTTTGTTAATGGTCACCATAGCTCTATTCTTGACCCGCGACCAACTGCTGCATCACCTGATGCTGAATTAAGTGCTCGTGCAACGCAAGAAATGCAAACACAAGTAGCGACGTTCTTTGCTTCAATGGGGCAGTTAATTAAAATTACTGACTCTGCTGTTGTTAAACAATAGTAAGCACTGAATATACGCTAGACTAAAGCCCTCATCAGAGGGCTTTTTTATGTCTAATAGGCATGTTTATATTGATGCTCATTACATTCGAGAATGGGATAATATCATTGTCTCGATGTGGATTAATACAAGCGGATTAAATGCGTGATCAAAATTCAATGAGGATAAAGGTTCCAGTTCAAGGTGTGTGATAGAGCAGTAGCTAGCTATAGGGGTTGAACACAATGCAGAAATTGGATGTCTAGACCATTTTAAGATGATCAATCAATTAGCCTGTTTGGTATAATATAAGCGCTTGAAGATATTTTTTAAGGGAAATTATCAACTTTTTTACATAATTGGGCATCGGGCCTTTTTTTATAAACTATATCCCCCATATTGTTAGATATCATAATTTTATAAACTTATAGTGCAACAGTTAAGTTAACACTGGTTAGCTTGTCAGTTAGGAGAGATACATTGGAATTTTTGTATGAATACGGCTTGTTTTTAGCGAAAACTATTACCTTCGTCGTTGCAGTGATTGCGATCATGATTGCTATAGCATCATCAGCAATGAAACAAGGCGGCAAGAAAGGTGAGTTAGAAGTTACGGATTTGTCAGAGCAGTATAGTGAAGTTGAAGAAGATATTACTCATCACTTGCTATCAAAAGAAGAGTTTAAAGAAAAAGAAAAACAAGATAAAAAAGCAGCTAAAGAGCAGGCTAAACTTGATAAGAAAGCCAGTAAAACCGGTGAAGAAAAACCAGCGTCGTTACCTCGTTTATTTGTTGTCGATTTTAATGGCAGTATTGACGCCAAAGAAGTTACTTCTTTACGTGAAGAAATTAGTGCAATTTTAACAGTTGCCAAGCCAACGGATGAAGTGTTTGTTCGTTTAGAAAGTGGCGGTGGTATGGTACACGGTTACGGCTTAGCATCCTCGCAACTTGACCGTATTCGCCAGCATAATATCCCTTTGACCGCATCGGTTGATAAAGTGGCGGCCAGTGGTGGCTATATGATGGCCTGTGTTGCTAATAAAATTGTATCGGCACCATTCGCCATTATTGGCTCCATTGGTGTGATTGCTCAAGTGCCTAACTTTAACAAATTGTTAAAGAAAAATGACATCGATTTTGAGCAATTTACGGCTGGTGAATTTAAACGTACCGTAACTATGTTTGGTGAGAATACTGATAAAGGTCGTGAAAAGTTTGTTGAAGAATTAGAAGAAACCCACATTTTATTCAAAAACTTTGTCAGTGAACATCGACCAAGTCTTGATATTGCAAAGGTGGCTACGGGAGAACACTGGTTTGGTACGCAAGCAAAAGATTTAGGTCTTGTTGATGAATTACAAACCAGTGATGATTATCTGCAAGCTCGTGCAAAATCTCATAAATTAGTGCAAATTAAATATGCAACTAAAAAAGGTTTGGCTGAAAAGTTTTCAAAAGCAGCGTCATTGTCTTTTGATGCCGTTATTAGCAAAGTTTGGCAAAATAATCGTATTTTTCCAAGCTAAAGTCCTGGCAAGTAACTCGCAATGGAAAATATTTTTTGGCATAAATGTTGGGAGCGCAATACACTTGGTTTTCACCAAAGTGATGTGCACCCGCTATTAGTTGAATATTTTACTTCTCTGGCTTTACCCTCAGATCGGCACGTATTTGTGCCGTTATGCGGCAAAACGCTTGATATGGTTTATTTAGCACAGTCAATGCAAGTTACTGGTAATGAAATAAGTGACATTGCCTGCCATGATTTTTTTCTTGATAATAACCTTGAATTCAAAAGCCAAACCTTAGGTGCTTTTAAGCATTACTCATGTCAGCAATTAGCATTATGGCAGGGGGATTTTTTTAAGCTATCGAGTAAGGCTATTGATACGGTAGATTGGATATATGATCGTGCAGCGTTAATTGCGTTGCCAATTGCTATGCAGCAGCGATATGTCGCGCATTTAAAAAGCTTTTTCTCCTCGCATACTCGTTTGTTTTTAGTAACAGTAGAGTTCCCAACAATGCAACTGAGTGGCCCGCCATTTTCAGTTAATAGCAGTACTGTGAAAGATTTATTTTCTGGTTTTAATATCGAGTGCTTAGCAATAAATGAACTGAGTGATAAACGCTTCGCTCAGCGTACATTTGAAGTGGATTACTTGCGTGAGAAGCTGTATATCATCAAAAAGGGTGATTAACGGTGTTGTGAATCTAGCGTTGAATAGTTAATAATTAAATAACAAAAAAGGTGCTATATAGCACCTTTTTTTTACCCGCATTAATCCTAGAGAAATTAATGGTTGTTAAATAACTACTCAGCAAGTGTTAAGGCTTTGATACTGTTATTCATTGATTTTTTTACCTGCAGATTATTCGTTGCTACTTGAGCACGAGCCGTTTTTTCGATAGGGTTGAGCGCTATCGTGTTAAACTTAATTGATTGTGCTAAATTTAATTTAGTTATTTCAACAAGTTCAACGGCGTTGATTGTTTGCACTTTTACTAATTCTGTTGCTTGGCTGTTATTTGCCAAAAAAGCGAACATTGCTATAGTTGATAATTTTAAAATGTTGTTCATAAGTCACCTGTTATAAAACGTCAATAGTCCATATAGATGTTTTGGGACTCTTTCTTTTACATACAAACATGGGTTGGGAGCCTGTTTGATTACTACCCGATTATTACGGGATAAAGATGAAGTCCTTCATCTATGACGAGCATATTACGGTAATGCTGGTAACTTTTAAATTGACAATTTATAATGCTTTTCATTAGAAAAACTAATCCGACATGTTTATGTCGAAAATGTGATGAATTATGCAGCGACATATTTAGCACTAAGGTAATTTTACAGGTGTAAATTGGCTAATAGACTCCCACCACTTAACGCTTTAAGGGCGTTTGAGGCTTCAGCTAGGCAGCTGAGTTTTACTCGCGCCGCAGAAGAATTATTCGTCACTCAAGCGGCAATAAGTCATCAAATAAAAGCTTTGGAAGATAACTTAGGCATTAAGTTATTTATGCGTAAAAACCGAGCCTTGTTGCTAACGGAAGAAGGTCAATCGTATTATCTCGATATCAAAGATGTATTTAACGCACTTCATGACGCTACTGAAAGGCTATTAGCACGCGGAGATAAAGGCGCTATTACGGTAAGTTTGCAGCCAAGCTTTGCAATACAGTGGTTGGTACCTCGATTAAATACCTTTAACGTGTTACATCCTGATATCGATGTAAGAATTAAGGCTGTTGACCAACCGGAAAACTCGCTTACTGAAGATGTTGATCTAGCCATATATTATGGTCGGGGTCGCTGGAGTGGCATTCATGCGGAACAATTACATACAGAATACTTAATTCCGGTGTGTTCACCGTTATTGTTAGCAGGCAAAAAACCGTTAGATAAAATTGAAGACTTAGCGCAGCATACCTTATTGCATGATACCTCAAGACGAGATTGGAAACGCTGGTTCAAACATGTTGATGTTAGCGGTGGTAATGTCAATCACGGTCCAATATTTAGTCATTCTGCCATGGTGTTACAAGCGGCTATTCACGGTCAAGGTGTCGCGCTTGCTCATAGTGTGTTAGCTAAACCTGATATTGATAGCGGCCGATTAGTTTGTCCCTTTAAAGAAGTGTTAGTTAGTAAAAACTCGTATTATATCGTTTGTCGAGAGCAGCAACTTGAGATTGGTAAAATCGCTGCATTTCGAGAGTGGGTATTGCAAACAGTGGCTGATGAGCGAACATTACTTGAAGAAGGGGAAGCTTTATGAGCGCTAAAGAATTTACTGGCAGTTACGCGCTTGATACGGTCGACAATGCAAATGCACTGGTGGTGTTTGCTCATGGCGCGGGTGCCAATATGGACAGCGATTATATCTTAGCGCTTGTTCGTTTAATGAATGCAAATAGACTTAACGTTTTACGCTTTAACTTTCCTTATATGGATAAGCGCAAACTTGATGGCAAAAGGCGACCACCTGATAGTATGCCGACATTAGTCGCATGCTATCAATCAGTATTAGCAGCTGCAAATACTGATTTGCCGATTTTTATTGGCGGTAAGTCGATGGGCGGACGAGTGGCGGCAACATTGGCCGCAGATAAAAGCTTTATGCGAGAGCGAAATATATCTGGCGTTATCTGTTTAGGCTATCCATTTCATCCGATAAAAAAACCAGAAAAGTTGCGCCTAGAACCCTTACAGGAAACCCAATTACCAATACTGATTTTACAAGGCGAAAGAGATGCACTCGGTAGTGAAATAGAAATTAGTGATTATGAAATATCAGCCTTATGCCAGCTACATTTTTTTAATGATGGCGATCACGATTTAAAGCCTAGAGTTAAATCGGGTTACAACGTAAAACAGCATCAAAGTACTGCGATTAATAAAATAAGGTGTTTTATCGATGAAAACCATATCAGTTGCTAAACTACTGATGATATTTGTTGGTATCAGTGGTTGTTTTTCTGTATTATTCGGCGCTTGGTTAGCCCATGGTGGGCAAGCACTACCTTTGGCGTCACAAGAACGACTAATGACGGCATTAACGTATCAATTTTTTCATACGTTAGCGCTCATGCTAACCATTATCTTATATAAACTTCACGCGAAACCTATGTTATTAGCCGGCGGTATTTTATTTGTCTTTGGCATTATGTTTTTTAGTGGCAGCTTATATATTAAAACTCTATTCGATGTCTTGAGTATTGGAAAGTTGGCGCCATTTGGCGGCCTGTCATTTGCACTTGC
Organism: uncultured Colwellia sp.; assembly: GCA_913061475.1. Taxonomy (GTDB): domain Bacteria; phylum Pseudomonadota; class Gammaproteobacteria; order Enterobacterales; family Alteromonadaceae; genus Cognaticolwellia. Next base: position 30,590 of record CAJXUN010000047.1, on the reverse strand, counting down.
ATGGCTATTGGTTGGATTTGCAGGTACTAAAATGTTTGATCAAAAGTTAGGTGAATAATCAAAATGACTGCAATAGTTTTATATTGTCGCCCCGGATTTGAAAAAGAATGTGGCGCAGAAATTCAAGAAAAAGCCGCATGGAATGAAGTTTATGGCTATCTACAGCTCAGTAAAAACCAAGGTGTGGTTTATTTTCATTTAAACAAGCCGGAAGAGGGCGAAATGCTAATGGAAAAAGTGCCATTACGTCGGCTTATTTTCGCTCGTCAATGGTTTGTTAGCGTTACTGAAAAAATAGATTTACCTGACTACAATCGTGTTGAAGCTATATGTGAAGCCTTGGGCACCCAATGGCAATATGCAGATTTACGCATGGAGATGCCCGATACAAACGATGGTAAAGAGCTTTCAAAATTTTGTCGGAAACTAGCGGTTCCATTGCGCCAAGCCTTGAGAAAAGAACAAGTACTGACTGAAAAAGGTAATAAAGACGGGGCAGTTTTGCATGCGTTATTTTTATCGGGTAAAGAAGTCATCTTTGGTTTTTCATTAGCCCGAAATACGTCGCCACATGTCATGGGTATTCCACGTTTAAAATTCCCTAATGCCGCGCCAAGTCGCTCAACATTAAAATTGGACGAAGCTTTTTTACATTTTATTCCTAGAGACGAGTGGGATACACGTTTAACATCAGGCATGAATGCGGTCGATTTAGGTGCTGCGCCAGGTGGTTGGACCTATCAATTAGTTCGCCGTGGCATGATGGTAACGTCAATCGATAACGGACCGATGGCTGAATCCTTAATGGATACCGGACAAGTAAAGCATCGCACAATGGATGGCTTTAAATATGTCCCGCAAAAGCAAAATGTTTATTGGTTAGTTTGCGACATGATCGAAAAGCCTCAACGTGTGGCAAAACTGATGAGTGAGTGGCTATTAAAAGGGCAATGTAAAGAAGCTATTTTTAATTTGAAATTGCCAATGAAAGGGCGCTATCAGCAAGTTAATGATGACTTACAAGCGATTAAAGATGCCTTTTTACATCACAAAGTAAAATATGAGCTTTATGCTAAGCATTTATACTATGATCGCGAAGAAATAACAGTCCATGCGAGATTACTTTCTCCGGCGCCATTAGATATCTACGCTAATAACCAGTCATAATATTCAATATAACGCCCTAAGTACCTTAGGATACTTAGGGCGATTTTTTATCTTTCACCTTTATTTTTACGTGATTTATCATTCGATAAACTTTTGCAAGCCAATAACACAACGGCCAATACTATTAAGCCGTATGTTTTTGGTTCGTTTACGGTAACAATATTCGACTGTCCTTGAACAAGAACATTCTGAAAGGCAATTGCTTCACTACCGCCATTGGTACTCGCGATTAACTCCAGTTTTAGTAAGCTTCCTGTGCCTAAGCTTAAAGAAGAAAAACCTTCGAACTTATTACTCAGTAGTTGATTACCTATCGCTAAAGGATCGTCAAGCATGAAGGTACTATTGTTTTCTAAACGGTAACTTTGTACCTGATTTTCATCAGTAATACTTTGAAAAATAGTTGTATATGGGTTGTCGTCGATACTATAGCGCCAAGTGAACTCATCACTACTCTCGAAATTGCCCATAGCAGCTATGTCCATATGCAAACTTAGTGTCGATAAATTTGTTATGTTTACCTGCCAACTAGCTGTTGCATAACTGTTTATATTGTCTGAGTTGACGGTATCAACGATGCCAAAAAATGGTCGATTATTTAAGCTAGTGATTATACCTAAACTATCCGATGTCGTTATATTACTGTTATCCAATAACGCGCTGGGGATATCTGTATCGACATCACGTTGATAAATTTGGAATCCATCACCGGTACTCGTGAAAATATTACTAAAGGGATTGCTATAGTTAATATTGACAGAGGAATCGGGCGCGAGTAAGTCATAACTAATGATTGCTGCATAGCTATTTACGGAAAAAATATAGAGTAATACGCTGGTTATGGTTTTTAGATAAATGTTGTTCATAAAAAGTCCCTTTTTATAAAAGTATTATCCAAGAAGTATTTTTTATTTAAAAACAGGTAATTAACAACATATAATACAACTACCTTCCTCCTTGGAATAGTATGGTATTACAGCAGTTTATTGCTCGCTAAATGTAGGCCGAGCCGATAAAACATTAAACAGTATAGTCTCGGTTGTAATAAATGCGAATCTGCTAAGGGGGGGTGAGGTTATTGCTATCTTAGAGATAAAAAAACCAAGCACTGTGGCTTGGTTTTATAGGTTAGGTTTTTGTCTTCAACACTATTATAAACGTTCTAAAACAGCTTGTGTGAAGTCAGAGGTGCCATGTGTGCCACCAAGATCTCTTGTTGTACGATCGCCAGATTCTATAACTTCAGTAATCGCACGACGAATATTATCGGCTTTATCGGCCATCCCCAAATATTCTAGCATTTGAATGGCGGCTAAAATAACTGATGTAGGGTTGGCTAAGTTTTTACCTGCAATATCAGGAGCACTGCCATGAACCGCTTCAAATATCGCACAATCATGGCCAATATTCGCACCTGGCGCCATGCCTAAGCCACCCACTAAACCTGCACATAAATCGGATAGTATATCGCCGAATAAGTTAGTGGTGACAATGACATCAAATTGCTCTGGATTCATGACTAATTGCATACAGCAGTTGTCAACGATCATTTCTGTTGATTCAATTTGTGGGTAACGTGCCGCTACTTCACGTGCTACTTTAAGGAACAGTCCTGACGTTGATTTTAGGATGTTAGCTTTATGAACTGCGGTGACTTTTTTACGACCTTCTTTGATTGCTGTTTCGTAAGCAAAAGTTACGATACGCTCAGCGCCTTCACGAGTAACAAGACTCATTGCTTCAGCGTGGGTACCATCTTCAGAGACTGTTTGCCCTAAACCAGAATACATACCTTCGGTATTTTCACGAATAGTAATGATATCAATATTTTCATAACGTGCCTTAGTACCTTTAAATGAAAGTACCGGACGAACATTGGCGTATAATTGAAAGTGTTTACGTAAGGTAACATTAATTGATGTGAAACCGTCGCCAACCGGTGTCGTTAAAGGCCCTTTTAATGAAATTTTATTTTTTTTAATTAAGGCTAACGTTGACTCGGGTACTAAGTCACCATGATTCTCTAATGCGACTAAACCCGCGTCAGCATATTCATATTCAAAATCACATCCCGCTTTATCGAGTACCTTTATAGTCGCGTCTATAATATCTGGACCAATGCCGTCACCTGGGATCACTGTTATGGTTTGTTTAGCCATTGTTTAATTACCTTTTGAGTATTGCTTTTGTTAATAGCGAGAAACGAAAATATGGGTTAAATATACTACAGTTTGCTGTCGGTATATTTGATCTGATACTGCTATTATGGATTCAATTGAGTTAATGCCTGCAATTATAGCAACTAATCGGAGCAGTTAGTAAGTTTTACACTTAAACTTTAGTCTTAGTTAGCTAAAGTTCGTCAATTGATTTTTGAATAAAATGAGATGAAATATTGATTACTATTTTTCAGCGCTGAATATGAGTTATTTGGTCAGTAAAAATGCAGGTTTATAGCGCTTGAAATTGCTGATAAGCGGTTTTACCAATGGCAGTTAATACGCCGTTAGTAAACAACAATGCAGTACATTCATCTTGGGTGGTAATGCCATCAGATTTCACGTGCTGAGTACGGTAAAAACTGACTTGATAACTACTGTCATTAACTAACTTGGCTTCAGTAATATCAGGACTACCTAATTGCTCAATAGCGCTATTAAAGTTGAAGCTTTCTAATTCAAGTTTTGCAATAAATTGTCGGTTGTAGGCTTCGCGATCTTCCCATTGCATTTTCGCTGGACTATCGTCATAAAAATTGACTACTAGGGCGACAAAAACACCGTATGCAGCTAAAGCGACTAATATTCTGGTAATGATTTTCTTATTCACTTTTATTCCTTGGAACTTTTATAACTTGTGATGTTAAATAATATTATACTTAGGCTAAGCGTAATGATGAACAAACCTGTTTACCGCGCTTTCAATAATTTAAACTACAGAAGCCTGAATTAACCAATGACTTTAGCTGAGTTTCTAAGTCATTTGTAATTTAAAATTCTATTATAACGAGCTATTTAATTGCATTTTATAGTACTAGCTTACCGTTAAATGAGTAAGGTGTGATGTTACCAGATTGTTAACTACTGGCAAGTGCATTTTCATTGGGTAACCTGATATCTTTTAAATTAAAGCCTAATGGAATATCAAGTTTTAATGTCAGCAATTTTCGGCTTAAGGAAATTTGTTCATCATGTTGAGAAAGCTTGTCACTAACACTACGTTTTAAATCCGTTGCATCAAGTATGCTTTTAATAGAGCCATATTGATTGAGTAATTGTGATGCGGTTACTTGTCCAATGCCAGCGACACCTGGAATTTTATTGGTGCTGTCGCCAGTCAGGGTCCATAAATCCATTAACTTATCAGGCTTAACATTGAACTTATTGAAGACATATTCTTCGTCTAATTGGCGACGATTAAAGTAGTCATAGACATGTATATTTGGGTTTAGTAGCGATAAAAAACACTTATCCGTCGATACAATCGTTACATTTTGGCCACGTAATGCGACTTTTACCGCTAGAGTAGCAATTAAGTCATCTGCTTCGTCAGCTTCTGAAATTAACGAATCAACGTATAGTTTCATAAATCTATCTTGAATATCAACTAAGTTTTCCGCTAAATGTTCGGGCATTTTTTTACGGCCTTTTTTATAGTCGGGGTAAATCTCATAGCGCCAACATGGTGACTGAGAATCAAATACCGCTAGTGCATGGCTAGGTTCTAATTGCTCAATAATTTTTTGCAAAGCGAGTTCACAAGCCTTAGCCGTATTAAATATAACCTGTTGCTTAGTATTGTCCGCTAACTCATTATTTAACAAAAAAGGCCGTTCTTGAACCGCATAAATTCTTCTAATTAAATTCAATGCATCAATTAATACTAAATGAACCGTCATAATTTAACCTTCAATGACCTTATAACAAGGCACATATTCACTGCCAGGTAATTTCATGCGTTGTTGTTTTACGAATGAATTTAGTAAAGTGTCCATTAATGTCATCATTTTACGATCGCCACTTATTTCAAATGGACCATGTTCGCGGATTGCTTTTATGCCACTGGCTTTGACATTACCGGCGACAATGCCAGAAAATGCACGACGCAGGTTAGCTGCTAATGAAGCAATACCTTGATCATAATGCAAATTTAATGATGCCATATTTTCGTGATCGGGCTCAAAAGGTTGTTGAAACTCAGGTTCAATGACCAATGACCAATTGAAGTGATAAGAGTCACCCGTCAGTTTTCGATGAGCTACAACTTCTTCTGTCGTAGACATAAATGTCTTTGCGACTAGCTCAGGATCAGCAATAATTATTTTATAAAGTTGCTGGGCTGTTTCGCCAAGTGTCGCGCCAATAAAGTCATCTATTTGTTTAAAGTATTCAGCGCTTTCAATAGGCCCGGTTAATATAATAGGTAACTTTTGTGATTGATTTTTTTCATGCAGCATTATACCTAAAATATACAGCAATTCTTCTGCGGTACCGGCCCCACCAGGAAATATAATAATACCGTGCGACATACGAACAAATGCTTCTAGACGTTTCTCAATGTCAGGCATAATGACCAATTCGTTAACGATAGGATTTGGTGGCTCGGCCGCGATAATACTTGGTTCGGTTAAGCCTAAATAACGGCCAGCAGTATTACGCTGTTTAGCATGACCAAATGTTGCCCCTTTCATTGGGCCTTTCATCGCTCCAGGACCGCAGCCAGTACAAATGTTAAAGCCACGTAGTCCAAGATGATAACCAACTTCTTTAGTATATTTATATTCTGTCAGGTTTATCGAGTGTCCACCCCAACAGGTGATCAAATTAGGTGAGCTGTCAGGGATGATGGCATTGGCATTGCGTAACATATCGAAGGTAATGTTAGTGGCGCTATCGACTGCTTTTGTATTTACATTGTAGCGATTACCGATAAATAATATGTCGCGTAAAACGGCAGAAAGATGTTCTTGAATACCTTTTATGATCACACCATCAACAAAGGCATGCTCTGGGGGATTATCTAACGCTAGCTTAACGCCACGCTCTCTTCGTAATACTTTAATTTGAAAATCTTGAAATTGTTGATAAATATCTTCGGCGTTATCAGTATGACTACCGGCATTTAACACGGCTAATGAACAATTACGATAAAGATTATAGAGTTCACTGCTTGCTGATTGTTGAAGGTAATCTACTTCGGCTTGAGACAACAAGTTCATTTTGCCTACAGGATTAATTTGGGTATGCATACTGCTACTTCCTCATGCTTAAGTTATCCGTAAATCACTCTATTTTTTCCGTCTTTTTTAGCTTGATATAATGCTGTATCAGCGCGTTCAAATGCTGAATGGACGTTATCATCTTTTTCGATCAAAGTTACTCCAATAGAAAGGGTGATACTGACACGGTTATTTTTAAAGGTAAAAGGTAAGCTTGCTACTTTTTTGCGTAAGTTGTTGAGCTTATTTATCACTGTGCTTTTATCTAAGCCACTAAAGATTAAAACAAACTCTTCACCACCGTAACGGCCGATAAATGCATCTTCACCGATAACCTTTGTTAAGGTGTTCGCAATAACTTGTAACGTTTTATCGCCAGCGGTATGGCCATAAGTGTCATTAATACGTTTGAAGTCATCTAAGTCGATAACGGTAATCGCCAAATCAAAGTTTTTGTGATGATATCGGACAATTTCTTTCGCAAAGTGCTCATCGAATGCCGCCCGGTTACCTAATTTAGTTAAAGCGTCCTGTAAGCTTTTTGCTTGTTGCTCTTGAATGCGTTTTTCAAAATTTTGGCTTTGTAGCTCTAATTGTTCTACCTGTGCTGACATTTTATTAAGTTTATCTTGCAATGCTAAGCGTTGTTGTTCTTCTAATTGAGTTTTCTTTTCCAATGTTTTGGCAATGTGTTGTAGCTTTTCATTCACATCTAGTTTCATATCGGTTAACGAACCAGGGCCGTTAATGCCTAAACTCATTTCAGTTATTTTATCTTTGAGTTCTTTATTAAGTTTATCATTTTTTACATTAGACTCGGCCGTACTGGTAATAGTTAAATCTACCGAGGCTTGAACCGAAGCTAACGTTTCGCTTAATGTTGATAGAAAAATTTTAGCGGTACTACGCTCGAGTTTTAAATCTTCTATGATGAGATCAAAAACATTAAGGCACTTTGTCATCAAAATATGATTTGAAACTTTGCCCTTTAAGCTTGACTTAATTTCATTGATATCAGACTTATGTTTTGTCGACACTACCAAAGTATTTAATATTGAATTAAAACGACCAAGTAGCTCTTTTGAAACACTTTTATCCTGAACAATATTACTAGGTAAGGTGTTGTCAGTTTCGATTTTATTGATCTTCTGAGCGGTAACCGAATTGTTTTGATTTAATAATCCAACGCTTGGTTGACTACTTTGAGTTTGCAATACGCTTTCATAAAAAACAATAAACTCACTCATTAAAGGCACGTATTGAACTAATGATGTTTGGCTTTGTTGGATGCTATCTACTAATTTTTTTAACTGGCGTCGATTACTCGCGGGTAAGTTTTTGGTTTTCTGTAAACTGATGCTAGATACTTGCAATTGCTCATGTATTTTTTTTATGCTTTTATCGTTTTGCAAAGAGTGTTGTTGAAGCAGTGCTGAGATTGTTTTAATTTCTTTTTCTAAATCAGCGAAGCTTGTTGCTTTTTTTAAGGCAGACCGTAAATTCGCCAGTTTATTGTCAAGTAATATATCTGTGCCTTTACAGGCTTGCGATAATTTGCCAATAAAGCTGGTTAATAAGGCAGATTGCGCGCTGAACTCTTCTTCTATTTCGCTACGAGCGTTAATAGCGGCATCAAGTCGTGATTTTAAATGATTGATGGTTTTTTCCGCGACAGAATTTTCGCTCATAAAATATTCATCCTTAAAATAAATGCTAATCGATGTAAAAAGGCGAGCAATTAATGCTTTAAAAAATATAGCTTAAACATCAAGGGTAAAGCTATATAATTATTATATATTAATAATAAACATTAGCGCATAAAAAAAGCTAGCATAAGCACGCATCCGCTATATATTTGCTTGGAAATAGTGCTTGGTTTTCATTTACTGTCGTAATGTTCTTAGTTTTGGTGCTTTTTTGTTCGTGGTTGAGCGAAAAGGATTAATATCTAAACCGCCTCGACGCGTATATCTGGCAAAAACGGTTAGATTCTCCAGCAGGCAATAACGTTGAAGATCACAAAAAATACGCTCAACGCACTGTTCATGAAATTCATTGTGTTGACGGAATGAGATTAAATACTTCAATAAGGTCTCATGACAAATTTGTTTGCCGCTGTAGGTTATATAGATACTCGCCCAGTCAGGCTGATTGGTAATTAAGCAGTTAGACTTTAATAAATGGCAAACTAAGTATTCTTCAACATTAGCGGCTTGGGTGCTATTCGCAGTTTTTAGTAATTCAGGTGCTAGTTGATAATCATCAATTTCAACGTCTAAGTCGTCTATACATAGCGCTGTGTCATCAGGCAAAGCAAGAGCTGGGCAGTGACTAACAGAAAAGAGTTTTACCTTTGCATCTGTGCCAGCGGTAGATGATAAGTCAGTCGTTAATGCTAATTCAACATCTTGCCATGAAGAAAACTTTGTCTGATTAAAGCTATTTAAATAAAGTTTAAATGACTTTGACTCAACAATATTAGGGCTTGTGCATGAAAAACTAAATTCAGCGACAGCAACAACGGGTTTACCTTTATCGTTTAACCAGGATAACTCATAACCATACCAGACATCTTCGCCAATAAAAGGCAACTTATTAGCGTTTAAATCTAAGCTGTCTCTATTTAAGCTTCGTGGTACCGCTTGCAGTAATTCTGGGTTATATTGGCTGCAATAGTTTGTTGTTTTGCCAAGAGCTAGGTTACTTAACTCTTTTGCGTTTGTATAAGTGCTCATTTGTGAGTGACTTCTTCTCTGGTTATAACAGTGTCGATAATTATTTCTTTATTTTATAGGATTTTGTAGTTAGATGAAAATATCAAATTTTTCTCTTAATGAACTTGTGTGGAATTTTTCTCAAGATTATTTACAAGGCTATCAGCAAAGGTTTCAACATTTGCCGATCACTGAGCAAGTTGATGATTGGCCATCTCTTTGTGAGCAAGGTGTACACCAAGAAAAATTTTCTTTATGGCAACCCATTAAAGTGGCTGATGCTCTGACTTTTGACAACGTTGAATTAGCATTAGAGGTGAAATTACATCATGACATTAAAGCTTATTTTACCACCGTTTACTGTGACAGTTTAGATGCTAGCTGTACGGAAGGGGATTTATCGTTGCTATTTGCCTGGAATGAAAAAGATTTTGCTCGTCTTCAGGAGAATATCATTGGACATATTTTAATGAAAACGAAGTTAAAACAAAAACTAACCGTTTTCTTTGCCATTACCGATGATGACGACCATATTATATCGCTAGACAACGATGACGGCTCTATTTGGGTGGAAAAAGTAGGGAGCGAACCACATAAAAAATTAGCAGATACCCTTGCTGAATTTATTTTACAACTGACGCCACGGATACCACCAAAAGAAATGGAAGGTAATTAACCGCACTATTTTTTCAGGTCTAGGCCATATAAACCGTATATGGCTTTTAATTTTTCTTATTGACTATCCAATAATTGCTTTACCTGCTTTTTTAAGGCGCTAATTTCATGTTGCAAGGGTATTATTGCTTTCGCTATCAGCAAATTTATGGCTTCTTCATTCGGCATTAATTCGACGACCTCTTTAGTGGGGGCTTCATGATGTTGAGCCTTTATAAAGGTTGGATCATGTTGCCAGTTTTTCAATGTCGCGATGATTTTCGGTAAAGGCACGGTTTGATTAAGGTGACTTTTAATCAGTGCAACACTTGGGGTTTTCCCTTGGTTGGCAAGTTTATTGGCGATGATGGAAATTTCATCAGATATAGTCATAACGCTTAACTCAAGTGTAAAAGAGGCAATATTTTAGCGAAAAATACTAACACTGTCTTGGTTTGTTTTTACTTGTTTTGCTAATTTTTAATTTAATCAAGTAGTTATAGAGTTGGTTTGGCATTTGCAAATAGCTTCAGCAATACCATTACTTTTTGATGAGAGAAAAATAAAATGAAAAAATCGTTATTAGCATTAATCGTTGTTGCACCGTTGACATTGGGTTTAACGGGTTGTGTTATTGCCGTTGGTGGTGAAGATGGACATTCCATTTCAGGCGACTTTGAAGATAGAGAATATGAAAATAGAAAGAAAATCTCTCGTATTCAATTAAACAGCATCTTGTCTGATGTTACACGTGAAATGGGAGTTGCTGACTTTAATGAAACTTATTTAGATGACGATAAAACCGTTAATGTTGTTTATTATCGAACCCATCGCTTACACAAAGATGGCTTAACCACTAAAGATGAGTGTACTAAGCTGGTTTTCGTTAACAATAGATTGACAGCGGTTGAGCAATAGCCATTTTTTTCGGTCAATATTGCTGAGATTACTTTAATAAATAATCACGAAAAAGTACAATAAAAAAGGGCAATGTCATTGGATGATATTGCCCTTTTATTTAGCTAAAGTAACCTGACTCAAATAATTAATTTTTATAATTTCAACAGTGACTTAAAGCCACCTGTAATTCGTTGGCGCTTAATTATGCTGCTTTGTTCTACTTTGTTGCGTTCTTGTGTTGTGGCTTTTTCTATTACTGCTTACGTTAGTATGTGAACGTTTATTTACCCTTCTTTCAGTTCTTTCGTTGTTTGAACTTTTGCTTTTCTTATAGGTGCTTTTAGATATTTTTACTGGTTGAGTATAACGCTCATTAACTGTCGATTTTTTAGTATGCGCTTGGTTGATATAACTGTTGTCTTGTCTCTGCTTAACTTTAGTGTTTGTTATCTTAGTTGTTTTAACATGACTCTTTGTTATTTTTGATGTTTTAGCTTGTTGCCATTTACTATTTTTATGACTTTGATGCTCAACTAATGTATCCGCTCTTAGCTTATGTTTGTCAATTTTTACTGCACGATTAACTTTTAATTTGTGCTGCAAGTTCTGATGTTTACGACTACTACTTTTTATCACTTGCTTGTTATTATTGACAAAGTGCTTTTGTGTCGAACGCAGGGCCTTATGTTGTTGAACACTAGGTGTATTACTGCGGTATTTTTTTTGTACATGTGATGTACGATAGGCAACGCCTTTTCTGTGGCGTGGGTTATGTTGCCAGCGTTTTCCCTGATAGCTAGTTGATAGTTTCTTTTTACTATGGTGTTTGTAATATCTAGATTTGTGGTGATGAACAACCACATGGTGATTACGCCAATGAACAGCACCAAAAAACAAGCCAACGCTCAGGTGTACAGGGTTGTGCCAATAGTATGGACCGTGATGCGACGTATAATGCACAGGATGATGCCAAAAAATGGGCGGGTAATGCGACCAACGCCAATGGCCGTATACAACTCTTGTATCATAATAGGGCACATAAATGATATCCGCCTGCCGTGGTTCAATTATGATTGTTGTAGTGTCACGAACAACGTTAACGTTGTCCATGTTTTCAAGATTACCGGCTTGATCAGCTTTTTGACGTAATATTTGCACGCTAGTAAGGACTAAAGCTTCGTCTTGAAGAAATGCATCACCTAAATTGCGCATCCAGTGTAAATCTTCACTTAACTTTTTAACCACATTTGGAAAAGCTAATAAAGCCTTAACGCTAGCATCCCAATCTTTACCTTCCGCGGCTTCGGCAATTTCTTGTGTATCTAAATGTCCATTTTTCTTTAACCAACGCTCAGCATCAACCACCTCGATAGGGTAAGTCGTGGCAATGAGTATATGAGTCAGTAACGCATCTGGATATAATGCGATAGGGGCTAGCATTTGCTCTAACTCAGCATCGGTAAAATTACTGTTGCTGCTTGCTTGTGTTGTTAATGAAGTATCATTATTTTCAACATAGTGATTTGTGATAATGTTTTCAGCCGAAAAACTGGGTGCTGATAGCACTAGGGCAGCTGACAAAGATAAAGCAAAGTAACTTACTGATCTTTTTAGGTTAACTTTTAACATGCTATTACTCCTAAATATCGGAAGGTTAAATGTCAGCTATTTAACAATGGTGCAACTGACTTTTTAAGTTATGCTGTCAATATTAACGGTTGTAAACTGAACGTAGGCTGAACATTTATTTGCTATAGATAAATGACATTTTATGACGGGAAAGTTAGGGTGAATTTTGCTCCCGTTAGTTGCTCTGAACGTTCAATGAGTATAGTGCCTTGATAGCTTTCAACTAAATCTCTGACAATGGCTAAACCAATACCGTGGCCATGCTGATAGGTATCGGCTCGAGTTCCACGCTGTAATATTTCAGCTGTCATCGACGGCGCGATACCAGAGCCGTCATCTTGAATGATCATGGTCATACCTTGCGAATCAGCACGGATATCAAGGTGAATTTGGCTCACCGCTGCTTTACAGGCGTTATCTAATAAATTCCCGAGTATTTCTAATAAATCAGCTTCATCACCTTTGAAGTTGCACTCAGGTGTGATGTTGGTTTTAAATAATAACGTTTTGTCGCGATATATTTTCTCTAAGCTACTAATTAATTTTTCCGCTATCGGCCTTACTGCAGTACCTAAATACCAAGAAGATTGCCCAGCACTTTGTGCTTTACGTAATTGATGTTCAATGATGGTATTGATAATTGTTATTTGCTCTTGGGTTAGTGTTGACAGTTCTTGCTGAGTTTGCATAACGGCTAACGGTGTTTTAAGGCTATGCGCTAAGTCAGATAACGCGTTGCGATAGCGCTGTCGCTGTTTTTGTTCAGCATTTAATAACAAATTTAACTGTTCGGTAACTTGGCTTAGTTCGGTCGGGTAAATACCGGTAAGACGTTCACTTTTTCCTTGTTCGACATGGCTCAATTCTGTTTGTAAGGATTTTAAAGGTTTTAATGTCCACAACGACCAAAGATATTGGATCATTAGCAGTACCAGCATTAATCCGGCTAAGCCTAATAATAACTGGCGGCGAAACTCTGTCATCATCAGCGCTAAATCATTTTGTTGTTTAATAATATGCAGGGTCATTGGAAAAGGTTGCTGTTCGCTCCCATAGCTGACACTTAAGCTATAAACAAAGTGAGGGTGCGCAGCTATGTCAGTTGTATAAAAAGCACTTTTTCCTAATAAAGGCTGTTGAACATTTTCTGTTTGCCATGGTGATAGTAATGATTGCGAACTCCACAGCTTTTCTGGCCGTGTTGGCCCTTGCATGATGTCACCTTTGGCTATTATCGAACGCGTTGTTAACACCGCATATAAGCCAGATTGACTGACATTAAATTGGTTTTCTAACAATTGCTCTGGCATGACTAGGGTGTTATTTTCAACTTCAATGATGGCTAAAATAGAATAAGAATATGCTGAAAGCTCATTTTCAATGCTAGCCACCATATGCTTTTCATAAGCATTACTGATAATTATTCCGACAATAGGCAAGAGGATGAAAATCATTAATAAAGCACTGAAAAGCACTCTGGTTTTTAACGAGTTTAGCGACTTTTTTAACGATATTCTCAGCGATTTAAACAACTAACGTTACCTTGTTTTAGTGAGCAAATAACTATGACGACGCAGGCGTTAGATCTTTTAGTAAGTAACCTTGACCACGCAGGGTTTCAATAAATTGATATTGGTTTTCAGGGTCTAGCTTTTTCCGTAATCGGCGAATAAATACTTCAATTACGTTGGAGTCTAAGTCAAAATCTTGATCATAGATATGCTCTGTCAGTTCAGTTTTTGATTTCACTTCACCTAAGTGATGCATTAAATATTCAAATAACTTGTATTCATAGCTGCTAAGAGAAACGACACTTTGCTCTACGCTAACCTGCATGCTGACAGTGTTTATTGAAAAAGGCCCATTTTCAATTAGTGGGCTGGCCTGGCCGGCACTGCGACGAATCAAGGCATTCAATCGAGCTAACAGTTCTTCAATATGAAAAGGTTTAGTAAGATAGTCATCTGCCCCCGCGTCTAATCCTGACACTTTATCTTGCCAACTGCCTCGCGCGGTCAATATTAATATTGGAAAAGTAAAACCTTGCTCGCGCAACGTTTTAACCACACTAACACCATCAAGCTTAGGCAACCCTAAGTCAATAACCGCAGCATCGTAGGGGAACTCCTGACCTTGAAATAATCCAGATTCACCATCACTTGTGACATCAACACTATATTTTGCGGCAACTAAATGTTCATTAATGTGTTTTTGAAGGTTTTCATCGTCTTCTATAAGCAATATACGCATTTATTAACCTCCTGATACGCGGCCTGATTTGGCATCAACATTTACTGAAATCACATGACCATTGTCTTTAAGTAATTTCACTCGATAACTGGGATTACTTTTAGAACCGCTGCTGTTAACCTTTAATATTTTGCCTCCGAATTTATTTTTAACAATGCGAGCAGCTTGCTGAGCACTCATAGACTTAGTATTGCCTGATTTAGCGTACTTAGCCTTTACAATCATCGTACTATTATGCGTAACCTCGAGAGTAGCAAACACGGGTGTTGCTATTAACGATGCCATTACGCTTAGAATAAATAATTGTTTCTTCATTGTGCTACCTAATCAAAAAGACATTATGAAACAGTGTAAAAGAATGCATGGAGTAATCCAAGTAGGGCTTAGTATAAAAGCCCGAAGCTGAATGCTTTCTGAATATAAAAGAGTAGAGAGTTGTTACTCTATCAATATTTTTTTACGGCGTGCTGTTAGGTCATTATATAAAGTAGCGCTTTTTCATGTGGTTACTTCATATAGGAATACGACAAACACTTATGCTCCTGCACAGTTATTTTACCTCACATCCATGTAAGGCAATGCAGTAAAACTGTCAAAAAGCGCTTTGAAAAAGGAAACGGCAACAGTATTTTATCCTTGTTGCCTATAATGATGCTGATAATTAATGATTGCTCACACAACAGATTTAGCGCTTGGTGTTCAGTTTCAGTTCAGTATTACTGATGTTAAATGAAAGGCATACTTTATATTGAGGCTGTCTCTATGTTTAATTCAAAAACTTTAATTAATTTAACTGTCGCGTTATTGTTGGTAACCCCATTAGTTTTTTCACAAGACCTAACGCCAGTATCAAAGACAAGTAACTCTATTGGGGGAATAAAAAATCTATTCTCCAAGAATAATATAAGCAAGGATAAACTGCTCGAACACGCAATTAGCACTAAGCGAGCTAAAGCGTTGAAAGGTCTTAGTAGAGCTCATGTTGTTGCTAGACGACAACAAAAATCTACATTAGCATCGTCGTTACATCTAACAGAGAATAGCGCTGAAACGAGCAACAGTTTGCACCATAGTTTTTCAATTTATAATGCCTATAGTCAACTTGTTACTGATATAGATGCAGATGGCTATTATCAAACATTTAGCGTTATATTCGATGCGGACCTTTTATCTCCAATAGCCAATCAGGAAGCTTTTGTTTATGCGGACCTTTATCTAAGCCAAAATGGCGGGCCTTGGATTTTATATTTTTCGACAGATAATTTCGTTATTAACGGCGAAGATACGGCTGATGAATTTGAAGTTGTTACCCAACTAGATTCGGGTTATGTACCTGGACATTATGATGTATTAATTGATTTATATGAAGTTGGATATAGCGATGTTGTCGCGACTTATAGCTCAAATGATAGCAATGCATTATATGCACTACCATTGGAAAGTAGTGACTATGACCCTGAATATGTCGAGGTTGATTATCATGAAGAGCATGGTGGTGGTAGCAGTTGGTTGTTAATTAGCGCATTGCTGCTTTTCGTACCTCGTTGGATTAAAACGAATACATAAAAACATTCACTCTCACAATGTTACGCTATGTTCGCTACAAAACTTAGGTTTATTAGCTAACATGGCGTAATTTCATTTATAAGCGAGTAATAAAATTTGACCTGATTTCTAATACCCTGATATGGTTAACGGCTAAAAATAATAAAAATTTGTATCATTTATGGGGGATTCTAGATGTCATCAGCAGTCATTGACAAAACTAATGTCGATATAAAAGCCGCATACCTTTCGGCCGAAGATTTGAAGTTAGCTGCATCGTTATTATATCAAGCGTATCATGATGATCCTGTATTTCTTGAAATATTTGCTTCCGATAAAAGTGATTACGAGCAACGTTTACGTGCATCGATACGTGAAGAACTTAATGCTTTTTGGCAAGCGAAACAGCCAATGATTGGCTTATATTTAGGTGAAACTATGGTCGGTGTTGCTTGCCTAAATGATCCTGAAGAAGGTGTTTCATCTGAACGATTTTGGCATTGGCGTTTGAAGATGTTACTTGGTGCCGGGTATTTTGGCACTAAGCAAATGATTGAAAAAGAAAAAATTGTTTTAGGTGCGGTACCTTTAAAGAAATTTCATATGTTGTCTTTTATTGCCATACACCCATTACATCAGCATCATGGTTTTGGTCATTATTTAATGGCTGCGGTAAATACCATTTTAGCAGAGCATAAAGACAGTGAAGGTGTTGCTGTTTACGCAACAAGTAAAAAATATAAAGCATTTTTTAATGATGTAAATTATCAATTTATTAAAGAAGTCACTGTTGGTAATGTTTCGGGATCATTGATGGTTTATTATCGTGAAACAAGTGACGCTTGACCGCTAAGTAGTCATTGATCTTTACTTAAAGCGACTCTAAATACATCAATTGAATCCATTTTACTTTTTTATTAAGCTAAAATTATCAACACAAACCTGCGATAAACTTTGTTTGTAATGAGAGAGGGGCGATTGAGCTGCATAGCTTATGACACCCTCAAGATATTATCTTCAGCGCCAAAGCAATAAATACTATCTTGTTATCAACTTATGGAAAACGCGCCATCAAAAGCTCGAGTTTTCTATCTAACTAAGCTAACAACATTTCCCATTAATACCGTTTGTTTTTTGTGCGGCTGAATATACCCATCTCATGTAAGACATATCTTACAATGATGTAAGATATTAACTTTTAAATGTGCAAATAAATCCACATTGTTATTTTAAGCTTATGATTTATATGTAATTATATTTTTATTTGTGTTTTTACAAGTCGTTTACAAATGTTTTTTTTAAATTGTTTACTTTGAAAAGTTTGTGTTTAGTCTAATATTGTATTTGTCAGGAAGACAAAGGGATTACGAACAAGGGTAAAGGTATACCAAAAGGACGCTATAGGATAGCTAAGAGATAGGATATCTCGCAAGGATAGAAGGAATAATTGTCAGGGAATGATCGTCAGGAAGATGAGAATAGACAATTGCTGTAGCTGGGATAGCTGCTATTAAGGATAATAAGGACAGCAAATGGTTTGCTTGGAAAGGCTAAGGAAAGCTCTTTAGGGATGAAGCGGGATCATTATATATTGATGCAGGATGCATATAAGCTAGTTATAGAAATGCGGTTCATTGAACCGCATTTTTTTATCTGAAATTTATCAAATACTCTTAAACGTCACTCGTTGCCTATTAATATATACGTTAAGTATTTCATCACTTGTAAACTTGAATCATCTTCTCTTGAATAACTCATTGTTAAACTATATGACAGCTTATCGGTGGTATCTCATCTAAAGTTAACTACTTTAATATGATGAGCTAGAAACTCTTGCCAACCGTAATTGCTTTTGATAAATAGCGTTTATCTAAGTTGAAGCTCATTTGTAAGTTATTTTAAGTTATTAAAAGTCGCAATTATCCAGTCGAGTAACTAATGATTAATACTCAATTAAGTTGGCATAAAAAGCTGACTTACCTAGTGTAGCTTGACTACCTTTTAGTGAAAAATTATAGCCACAAAGTGAAAAGGTATTTTTAAAAGCAATGCTTCTAATTATTGCTTTGGTATCTAATGGTGAAAAATAGGCGTAATAATCGCCATCAATCACACTGACGTTGTAGGTTCTAATTGATTCTCCTTTGCTAAACGCGATGTTCTGACAACTTTTATCACCTTTTGCTGTAGCAAGATCCCAAATTTGCTGATCTTCACCAGTATCTGCTTGCCAGTTAATAACGATATTGCTCTGAGGGGAAACCATGAGAGAAAAGTTATCAGGTAGTGCTAGCCTATGGAGAAAGTCTACTTTAGCATTTTTAGTTTCGTTTGTTGGTTCAGCAATAGTTTCAGTTGTCGGAGAACGACCAAAGGTCATTGATATAACTAATGCCAGTATTAATAGAAAACTCGTTACCGTGATAGTGATACGAGCATTTTTATGGCTAAATAATGCTAAACGAATTGATTCGCCAATATCGATATTATCTTGCTTATCAGTGCTGTACTGCTTGGTTTGAAGTGTGGCGGAGTAAACTTTTTCCGGATTATGAGTATGCAAATGTTGGGAGCGGGTGTTTATCTGCGCTTGAACTGTACTCGCATTATGCATGGTTGGCTCAACACGTTGAGTGTTACGGAAGGACGGTTGTGTTCTTTGCTCAAATTCAGCTAAGTTAATAGGACCATTATAGCCCAGTATATAGTGCTTTTTTTCTTTACTTGCGTAAGTTAAAAGGAGCAATGCCAGCAATAAATGAATTAATAACAACCAATAGCTACTGCCATGGCCAATGAAAGTAATAATTAAACCTACGATTAAAAAGCTGCCGGCAGGGGCTAAAAGCCAATTTTTATGTAATTGCGCGTCATTCAGTCGGCGTTGAGTTGCGGTTAGACATATCGATGAGCACGACAACAGCATGGCGATCGCGCCAAATTTAAAATTAATGAAGATTTCATTGAGAATAATAAAAGCAATAAAACAGGTAATATTAATAACGATAAAGCGCTGTCGGTTGTCAAAACCCTGCCAGCAAAATAGTGATTTAATCAGTTGCACAAAACCTCCGGAAATCAGTTAGCGTTAGTATCTAAATGCTAACTTGAAAAATAAGTAAAATAAAAAAACATCATGGGAGCAGGCAGGGTAACTAATTTTATCAATAATGTCTGTTTATCTGAGCATTTGTTTGTTGATTTATCTGATGGTAAATAAAATGTGAAAACAGTAATTTGATGATAATTATGTAAGATATGTCTGCACCTTTTGTCGGTTAATGCGATGAATCTGTCATTTTATTATTGTGTGTTTTTTAACTGTCTGAATTTAAAGGTTAATACTTTTATCCTATTTTCTTTAGCGCTAAGGTAATTAAGTATAAATTGCAGGTCTCTATATTTTAATATCACTTACGCTAAACTTAATTTCGTCAAGGAGACAACGAGTTAGGAAAACCGAATATCTACATAGCGAGGAGCGCATTGTATTTAGGGACTAAATGGATTTAGTGGTAAGAAAAGGGAGTTGGATTATTCAATCTAAGGTTAATAAGGATGTTTGTAGGATACACATATTGTTCATGGAGGAACATGGTATTTATGGAAGATGTGCTAAGGAATAGCAAGCGAAGGAGATAGTTGAATAATCAAAAAGAAAAAGCGACTTAATGTCGCTTTTTCTTTTTCTGTTATTTAAAAAGCTAGTTAACGCGATACGCAGGTGTGTCGATATTGTCTAGCTTATAACCACGTAATGTCATAGTTCCGTGATAAGTAGATTCACCATCACCACTAAATTCAAAGTCAAAATTACTCAACCAATGTGGTCCAAAACGCTTAGAAAATCTAAATCTGCTTGATAGGCGTGCTATGGCTAAAAATTGCAAATTTTCCTGTTTACAATACTTATCAGCATGTGAGCGAGCATACTCTGCCACTTTTCGTAAGTAAACGAAGTACCAAAAGAGTAAACCTATAAAGAGTAAGTAATAAATGTTTTCCATGGCAGTGCCTATTGTTTAAACAGCATGCCAATGGCGTGGGCCAATTGTGGACTGCGTTTGGGTGAGCGAATGGTTTGTAATAGTAAGGGGCGTATCATCGGTATTGCAACTAAATCTTTGAATATTGCTGAAAATAACTCGTAGTCATTATCTTTTACTAAATGCTCCACGTATGTGTAAAGTACATCTTCATTACTGAGTATTGGCCATAGGCGGCCAGCGATAATGATTAATACATCCTCATCTAACTTGTTATTCGCCATTAAGTCAGAAAGGAAACGTTGACTTAATGGCTGCTGTGTACTTGATGCTAACGCACGTAACAATGTGATAACGATAGCAAGCTTGTTAGTTGTGTGTGCTTGTTGGAAACGAGCGATTATCTGTTTAACGACATTTTCAGGCAGTGATATGTTTTCGAGTGCAGAACATAGTGGCACAAGAACCTGTTCAGGTAAGTTAACTATTGCGTTGGTTAATATCTCATTATTGTTAGCTTCACTTAACCTAAAGGCAAAGTCGGATAAACCTTGCACGCCAACTTCTTGCCAAGTATCCCAACCGTTTGCCCCAGATAAGTATTTTTGAGCCGGAAGATAAAATTTGCTAGCAGGGTGTTTTAACGATGCTGATACTAGGCTATTTACCGCAGCCAACTTATATTGAGCAGGTGTAAAATGATAAGGATTTTTCTTTAGCAAGGCTTCTTGGTGTTCGGTTGGGTTTACCGAAATATTTTCGCCTAAGGCTTCTATTATAATCGCAATAAAGTGGTTGCGAGCGCCCTGATTTAATAAGCCCCGCTCATCCAATGGCAATTTTACAAACCATAAATATGGGCTGGTTGATTGTTTTTGCCAAAATGCAATGGCGATCAATGCATGGCTTTGAGATGGATAAGGGTAAGGGAGCTGAGCCGCTTCAATACTTTCAAATTGCTCGTTTGATATTTTTTCCACTCGACGGCCAATATCGTAGATACAATATTGAGAATCAGATAACGTCAGTAAGGCAGAAATTGAAGAAATAGTGTCTGAAGTTGTACTCATATTATAATACTGTCGCTATTAAAGGTTGAGATAAGTTGTTATAGCGCGCCATTATAGAGATAATAATGTTTTAACTCCACTATGTATTTTTACTTAGCAACTGTTGATTATAGTAAGAGATAAGTAGTCTCACTGATTACTTTTACAAAAATATTTTTGCATCATTGCTGACGATGAAAAATTCATCAGGTTTTTGTTAGCCTAACGCCATAGTACGACAGAGAATCATTAATAAGTATGACCATAAAAAATGCCGGTACGGTAATTCTTGATAAACCGATAATAAATATTTTATTTCAAGATGAGTACCTTGTTGCTATTGATAAGCCACCTGGGCTATTTGTCCATCGTAGTTTTATGGATAAAGATGAAATTTACTTTGCCTTGCAGCTAATTCGTGATCAAATTGGTCAGTATGTATATCCATTACATCGTTTAGATAGACCAACTTCCGGTGTGTTGTTATTTGCCTTAAGCAAAGACGTTGCTCGCCTAATGGGCCAAGCATTTAGTGACCGAAAAATTCAAAAAACTTATTATGCATTAACGCGTGGGCACTTGTTAAATGATGGCATCATTGATCATCCTTTAAAAGAAAAACTCGATGATTTAGGTGATAAGGATGTTAGCCGGGATAAAGAAGCACAAAGTGCGCAGACTTATTATCAGTCGATTGCTAGTGCTTCACTTGCCGTTCCTTTAGGGAAGTACGCTAGCGTTCGATATTCGTTAATTAAATGTCAGCCTTATACCGGGCGTCGTCATCAAATTCGTCGTCACCTCGCACATTTACGTCATCCAATTATTGGTGATATAAATTATGGTGACAATAAGCAAAATCCATTTTTTGGTGAATATTTTGGCTTTAAACGACTGATGCTAATGGCTAAAAAATTAGAGTTTTTTCATCCCGTTACCGAGCTGCCTATTTTGATTGAAGCAGATTTTGATGAACAATGGTTACAGGTGTTTAATGAATTTTCGTGGTCCAAGGAAACGTTTTAGCGTCTAGTTTCCCCAGTGTTGCGGATATTAGGTGAAGGCTTTTATAGATTATTACCTTGGTGGTTAGTGTGGTTCCGGTTAATGCGGTAGTGATTAATTCGGACCACTAATTTGTACTGAGTTAAAGTCCTGTGCGATTAAGTTACTGTAGCTGTGTTTTACGCTTGTAGTTTTATCATCATCTTTTGGTCCTTTTATCGCAATAGCATTGACAAAATAAGGGTTTTGATAATTTGCACGTTGTGCTGCAAACGCCAACATCATTTGCTGATCTTGTGTCATAGGACGATTTAACAGACTAAGCATTAAATAATGGTCTGAAACGAGTGGTTTCTTTTTTACAATAGTTTTCTGTGTCGAGCTACAAGCCGATAGTAGCGTAACAATTAAAATAGCGAATAATGTAAATGACTTTTTCATAATGCTTGTGATGATTAGGGGTACATGTCATCACTATCGCAAAGGTTATGCCAATTGTAATTTTGACTCTACAATATTAATAATATTATTTTAAATCGATTTTTAATTTGTTGATTTTAATGTTAAATATTATGTTTTTAATGTTTTTTTTGGTAATGAAAATTATTATATTTGAAATTTTTTTAGTGGATTTTTCGGTGAGTTATACATGATAAATAGAGTGTCAAAAAAACAGCACTTTGTTTGATTTGCTCGTCGTGGCTAAATATTTTTGTGCAGTGTATTTATCAACACTGCACAATTTAATGTTAATAATAAGCGCGGTTAATTACTCTTCAGATACCGAACGAAGTAAAGCATTAATACCGACTTTAGCACGGGTTTTAGCATCGACTTTTTTAACGATTATCGCGGCATATAAGCTGTATGTACCACATTTTGATGGCAAGTTTCCTGGTACAACAACTGAGCCAGCAGGCACTCGTCCATAATGTGTTTCACCGGTTTCGCGGTCAAAAATACGGGTACTCTGGCCGATATATACGCCCATTGAAATCACCGCACCTTCCTCAACAATGACACCTTCAACAATTTCTGAACGCGCACCAATAAAGCAATTGTCTTCAATGATTGTTGGTCCCGCTTGTAGTGGCTCTAAAACCCCACCAATGCCGACACCACCAGACAAATGTACGTTCTTACCTATTTGCGCACATGAGCCCACTGTTGCCCAACCATCAACCATGCAACCTTCATCAACGTAGGCGCCAATGTTTACAAAACTTGGCATAACGACCACGTTTTTACCAATATAACTGCCGGTGCGAACCGATGCACCAGGCACAACTCTGACGCCATCAGCCGCAAAGTCAGCGTGACTGTAGTTACTATATTTCATTGGTACTTTGTCAAAAAACTTACTTTCAGCGCCGTCGATCACTTCATTATCCCAAATTCGAAATGACAATAGCACGGCTTTTTTCAACCATTGATGTACCACCCATTCACCTGCAATTTTTTCTGCAACACGTGCTGAGCCATTATTTAACGCAGCTAAGGCGTCTAACACCGCTTGTTTTACTTCAGAAGATACACTCGCGGGTGTAATGTTCATACGTTCGTCGAACGCTTGTTCAATAATTGTTTGTAATTCTGACATTTGGGTATTCCTAATTATTCATTGCATAAAATTTATCGGTGACTATCAGCACAAAGCATTGCTTCTAATGTGACTTCTTGATCTTTGGTTAGCGCTTTATTATCACTATTTGATACGGTAAAAACGTCTTCTGCCTTTTCACCGAAAGTGGTGATCTTAGCTGAATGTATTTGGATATTACATTTTTGAAATATGGCCGCAATATTGGCTAACAGACCAGGATGATCTAAAGCGACTATTTCTAACAGTGTATGATTTTTCGCGCTGCCTTTAATAAAACTAACATGGGTTGGCACTTTAAATTGACGAAACCTTTTCGCCAAAGGTTTCGGCTTAATACGAATTTGTTTTGAGGCTAATTTAATACTTAATGAACGCGCTATGGTTAATGCTCTAGCGCTATCGTTAATGGCTTTATTACGATTATCTAAGACCACAAATGTGTTTGCAGTATAGCCAGATTTATTGGTGGTGATTTTAGCATCATGAATGGAAAGCTTTTTCGCACCCAGTAATGAGACAATGTTTAAAAATATATTCGGTTTGTCTTTGGTATAAACAAAAACCTCTGTCCCGCCTCGATAAGGTTTAGGGCTAATAATGACTAAAGGTTTTGCTTTATTGTGTGACAATATATGTTTAAAGTGCCAAGCAATCTGCTCTGGAGAGTAGCGTAAAAAATAATCGGCTTTAAATTCTTTCCATAATTGCTTCAAGCGCTCTTGATCTAGCGTTTCTGCTTTTAAAATTTCAATGGCTTGTTGTTGATTTTCTCTAATTTTTGCTCTTAAATCGACTGGTTTCTCAAGGCCGCGTCTAAAGGCACGCTTGGTGCTGTAATAGAGATCTTCGAGTAAGTTAGCTTTCCAACTATTCCATAAACTTTCGTTAGTGGCACGCATGTCTGCAACCGTTAAGCAATATAAATAGTCAAGATGAGCTTCGTCACGCACAATTTCAGCAAAAGTTTTAATGACTTCAGGATCTGATATATCTCTGCGTTGCGCGGTAACAGACATCAATAAATGTTGTTCAACCAACCAAGATATCATACGACCATCATGGTTACCCAACTTGTGAATTTTAGCAAAGTCTAAGGCGTCAATAGCGCCGAGTTTAGCGTGGTCGCCACCACGGCCTTTGGCTATATCGTGAAATATGCCGGCAAAATATAACAGCTCTGGCTTACGAACCCGTTGCACTATCTTGCTACATAATGGATATTCAGCATTATGCTTTACTTGGCTAAATCGATACAAATTTTTCAGTAAACGATAACTATGCTCGTCGACAGAATAGGCGTGAAACAAGTCAAACTGCATTTGGCCAACAATATGGCGCCACTGTGGTAAGTAGGCGCCAATAATGGAATGGCGGTGCATTAACGTGAATGCTAGGCCTAAGCCTCTAGGGTGCCTAATTAATTTGACAAAAATTTCGCGACAGCGTTCGTAGTCAATCATACCAGAGACAAGTCTCCTGCGAGCATTACGCATCAAGCGTAATGTTTCAGGGTGTAAGTCGGTAATTTCTTTATGTTGAGCGATCAGTAAAAACATTTCCATGATCATGGTGGAACGGGTAAAAACACGCCTATTACAGACCTTGATTTGACCATCAATAATGACAAAGTCATCATTGAGGATAATTTCTTTACTGTGCTTTTTTTCGTTTAGAATGGCATATTCAAAATGCTGTAGTAGCATTCTGTTGAGTTCTGAAACGCGAGATATTATACGGAAAAATCGCTTCATCATCCGTTCAATTGCTAGTTTTCCGCCGTCACCAAAACCCATTAATTCAGCAACGTCTGCTTGATAATCAAACAGTAATCGATTTTCATTACGACCCGCGATAAAGTGTAAGGCACAGCGCATACGCCATAAGTAATCTTGACATTCGATGAGTTCGAAAAACTCATTGCTGGTTAAGTAGTGATGATCAATAAGTTGTTCGAGTGTATCAGCCATGAAGTGACGTTTGGCAACCCAACCGATTGTTTGAATATCTCTTAAGCCTCCGGGGTTAGCTTTTAGGTTAGGCTCAAGTGTATAAGAAGCGCCATGATATTGTTGGTGACGTTGATATTGTTCATTGCGTTTGGCGAGAAAAAACTTTTCAGAAGTCCAAAATATGTCTTCAACTAACAAAGGCTGCAATTGAGTCACTAATGCTTCGTTACCGCAGATTTGTCGCATTTCCATTAAATTTGTTGCGATAGTGACATCATCGATAGCTTGATTCAAACACTCTCTAATGCTGCGAACACTGTGACCAATATCTAGTTTTACGTCCCACAGTTGAGTAATAAATGATGAGATTTTTTCTGCTAAATGATCTTCGATCACATCTTGAGTGATCAATAAGATATCAACGTCTGAATAGGGGTGAAGTTCTTTACGACCGTAGCCGCCAACCGCCACTAAGCTGATTTGATACTCATCTAAATGATGTTGGCACCACAGTTTAGTTAAAATAAGATCGACGTAATAGGCGCGTGCCGCAACAAGTGATGTAACTTCGCTGATGGGGAACTGTGCTTGTTGCCACTGCAAAAATTCTCTACTGAGAGCGCATATTTGCGCGCTCGTTAACGAAGGGGCGCTAACGGCGAGAGCTTCACAGTAATTTTCTGGAATGGGTGGGGTAATATTCAACAGTAAGCTCTCACATTTTTCTCAATAATACAATTGACGGCTAATTTTAAATAATCCTTTAGCGTGTCACATAATCGATGACCTAGTTATGTAGCATTCTAGGTATTGTGTCATCTTTGCGTAAGGTTAATATTTCACAACCTGTTTTGGTTACGACGACGGTGTGTTCCCATTGTGCTGATTTCTTACCGTCCAAGGTATATACCGTCCAGTTATCTTCCTTGTCGAGTAAGGTGTTGGCTCGGCCTAAATTAATCATCGGTTCAACGGTAAAGCACATACCGACTGCCATTTTATCTTTGTCATTGTTTTTATAATGGACAATTTGTGGCTCTTCGTGAAACTCTTTACCGATACCATGACCACAATATTCTTTTACAATAGAATAACGACCAGATTTTTTGATGAATTTTTGAATCGCCGTGCCTATTTCACCAAAAGTATTACCTGGTTTTACTTTTTTAAGGCCAATATACAAGGCTTCTTGCGTTATGCGACATAGACGATTGTCTTCTGCAGAGGTTTCACCAATGAAAAACATTTTGCTGGTGTCGCCGTGGTAACCATCTTTAATCACTGTAATATCAATATTAATGATATCACCATCAACTAATGGCACATCATTTGGAATACCGTGACAAACAACGTGGTTAACTGACGTACAAATAGACTTTGGGAAGCCGTGATAATTTAATGGTGCTGAGATAGCCCCTTGCACTTTTTCCGTATATTCAGCGCATAATGTATTCAACTCATTAGTTGTTACACCTGCTTTTACGTGAGGCTCAATCATTTCCAATACATCTGCAGCAAGCTTTCCTGCAACTCTCATTTTCTCAATTTCTTGCTGATCTTTAATCGTAATTGTCATAAAACCTCAATGTGACTGTATTTTGAACCTCATTAGCATAAATTGTATTGTTGAATTTTCGCGAAACAACATTGAGTGCTAGTAAGGTGTAAATAATTATTGTTCGTGATTTTACATGCTTTTTAGGTTTTTCCCAATCGTAAAGCATAAGATAAATTAATTAATTGCCTGATTGGCAGAAGAGGTAAATATATAAAGGCAGTATATAAGGTTCATACAGGCATTACCTAATGGTAATGCCTGTAATTTATCTAGTAACTAGTTACTATTAATGCTAATGCGGGGTATTACTATTAAGATAGGTTTTCTAACTCTAACGTTACAGCATCAATAATTGCGTCAGGATTTTCTAAATAAAGATTATGATTTAATAATACTAAATTTTCATTGTAAGCCAACAAGATGGCTGGAATGGCTTGAGTACCAATAATTTCTTGAACTTCAATAATATCATGAATGGCAAATTCAGCATCTTTGGTGAGTTTGTTCGATTGTAGACATTTTGCCGGTGGTGAAAGTTTTAGTTCGTCAATAATCTCACCGACACTGTCACTATCGATTAATTCGTTACCTAAGACAAAATGAGCATGCTGTAATTTTTTCAGTAACTCAAAGGCAGATTTTGCAGACTTGTTTTGTACCCATGCCATTAAATTAGCAGCTAATGTCGAGTCTTTTGGATAATTAAGTGTGTCAATATAGTTGGCACCAAAGGTTACCTGACTAAATTCTCGCACAGCAGTAATAGTGGTTGGTGATACTTTATTATCGCCATCATAATAACCAACGTGCATGGCCCTAAAAGTAATAGAAGGGAAGGCACTTAAGACCTTTTCAACAAGGACAGTCGAGGCATAGCTCCATGGACAATGGCTATCATAGATGTAAAAAAGTTCTGCGTTTGGTGTGTTCAATGACATGATTCAATTAGCTTGATGAAAAAAGTGACCCAATTTTAACGCGCTAAAATTAAATATCCTAGCCCTTAAGAAAATAAAATATTATTTAGCTTGGTTTTTAGCTAAAAACTGGTCAGTTGCTGGTAATTATGGTATAAAGTGCGCCGCTAAATTGTTTGTTCGAATCTCTAAAGATTTTTTCGAATATATTTAGCTTTAAACGGTATTGAAAAACTTCAATACATTAAAACTAAACTCACATACATCTAGCAAAGGTATACCGGGGTGCTCAGCGAATTTACGTTATGTAAAACGCAATAAGGGTCGTGTATATTGGATGTATGAACGCTTAACCCCATAAAGGAAAAAACATGCCAAACGTTTCTATGCGCGATATGCTTAAAGCAGGTGTTCATTTCGGTCACAAAACCCGTTACTGGAACCCAAAAATGAAATCATACATTTTTGGTGCACGTGATAAAGTTCATATCATCAACCTTGAACAAACTGTTCCTATGTTCAACGAAGCTCTTGCTGTATTAAGCAATGTTTCTTCGAAGAAAGGTAAAGTTTTATTTGTTGGTACTAAACGCGCAGCAAGCGATGCAATTAAAGATGCAGCGATTAAATGTGATCAATTCTACGTAAATCACCGTTGGTTAGGTGGTATGTTGACTAACTGGAAAACAGTTCGTCAATCAATCAAACGTTTAAAAGATCTTGAAGCTCAAAGCTCAGACGGTACTTTTGAAGCGCTTACTAAAAAAGAAGCGTTAATGCGTACACGTGAAATGGAAAAACTTGAGAAAAGCCTTGGTGGTATTAAAAACATGGGTGGTTTACCTGATGTTTTATTCATCATTGATGCTGATCACGAGCACATTTCTATCAAAGAAGCTAACAACTTAGGCATTCCAGTAATTTCTGTTGTTGATACAAACTCAAATCCAGATGGCGTTGACTACATAGTTCCAGGTAACGATGATGCGATTCGCGCTGTGACTTTATACTTAGATTCAGCAGCTAATGCTGTTCTTTCAGGTCGTGAGCAAAATATCGCAGTACAAGCTGAAAAAGACGGTTTTGTTGAAACTGAATAAATTCAGTTTTAAGTAACGTTTTATGCTGCATTACCACAACAACTAAGCTTGTTGTGGTAATGAGTTAACACTTTTTATATTGAGGAAAATTTCATGGCAATTACTGCTGCACAAGTAAAAGAATTACGTGAACGCACAGCTGCGGGCATGATGGATTGTAAAAAAGCTTTACAAGAAGCTGATGGCGATATGGAACTTGCGATTGAGAACATGCGTAAGTCAGGTCAAGCAAAAGCGGCTAAAAAAGCAGGTAACATTGCTGCTGAAGGTCAAATCATCATTAAAGATGGCACATTGGTTGAAGTTAACTGTCAAACTGATTTTGTCGCAAAAGATGACAACTTCTTAGTATTTGCTAATAAAGTGGCTGATGTTGCTGCTGCTGAAAAACTTTCTATTGAAGAGTTACAAGCAAAATTTGAAGAAGAGCGTGTTACTTTAGTGACTAAAATTGGTGAAAACATCAATGTTCGTCGTGTAGCTTATGTTGAAGGTACTACTTTAGCTTCATACAAGCACGGTGCAACTATCGGTGTTGTTGTTGCTGGTGAAGGTGATGCAGAAGCACTTAAGCACATCGCTATGCACGTAGCTGCAAGCAAGCCAGAATACATTAACCCTGAAGATGTGCCAGCTAGCGTAGTTGAAAATGAACAACGTATTCAGTTAGATATCTTAAAAGCTGAAAACGATGCGCTTGAAGAAAACAAGAAAAAGCCAGTTGATTTACTTGAAAAAATCATCATTGGCCGTATGAAGAAATTTACTGGTGAAATTTCTTTAACAGGTCAAGCTTTTATCATGGAACCTAAGAAAACTGTTGGTGCTATTTTAAAAGAGAAAGGCTTAACAATTTCTTCATTTGTTCGTTTAGAAGTTGGTGAAGGTATTGAGAAGAAAGAAGAAGATTTTGCTGCTGAAGTAGAAGCACAAATTGCGGCAGCTAAGGCTTAATTTACCTCGGTAAATTAGCATAAGCTAAAGCATCTTTTGTAAAAAAGCGCCTAATGGCGCTTTTTTTATGACGTAAATTTGAGACAGCTTTAAATTTTTGAGTGCGTGGTATTTTCATTACTTCTATTTTTAGCTTGAATATTGCACTATTTTTCGAGAAAAAAGTGATATATCGCTTCTACTCTATACTTTTTTCATATTTGACTTTCGAACCGTCGCTAAACGTATTAAAATATCCGCGGTCGATCAGGCCTAGACTTATTTTAATTTAAAAATTCTTAAGGAATGTTTATTACATGAGCATCAATCCCAAACCAATGTATCGTCGAATCCTTTTAAAACTCAGTGGTGAAGCCCTAATGGGCGAAGAAGGTTTTGGCATAGATCCAAAA
>CAJXUN010000046.1 GCA_913061475.1 uncultured Colwellia sp. | reverse complement strand
CCATCTCACCTGAAGTTAAAAAGCATTGCTGCTTCAGAACGAGGCGAATATTAAATACTGTGCGTGGTTTTGTAAAGTGCTAATTGCGCTTATTTGGCATTTTATCTATTTTTTTTGATTAAGTGCTGAATAAACCATCAAATATCTATTTATATCTGCCCTTTCGCTGTGTTTATAGCCACGGTTTACCTGTACGATTTGTAACAATCGTAACTATCAGTAATTCGTTATTGAACTGTTATACTGTGCAACTGCATATTTTCCAGGAGGTATTGTGCCTAAAACCAACCAATCTGTGGCTGATCGTAGCCTGTTAAGTTTAACGTGGCCTATTTTTATCGATTTGTTCTTTATTTTTATGATCAACGTTACTGATGCTTGGTTTTTAAGTCGTATTTCAGATTCGGCTGCTGCTTCTGTCGGTGCTGTTATGCCGATATTAGGCATCGCTTTTGCGCTGTATAGTACATTGCACCAAGGTGGTAGCAGTGTTGCTTCACAACGCATTGGTGCTGGCGATCACAAAAAGCTCGCAACAACCTATGGCGCTTTGTTTATAATTCTATTATCTGGCGGTATGTTTTTAACCATTATGATGTTTTCGTTTGCCCCTACTTTCGCACAATGGATGGGGTTAAATAATGATATGGCTAGTATGGCAAGTATCTATTTAAAAACGATCGGCATGGGCACATGGATATTAGCCATAAGATTTGCCGCTGCGGCGGTATTAACCTCTCAAGGTAAAACCCATTGGAACATGTGGTCAACGTTCGTGATGACCATAGTTAATATTCTTTTTAATTATCTATTAATTGATGGCAAGTTTGGTTTTCCTGCCTTAGGTGTGCAAGGTGTTGCTTATGCGTCAGTGATTGCTTGGGCGGTTAGCTTATGTTTTACCTTGGTGATTATTATCAAGCATTTAAAGATCAAAATTGCTTTGCCTAGCCGTTGGTTATTGTTTAAAAAAGACAGCGCGCCTATTTTAAAAATATCGATGCCGTCAGTGTTAGAGCCGATGTCATGGCAATTAACTCAAATACTGATGACCGTGATGATCGTTACTATGGGTGAACTTGCGTTAGCTACCCGTATTTACAGCTTCAATTTGCTTTTTACCGCTATTCTTTACGGTTTTGCGGTCAGCTCTGGCGTACAAATTAAAGTCGCTCATTATATTGGTGCTAAACGGTTTGATGATGCGCACAAGCAACTGATACTTGGCCTAAAGCTTGGTATTGCCGGTGCTATGTTTTTTGTTTTTACTTTATTGGCTTTTTCGGATCAGTTGTTTGCGATATTTACCGATAATGTCGATATTTGGTCACTGGGTAAACTGATATTACTGGTGGCAATCATGGGCGAATTTGGCCGAAGTTTTAATTTGATCGTTGGTTCATCGTTACGTGCTTCAGGTGATGCGCGTTATGTGTCGATTGTTGGCTTTGTACTTATGTGGTTTATCGCACTACCCTTAGCTTGGCTATTAGGCCTTCATTATGCCTATGGTTTAGTGGGTATTTGGTTAGCAACAAGTTTAGATGAATGTATACGCGGCATTATTGCATTCAAGCGCTGGAATAGCGGAAAATGGCGTACTAAAGGTGTTTACGCTGAAGAAATACCCGTACATGATCCGAGTTTAAACGAACGCATTGATTGCCAAGAAGCTAATGATTGTCGTGATGTATTTAACCAAGCGTCAGCACCACAACAAGATACAAAAAATTAAGTGCTCAAGGTTAAAATTAAAGAAAAGCCGCGAACAATAATGTTGTTAACGGCTTTATTTTTGCTAACACTCGGGCAATTACCCCTTAATGGTATAAAAGCCTTTCGTTGTTAACGATACGGTAATCGGTTGCTGGCTTTTGTTTTTCCAATACCAACCGTGAACACCTTTAAAAGGCGTTGTTAATGAGCCTTTCATATTGTTTGATGTAGTAATGGCAAAACTTTCAAAATAGCCTGTGGTGTCACCTTCTGGCTCACCGTGAAAGTCAAAATAAAGCTCGTCGCCATCAGTTACCCATTCATATGTTAGGTGAGCATATTTATTCATATAGAATTTATACTCCAAGCCTTTGCCGGCAGGGATAATAATATCAATGCTGTCACTACGTAATATGTCGATTTGTTGACCGCGCTCAACCACCAAGCTAGGTGACGTTTTTGACGCTTGTGCGATAGCGGTTAAGCCTAATGCTTTACCCACACCTGTTGGATCAATATTGTATTCTGCAGGCAAAATGCAGGTAATAAGCAATACAATGGCCACTATAATCGCCATCATGCCCGCTTTAGTTAATGTGCGTGTGGTGTGAACAGGTATTTTAAATTCATTCATTTTTTATCCAGCTTTTTCTTTGTATGTAGGGTTCAAGCATTTATTGCGGTTAGCGTTACTGACATTGATTTAACTGTCATACGATTAAGTTATAAAATAGCCGGTCAGTTGTAACCCCATCAGCATAAAACCTGCGCTCATTAACGCGGTATTGGTAATCGTCGCAAAGTGCAAGTAGCTAAGATGCCTGCGCCAAAAACTTAAAATAATTAACACCATAGCCAACGTTAAGAACTGGCCTATTTCAACACCAACGTTGAATGCAATAATATTGCTGACTAATCCGTCACTGGGTAATTGAAACTCTTGTATTTTAGTGGCTAAGCCAAAGCCATGAAACAAACCAAAAATCATTACCGCAATTTTAGTATTGGGCTGGTAATTAAATAGTCGCTTGAAGCCACCTAAATTATCAAAACCTTTATATACTACTGACAAGCCAATAATGGCGTCGATAATATAAGGGTTGATGTTGATTTGGCTAAATACGCCGTAGAGTAAGGTTACACTGTGGCCTAAGGTGAATAAGCTAACGTAGAGGATGACATCTTTGCTACGAAACAAAAAAAACACCACACCGACAAGAAACAACAAGTGATCGTAGCCGGTTACCATGTGTTTAGCGCCAATATAAATAAACGGAAATATAGCTGCGCCTTGGTTGGCCTCTAAAAATTGCTTTGTTGTCTCGTCTACACCGTGCGCTAATGATGAAAATGAGGCAAATAAACCTATGATCATCAGTAATAACGACATTGAATTTTTAACCATTTTATTCACTAAGTGATCCTTGTATTAGCTAGGTTTTTTTAACAGACTGTTTATACACTATGCTTACCTGCAAAGTGAATATAATTAGTTTATTAGGTAAATATTTTTGCGTAGAGCAAATAGTTACGCTATTTAAAGACGATGTTGCTTTAGGCTCTGTACCCGGTGACAAAAATAATAAATAATAGCTTTCTTTTATATCATATCTATCAATGCCGATGAATGAAACGCTGCAAATAATCAGCTTAGCTGACCTTTCTATTGCTTTTATCCCTGTGCTTATCGCAATGGTTTTTTTATATTTATGGTCATTAAATGTAAAACAAGCCAGTTATGCCCTTTCACGCATGCTGGTGCAGTTATTACTCATTGGCTATGTGCTGAGCTATATTTTTTATTCTGATAATGCGGGGCTAATTGCCGTTATTTTATTGGCTATGGTCAGTATTTCTTGCTGGATCGCGCTTCGTACATTAAATGAATATCGTTTAGTGCTATTTAAACACGGTTTTATTGCCATATTATGTGGTGGTGGCTTTACGCTATTTGTCATCAGCCAAGGCGCATTATCGATAACACCTTGGTATCAACCACAAGTGATTATTCCTTTGGCGGGCATGATATTCGCCACAGCAATGAATAGTATTAGTTTAAGTGCTGAGCGAATATTTTCTGAAATTGACAATAAGACACCCTATGCACTCGCACGAAAACATGCGCTTAATGCGGCGACTATCCCGGTGATTAATTCTTTATTTGCAGTTGGTCTTGTGTCAATTCCTGGCATGATGACCGGGCAAATATTATCAGGTGTTTCACCCTTAATTGCGGCTAGATATCAAATCATCGTGATGTGCATGATATTCGCTTCATCAATATTATCTGCGGTCATATTTTTACTGCTGTCTGAGTCTAAAATGTTAAAAATAATTGAAGAAAAAAGTAACGCGTGATCATTATTAACGTCACTTATTATCATATTAAAATTCACAGACCCCTTTGCCACTCTTGCCTAAGCGCAATTGTTTGTGGTTGAGTGATAGCCATATTCACTTTGTCGAGTAACACTTGCTTATCTTTACCTAAAACACCTTTTAGCACGAGATAATTTGACGCGTGATCAGAGCGAAAAATGGTTTTATCCAAGTTTAATGTGATTAACAACGTCGCCATTTCTTGAAATAATTCTTGCTGATTTAACTGCCGAAAACGGCCATTGAAATTCTTGGCAAAGCGCGCTTCGCCTAATGGAAATGACACCACCAACGTTGACAGAAAGTCAGGTTGTGCAGCATTCATTAACTTGGCGGAATTTATCGCATGTTGCTGTGAAAGCTCAGGTCCACCGAGACCATTTAAAATCATTACTGATGATTTTATACCCGCTTGTTTTATTTTATTGAGTGCGGTTAAAGAGCTTTGATAACTTTCACCTTTTTCAATCAAGGCTAACACTTCGTCGTCACCACTTTCACAACCGATATACATTAATGTTAAGCCTAAGGTTTTAAGCTCGGCTAATTGCTCAACCGTTTTGTTGCCTAAGTTTCGCGGTAAACAATAACTCGATACGCGAGTCACTTGTGGTAAATGCTTTTTGATCAGTAATAGAATTTCTTTCAAACGATTAAATGGCAGCATCATGGCATCGCCATCAGCTAAAAACACCCTACCAACCGGCAGTTTCGAAGCCACTATAGTGAGCAGCTCTTGTTCTATCAACTCAGGTTTCTTCGGTTTAAATTTTTTATTGTCATTGGTATACATATCGCAGAAAGTGCATTTATTCCAAGAACAACCGTTAGTGACTTGTAATATTAGGCTTTTCCATTCACTGGGCGGACGAAATACCGGTTCAATATAATTTAATGGATACATGGAAAAAGTCTCGAAATGCACAACAGCTAAAGCCGCTGAATTTAGTGGTTTAAAATAATAAAAAACCGATAACAGGGTTAACATGCTATCGGTTGGTATTAAATTTTTATTTAAGTTATTAAACTCAAGTAGATAAGAATTAAAAGATACAGTGTTTGGTGTAATCTTTCGCTTCTGTTGTTGTCCAATCACCTTTTGGTTTTTCTTTTAACTGATTACACCAATCTTCACTACCAACCTCTGGTGCACAAGCGGTGGTTAAAAATACGGTTAATAGTACTAATGATAATTTTTTCATAATTTCCTTTGCAGTCTTTGCTGCTTGTTTATGTAATTTAAAATATTGGGCTCAAAATATTGCCGTCGGCATCTTCGAATCGGCCAGCTAGTATAGTAATTAAATCAGCTAACCACCAAATACCAAGACCACCTAAGGTAAAGAGCATAACAAATCCACTACGTTTTTTGCCATAAACAAAACGATGAACGCCAAATACCCCCAGTAATAAACAATATATGAAGGCAAATATGCCTTGAGCATTTTTACTGGCAACACCGCCAAAAGCACTGGGTAAGTGTTGCTCTGCACCACAATGTTGGCAGTTTTTAGCGCTATCATTGATATGATCGCCACAGTAACGACAAAAAACCGTTGTATTCATGCTATTCCCTTATTTGTCGTCAGTTATTATAAATATTTCATACACGCATGCAGTGTAATAGCGCATAACATTACCATAGGGCAATATATCAGTAATTTTATACGCTTTTGATCACTACGCGTTAAGATAATAAAATATAAAGTAAAAAACAAATACAAAGCTAACTCTGCCGTCAATTTAAACAAAATAATGACTTGAGCATTGGCAAGTAGAACATCATGGTGAAATAACCACCAAAAGGCGCACTGCCATAGTATTTGATATAAAATTGCTATGATGAAAAATTGCCACATAGCCTTTCTTAGGTGTTTTTTTATCAACATAATTTATAAATTAAATTATTGAGTCCTTTGAAAAATATCGGCTTTTGCTGAAGAGGTGGTATTGTTATTTGCCATGAAAGCGTATTTCAATTTCATCTATTTATCGATGAAATTTAGCACTATGCTCGACATTAACGGGGGTATTTTGAAAACTCTACAGTCTCTAAACAACCACAAGTCAACGTAGCTAGAACCTGCGGCGATATTTGATAGTAACCTCAAGCGATATTATGCGGTCTAACTTCAACCGAAGATCAATTTAATGCGCTCCATTTATTAATAATTCTGTCTAGCTCCCCCGATGCTGCTAAGTCAGTAATGGCTTGATCAATATTTTTTACCACTTTCGGGCTTACCGACTTTTTACTGAACATAAAATGAATTCCTGCTTGATAGATATTTAAAGGATG
The DNA here is from genome assembly GCA_913061475.1 of uncultured Colwellia sp. Lineage (GTDB taxonomy): Bacteria > Pseudomonadota > Gammaproteobacteria > Enterobacterales > Alteromonadaceae > Cognaticolwellia. The sequence continues at coordinate 30,323 of CAJXUN010000046.1, read as the reverse complement.
CTGTTCAAATTCTCCATTCATTTGGTATTTACTAGAAAAAGCTTTAATGGTTGCGGGATCAACAAGAAAACCATCAATGTGCCCAGCCAATAGTAATGTAACATTTTCTTCAATATCAACGACTTCAACTATATGTTCTTGAAATTGGCTAGTTTTCATTAGCTCATGGTATTGCTCACCATAATAATATCCGCTTTCAATACCCAACATGAATTTACTCGTTGTCAACTCTGAGAGGTTTTTAATCGTAATAGTATCTGCTTGGCCTTTTCTAACATACAACTTAACAATTTCTTTACGATAAGGTTGACTAAATATAGCGTAACGCAATCTATCTTCGCTTAATGATGCGCCCATCGCAACGTCCATTTCGCCGGTTTTAATGTAGTGTAAATGCCGCTTCCATGGGAGTTCTGTTAACCCTGTTGTATAACCCGCTTTAGCAAAAACAGCGTTAAATATTTCAATGTCCAAGCCAAGTAATTCTTGCTGACTATTACGATATTGATAGGGATACCAAAGTTCCCAGCCTACTTGTAGATCTTTAGTATGACTGGCGAAACTAATGAAGAGACAAAAGACGATAATAAATTTTTTCATACAGCCCCTAATATCGCCTTTGTTAATGGAATTGCTATTTTAAAGGCTTAAGTTTTAATACTAACGCAGGATCGAGTTTCATATTAAACCAATTTATGCGCCAATCTAGATGAGGGCCTGTAGCTCTTCCGCTTGATCCGACAGCTGCAACAAGTTGCCCTTTGTTTACTTTATCGCCAACTTTGACATATGAATCGCTCAAATGCAAAAATGTTGAGCTTACCCCGTGACCATGGTCTATGATCATGGTGCCGCCAGAATAAAACATATCAGGCACGTACATAAGTATGATGCCATCAGCAGGCGATTTTACCGGATCGCCCTTTTTACCTGCATAATCTAAACCATAATGAGGTCGTTTAGGCACGCCATTATAATAACGTTGGCTGCCATAAATACCGGTAATTATACCGTCAATAGGTGCAACAAATCCCTGTGCAAAAGCCGTTAAATCACTATCAACTGTTCGCGCTGCGGAGATTTTTTTATTATCTTCTCCCGCACGAATATTAGCTTTTTTATTGGGGTTCATTATTTTTTTAGCGATACCTTCCACTTTTTGAATATTGTATTCACGTTTTAGCGGCGTTAAGGTGGTTTTTTCTCGTTGGCCGTTCGGACTAATGATCACTAATTCACTATTGTTTTTTTCATCGCGACTAAAGCCTAGCGCGTAATCACCGTTTGCAGACACTTTAATAGCCTTACCATTAAGCATGACTTTATTTTCAGGTGCGGTTTTGCCAACAATTAATGCGCCTTGAAAAAATTGCTTGGTTAATTGTGCATGCGCTGATGTAGTCGATAACATCAATACACAGATAAACGTGGCACTTATTAGCGATGAAAACGTTTTAGCCATTAGCAATAGCTCCTTTTGCCACACCTTCAAAAGCAACAACTTTAAATTCATGATTGGGCGATTGCTGCTTAAGTTGACGCAAAATAAAATCAGCAAGTAATTCAACGGTGGAATCACAATCAACCACATCTAAAATTTTACCTGGTACGGCAATATCAAATCTACCTTGTGGCGCAAAGTATGAAAATAATTGCTGATCGGGTACTAAATTAGCCAGCGCAGTGGCTGATAGTTCAATATCAGATAACGCGATGCGATCCGCTTCACTGGCCAAATAAATATCTTGCCAACGTAGACTCCAAACCTCTTCCAATGCTTCAGAGCGCTTGCCATCTTTATAGATATGAATTTTTGAACGGTGACCATGGGCAATACGCTGGCAGTTTCCATCATGCAGTTTTAAACCGTGGGTGTAATGATAGTATGCCCCGTCAATGTTTTCTGCCCGTAAGTTTAGCGTTAAGCCTTGAACATTCTTCGGCAATTGCGCAAGAATAATAGTGGTTAAGTATGTGGTTACTGAGGTAATATCAATTTGCTCACACGCTATTTTCGCAAAGGCGCAACTTGGCGATTGTAAGTAGTAGTTACCTTGCTTTGAGGTAAAATCAACAAAGTCATGACCTGCTCGATAAGTAGAGTCTGCAACGCTTATTGCGCTATCAAGCATTGGTAGCAACAATTTATGATCAACCGCGTCATCAATGATGGCTTTAATTTGCTTTTTAACCACGGCAAAATCAAGCACCATACTCATTTCATTTAAGCTACCGTCAAGTAAAACATCAACTATCCAGCTTTCACCAACAATACCGCGCTGCGGACAACAATAAGAAAAGTCGATTACGGTCAAATCATTTACAAATAACTGCATGTGTAATCTCCTAAACTTTCACTTGCCAAGCAATCGTTTCACTTGCACGAATAGGCACAACAATATCATCACCAAACGCCATCGTTGCAGGGACTGGCCATGCTGCTTTTTCTAAGGTAATTTTATCATTGTTAATTGGTAAGTTATAAAACCTTGGACCGTTTAAGCTGGCAAATGCTTCAAGTTTATCAAGCGCACCGGCTTGTTCAAATGCTTCTGCATATAATTCAATAGCCGCGTGTGCGGTATAAGCACCAGCACAACCACAAGCTGACTCTTTAGCACTTTGTGGATGCGGCGCTGAATCTGTACCTAAGAAAAATTTCGCACTACCACTGGTAGCCGCTTCAATTAACGCATGCTGATGAATATTACGCTTAAGTATGGGTAAGCAGTAAAAATGAGGACGAATACCGCCAACTAACATATGATTTCGGTTAAATAATAAGTGGTGAACGGTAATAGTGGCAGCTACGTTATCACTGGCCGCTTTAACAAAATCAACCGCGTTTTTAGTGGTGATGTGTTCTAACACGATTTTTAATGTTGGATATTTAGCAACTAATGGACGCAAAATGGTGTCGATAAACACCGCTTCACGATCGAAAATGTCGATATCGTGATCAGTCACTTCACCGTGCACCAATAGCGGCATATTGACTTCTTCCATTGCCGCTAATACCGAAGCGATATTATCAACATTCGTCACACCCGAAGATGAGTTCGTTGTTGCACCTGCGGGGTAAAGCTTAGCCGCATACACAATACCTGATGCTTTCGCGGCTGTAATATCCTCTGCAGTGGTTTGATCGGTTAAATACAAGACCATTAACGGTTGAAACTGAGCGCTTGGTTTTTCCGCCATAATGCGCTGATGATATTGCTTTGCTAACTCTGCGTTAGTTACCGGTGGCACAAGATTTGGCATAACAATCGCGCGACCAAAATAGCGACTAATGTCCGCTACCGTGTTATTTAAAGCTGCGCCATCGCGCAAATGTACATGCCAATCGTCGGGACGCGTGATTGTAATTGTTGTCATTTTCTTTCCTAATTAATGCTATGCGTTTGCTATTGCCGTTTTCTGGCAACATTTAATGTATTTTTAACTTCGCTGATATTGCTTTAGCGTTAAAATTCGTTTTCTGAGTCATCATGTGACTCAATTGCCATTGATGGTGGCTGACTTTGCTTGGCGTTATTTTCTAACAAGGCCAGCAATTGCGCCTTTAAGTTTGGTGGCACTTTAAATATGGTAATGCTTTCGTTGGCCTGATTATAAACCACATCTTGACCAAAATGACTACGCTCAAAGCTTAAGCTAATACCGTTACCGTAACCCGAATACTTAGTTACCTTGTTCACAACCGCTTGATCATGAGGGAAGGATTCTTCAATAGGATATGATTGATCTTGGCAAAATTTGTAAAAGTCTTGCCCGCTTTCTTCAGTTTTTATGACATTACCAAGCTCTTGTAACGAAACATCTTGTGCGGATTCTTTTTGTTCTTTGCAATAGCTTAATAGCTCTTTGCGCGTTTGCTGCTTTTCATTGGCATCAAACTGATTAACGGCCACAAAGTCTTCTACGGCTTGAACTAACGTTTGCGTTTGCTCTTTTGAGTTTAAGCCTTCTTCACAACTTAAAAAGTCTAAGAAAAAGTCAGATACCTTTCTACCCGCTCGACCTTTAATAAACGAAATATAACGATTACCTTCGGCATTGTCTTGGTAGTCGAACAAGTCAATACGGGCGGCTAGTTGCAGTTTATTGGTATCTAAATGCTGATCAGCAGAAATATTCAATTCGCCGTCGACAGAATAATGTTCTGAAATCGGAATTATCGCCGCCAATAAATAGCGACCGCCCATATATTCATAATGACAAACAATCAGATAGCCAGTTTCAGCAAGGTCGTATTTTTCTAATTCATTTTTCAGTAAATTTGCTGCTTGACTGCTAAATTGGTGAAAACTTTGAACATCACCTAAATAACTTTCCATAATGTCAACAAACCGAGCACTTTCACCCTCAGCTGGCATTGAAGAGAAATGACCGTATGCCTTACTACCTTTACTGTTGTAAATTTTATGTAGGGCATCGACAAAGCTTTCTATTTTGCTGCTAGCTGCAACATTTTCAGGACCTAACCTGAGTAAAACTTCACCGGTTTCTTCTTTTTTTGTTAAAAAATGCAGTGCAATGTTCGAAATTATTAAGCTCATAGATAAAGGTCAGTATTATATTGTTCGGGCATTTGATAAACTTAAGTCTGTTTATTAAATTACCATTAAGTGTTTAAGATGCCTATTGTATCCAAGTATTCCAACGAACGTGTAGAAAAAATTATTAAAGAATTGCATGACGTACTCGTAAAAGAGTCTGCAACCCCCGATCTAGCGCTGATGTGCCTAGGAAATACCCTGACAGAAATTATTATAAATAATGTGCCAGAAAAGCAACGAGAAGTCATAGTAAACAATTTTACCAGTGCATTAAAACAATCTATACAAAAATCTAAATAAATCGTATAACTTTAAAGCGACAATTATTAACAATAATAAGAGAATTAGACGACGCAATGGTTTCATTTGAATCAAAACCCTATAGTAAGCGCCTATTACAATTAGTTAGCTGGAGCCACTGGTTCACTTTTTTTAATATTATTGCGGCGATATTATTATCGTCAATTTATATATTAAGTGAATCAATGCCTAACACCTTGTTAGGTAAAACCTATTTGGTGACCACTTGGTTAAGCCATATGGCGTTCTTAACTTTTATGAGTTTTGTACTCATTTTGTTCCCGATCATCATATTATTTCCGCGCACACGGTTTATTCGGGTTGTCGCTTCTATCATTTTTACCGTTGAGTTACTGCTATTATTACTCGACGCCTATATATACACACAATTAGGTTATCATTTAAATATTTCATCGAGTGCACAAATACTCGAACTTATTAGCAATGAAATTCAGCAAAATAGTCGAGCCTTTTGGTTTGTCAGTTTAGTGTTGACTATGGTGATCTTATCTTTTGAACTTATCACTTCAAATTACGCCTGGAAACACCTTAAAGAATTACAAAAAACCATCTTTGCTCGTTTTATTGTCATACCGTTAGTCGCATTTTTCTTTTTAAGTCATATCGTACACATATGGGCAGACGCAAACCTTGAATATGACGTATTACGCCAAGATACTGTTTTACCGCTGTCGTATCCTTCAACGGCAAAAACCTTATTAACCAAATATGGTATGTTCGATGAAGTTGACTATATTGCTCGCCGCACCAGCCCACTTGCTTTTACTGACGCGGTACCTCAATATCCACTTTATCAAGGGCAATGTTCAAGTGAAAGCAGCATAGAACAGTCTGTTTTTATGATAATCACTGACCAAACCTTACAAATACAGCAATTAGATAAAATTAAGCAAAGAATCAAGCGTGGCAAGCTCTCACTTGATAACCACATTGATAACGCGTTACCAAAAGATGCGTGGTTTAACTTGTTTTTCAGCTTACCGAGCATTTACAAAGATGGTGTTATGGCACAACAAGCTCAGCCCTTGTTACTGCAAATAATAGCCAAGAAAAAACTGACTAAATCATTTACGGTTGTCGGTGAAGATAACAGTGAAAACTCGATTGTAAACGCTAATGGTTTAGCCAGTATTACCGAGCAACTATTTCCAGTAACAAGTAAATTAGATGATATTTCCAGTTTAATATTTGCCGATAAACTTAATAGTTACACACCTGGTTTACATGTATTTTATTTTAAAGGTAACAATAGTTATCAATTTGAATTGTTTTTAGATGCCTTAATTTCAGCTCAAAATAAGAAGCAACAAAAAGATATTCTTTGGATCAGTTCAATTGGTAACAGTTCAACCGAAACAAGCTTATCAATTAAACCTGCGCTATTGGTATTGCCAAACAGCAAAAGTAAGTCTGTTGATGAACTGACCAGTCATATGGACGTGCAACCCACCTTGATTAAACAGTGGCTCACGTGTGACATTGCCACTAAAACTTATAGTAATGGTAACGACATTAAGCACCTAGAAAATGATCGTATCATTGCTAATACCATGGACAACGGCATCGCGGTTTTTAATAAAGATAAATCTATGTTTGTCGATCAAAATGGTAATTTTCAAAGTTATTCTATACAACTGGCCGCGCCCATTACGGTAAAACCAGACTTTCCATTGATGATAGATGGTGTACATTTTATCAAACAATTCAGTAAACAAGAGAATAACGTACAATAATTAGTCGCTTGACCGCGATGGTGTGTTTTTTCATTGCATTAGATGCATAATGCATTAATATAACGCACATAAGCTTTAATTCCCATTAAGCTTATATTCGGGGTATAGCGCAGCTTGGTAGCGCGTGCGTCTGGGGGACGTGAGGTCGCAAGTTCGAATCTTGCTACTCCGACCAATTAAAGTAATATAAATTAGCCACTTAGCAATAGTTTTAATAACTGTTCAAGTGGCTTTTTTATGTCTGGCTAACCCATGGCTAACCATATCAAACTTTTTCAAAATAATTTTTAACCAGAACTATATACACAGGTTATTAAAATGCAGGTTTCACTCGGTGGATAACTAACAACTGATCTTCGGTATATCTCGCCATTTACTCGTATAACTTGGCGAGAGAAAGTCGCGACGCATACGCCACTTCTCGACTCTACCTTGCGCAGCTAGCTGCAAAGTATCATTGCCGTAACGATTGTTGATGCCGTCATAACAGTGCATCAGCTCTGAACTATCTTCACTAGGGATGAACAAGTCGTGCTGTTGAAACTGGCTATTTTCAAGCGTAATTGCCCCTACTCCGCAACGATAAAAGTTTACCCCGCTTACATAAACACCACTAAAAGCGGCAGATATAGCGTTTGCAATGTTTAAGGTATTATCAGTGGCCACGGGAAATTCATAAACGATAGACTTGTTATAATAATTATCATCGTGAGGCGAACTTGCTGCGAATATTACGATCCGTTTTATTAACGACTGCTGTCGCCTTACTTTACGACCAACAATAACGCCATGGCTCACAAGAGCCGTTTTTAACGAGTGTTCGTCATTAACACGCTGACCAAAACTTCTTGTCGAAAATATCTCTTTCTTAGCTTGCTTAACCTCATCCCAATTTAAGCAAACAATGCCGTTAAGTTCGTTAACAGTCCGCTCAACTACTACGCTAAATTGGCTACGCATAGATTTTGGTGACCGATTTGCTAATTCCCAAGCGTTATTTATACCCAATACGTTTAAACGCTTGCCTAATTTACTGCCTATACCCCAAACGTCAGTTACTGCCATTTTTGATAGCACTTCTTTACGCGACACTACATCATCAACAACAGCCACACCGTTATACCCCGCTAATTTTTTAGCTGCATGATTAGCCGCTTTTGCTAATGTAGGCGTAGAGCCGAAGCCTACCCCTACTGGTAAACGTGTTTCTTTCCAAACTGCACGGCGTATTTCAGCGCCGTATGCATGCCAATCGTTGATCATCGTCTGGTAATTCTTAAACTGTAAAAACGACTCATCAATCGAGTAAACATACTGATTATCGCAAAATCTGCCGATCACATTCATCATCTTATCGCTAAGACTGGCATAAAGTTCGTAGTTTGACGAACGAACAACTACATTGTGCTTAGCCAAAAAGTGTTTGATTTGAAAATACGGTTTAAATTTCGGAACTCCCAAACGTCTTGCTATTGGGCACACAGCACAAATACAACCATCATTGTTGGTCAGTACGACTACCGGCTTGTTTCTAATAAATGGATCAAACACCTTTTCGCAAGAAGCGTAGAACGACACTGCATCAACTAACGCATACACGCGTTAAACTCCTTCACTGGCCGGTGTAAACGAATTGAGCGCGTTACAACGCCCTCGATTTGAAATTCATCTTCTGGGGTAATATTAACGGGTTGATGCAAAGCTGACGCTGATACAAGCCGTGCGTGTTTTTTGTCAATAAACTTACAGGTAAAGCAGCCATTGTAATTAGCGACAATTATGTCACCATCTTTTACTTGTTCACTACGATCAACTAACAATAAATCGCCGTCAAAAATGCCAACGTCTTGCATTGACTGCCCTTGCGCTAAACCAATAAACGTTGCATCAGGGTGAGCAATCAACAACTGGTCAAGTGATAGGCCTAACTCTTTGTACTCAGCGGCTGGTGATTCAAAGCCAGAAATGCCAGCCTCGATATAAACGGGAATAATTTTCATAGATCACAATAAATACTGTATATAAAGCCAGTATAGTCGAGAATTTTACTAAAAGGTAGTCATTACAAATTATACCTCTAACAGAGCAAAATTTTAAGCAAACGCACTATTCAACATTCGCGAAAAATAATTTTATTCACGCTAGTATTTTGACAATTTCGACAAATTTGGTACAAAAAATAATTATTAAAACACAAGTGTAAAGCTTGTAATCACTTTGTATTCTGTGATACTTTTGTCGTAGTCAAAGGGCGGGACGCCCAGACTTGACACGAACAACAAGCGGAGCTTGTCAAAAGTACACTTCTCAAGTAATACCGATCTAATTCTGATACCCCTACTATTCTAAACTCAACCCCTTATATATCAACGCCTACAGCCACGTTTAAAGTATTTACTCTAAGTTTTTATCAGCGACCACTCAAGCAACCAGACCGTCAACAGTGTCACCCCGCGCCCTTAGTGGGCTACAAGCAAATAACAGTGAATATTGAAATAAGTGTCACCTTGAGAAAAAGCCAAGTTACTCCACTTTTAGCAAACGTAACCCTTTTTTTGGTGCGCCAAAGTGACGCTATTTAGGTGGAATTTTGAATTTTAGGTAAGAACCAGGGGGGGAACTAAGCGCAATGTTTTAATAGCATTACCCTTAGTAACTTCATCAGTCGACGACCTTAGTAGGGTAATCAGTATGAAAAAAGCTCAAGTGTTAATTAGGCTCAAGTAATGTCGGTAAGCACGCTTCATGACGACGTTGAATTTTTGCGACGTCTTTAGCTATAACATCATTACCGGTTAAAATAGCCGCCATCATAGCCGTCATTGACAACAAGCCATTCGACGATTTAACAATATCTTTTATCAATTGTTCAGGATAACCAGCACCATGACGCTGTAGTGCGTGAACACCACCGTGAACGTATGAGTTCAACGCTTTCCATTGAACCTCTCTAAATTCTGTTAGCATTAAGACCGCTTGCTCTGGTGCTTTACCACTCAACGCTTTAATCATTTCGCTGTTACTCGGTTTTTGGTCAGCATTTTGCGAAAGCTCGCTTAACGTTTTCATGGTGTTTTCAATTTTTGAATCACTAGCGGCATAACATAGCCACATCGCTCGTGTTAACGCCTCAAACTGAGAGCGAATAATACAAATAGCCGAAGTATAGTGGCCACACATAGCTAATTGACGTGTGCTTCCACTGTGCTCTAATGCAACTAAACACATAACCCAACTCGACGTAATTCGTCTACTGTCATCAACAGGACCATAGTCAAATATACGGCTAAATTCACTGCTAAGGGCTTCTGACTTTTCTAATAGCTCATCCATGACAAATTACTTCCAATATACATTTCATTAACTTTTTACCACCGAGAAAAAACTTAAACTATCTAACATAACGTTGAAAGTCTTGGAACTGTTCAAGAGCTTGCGTTGCTGAAAACACAGTCCAACCATGTTTTTTAACAAGCATTTCGTTTCTCATATCTATCAGTACAGCAACTTTTTTCCGTGGCCAGCACAAGTCGAATGACACTGATGTATGCTCGTACTGAACAGCAATACCCAACTCAGCAATAGGTAAACGTGAACTTTTGCACTTTAACAAGAGTCCTTCAAGCGCAGTATCCGCACAACCAATAAGCTGATTATAAGTAGTATTATCAAATTTATGCTGTTCTCGTCGCAATCTATTAATAGTTAAAACGTCAGACGCTTTGATATACAAGTGATCATGGTGTGGCTGCTTCTTATGGCAATCTGCACACAGAACTCGAAGGTTGCTGTTTTGATTATTCGATTTAACACCATCAACATGATGAACATGAAGTAGTTTTTTTTCAGAATCTAAATCAACACCACATTGCTCACACATATAATTCGATTGTTTTTTTAACCTGGCTGAAATCTCTTTCCAATCTGGGGTATAACTAGCTGACTTTTCAGAGCCACTAGGTTTAGGTAAACTTTTAAAGTAAGAACTATAATGTTTGAAAAACTTCGCTAAATTAAAATTTATAAAAATATCTCTTTTTTCTGCACCTGACTTTATTGCATAACCTTGATAATTGAGTGTTGTTATGCAGTTTTTACATACAAACAACTTGGCTTTTTTATCATCTATACTTTGATTATTATCACTATTGATACCGTAAACAGGTAAATAACCACTGGTATCTGCTGTCACTTGGTAACGTGGGAAGCGACCAGTAGCTCTCATATGTTCCAACGAGCTGCATTCCGCAATATGTATACGACGCCCTTCTTCACCATTACGAAGCACTTCAAGTATATTAGAGCCTTGATCTGGAATATAGAGCATGACTTGCCGCCCCATATAGCTAAGAACGCCTTTACTATGTTCTATTTCAGTCAGGTCTATATCTTTACCAAGTTCTTGGCCATCTCTGAGGGCCGCATCAATCGGGTCAATATCTTTAAAGGCAAGTCCTAACTCAAAATCGGCCTCTTCTGCCCCCATAAGCTGCACACAGTGATGCAGTTGACCAAAGTTAACCGTTAGCTTCATTAGTACCTTCCAAAATCCGTTTTATTTGAATATCAGCATTGGTGATCGCTCTAAATGAAACACGTCTTGATTGTTCAGCATCCTCTGTACCGTCTTCGTTAAAAATTAACCTTGAAGATGAAAAGCCGACAGCCGCAATACTACGTTTTATCCAATCTGTTTCATCTGGCACTAAGCCGTACAGATATGACAACACCGAACGAGTTCTTCCTTGCGATAAACGCATATTATTGAAATAAGCTTCACTGTCAGTACTTGCAATATTCCATGCACTGCTAGTATGCCCCTCGATCCTCACCTCATTTAGCGAATCTCGAAATGGCTTCAATACATTAAGGTACCGAGGAAAAAAGTCATTCAAAATATTTGTAAACGTTGGCTTAAGTTCTATTTCACCATTATCAAAAAGCACATCCGGTGAATTAAAATTAAACGCAAGCGTATCTTTATCTATCGCTGCCCCCCAGTCAGCTAAATCATATTGAAATTCTTTAGTTAAAGCTGTGTATATTGCCACTTGGTTTTCTTGAAAGGCAATTGCTACATTCTTAATCTTTTCGTTTTCTTTCATGGTATGGCGCATAAAAACAATAGCGATAAATAAAAACACCATCATTAAACCAGCCATCAAGTCAGAAATTGTTAACCAATGCTCACCTGATTCACCATTACTTTTACGGCTACCAAATATCGCATTCATTAGGCACTTACCTGCTCTTTAACTACTTTCTGCATCGCTAATGTTAAGTTTTTATAATCACGGGTAAATTGACCGGCAATTTGCGCTAACGATGTACCCATTTCATTCATTACTCGGTTAATTTCTTGCTGCATAGCTTGGTCAATAATACCCACTTGTTTTTCTACGGCTTCGCCAGTCAAACCTACTTGTTGTTTTATTTGCTCTGCCATTGCATCAAAAGTACGTTGTGCTTGTTTAACTTGTTGTGACGCTGCTTCCTCAAGCATTGCTTGCATTTGCTGCTGTAACTTCTCGTTAGAGCCCACAAAGGCTTCTCGGGCTTCATTAGTATCAGAAGCTAGTGATTTATTAGCGTCACTTAGCGTTGTACTCATACTCTTAGCGTCATCAACTAACGTCGCTATCATTTCTCTCATGTTATTGTTTAAGTCAATTACCGCATCGTTTAGGTGCTGCTTAATCAACTCTGTTTGACTTTGTAAGTGGTCTGAAGCCGTTTGTAAGCTACCATTGGTTCTCGCGGTATTATTAGTAAACTCAGTACCCGCTAAATCAATGTTTTTGCCAATCGTTTCCGAGCTTTCAATCAGTTTATCTGCAACTAACGAAGCACTTTGCTCTGATTTTGTAACAAAGTTTTCAATTAAATTATCGGTTGCCGTTAACGTTTCTTTGATAAACACATCTGACTCAGCCACAACTTTTTCATAATGCGCACTAGCCACACCAACGGCTTTAGTGATCTCTGTCACGGTATTTTCAACCTGTTGACGAATTTCAGGCACCGCTTCTACTGCTCGGTCACGAATATCTTTAAAGGCTTCTAAATGATTCTCTAGTTCACTTATTTGATGTTGATTCACTTCCATAACAAGTTGCAAATCATTCATGGTTTGAGGTATCGCTTTTGACTGTTCGCTGATATTCGCTACCGAGCTTTCAGTTAACGTAATAGCTTGTACACCATGTTCATATTGAGTGTGCATATGCTCAAGTTGTTGTTTGTAATTTTCTTGCCAATCAACGAGCTTAATCACCGCTGCATTCAGTTGTTTAAAGTTTTCACCAAACTGCTCAGTTAAATTATTATTGAAATCGGTTATAACTTGCTTCAAAGCTTCTATAACTTGCTCTGTAGCTGACTTGGACAATGTATCCGCAAAGTCTTGAAGTTTTATCCATAACTTGTCAGAAAAAGCAGTAAAACTTTCAAGCTGCTTTTCTGCATTTTCTTCAGTTAACTTCTTGGCAAGCTTAGCATTATCGTTCATATCGCTACGCATTAACTTCAATTGGCCAAACAAAGTAAATTCTTCATTACCAACAATGGCTTCTTTAAGCGCTTGTGTCTCTTTAACTTGACTCTGCATAGCCGATAAAATTTGCTCTGGTGAAGCACTAATTACCTCATCCTGCTGTAATTTTGGTCTTAAGAGCGGTGTAGTTAAAAGGCTTTTAAATAATAGAGATGAAAGCATACCGGCGAGACTAGTAATAAAAGCGGTTTTAAGACCATCTAATAACAAAGAAATACTCGCGTCTATTTTTGTGTGGTCAAAGTCAAGTAAACCAATAACAATGCCGACAAATGTCCCAAAAATACCTAATGTTGTTAACAAGGTAGGCGTATAATGCACAAACTCTACTGCTTTGTTTTTCTTCGATAACACGCAAGATACTATGAACACAGCAATCATAATAAAAATGATAATACTGGTAACCATTTCGGGTTTAAGCCCCCTTAAAAGTCCTTCTAAAAAACTGCTCATCTATTTTTCCTTTTTATTGTTGTAAATATTTTATTAAATTTCATAACCATTTTAAGTTAACGCATTTTCAACCACGGCATCGGCGAGGTGAAGTTGAGTGGTTTGGGCGTCAGCTAGGCGAGCTTTGAGTTGTTCACATAAGGCCATCAGTTCATCGACTTTAGCGACGATGCGGTGTTGTTCGGCTAGTGGCGGTAATGGGAAAGAAGCTACATTTAACTTTTTAAGCGTTACACGTGTAATCGCTACACCGCTCATTCCCGCACGCATTTCCTTATAAAAAAATGGTGACCTCAATGAAAGAAGCAGGTAGCGATTGAGTATCCCTGCGGGACATTTAAGTAGTGCAACACTAGATAACATTGAAAATGGTTCATCAATATCATTGATTGTAACTATTCCAGTAGTAGCACCATCTTTAATATAAAGAATATCGCCATATTCTGGATCACAACGACTATAAATTTCATCGTGCATTTCTTTAGTAATGTAAGTTGCATTACTAAGTTGTACACCATTATTTTTAATGTTTTTTGCTGATATATAAAGGTATTCACCGCTATCACCATTAATAGGCGAGTGATGCGTACCATCAGTTATTTTGTTTAATGCGTTCCCTAACTTAGCCCACTCCCAACCTGTTGGCAGTTCAAACGGCGTTTCTTCGTCCGTAATCGCTGGTAATGGCTTTTGCTTTTTGATTTTTTTATCAGCAATGAGCTGGGCTTTTTCTTCGGCAATTTTTTCAAGTAGTACACTTGCCGGTTCGTCGTTGGGGTTTTGCGGGACGAGTTTACCCATGACCGCTAGCTGTAAAATGGTTTGCTTTAACTGCTCTATGCTTGCTTCGGTGGTGAACAGTACGTCAAAGTGCTCAGCGATACGTTGCCAGCTGGTTTGGAACTCTTCTTTGTTATCATCGTCTGTCGATATGTCGCTTGTTAAGCTCGCTAGCAGCACTTCAACTAAGGTTTGTTGTGCAGTAAGACTTTGCTCAGTTTGTTGCTCTAACTGGTCACACAAGGCCATCAGCTCATCTACTTTAGCGACGATCCTGTATTGTTCTGCTAGTGGAGGTAAACAAATAACTATAGGGTATAACTTACGACCAGAAATTACCGGTTGAGCTGTAGCACTATCATTCTCGTTCAAATTAGTTGCTTTTAAAAGCCAAGATAAGTAATCAATATCTATGTTTTTTTCAGCAAAAGTAGTAATAAATGCATTATCAGTAACCCACGCTTTTTCTGGCGTTAAGTGTACAGAGCCACAATAAAAACCAACACGACCTATTACCAAAGTGCGTTTATTTACATTTGGAGTGTCATGATAGCCCGTAACACCATTTCCACCGTAAACAGGAACTTTACCACTTTTATTCATTTGCGTAGAAGTTAGACCATTTCCAGATGATATTTGAATAATAGTTTGTAGTCTTGCCCACTCCCAACCTAGCGGTAGTTCAAACGGTTTTGCTTCATCCGTTATCACAGGTAATGGCTTTTGCTTTTTGATCTTCTTGTCCTCGCTCAATTGCGATCTTTCTTCAGCAATTTTTTCAAGCAATACGCTTGCCGGTTCATCACTAGCATCTTGCGGTACTAATTTACCGCGTACTGCGAGCTCTAAAATAAGTTCACGTAATTTTTTAATGCCGGTTAATTCAATTTTCTTATTTGAGCCGCGGCCTGTGGCATTGCGCTTTTTAATCGCGCTAGTCCAGACATCAATATGCTCAGTGATTAACTTTTCGACGCCAGCCATTATTTCGCGCCCTGCTCTTTATTACATAAGGCATTAGCTAAAATACTTTTAAGCTGATCGCGTAAGGCTTGAATATCCGCTTGTTGTTTAGCGTAGTCATTCAATAGCTCTTGTGGGTCGTGGCTTATTTGTTCGCCAACATGCGGGTTTTTAATATCAAGGTTAAAGTTGCGCGCAATAATTTCGTCAATGCTGACTTGCCATGCTTGTTCGGTTTCAACGCGAGAAGCAAAACCGTCTGCCTCGTTACCCCACCAGTCAATTTCGGTTTGAAACTCTTCAAACTTCATTGGCTTGGTTTTGTTGTAGTTTTTAACGCCGTCAGGGTACGGGTGTTCGTAAAACCAGACTTTTTCGGTTGGCTTGCCCTTAGTGAAAAAGAGTATGTTGGTTTTAATGCCGGTATACGGGTTAAATACGCCGTTAGGTAAACGTACAATCGTGTGTAGGTTACATTCTTCGGTTAACAACTTTTTGATCTTGGTTTTAACGCCTTCACCAAACAAAGTGCCGTCGGGTAACACCACGGCTGCACGGCCACCGTTTTTACCGTTTTTTGGAGAAGCTAATATTTCTATAATAAGCTGTAAAAATAAATCAGCGGTTTCGCGGGTACGTAAATCGGCCGGAAAGTTCTTTTCGATACCGTCTTCTTCAGTGCCGCCAAACGGAGGGTTAGTGACGATAACGTCAAGCTCATCGTCCCAGTTTGCTAGCGGCTTGTTTAAGGTATTGCCGTGTTTAACTTGCACCGGTACTTCAATGCCATGTAGCAACATGTTAGTGGTACACAGTAAGTGCGGTAATTGCTTTTTCTCAACGCCATGAATTTGCTGTTGCAAGGTTTGGTGATCATCAGCGGTTTTAGCATAGTTGTTTTTCACATGATCAAACGAACAAGCTAAGAAGCCCCCAGTGCCACATGCAGGGTCCATAATACTTTCGCCCAGCTTAGGGTCCACACGGTCAACAATAAAGCGTGTAATTGCACGAGGGGTATAGAACTCGCCCGCATTACCGGCACTTTGTAAATCTTTTAATATTTGCTCGTATAAATCACCAAACAGGTGGCGCTCTGCTGAGTCGGTAAAGTCAATTTCATTAAGCTTGTTGATCACTTGGCGCAGTAGTGTGCCGTTTTTCATGTAGTTAAACGCGTCGCTAAACGCTTCTTTGACAACATAACCACGTGGGTTTAACTTAATAGGTGCGGTGAGGTTTTTAAGATCTGGGAATAATTGGTCGTTAACAAATTCAAGAAGCTCGTCGCCGGTTATGCCTTCGTTGTCGGCAGCCCAATTGCGCCAAAGGTATTGCTCAGGTAACGGGCATTGGTAATCCGTTTGTTCAAACTCTAGTTCTTCTTCTTGTGCGTCGAATATTTTCAAAAACAGTAACCAAGACATTTGCCCTAATCGTTGAGCATCGCCGTCAACACCGGCATCTTTACGCATAATATCTTGAATGGACTTTATTACTGAACTGACTGACATGAACTTCTCTTTGTTTTATTTATTTTGTGAAGTCACGGCTGCTAAATTCGTCTATTAGCTTAGCCATGACTTTTCGTATTTGGTTGTTTTAAGTTATTTGTATCTATTAACGTTTATCTGTTTAGTTGCTTAACTCGATTTAAAGGGCATTATGCTGATTTGTTGGGCGATTCGTACAATAACTCTTCTAACTCAGTGATCGCATTGTTATATTCATCTTTGCCACCAAAGGCTTTTTTTGCTATTTCGAGTGGTCGACCAAAATCAACAATAGTATTAGCCTTTAACGCGTCTTTGCCTTCAATCGCTTTAACGCCATCATCGGCATAACCATCAAGCAAGGCATTTAATACCTTCTGGGCAACATCTGAATACTTGGTAAAGTAATTGCGCTTTTTAACGCTCTCAGCACGTTCTTTTCGCGTTAACGCCGGTTGGTCGTAAACTACGTGGCAAATAAGATCGAAAGGGTCTAAATCTTTGCTCACGTCTTGCTCTAATGCTTGCCAAATAACCCCTTCATTGGCCAGCTCATCTATGATCGCTTGCTTGCGGTCGGCATTTTGCCACTTTCGGGTAAAATCATCTAGCGAAGAAAACTGCTTTTTAATGGTGTTACGGGTGTAATCTTTAAATGACTCGGTTACAAGCTTGCCGTCGGTATCGTAATATTGCACTCGTTCGGCCATTTTTTTAACGTCAATTCCCGAGACTTTGAATTTAACGAAACGCTTTTCTTCTTCGTCATTACCCCAGTCACTGTCAATTTCAGCGCCTTCTTTTTTGCTGTTAACATAGTCTTGTTCAGGTTCGTTTGCACCATCAGTACTTGCATCATCGGCGTCAGTATTTGCATCGCTAAGCTCATCAATAAAACTACCGTCTTCCGTTTCGCCGGTAATAATGTCCTCTGGTTTAGTTACCATGACTTTCTCAGGTATACCGTCAAAACGTTCATCAGCAAACAATTCCGTTGCTTTTTTAAAGTCGAGAATGGTGAACCATAACTTACCGTATTTATCGTCAATACGTGTGCCACGGCCAATGATCTGCTTAAACTTGGTCATCGACTGTATGTTTTGATCTAGCACGACCAATTTACAGGTTTTAGCATCAACACCTGTGGTCATAAGCTCTGACGTTGTGGCGATAACAGGGTAAGCTTTTTTCGGGTTAATAAAATTGTCTAGCTGAGCCTTGCCTATTTCATCATCGCCGGTGATTTTCATCACGTACTTATCATTTTTCGCCACTTGTTCAGGGTTTAAATTTATCAGAGCTCGACGCATACGCTCGGCATGGTCAATGTCATTACAAAAGACAATGGTTTTGGCCATGGGGTCGGTGCGTTGTAAGTAGCTGGTAATGGTTTGCGCGACAAGGTCGGTGCGATTTTTGATCACGATAGTGCGATCAAAGTCTTTAATATTGTAGATACGGTCATCAATTAATTCACCGTTATCATCAGTTTGATCTTTTTCAGGTCGCCAGCCTTGTAGGTCAATATCAAGGTCAACGCGCACCACTTTATATGGCGATAAAAAGCCGTCTTCTATGCCTTCTTTAAGTGAGTAGGTATAAACCGGCTCGCCAAAGTAGTCGATGTTAGATACTTCGTCTGTTTCTTTTGGCGTAGCGGTTAAGCCTATTTGCGTGGCAGAACTAAAATACTCAAGAATTTCTCGCCATGCGCTGTCATCTGCGGCGCTACCACGGTGGCACTCGTCAATGATGATCAAGTCAAAAAAATCTGGGTCTACTTGTTTAAAGGCTTTCTGACTTTCTTCTGGCCCAGTTAGCGCTTGATAAAGGGCAAGATGAATTTCGTAAGCAGGATCTACTTTACGACCTGTTACTTTGGTCATGGCTTGACCGAATGGCTGAAAGTCATTAATACGGGTTTGATCGACCAGTATGTTTCTATCGGCTAAAAACAAAATGCGCTTTTTCTGCCGTGACTTCCATAAGCGCCAAATAATTTGAAAGGCGGTATAGGTTTTACCAGTGCCGGTTGCCATCACCAACAACATACGGTTTTTACCTTGCGATACCGCTTCAATGGTCTTATTAATCGCCTGTAGTTGATAATAGCGCGGTGCTTTGCCACTACCATCATCGTGATAGCTTTGAGTTATTAATGGCAGCTGTTCGGCTTTAAATTCACGATAGGCGCAGTATTTTTGCCAAAGTCGTTCAGGGCTTGGAAAGTCGGATAATTGTATTTCTGATTCAAGCATCATTGGGTTAGTTTTGTCATGAAAGACAAAGCCATCGCCATTAGAGGCAAAGACAAAAGGCACCTCAAGCAAGCGAGCATAATCAAGCCCTTGTTGCATGCCCTTACCTATTTCATGCTTATTCGCTTTAGCTTCAATGACAGCCAGTGGAATATTAGGCTTAAGATAAAGCACAATGTCAGCCGACTTTACCGTTTTGCGAACACCAAGCTGGCCACGAACAATCACTTTGCCATCACGTAACTTCACCTCTTGGCGAATTTGCGTCATAACATTCCAACCGGCATTTTTCACCGCTGGCATGATAAATTTTGTGATTATATCTGTTTCGCTAAGCTTTCTTTTGTCCATGGTAGTCCCTTACAACGTCGGCGTGTCCATTATGCAACATATAAGGTGCAGTTATTGTTATTTTTTGTCAACTGATTTGAAATAAATTATAAGACAATCAGTCACTAAGTTATTGACTGAATTTTAAAGTTTGGAGTAGTGTGCAAAAAACAAACCATTGGCAGTGCAAACTATTAATGGCTATTTACAGATAATAAGAGGTGATACATGGACGAAATCATAACAAGAGCAAAGCGTTTGGGCACTGGTATAATTGCTATTTTGTTTATAATGCTATTTTTTAGTGGTAACTTTTTAGCCTCGACGTTTGACATGACTATATTTCATGTGATGCCATTAATATTTCTAATTTTTACTTTCGTCATGGCTTTACTTTATGAGTCTTTGAAAAGCCGAAAAGTGTCATTAGAGCTTATGTATAAGCGTATAAGTGATGACTATACCGGTGATGAATTAGAAACAATTCAGCGTGCTATTGAAGGCATGGATAATAGTTTAGACGTTGCATTAGGTGTTGGTATTATATCGATAACTTTAGGGCTTATAGGGCTGTTTTCACTAACGAGTATTACTATTTATTAGTGAGTTTTGTTAAATAACCTGTCTGCATATAACTGTTTATCGTCTAAGCTTAAGTAAGCACTATAATCACGGAAGATGAATATGATTAACCAAGGTTCCGACCGGCTCAACGTTCTAGCTGAAAAAGCACATAATCAAGTCGCGTCAGTTAAGGAACTTAATGAGTTAAGCTTATTGTTGTCACTTTGGAATGACACTGTTGAGTTCAACCTACTAAGTGGTCACGCCCTACTTCCACTGCCAATTAACGAACACCAACAAAAAAGCACCGGTTAAGGTGCTTTAACATCATGTTTAAAATGAAGCTATTCGCTATTGTTTTTTAAATCGGCGTGATACTAAGCCCATAATACCTAAACCTAAGATAGCGAGTGTTGACGGCTCTGGCACTTCTACACCAACACCAGCAAAAGACATACTTACGGTAGTCGGTGACTCATAGGCCGTATTATGTACGCCGAATTCATCCCTAAAGTACAATCCGTGATGCTCCTCTTGCCCCGCTAGTAAAGTCATGTTATTAAAAGTTGCATGAAGCAAGCTACTGCGATCATCAATTGCTTTGCCAACATTTAAAAACACATTGCCGCCCACTAATGAAAATAGTCGATGAACAGTAGAAGTGGTATAAAAGTCAGAAGTAGAACCGCTATTTGTTGGTGAGACAAAGCCAAAGTTATATATGTCGCTTGCTTGAACGTTGTTATAATTAACGCCGTCTTTAAACTGTATGATGTAAGAAACACCGATAAAATTACCCCCACCAAAACCAGAGGTTGAAGTGTCAGAAACGTCAAAGGTGTAAATCATGCTCGCGTTTGATCCAAAACTCATAAGGGTAAAAGCAGCGGCGGCAAGCGTTGGTAAAATTTTCATTTAAAGTTCCTTTTTATTTAAATTTAGTCAAGTGAAATAATAAATTGTATTACACAAAACCCATAAGCAAAAATCACACCAAAAATGAAACCACCATTTATCAGAGGCTTAAGTTAGTACCATGATTTTCACTGTAAAAGAAACCATCACTAATCAACCAGTTAGGCGGGACGTTAATAAATAGCACAATTACTTAGAATTATCCCTTCGTATATATAAATGCCCCCCGCCATGTTCTTGAATTTGGTCCATGGGGGGGGGTAATACTTAGTTTTTAATAGTCATCAACATTCGCCCTTAATGCATCGAGCTGGTACTGAGGTATGTTATCTTTAGGTAGCAAACCATTGCGAGTCGCCGCATTGTTCGCGGTAATATCTCGCAATAACTGCTGAACGTCATCATGAGGCTTGCTTTCTATGTTAAGTCCCGACACTTTGGCAAGCTGTGACCAAGCACTGACCCTCGCGGCATGTGAGCTCTTATCGCCATAGTTCATCGCTTCAGCTAGCAAACCACTAATAATGAGTTCTCGGTTAACTAAAGCATCATTAGATAGCTCTTTAACGCGTGTTTGGATTGCCTTTTTGATGTTAGGTATTGTCAACAACTCACAACCAATAGCACGAGATGACTTTTCAGAATAACCAGCGCGAACGGCTGCCTGACTCGCGTTAAAATCAACCGTAAATTCTTCAACAAAACGCGTTTGTTTAGTGTTTAACTCTTGCATGGTCCACCTCTACTTTCAATATTCATTTGATACTCTTATTATTCATGTACTACGGCAGTTGAGCCGTACCCACCTTAGGCTCATCTACGTAGTAGACGGGTAAGTGGGTACGTGGGTATTCAGCATCCACAGTGGTTTCACGGTATGTTTCACGGGCTTACCCTGTATTTTTAGTGGGTAAGCGGGTAAACTATCCCCTAGGCCAATAAAAACACGTTACCCGCATATAATTGGGTTAAATACGGGTAACTGGGTATCTATTGATCAACAATCACATAAATAGTCTTAGCTGCCTTGGCATGTGTACCATCGACTTGATAAATACGATAAAACGTACCGTCAACTTTCACCCGTCTAGCTTTTGATGAACCGTTCGGCAATGTTTTTAAGTCTTTATCGATTTTTGATTTCTCATTATCGGTTTCCTTTAACAATTGCTTTTTAAGCTCAGGGCGAATTACAGCACCACCTTCATTACCATTTAATGCAAGTACCCCACGAACGATATAGCTAAAAATGGTATGCTCTTTTGATTCTGCTGTAGCCTTTTGAGAGGTTGCGGGCTCAGGTAAATTATAAGGCCTAGGTACACCTAGCCATTCACCATTGGCAATGCGAACACTTTCTAGCTTTAACCACCGAGGCTTACCTGCGTTTAAAGTGAAGTTGTTTTTTGCATCATCTAAACGTATTAACTGGTGACGTTCGCGCCAATCAATACCATACTTATCAGCTGACTTTTCACTCATTTTAGATAACGTGAAGCACAGTCTTGCTGCATCCTTAGTCGAGCTTGCACCTCTCATTGAATCTACATCCCCCGCGAACCTATCGGATTCATCACCATTTTTTCTAGTATGGTGAACAAGTACAATCGCCACACCTGTTTCACTCGCAATTTGTCGGTAGTAACTCATTACTTCATCAAGTGCTGAATTGTCATTCTCTTGCTCTTGGTGGGTACTAACAAATGGGTCAATAATCAGAACCTTAATGTCACAACGCTTAATCTCGGCTATTATTTTATCTACGTCAGGCGACCTAATCATCGTTTGCCCATTCTTAGTACTAATCGTAATACGTTTACCATAACCACTTTTCAAAAAAAGCCTATTATTGACTTCATGGTTTCTAATCCGATAAAGGTTAAAAATCCCAGCTAACCTGCGATCTAATTCAACGTCATCATCTTCATTATTGATTACAAGCACATTACCTTGCACGGTAGTTCCTATATCGAGTAAATCTTTACCGAGTGCTACAGATACGGCCAAAGTTAATGTAAATATAGACTTACCCGTTGCACCAGCGGCGGCTATAAGTGTTATGTAATTACCTTGAATATATTTGTTTATGATCCAATTTCGCGGGGGAATATCCGCGGGGTTAAAGTCGTTAGGTATTGTTCTCATACCCAAATTTTGGGGCGGAATTTCACCAAGCGATGGGATATTTGCAATAGTTACTTGTGATGATTCAGTTTCAGTTTGATTAGGAACAAGCTCGGCATTTGAATTAGATGTTGGTTGAAGCATATGTTCTAAGCCACGTTTCTTCATTTCGTCCGCGTATACCATTTTGAACTTAACGGCCATTACCTCGCACCTCCGTTAATTGCTGGTAACAGCATGTTACGAAGTGCGTCTAATCCAAATTGGCAATGAATATCGTTAAAGTCGCTACCTGAATTATCACTATCGAAATTTGGCCACAAGACTTGAACATTAATTTTGTCAGCAATAGATTGAGCTTTTTCTAGGCCAATATTGTGACCGGTTTTAACTTTAGTTTGATGATCATTATCGGCACAAAGTATTATACGTAATCTTGGGTTTATCTGTTTTACACGAATACAAACACTTTCCAAGTTACCCGCGTTAAACGCCACTACGACGGGTAAACCTGTAGCTTCATGTAAAGAGCAGCCGGTAGCATAGCCTTCGCACACTAATAGCGTAGTTTGCTCTGTTAATGTACCTAACTGTAAAGCGCCACCTTTAACACGCGCTCCAGCCTTAAAACGTTTATTACCTTGAGGAAAAATATATTGCAGGTTAATTAACTCACCTTGTTCATCCATGATTGGTACAAGCAAATTATTGTGTTTGTCTACACGAATGGCGTATGGGTTAATCTGTTTACTCATGAGGTATGGATGAGTTAACACTTTAAAAGCATTTTCCCATTGATATATACATTGCTTTGCACTTGCTAGTTGTTTCGTACGCCGTGCTTCTTTATATGCTGCTTTAGCCGATCTAAGGGCTAAAGAATTATCACGAGCAGTAACTTGGGTTTGAAGCGAATGCGCCTTCTCAATCCCTGTAAGCCAGTTACCGTAATACACTAAGCTCCCCCCCGAAAAAGCGACATAATAGCCATCTTTTTGATTCGGCTTCGCTATCGTGGGAACACGGTGGATTAGATCATCAAAAATTAAATTATCAACAAGTAAGCCATCGCTTGTCATTGCTGCAATCATTTCATTTACATATTGCATGACTTTACCGCTCGCTCATAGATGTCTTGGCGAAAACTAACTAGATCACTAACGAGTTGCTTTATCTCCTCGTTACTGCGACCTGCTACTTGAGCTGCTAGCACTAGCTGTATTTCATGCTGAACGAATGCGACAGCACGCTCGCCAAGTGGCACTGAAGGAGGCATTAAACCGTTATTAATCCGTACGTAAAAGGTACTTTTTGACAGCTTAAACAAAGCCAAAACTTCGTCCTTTTTGATTAATCGGAGAGTGCCAATACATGTGAACAAGTCATCTTGAATATTAACTATTTCTGGCACATTTTTTGATGTGTTAACTTGAAAATTCTTACTGTTGTTTTGTTGACCGGCAAGGCCATTGACCTGATTTCCGCGATCAGTTACATTTGTGCTGGGTGTCATCGTTAGTGACTCCTGTTTGTTTGTAAGACCCGTTCCCCCCTATCTAAGATTGCCGTCTTTGGGGGGGAACACCTACCACCTATCAAATCAATTAAAACCTCAAATCGTATAATAAAACAACAATTCAAGCGGTGATTTAACAAATGGTTAACTTCATCAATTCGCGTTTCTCGATGCGTTTTGACCTTTTAAAAGTTACTCGAATAAAGAATTAATTCAATAGCTAAAAAAAATAAAATTTTTTCACTTTTTTTTTGTCAACAGCATACGGGACTTTACGTGTAGCACTAGTACATTTTCACTGTCCCGTCAAACGGGACTCGTCAAAACTGGTTCACCAGAAACACTTCAATATTTACGCATTGTGTATAGAAACTACATAAAAAGCACTGTCCCGCCAAACGGGACTTGTTAACAAAACCAATACATGGCGCGGTGTCCCGTCAAACGGGACTAATTTTTTTTCATATTTTTTTGAAAATTATTATTTGATGAGCAAGAGTTGTTTAAATTTAAAACAAAAATCTCCAATCAATATAAGCCCACTTCTGAATAAAATATAAAATGGGCAGTTTAATTCATAATGATTGATCTAAAATCACTTAAAATGAAGGTAAAAATTTACGAATGGGCTTTAAAATATTAAGCATTTTCTATCGCATAGCATCAAGTATTTCTTTAGCAGTACGTTTACCTTTAATTTCACTAAAGTCACAAGTAGCCGTGCCATAAATAAATTGTCTAATAGAACCGACGCATGAAAATATACATAATTGACCTGTTTCTTGATTTATTCCGTCAACAGTAACAGCTCTTTCCAAATACTTTCCCACAGCCCACAAGTTTCGTCGCTTTACCTCGAGGTTAGTAGCTTGCAAATAATGCTTCCTTGTTACCGTGCCGTCATTATGGTTAAGTAACGCTTTAATATTACTTTCACTGACATCTAATTCGTCAAGTATTGTAGTAAAAGTTCGACGTAAATCATGAGGCCTAATTTGAGGTATGTTAGCGGTCGTCGTTATTTTGTCTAGCGTTTTTCGACAGTCAATTAAGTGTTTACTATCTGAGTACCCTTTCCCTTTTTTAGCAACAAAAATATAGGGGTTAGCGCTAGGATTATCAAATTTTCGTCTGTCCAATAAATCATTCATTAGCGGTGTTAAGGGTAAAACATGTGGGTGATTGTTTTTAGTATCAATGATTGTTACGGCAAGTTGTTCAATATCAAGATCTGACCATCGTATGGTCCTTGCTTCATTTAGTCGACAACCGGTCATTAATAACCAAAGTACGAAATCACCTTGTAATGTACCAATTCGGCCCTTTTGCAATAAGTACAACCATGCGTCCATAAACTTTGTTAGGTCATAAGTTTCGATACGTCTAGTTCTAGGCTTTATTTTATATCTAAGCTTACGTGCTGTAACAGCAGTACAAGGATTATGTGAGATAACCTTAGTACTCAATAAATATTCAAATATAGCTCTTAATGATCTAAATGCCTTATCTATACTTGTTGGCCTATGCTTATTTTCCAAATACCATTCGCAAATCTCATTTTCGGTAATGTTACAAACGTTCTTAAACAGGAATAGTTTGCAATATTTAGGTATTTCGTAATGATAACTAGCCACAGTCTTTGGTTTTAGTTGTCTGTCCGTAACATAATTATTCAAAGCATCATTTAAAGTTAAAGCTTTTTTTGACGCTTCAATTTTTTGTAGTGCATCGAGTTCATTGGCGTCTATTCCGGATTGCAATTGCGTCAAAAACTGACGAGCGGCAATACGTGCATCATCTAAAGAAATGATATTTGCATCACCTAACGTTTTTGTTCGAACTTTTTTAGATTTTCTGACCTTTCCTACCGCTATAAAGCGCTTTCGACCATTGGGTGAAACGCGCAACTTTAAACCAGTGACTTCGGTATCGTTAATTACAAAACGTTTCGCTTTAGGTAGTACATGCTTAATAAACTTATTTGTGAATGTTGCAGTGCTATTAAGTGTTTGTTGCGGAAATTTTAAGAGGTCTATATTTTCAATTGATATTTGCATAGTCACGCTTATTTTGGCTAACCGATGGCTAACATATTAGCGGTAAATACCACAAAAAAACACCCAACCAGGTAACACGTTACAATATAATACTTTGTTTTTAAAGGGTATTTGGTAGCGCGTGCGTCTGGGGGACGTGAGGTCGCAAGTTCGAATCTTGCTACTCCGACCAATTCAAAAAAAAGCCCTGCGATTGCAGGGCTTTTTTTAACGCGAAATTTCATAAGATTAAAACACTCAACAGCACAGATTTCTCATTTGATAAATGTATCAACGATATTCTACGCCTCTATCAGTATGGAGTCTTAAATCACCGGGCGGTTTTCTTTTCTTAACCGCATTTTCTAATCTACGTTTCGTGACGTCCACGGGTCTATTTTATTTAACTCCAGCTAATAATACGCCGTTATAAATCTATGTTACCAACAAATAGCGCTCCTTTAAGGAGTTGAAAATGTTATTTTGAGTAACTTGTATGGTGCTAGTTTTAGCCTGCTCTCGCCATTATTTATCTTTACGATATTTTTCTGCTGAACTCTTAGCTAAGAGATAAGCTTTATCAAAAGCATTTGTTGATGTTGTTTTAATATTTGGTAAAACACCTGTTCCTTCCCAGTTAGTTTGAGTGATAGGGTTAATAGCACGACCTGTAGGAACATTAATACTAAAGTATTTATTTACTTTTATCGGTCCACCCGGATTTGCACCACCGCCAGTACTTTCACCTACTATTGTTGCCCTATTACGAGTTTGAAAGTTATAAGCAAACTCCTCAGCACCAGAAAAAGTATATTTACTTGTTAAAATAAATAACGGCACATTAGGCATACGTTTACCCGGTAATTCATCAAGAGTCCAAAACTCTTGAGTTAAATCCCCTTTTCTCCAATATAGACTATTTAAATGAGTCTTTTCACCAAAAAAGTAACTGCAAATATATTGCACCATTTCAGGTGAGCCTCCATCATTTTTTCGTAAATCAAAAATAATGGCATCCGTATTTTTAATGCGTTGTAATACGTCATCAACTGTTGCTTTTGCTGAATCGAAACCACTAAAATATCGGAAATCAACATACCCTACATTACCTTCTAGTATTTTAATTTCTTTAAAGCCATAGTTTTCTTTTTGTTCCTGCTTTAAATATTCCAAATGCGGATTATTTGCTTGTACTTGCTCTGATTGTTCTTTTTCAGGTTTGTTAACTCGAACTTCCATGTGTTTATCGTGGTTTATGTGTTGTAAATCTAAAGTTAATTTGGTCGCAAATTTATCAACATCAATAATATTACTATATTCTCCTGTTTTTAATTGCTTTTGAATATAAGCAGCATTTTGTGCTGCAACTTCAGGAAAAATGTAATTTTCAATAATGATCTGAGAAATATTTTCGACCACTTCTTTACGTTGTTCCGCATTTATTTCAAGGCTTTTTGATTGAGCAATTGAAGAGAATATTACGGTTGAAAGTAAAACTGATATTAATTTAAATAACCTAAAATGAGGGATTGAGTAGTACATGCAACTTCCTTATTAGATGGTGATATATAAAGCACCATAACGACTCGAAAAAAGGAAAATATCAGTTGGCTAATAAGCAATACAGGAGCAAAAGCCAACTGTTTTTTGTCCTTGTTTAATTTCTTGTTATGTATTTTATTATAGTGATAGAGCCATTCTCTGCGACAAAAACATTATCATAGCCAAATTTTAAAGCTTCAGAATCATTATCACAATGCCCACTTTTGATACCTCGTTGATAAATCATCTTTATAAGTTCAGATTCGTCCTTAGGGCTGGGAATTAAGTCAAGCGCAACACCTGCAAAAGAAAGTTTGGTGGTATAGCAAAAACGATCGGGGTTTTGCCTATATTTTGTCTTGCTTGTTCCATTCGGATCTATGTAATCTTGATGGAAAGGTATATGTGATTTACTTTTTAGTTTGACAAATATCTCAGAGCGTAATTTCTTCCACTCATTTAAATATTTCTGATTTTCAACCGGATCGTAATATTTTTCTGCCCTTATTTTTATTGTTTTATTATTTTTTACAATAATATTTACTGTGTAACCATCAATGAACGAAGAGTATTTATTGTTACTTTCCCTTATAAACTTTTTAGGCAAAGATGAAACATTCTGACCTAAAGGAATAAAGTTAAAAACATCCGAAATACTTTCGATTTCTTTCTTTTCTATGATGTCCGAAGTACTTCTGTCAAAATGCCAAAAGTAACCTCCGACGGCTCCAGTGCAAATAATTACTCCAAATATTATCCCTAAGATTACATTCTTCACGGTATCTCCAAAATTCATATAAATACATAACGCCCTGTTAACAGGCAAAAAATTGTTGGCTAAAATAGTGACGAAGGAACAAAAGCCAACTGTTTCATTGTCCTTGTTTAACAGCTTGTTAGCTGCTGATTATATAATACCTTGCTCTATACACCATTCTCGTAACGCTTCCTCTGTGCGCTTTGCTTCAAATTTATACCACTCTTCAATTTGATCTGCGCTCTCTAGTAAAGACTTAAACCTTGCATAAGCACCTTTACGGTTAAAGATTGAACGTACTTTTTCATATTCTGTTGGTAAGTATTCTAGAGTAAAATCGTAAGCGAGATTATTACCTAGATTCAATTCATTTTTATGAGGGATCGCCAAATATTTTTCATCATTAATATCGTCTGGTAATTCCTCTTCATTATCACCAAACTCAGAATAAAAATATGTTTTGCCGGATTCCTTACAAATGTATCCTTCATGATCAAATGGTGAACCAAAATTGACGAGTTCAAATAGATCTAAAACATCGCTAAATTTAATATTCATGCTGACCTCTAATGTGCGACTAAGCAGCTAACGCCACATTAAGCGGCTAAAAATTGTTGGCTATAATGTTGAACGGAGTGAAAACAGCCAACTGTTTTTAGTCCGTTTGAATGCCTTATACGTTTTATTGCTGTAGTATTTTATTACAAGCACTAACAACATCTGCCCGATAAAACTCTATATTTTCAGCTATTTCCTTATCTGACTTAGCAAGAAAATCATCTGAACATTGCGGTCTTACATGACTTAATGGAAGATGATCTAGTTCTGACGATAGTAATGCAAAAATATGATAATCAGTATTCCAGCATTGATCGTGCAACTCATTACCGATGTAGCATAATGCAGTTACGTGATCTAAAAAATCAGCGTCACTCTCAAGTAATTTCTTCGCAAGTTTAATTGCTTCTTCAGACATTTAATTTTCACCAAACTCTAGAAACGTATAACGCCTCACTAAGAGGCAAAAAATTGTTGGCTAAACTTAGCGACGAAGGAGCAAAAAGCCAACTGTTTTTTGTCCTTTTGAGTGCCTTGTTAGCTGTATTTATAGTGATTATGCCTCTCTAGGTAAAATACCCCAGAGGATTAAGTAAATTAAAATAGTTGCGCCAAAAAACAAACTACCGATAACAAAACCAGCTTGTACACCACCTTTACTAATTCCATAATATTGTGCCAACCCAGCACAAACCCCACCCGCAATAAAAGTTGAACCACGAGTTAGTTTTTTATTTGATGATGATTCCATGAGTACTCCTTGTACAGCTAACGCCCAATTAACAGGCTAAAAATAGTGGGCTAAACTTGAGCGAAGCGAAACCGAGCAAACTGTTAGCAGTCCCGCTTTAAATTCTTGTTATGT
>CAJXUN010000045.1 GCA_913061475.1 uncultured Colwellia sp. | reverse complement strand
CGATAGTACCAACGTTAACGTGCGGTTTATTACGTTCAAATTTTGCTTTAGCCATCTTAAAATACCTCTGGGTAAATTAAATAAATTAATTATATAGTTAAACATTGATTAATCTATAGAAGGTCTAAAGAAGTGGTGCTGATAGGCAGATTCGAACTGCCGACCTCACCCTTACCAAGGGTGCGCTCTACCAACTGAGCCATATCAGCATTTTCTATAAAGACTGGAGCGGGTGGCGGGAATCGAACCCGCTTCATCAGCTTGGAAGGCTGAGGTAATAGCCAGTATACGACACCCGCTAAATTCTATCAGATTATCTCTGTTAAAATGGTGGAGGGAGGTGGATTCGAACCACCGAAGGCGGAGCCGTCAGATTTACAGTCTGATCCCTTTGGCCACTCGGGAACCCCTCCAAATTTTAATATTCACATTACTCCTGTAATGTATTAATGGTGCCGACTGCCGGAATCGAACTGGCGACCTACTGATTACAAGTCAGTTGCTCTACCAACTGAGCTAAGTCGGCACTACATTAAGTGGTGCGAATTCTAGAGTAATGTTTTCTTGCTTGCAACAGGAAAATGCAAAAAAAAAGCATGTTTTTCTGTGTTTGTTGTTTTTTTACCCACAATCGCTATTTCTAAATATAAATATAACCATTAGTGAGCTTGGAAACAGCTCAAACCGTGAAAAACTAATTTAGGCTCGAACTGACAATCTATAGCCAAAAGATCGATAATCTTTTGGCCATTACCACCTGTGATCAGCACTTTGTCGAGTGCTAAGCTACTATTTGCCTGTAATATAGCTTCTTTTATTGCACCTATCGTCATCGCCCAACTACCATTGTTAAGACAGCTAGAACTGTCTTTGCCAAACAATAAGCTTGCGGTAACGTTTGGCGAGGCAATAATTTTTTTCGTGCCCAATAATAAACTGTTAAACATAGTTTGCACGCCTGGCATTATCCAACCGCCGCAATGCTGACCTTGGGCATCAAGTACATCCACCGTGGTTGCAGTACCCGCATCAATGATCAGTAAATTTTTATTCGGATAAAGTTGTTTTGCTCCTATCATGGCTAACCAACGGTCTACACCCAACCTTGCTGGTTGTTGGTAAGAAGAGGTTATACCAAAAGCTTTAGCTTCACTATTCACCTGGATAAACACAATACTATTCTGCCTTGCCCATTGTTCAATGGCATCGTGTATCTCGTTGCCATGCACATTGGCAAGAATAACTTCAGTGACTTTCGAAAATACGCATTTATTGAGCTGGCCGATAAATAGCTGATAATCGATATATACAATGTCAGAAAACGGCGCAGTGATTCCAACCCCTTGCGTAACATATTTCACTTGCGTGTTGCCAACATCAATTAGTAATCTCATAGTCCTGCCCTTAAACTAACTTCACCACCATATACCGGACCTACCTGACCATTAACTTCTAACATCAAAGCACCCTGGGCATTTATTCCCCGACAAATACCGCGCGTAGCTTTTTGTCCGGTAATGAGCGTCACTGGCTTATTGAGATAAAAATCTAACGTCTGCCACTGTGAAACCATGGTATTTATGCCGGTTTCACGATGCGCTTTCAATCGCTTAAGTAATGCAGAAATAATATATGCAGCTAACTTATTGCGGTCTACATCCACACCGATGGCACTCGACAAATCGGTCCAAGGTTGGTCAACTAATTCAGCACTTTTGGCCGGCATTTTAATATTCAAACCTATACCTATAACACAATGACATGGCTCCATCGCCTGCCCTTCTAAATCAATGAGAATTCCAGCGAGTTTGACACCATTAAAATAGATATCATTCGGCCACTTTAATTCTACCTCAACTTGATAGAGTGCTTTAATTGCATCACTAACCGCAAGTGCAGCCACGACACTAAGTCCCATAGCAGCTGACATGCCCTGCTCTAGATACCAGTACATTGACATATAAATATGAGAGCCAAATGGAGAAATCCACCGTCGGCCTCGACGTCCTCTTCCTGAACTTTGATATTCAGCAATGCATACCTGGCCCGGAACATTCTGATTGGGTAAGCGGCGCATTAGATAGCTATTTGTTGAATCAATTAGGCTATGCACCTCAACTTTTGTAGTGACATTATGTTTTTCAAGGTGTGTTAGGATGCTAGCTTCATTCAATAATTCTATCGGCTGTGCTAAGCGATAGCCCTTCCCTGTAACACTAAAGACATCAAAGCCCATTTCTTGTAGTGCAGCGATGTGTTTTGATATTGCCGCTCGACTAACGCCGAGCTCTTCCCCGAGTATTTGTCCAGAAAGAAAATCACCTTTAACCAATTTTTTAATCAACTGCTCTCGAATGGCTTTCATTGTTGGCATTCCTTGTTTGCATGACCTATTTCACCATCACAAGCAATAAATCTAACTTCCGGTACGAGATGAATGTTAAATTTCTTTAATACGGTTTCTTGAATTAAATGAGCAAAAGCAACAATATTTTTACCTTGACTACTTTCATAGTTAACAATGACCAACGCTTGGTTATCATGCACGCCTACGCCTCCTTGGCGAACGCCTTTAAGACCTGATTGCTCAATCAGCCAACCAGCAGCCAACTTAATACTGCCGTTGGCTTGTCGATAAAAAGGCATAGTTTTATGTTGCTGTTGCAAATCATTAAAGGTATTTTCACTGACGATCGGGTTTTTAAAAAAACTACCTGCATTGGGTAAGTGTTTCGGATCAGGTAACTTTGTTTGGCGTAATTGAATGACTTTTGCCATTATTTCAGGCGCAGTGGCTGATGACCTAAGCTCGTTCAGCCCTTGATAACTGACAACTCTTTGCCAAGCTTTTGGTAGCAAAAAGTGCACATGAGTAATAATGCCTTTGCCGCTTAACTTTTGTTTAAAAATGCTGCTACGATAGCCAAAATGGCACTCTGCTTTAGTAAAATCTACCAGTTTTTGTTTTGCAAAATCAAACCAAGTCACACGATCAATAAAATCTCCTACTTCAACACCATAAGCGCCAATATTTTGTACTGGGGCTGCGCCAACACTGCCAGGGATCAAAGCTAAATTTTCCAAACCATACATGCCTTGGTTAATAGCAAACTCGACAAAGTTATGCCAGTTTTCTGCACATGCAACGCTTATGCTAAAGTACTGGTCATTTTCAGTCACTTCAATACCCAATAAGCTAGGCTTTATAATCGTAGGCGCTTTTACGTCACAGAATAAGGTATTGGTTCCTTCACCTAGAATATAGGATTTGGCAGATTTTTCACGGGTTAGGTCAAACAATTCATTGACACTAGCTGGCAAAAGTATCTCAGCCGTCGTGGCCGGTACATTTAAACTATTTAATGATTGTAAAGGGAAGTTGACGTGTATTTTCATAACAGTGACTATAAAAAATTTTGCTTATTGTACGCAAAAATCACTGTAGCATAAACAACGTTAGGTTTAGTTAGCCACGTTTTCTTGCGGCTAGCTTAATAATATTGCTGCGCTCGGTATAATATTTATTATGATATTTGTCAGTATCAATATTTTCACTGTGGTTTATCACCACACCTTCAATCGGTGCATTAACCTGTTTCAGCATTCTAAGACCGGAAGATATTTGTTCACGTTTAGTTTTATTGCCATGGACAATATATATAACACTATCAACCAGCTTAGAGATAATAACTGCGTCGCTAACTGCATGTACTGGTGGAGTTTCTATAATAATGCGGTCATAAAAGTTACCAAAAACTTTAATCAACATATTAAAACGTTTCATTGATAGAAAAGCCAATGGGTTAGCTGGAGATATGCCTGAAGTTAAAATATCTAACTTAACGTTTTTATCGCGAATAATACATTCGTTAATTTGATGGGTTTTCGCTAATAAATTTGACAGTCCAGGGCGATGTTGATTCAAATTCATATTCTTAGCGATAGTAGGATGACGCATATCCGCTTCAATCAGCAGTACTTTCTCCATTTCACTAAACGACCGCGCTAAATGCAAGGCTACCGTAGATTTGCCTTCATTAGGTACAGACGACGTTACGGCGATAACTTTAGGTGGTGTTTTTTCATTATTAAATAGCAAAGCTGTACGTAATGTTCTTATCGCTTCAGTAAAACGATTATCTGTACTGTAAGCGTCTTCTTTCTTAGCGCTTGGGCTTGATTTAATCTTAGGTAACACCGCAAGAATAGGCGCTTCGTGGAAGTTATCCAATTTACGACGAGAATTAAGGGTATCCATTAATAATTCACGCATAATAATAATGATTGAAATAAACGCAATAGCGAGTACGAAAGTGATCACTATAATTAAAAATTTATTCGGTGCAAATTGGCTTTTAGGCACCGTTGCTTTATCAATAAAGCGGACATAAAAATTTGCTTTATAATTCCCCATCGCATCCGCTTCTTTTAAGCGTACTAAATAATTATTATAAAGCTCTTTATTGGTGTCTACTTCACGGGTTAACTGCGAAAATTTATTTTGCAAACGACTTAAGCGCAAATAATCTTTTTTCGCAATCGCTAGCCGTTGCTCTGTAGCATTTACCCGCTCTAAGGCACTATAATATTCTTTCTCAATTGATGTAACAATATCGTAAATTTGCTGAGTAATTCTACTTTGCAGCGACATTAGCTCAGCATTAACAGCTATTTGTTTCGGATGTTTTGGCCCATATCGTTGTGATAATTCAAAAACTTTTCGTTCAATTTTTTCTTCAGCTTGGCGCAGTTGCATCAAGGTCGCATGGTTACTAATTTCATGCAGTTCGCTTAATTTGGCAATATCACCCGCGTTTTTTTGAAGATCTTGATACGAAATAGCCAGATCATCTGCCCGCTTTGAGGCCCTGAGTGATTCAGATGTTAACTCGGTTAATTCAGATCCGACTAAACCAACAACACCCTGAATATCAACAATACCTTCAGCTTCTCGATATTTCTGTAGTGACAGTTCAGAGGTCTGTAGTTTTTTTCCTAGCTCTTCAAGTTGGTCAACCAACCACTGCGACGTAGTCTCTTTTGATGCACTATGAATTTCATCTTGATATTGCAGGTAAGTAATGCCGACTTGATTTGCCACTTTTTGTGATAACTCGGCAGAAAACGAAGCGTAGGAAATTTTAACCAGCTCAGTACCCGAAATAGGCACAATGCTTAATTTACTTTGGAATTTGCCAACGATATCTCTCATTGATGGAGTGGAGATACGTGCGCCTATTTGCTCAAAAACAGCTAACTTATCGTTGTATTTACCACTGTTAAATTCTTTATGTTGCACCAAATCAAGCTGTGTTATTACTCGCTCGGCAAACTTACGCGAGCGCAATAACTCGAATTGTGTTTGAATTTGTTCTTTACTGGCATTGGATTCATTAAAAGCATCGTTAATTGATAAGGTATTAGCTGGCTTGTTCGTCCCGATTTGCAAAATTGCTGTTGCACGATATGAAGGCTTAAGTAGAGACAGATAAAAGGCAGTAAAAAACGTGATCACTAGCGTGAAAAATATAATTTTCCAACGACGAGTCCAAAGCGGCGTTAAAATTTCCTTTAATGCCACTTCGTCGTTTGTTGCGATTAAATGTTCGTTTTCTAATGTCTTCAAAAAAAACTTTGCTCTATTTCAATGATGTCATCCGGCAAAATTGCACTGGAGACATTAGCTTCAAAAACCATTTTTTTACCGTCAACTAAGCGAGTGATATTCCACGACGACTTTGACGCTCGCGCTGCTAATCCACCAGCAATGGCAATGGCTTTATCTAATGTTAAATCTTCCTGAAAGGGGTAACCGCCGGGGCGCTTAACTTGTCCATGAATAAAAAAAGGTCGGTACATTACTATCGAAACAGCAACTTGAGGATCAATTAAATAATCTCCTCGCAAGCCATTTGCGATTGTATTTTCTAAATCTTTTGTTGATAAACCAACAACGGTTATATCAGATAAAAACGGAAATGAAATAACTCCAGATTTATCAATTTTAACTTTTGTTGTTAAATCGGATTCACCATAAACCACTATTTGAATCTGATCCCCAGCCCCTAACTTATAATTACTTGCTGTTGCTTGGCCAAGAAAAAACAACAAACAAAATATCAATAATCGCATAATTTTTACCCAACACAGTTACAAATTGTAACATTAACTTAAATGCAATTACTATTTTTTTACATAAAAGTAACAACTACTATAAATTTTCTCTAAAGAAACGATATAGTCCATTGAATTTAATGTAATTTTACAACTAATAAGTTATCAGCTACTCCATAAACTTATCTAGAGTTCGAACTTCACACTGAGTCCGAACTTATTATATAAATAATCAACATCACCATAGTTTGCGTCCAAGGACTTATAGTTATAACTAAATTGAAAGCTTAGCCTATCACTATGAAGATAATTAAACCTCAATGTAGAAAATATATAATCTTCGTCTTGACTCATTTGTGGTGTTATAAAGCTTTCATTATTTACGCCTAACGCAATAAATATATTAAAGTAGTCTGTAAAAGCATGTTCTAAGTCTATTTGATGTGTTTCAGCTAAGCGATAACTACTGATTAGACGATAGCTTTCATCAAATTTGCGGTTTGAAACGATATGCATTGTGGTGAAATCTGAAGGGCGCCATGTGTAATCAAATTGCCATTTAAAAGCATTATCATTGCTTAACCGACTATCTTCAAAAGCTAACTGTTGATAACCGACTAAAACACTAAGCTCACTTATCATCGTGGTAGACCACTTTACGCCAACTAAGCCAGTAATGCTGTCGCGGTTAATAATCGCATCATTAGGATATTCGGTAGTTTTATAATCAATATCAAACGCCAAATAGGTTTTGCCGGATAATAGATAGTCAAAACTAGATTTTATGTTAAGTATCTCGGTGTCTAATTGACTGGTACTGGCTCTGCGAGTAGTAAATTCACTCTCATTATAAATCACGTCAAAATTTAGTTTACCTTGTGATTCAGAGGTACCATATTCATAACCAATACGAGCACCAACTGTTTCGTTTTCATCACCCTCAGATAAACTATCAGCCTCACCCAACGATAAGCCAGAGCCTCTATATACATAACTATTAAGCCATAGTGCTGACATATGAAGACGTTGGTTTTGGCTAAACTTAAATTGATATTTAGGTATGATGGTAAAGTCTGTATGGTCGTCGTTTTCAAACTTATCGAAAAAATGTGACGCTAACTGCGCATCAAAATTAAATACTGATTGCTGAGTTTTTGACGATAAAGCCAGATCGGATGATAGGCTATAATATGCGGTATCTTGCTCATCACGAGCTTGGAATAAAAAATTATCAATATAGCCAGCTTCGGTGTCGAGACTAAACTTAATGTTATTATCAGGTTCAGCTTGAACTAAGGTACTAAATGAACTAATCGTTGCACAAATAGCAACGAATCGAGAAAAATTCATATCACAAATTTGCCTATTATTATTGTTTTTATAATTATTTGTAGCGTCCAGTATGCACAAAAAAAAAAGGCTTTGAAATCTTTTGTTAGTTATTTGTCTATGATTACGCGATATTTGGCAAAAAAAAAGCAACCTTAGAGGTTGCTTTTGGCGTAGTTTGGGGAAACATAGTCATATCATTTTGGTAAATGCTTTAGATTTACGCTGAATATTATACATTTTTTGCTTCCCCTCTGGCAGTCTGTCAATGGCTTGCTCACTATACCCTTGCTCGATAAACCAATGTGCGCTCACCGTGGTTAAAACAAAAATTGACTGTAGACTTTGTCTTTTCGCCGCCTGTTCAAGGGCCTGAATAAGGCGAATACCACGATTACCTCCACGATAATCAGGATGAATAACCAAACAAGCAATTTCACCAGTTCTTGCTTCTGGATAGGGATAAAGTGCTGCACAGGCAATAATGACTTCTTCTTTTTTAATCACCGTAAAGCGGTCTATTTCAATTTCGAGCAACTCGCGAGAACGTTTAACTAACACCCCTTCTTCTTCTAATGGTGCAATTAGCTCCAAAATGCCACCAACATCATCAATACTCGCTGCAGATAACTGTTCTTGATGATCTTTGGCAATCAAGGTGCCGGCACCATCACGAGTAAACAACTCTTGTAACAAGGCGCTATCACTGGTGTAGCTAACACAATGACATCGTTCAACACCTTGTTTACCGCATTGTATAATGGCTCTTAAAAGCAATTGCTGAACGTGGTCTTCTTGCTCTGCAAGTAAATGACTCACGGTTGCTATACCACAACTACGAATCAGAGCTCCCTTGTTATCTAATAGCCCTGACTGTTCAGTTAAGGTAATCAGCTTATCTGCTTTTAGCGCTATGGCTGTTTTTGCTGCTACATCTTCTAGTGCCAAGTTAAACACTTCACCGGTAGATGAGTAACCCACAGGAGACAATAACACGATTGAACCAAAATCCAGCTGAGTATTAATACCTTCGGCATCAATTCGACGCACCAAACCTGTATGTTTAAAATCAATACCATCACGCACACCAATCGGCTTGGCAATAACGAAATTTCCGGTACTCACGCGAATTTGAGCGCCATGCATAGGAGAGTTAACTAACCCCATGGTCAGTAGTGCCTCGATATGAATGCGCAACGATCCCGTGGCATCTTTTACCGCTAGTAAGGTTTTTGCGTCGGTAATACGAACATTATCGGCAATTTTTTGCGCTATAGCTTGCGTTGCTACACGTTCTTCGATTTGTGCGCGTGCACCGTGCACTAGGACCAATTTAACACCAAGGCTTCGCAACAACGCAATATCGTGAATGATATTAGCAAAGTTTGCGTGCTGTACTGCTTCACCACCAAACATCAAGACAAAGGTTTTACCCCGATGAGCATTAATATATGGCGCTGCATTTCTAAACCACTTGACATTATCTTCATTACTATTCATGGCAGGTAGTCATCAATTTATGCGCTTATCAGCACTTGCTGTACTGACGGAGCAACGAGCAACAATATATTCCATAGCAACTTCATCGGCAGGTTCTTTGTGAGGACTTTGTTCACTATCCTCAATGATATTATCCGCTAACGAACTTTTGTCGATTAAGCTAAAACCCAACTGCTGGAAGTAATCAGGAATATAGGTCAATACTATAATTCTTTGTAATTCAATTTGATGAGCAAATTCTAGTAAGTATTGCACCAAGGCTTGTCCTTGACCTTGGCCATGAGCAATTTTATCAATCACCACAGAGCGAATCTCAGCAAGCCCGGTTTGATAAATATAAAGTGACGCACATCCGACAACAACACCATCAACTTCAGCAACAACAAAGTTCTGCACATCATGAATAATATTATCAAGGCTACGTGGTAGTATTTCACCTAAATCAGCCCAATAATTAACTAAACAAGAGATACTACTAATATCAGACATACGTGCACGGCGTACCGACATCGCGGCTGCCTTTTGTGCATTTAAACGCTGTTTAACTTGCTTTAATGCCCCTTGAATCTGTTGCTTACCTGGCGCGCCAACCACGTTTTCGTTAAGAATTTCACGCTCGCCCGACTGAATACTCGCTAATGCTTGTTCAACCTGACCACGTGATGTACCACCAAGGGCTTCACGCTTATCTAGCGTCGATTCAATAGATAAATGTTGATAAACATCTTGAGCAATTTTATCGCTGTATACCTGTAATTGCGTTAAGGTTAAATCTTCTAAAGGTAGACCTTTGTCAATCGCCGCAAGCACAACCTCGCCAACAATGTGGTGTGCCTCTCTAAAAGGTATATTTTTACTCACCAAATAATCAGCAAGCTCTGTAGCATTGGCATAACCTTGCTGTGCAGCAGCTAAGGTACGTGAGCGATTTACTTTTAAGCCATCAACAACCAGCACTGCCATTTCCATGCACTCTTGCCAGGTATCTAAGGCGTCAAAAAGGCCTTCTTTGTCTTCTTGCATATCTTTGTTATAAGCAAGAGCCAGTGCTTTCATGGTAGTTAACATACCGGTAAGCGAGCCAAAAACGCGTCCCGCTTTACCACGAATTAACTCACAGGCATCCGGATTTTTCTTTTGTGGCATTAACGATGAGCCTGAGCTGACTAAATCACTCATTTCAACAAAGCCCGCTTCACCCGAGTTATAGAAAATCAGGTCTTCGGCAAAACGTGATAAATGCATCATAGAGATACTGGCAGAGGCCAATAATTCAATAACGTGATCTCTATCTGATACTGCATCTAAACTGTTTAGCGTTGCCGTTCTAAAGCCCAAGTTATGGGCTAATTTATTTCTATCAATGGGATAAGCAGTACCTGCCAAGGCTCCTGAGCCGAGTGGTGATACATCTAAGCGATATAACGCATCTTTTAAACGGCCAATATCACGGTTAAACATTTCAACATACGCTAAACACCAATGACCAAAAGTTATCGGCTGAGCACGTTGTAAGTGGGTATAACCAGGCAATACAGTATCTTTTTCACGTTCAGCGAGATTCAGCATGGCTTGCTGTAAATTTACCAAGGCAAATAATAATTCACCGCCAGTCTCTTTACACCATAACTTTAAATCGGTGGCTACTTGATCGTTACGGCTTCGACCCGTGTGCAATTTCTTACCCAAATCACCGGTTTTTTCTATTAAGGCAATTTCCACCCAACTGTGAATATCTTCAGCGTCTGAGCCTAAAATTTGCTGCGGATTTTCTTCAACGGAAGCCTTTAATTCATGCAATGCTGCAGTAAGCTCAACTAACTCATTGTCATCAATAATGCCAACCGAATGTATAGCACCCGCCCAGGCAATTGAGCCAACAATATCTTGCACTGCCATACGATAATCAACCGGTAGCGAGTCGTTGAATTTTTTAAACTGTAAACTTGGTTGCCCTTTAAAGCGCCCGCCCCATAATGCCATGGTGAATTTCCTCGAAACTGTTATTGATGGTTATTTGTCATTTTTAATGACAGAGTCTGCTTGCTTTAGTGCCGTTATACGGCTCGACAAACTAAATAGGCGAATAAAGCCTTCGGCATGTTTTTGGTCATAAACATCATCAGCACCGAAGGTCGCAAATTCTTCTGAGTATAGGCTGTTTGGTGAACGACGTTGAGTAACTTGTGCCATGCCTTTGTATAACTTCACCACCACATCACCGGTGACTTGCTCGGCAAATGACGCAGCAGCAGCAAGTTGTGCTTTTGCTAATGGCGTAAACCAACGACCGTCATAAATTACGTGTGAAAACTCATGGCCAACAGCTTCTCGGTATTTTAAAGATTCTTTATCGAGTATTAATGACTCTAAACCTTTGTAAGCGGCCATTAATACCGTGCCACCAGGCGTTTCATAGCAACCACGTGATTTCATGCCCACTAAACGATTTTCAACAATATCAATACGACCAACACCATGTGCCGCTGCTTTTTCATTCAAGTACATCAATGATTGATAAGCTGACATTGGCTTACCATCGACGGCAACCAATTCGCCTTGCGCAAAACTGAGCATTACTTTTCCAGCTTCATCGGGTGCCTCTTGTGGATCAACTGTCATGGTCCAAACTTCTTTTGAAGGTTCACACCAAGGGTCCTCTAATTCACCACCTTCATGCGAGATATGCCACGCATTGGCATCACGGCTATAAATTTTTGTTAATGATGCCGCACAAGGAATATCACGCTCGGCTAAATAGGCTAATAAGTCTTCACGCGAAACCATATCCCACTCACGCCAAGGTGCAATAACGGTTAACTGTGGTGCTAATGCCGCAAAGCATGATTCAAAACGCACCTGGTCGTTACCTTTACCGGTACAACCATGACAAACAGCGTCAGCACCAACTTTTAACGCCACTTCAATATGAGCTTTAGCAATAACAGGCCGAGCCATAGATGTCCCCAATAAATACTGGCCTTCATATACTGCGCCCGTTTTAATAATGGGATAAATATAGTCTTTAACATATTCTTCTTTTAAGTCGACAACATGACATTCAGAAGCACCCGAAGCAATGGCTTTTTCTTTAATGCCCTCTAGCTCTTCATCTCCTTGGCCAACATCGGCGCAGAATGCGATAACTTCACAACCGTCATAATTTTCTTTTAACCACGGGATAATGGCCGAAGTATCTAATCCACCTGAATAGGCCAGTACGACTTTTTTAATATTTTTCTTTGCTGCTAACGCCATTGTCTTTTCCTTTAATCTTCATATCATGAAAATTAGCTATTAAGTTTTAAAATTAATTCTTATACCTATTTATTGAATTCAATGGGTATAAGGATTGCTGTAATTGATTATTGATCGTTATGTCATTTGGCCTTAGAACAAGAAAGAAGCGCGGAGCGTATGCATATACGTGAGCACTTTCGACGCAGGTATTAGGCCAAAGGACTATAACAATATTTAATTACCCAATAATGTGACTAACACTGCATTCTGTGCCCACATTCGATTTTCTGCTGATTGAAATACCACTGACATTTCGCTATCGAACAATTGCGTGGTAATTTCCTCTTCAAGATGCGCAGGCTGACAATGCATAACAATGCAAGCGCCCGCTTTTACCATTA
This sequence comes from uncultured Colwellia sp., assembly GCA_913061475.1. Taxonomy (GTDB): domain Bacteria; phylum Pseudomonadota; class Gammaproteobacteria; order Enterobacterales; family Alteromonadaceae; genus Cognaticolwellia. The sequence continues at coordinate 24,706 of CAJXUN010000045.1, read as the reverse complement.
GTTGATGATTCACTTGGTAAGGAGCAAATTTTGCTAATATTGTCGCTTTCTTACTTGGATTTTCATCACCCATTGATACCCAAGTATCAGTATAGATGGCATCTTGCTGACCAATAGCCGTAATATCTGTGGTGAAAGTAAACACCGAGCCTGTATTTTTTGCTAACTCCTGACCTTTAGTTAGCATCTCTTCAGTCGGTCCATGTCCTAGCGGGCACACCAAAGTAAAGTCGACACCAATGGTTGCCGCCATTAACATCAGTGAATTTGAGACGTTATTTGCATCACCAACATAAGCTAACTTCACTTGTGAAAGATCGGGGAAGTTTTCTGTCAAGGTCACAAAGTCAGCCAGTGCCTGACACGGATGATACAAATCACAAAGTGCATTAAGTACAGGCACACTTGCGTGTTGAGCTAACCCTGCTATCGAGCTGTTTTCAAAAACACGGGCAACGATGGCATCGGCATAACACGAAAGGTTTTTTGCGTAATCACTGACCCGTTCACGCTCACCTAATTTCCCATTTTGTTGGCCTAAATACAGGGCATGACCACCTAATTTATTAATCCCCACATCGAAACTGACGTGCGTTCTTAATGAAGGTTTTTCAAAGATCATCGCTACCGACTTGCCAGCAAGCGCTTGATTATATTTTTTCGGTTGTTGCTTGATATCTAGTGCTAAGGTAATTAACGCTAATATCTGCGATTTCGTTAGCTGATCGTCAGCGAGAAAGTGTTGTAAGTTGTGCAATGAGCTCATGGGTTTTCCTGTGCGAAATTTAGTTTACAAAGTAATTTATTAACAACCGCTTGGTTGTATACGGGTGCCAATATTGCCACCATTTAGTAAATCAACGATTTGCTCTGGCGATTGCCAACTGGCAACCGCGATACTTCGTCGTAACTTATTCGCTGCATGTAATGCCGCATTAACTTTTGCCGTCATACCGCCAGCAATAACACCTGCTTTAATCAATTTTTCAGCTTGTTGATTATTCAGCGTAGTCAGGTACTCCCCCGTAGCCCCCTTAACACCATTAACATCAGTCAATAGCAATAATTCAGCGTTGAGTAGCTGACAAATAGCAACAGCTGCATCATCAGCATTAACATTCACTAATTCGCCATTAGGTAAAGCACCAATTGAAGAAATAATAGGCAGGAAATTAGCTTTTAATAATGTGTCTAACAAAGCACTGCTATAGGGTGAAGGTTCCCCAACTTGTCCTAGTTGCAATGAACTTAATTTGCATTGCACCATTTCGCCATCAGTAAGTGATAAACCCACAGCCGATAAATTTAAGCTTGCTGCACTCGCCACAATCGCTTTATTAACACTACCAGCAAGAACGCCGCTAATAATCGGCATATGCACTTTGGGCGTTACGCGTAAACCGTGTTTTTTCTCAGTAACAAATCCTGCCTGAGCAAGCATTTCGTCTACGACACAACCGCCACCATGGACAATCACTACAGGTTGGTTTTCTAAACTCGCAATCACTTTTAGTAACGCCGTTAACGCTGAACTATTGCCTTGACTGTAGCCATCTAAAATAGCCCCGCCAATTTTTATCACTACCGGCTTTTTCATGACTTATCTCCATGGTGAAGTAAGCTATATTCACTCGGTAAACCCAAACTAATATTGGCACATTGAATCGCTTGTGAAGCAGCACCCTTTAGTAAGTTATCGATAGCACAACTCACCACAAGCACCTGTTTACTTTCATCAACTTGCCAATGAATATCAGCGAACGGGGTATAGGCAACATGGTCGATTTTAGGCCAATCATCGACTAACCTGATCAATGGTTTGTTTTGGTACGCCTGTGTAAAAGCATCGTCGATTTGTGTAGCACTAATCCCCACTTTTAGTTGCAGCGTTATGGTGACTAACAAACCTCGCTTATAAGGCGCTAAATGTGGATTAAAGATAACTTGTGCGTCAGCTTCTTGGCTAATTTCCGGTTGATGCCTATGCTGAAGAATATTGTAAGGTGTTAAGCTGACCTCATAAAAACTAGTCGCTAGCGATGCTTTTCTTCCTGCGCCACTGACACCACTAATGCCATTAACCACAATCAGCGAATTTTCTACATGGAGTTGCTGGCTGGTGATAGGTTTTAGCGCCAATAAACTTGCCGTTGGATAACAGCCGGGTACCGCGATTAACTCACTAGTTGCAATTTCTTCTGCTTGCCACTCCGCCAAACCGTATTGTGCCTGTTGTAGTGCCTCTAATGATTGGTGTTTAAAGCCGTAATGAATAGGATACTGCTCGGCGTCTTTTAAACGAAAACCGCCGGACAGATCAAACACTTTAATGTTTGCATCAACAAATGCTTGCGCCCATTGGGCACTAAACTCGTGAGGGGTGGCAAAAAATACCGCATCAATACCATGATTGACGATATTGATATGTTGGTCAAACCATTGTTGAGAAAAAGCTTCTAGCGGCAGCGCGCACAGCCCTTGCCAGCGAGCATGTAGTTGTGCAAAAGTTTTACCACTAGCATCACTATTTTCTGAAACCAACAAATGTTGCAGAAAAATTTTATTATGTTGCGTCAGTAAGCCAATTAACTCAGCTCCAACATAACCACTTGCACCTATAACGACGACGTTCATCTACTTACCATTACTTTATGATTAATACGTTAATAACAATTAGAGTTTTCCTTTAACGCAGTTATTCATACGTTAATATTGCAATTCTATTCAACTAATACTAATGACTTTATAGACATATTTGTCAATATTTTTGACCAGAGTATAAAGTTACTATTTACAACAACTAAATAAAGGCTATCGTCGACACGTCGTTGAAGCCATTACCAACATTTTTATAGTGTGCTTTAATTAGGCTATTTACATTGTGAAGCTAAAGTATCACTATATAACTAGTTATGCAACTAAAGAGCATAAATACCCATTAATTTACTTAGGTCCATATTTCAATGCAAAAAAATCATAAAAATTTACCCAATTTTACTCAGGCATTTAGTCAGCTAATTGCGCTGCCAAGCATCAGTTCTTCACAAGCACATTGGGACCAAAGTAATCAATCCGTCATCAACTTACTGGCGACATGGTTTGAAACCCTAGGGTTCACTATTACTATTCAAGTGGTGCCTAACTGCATAAACAAATATAACTTGTTAGCGAAGTTAGGTAGCGGTAATGGCGGACTATTGCTAGCAGGTCATAGCGATACCGTGCCATTTGATGAAAACCGTTGGTTGTCTGATCCTATGAACGTTACCGATAAAGATGACAAGCTTTTTGGTTTAGGCAGTTGTGATATGAAAGGCTTTTTCGCCTTTATTTTACAAGCGTGTCAGCAAGTTGATCTTTCATCACTGAACAAGCCCTTATATATTTTGGCCACCGCAGATGAAGAAACCACCATGGCTGGCGCGCGATTTTTTGCCAATAGCGGCATGATAAAACCGGACGTTGCCATCATAGGCGAGCCAACGAATTTAGTACCGGTAGTTATGCACAAAGGACATATGTCGCATAAAATTAGTATTAAAGGCCAAGCAGGCCACTCAAGCAAGCCCGCAAATGGTATCAATGCCATTGAGGTTATGTATCAAGTGATTAGCGAATTACTAAAACTGAAAGAGCAATTAGCACAAAGCTATAAAAATGACGCTTTTGACGTGCAAGCACCCACCCTCAATTTCGGTGCTATTCATGGTGGCGATAATGCCAATAGAATTTGTGGTCATTGCGAACTAGACATCGATATGCGCTCATTACCCGGTATGAAAGATGAAGAGTTAGTTTCATGGCTGTCGAAAACACTTGAGCCTATAGCTGAAAAATATCCGGGACGATTAACCATCGCTGAGCTTGATCCCAGTTCCCCTAGCTTTCAACAGACGCCTGATAGCGAATTAGTTAAAACAGCAGAGAAATTTTCCGGTCATAGCTGCTGTGCAGTAAATTACGCGACAGAAGCGCCATTTATTCAACAACTTGGCTGTCAAACAATCGTTATGGGACCGGGTTCAATTGAGCAAGCGCATCAACCAAATGAATATTTAGCTCATAGTGAAATATCGAAAACCGAGCAATTACTTACGCAACTCATTTGCCATTATTGCCTTTAGCTAGCATTAGATGAGTGATACAGTTTATGCCTAACGCTGGACCTTGCTTTTATTTACTGTAAAGCCTTCATTAACTTATGTCAGTCAGCTTTTGCTTTTTCAGAAGATCTGAATAAGTGTAGGTAAACTAACAAATAGCCATATAATTAACGGATACGATTCCAGAGTTTTTGATTATCTTTTCTTGAAAAGTATTCACCTGGTTGCCAACAACGAGGTAATAGGTCAAGTTTTTTGCGCTCGAGGTAATTTGAAGATAATAATTCGAGAATCTCATTCAGTCTTTCTTTACTGATAGTTGAAAATGTTTTTGCCGTTTCGACAAAGTACAAATTACAGGTCTTTTTTACCACCAAGTCATGACCATAACCAATGAACGTGAGGCTTCGAGTCGCCATACGACATCGAGGTTCATTAGCATTTTCGGGATAAAGCTGGCTAACAATGGCATATTCGTAGCGCAGTTCCTGATCAACATCGCTCGGAATATAGACTACACCAAAGCCCTGCGGAAAATCACCCGTTATTTGGTATAAGGTATCAACAATATCGCGACTGCAACTGCCACGCTCCGCGTTTTGGTACAAAGCCTGATACACCTTGGGTAATAGTTTGTAGTTATAACTTGCTTTAGTCGATAAAACTATTGAGGTATATATTTGAGGAATTTTTAATAAATTACCAATACCAAGCTTAGGGTTAACACTGGTTTTTAATAACTGTTTTATAAATCGTAATTTATCAGTCTCAACTTTGTTAAAGTTATCGCGCTCTGTTTTTGAGTTACCTAAATACATAGGAACGCCAATACCATTAAGTAAATATTTCAGTGTTTCTCGATAATTAACTTGTAGTAAAGCCTTACGTTCTTCAATTTCTAAGGTGCGAAAATTATCTTTTTTGCCATCGATACCAAACATGATTTGATGGGCATCGGGATGATAATTACCAATGTCTTGTAAAATCGCCGCCATCAATACTGGGACCTTAACTCGGTCAATGAATTGGCGATAGGCAGCTTCATTTTCACTACGTAACTCCTTAAAATTAAACATAGAAACTTCAGCTAATTCTTGAACTAAGTATGAGTCAGGTAATAGTTTTTTTACGCAAATTTCATCAAGTAGCCTTAGCGTAAGTACACCTTTATATAAAGGTTTACTAAGCTCATTGATCAGCGCAACTTTACTGCCTTCAGTTGGCGCTAATAATTGAATGGTACCTAATAGCTGGGCAGATTTTCGATTAGTTTCTGTAAAATTTTCACCCTCGCAAAGTTCTATTATTTCACGGCAAATTTGCTGTAGATGTTGCGAGCGGTCATTACGTTCGAAACGCAATTCTTGCAGATATTCTCTTTGGTCGCGTTCTAAGTTAACTATTTTTTCTTGGCTTTTAGCACTATCTACTTGCTTTAGGTTCGCTAGGTCTTTTTCTAGTTTATCGAGTTTACGATCGCTAAACTGCTCTAGATCATAGTAAGCAATCGCTCGTTCTAAAACTGAATCTTTCAATGGGCTACGACCATAAATTTTATTTAATAAAATTTTGACCTGCTCAGTAAATTTAGTATCGCCTGTTACATGTTTCGACATGGATTCCATTCGTATTAAATGATGCTGACAAAATGCAATGCTTAAACAATATATGCTTATTTAATCGCATCAGATTAGATGTCCATTATAATGCTTAGCATTAAGCAAATTCATTAAAATTTCAAGACAATATGCATGATTAGTCAAAGTTTACAAAATATGACCAAATTAGCAACACTTGATCGATATTACACATTGGAACATACTGAATTAACTTGTATAAAATACAAAGTGCCGAAATGGTATTTAAGGATGATAATGAGTTCAAGTAACTTTAAAGAAACCTTCAAAAGTGTTGGTGCGGCGTTTTTTGGTGTGCAAAGCGATAAAAATAGGGAGCGTGATTTTACTCAGGGTAAGCTTAGTCATTTTATTATTGCTGGGGTAATTGCCGTGGCGATTTTCATTGCCTCGCTAATCGCCATTGTGAGTTTAGTTTTACCTAGCTAATGTGTAAGCTAGCGCTAGTTTGTTATAAGTAATAAGATAAACGTTAGTCTCTTAATAAAGCACAAGTAATTCGGCGACTTTATTGCGTTTGTTGGCTTTTTGGCTAATGGTTCGAGACACTTCAATTGAACGCTGTTTTTTCGCGTGTTGATATATTTTACGCGTCCAAATAGTATCGTGATTACTGATCAATACCGATATATTGCGCTTGTTTGTCACTTCTTCCGCGGCATTTGCTAAATCCGCTTGTTCATCTAAACCGAATCCATTACCTGAATAGCTAGTAAAACTTGCTGTTTTACTTAGAGGAACGTAAGGTGGATCACAATAAATTACATCGCCTGATTTTGCATGAGCAAACGTTTGTCGGTAGCCATCACAGATAAATATCGCTTTCTTCGCTTTTTCGGCAAAATGGTGCAACTCTGCTTCAGGAAAGTAAGGTCGCTTATACTTGCCAAATGGCACGTTATAACCACCAGATTTATTGTATCGACATAAACCATTGTAACCATGACGATTCATATAAAGAAAAACTAAAGATCTAAAGTAAGGGTCTGCGCTAGCGTTAAACTCTTTACGTAATTGATAGTAAACGTCTGCCTGGTTATTTTCCGGTGTAAAGTATCGACGAGCATCTGCGATAAATTTATCAGGCGTGCGCTGGATAATTCGATATAAATTGACTAAATCTTGATTGATATCACTCAGCAAGTATTCATCATAGTCACTATTTAAAAATACTGAGCCTGCACCGACAAAAGGTTCAATAAGGCGATTGCCTTTTGGCAACATAGAGTTTATTACATCGCTAAGCGCGTACTTACCACCCGCCCATTTTAAAAACGCTCGATGTTTTTTCTTCATGACACCTACAAACCTAAAAATTTAACAACAGATAAAGAGTACCTGTTACGCAAGCGGGGATTGTATCGTGAATTAACGTTTATTGGGAGTAGAGAAATGCATTGATTTCGCTATTAATTACCTCAACCGATTTAATCCAAGGTTGACGTTTTAGTAATGATGGTGGAAATTGTGACAAGGCCAACTGTGCCGCAGATTTGTCTGCGTATATTGTACTCGTAAAAACCAGCAGAGGTTGATCATTTAGTATCCGCTGGTACACGTTATAATCAATATCAGTTAAGGTTTCTAAAAATATTTCCGGGAGCTGAAAATCACTCAATGCAGCAATTTGCACCACATAACCGGTTTTGCCGATGTAATAATTATTATTGATCGGTAATTGCTTAGATAATGCGTTGTTGTCTGCTGTAACATCCTGTTTTTTCTGAATTCTTTCATCGGTACGCGTCGCTCGCTTGATTGACAAAACGTCGTCATCAGCAATTGCGATTGCCGAAATAATGTCAGCTGGCGATGCTGGTATCATTGGTGCTTTTATTTCAACACTTGCACCGGGATTCATTAACGATTCGTAAACATCTTGCGAAATAGCACCATCATTAGCCAGCTGATGTGCTACTAACGGCTGTTCTGCCGCTAAAGCTTGAGTATTAACTTCGGCATCGTTTGGCAAAACCATTGTTTGTGGCTTAGCCAATACTTTTGCTAATGAGATTTTTTCTTGGTTGGTGGGTACGATTGATTTAGCAAAATTAAAACTATCTTGTTTTAATAAACCGATAACCATACCACCAAGAGCAAGTAAAATAATTAATAAACTAATTAGCCATTTATTCTTAACAATAAAATGCCAACTGGGTTGAGTATTTTTGAATAGTGATGATGTGCTTGATAGTAGCTGTCCTGACTGGGCTGATAATAATGCGAGTTTATTATCAAATAGACTTTTATGATCAGCAACATTACGCCCCGCTTGGACGGAACCGAACATCACAATATTCACCGTCAAGTTAGCTTTTTTAGCAATGGCAGCTAATTGTGATACTTCGTGCAATATTTGTAGTGATAAATACTGTGCATTATCCAATACGATACTAATAGCTTGTTGGGATTTTTTCGCTAAGTTAATAACACTGACTGCTAAAGATAGTTCAGGGTCGAATAACTCACCTGTGCATAGTTGCTCGATAATACGGCAACGAATTTGAATATTATTAAATTTTGCAGACAGAGATATATACGCGGCATTATGTTGCTCAGATAAACTTGCTAAAAATTGACCAGAAAGCGCGGCATTTTGCTGATGACTTTCGTCAATAACTAAAATAGCTTGTTTTGAAAAACGGAGGATATAATCAATGCGCGCGTAGGCACTGATTTTAGTGACGCTGGGGTTATCATTTGATAAGCCGATATTTTGTACTAACGCCGACATACTTCACCTGTTCCGAGGAAAATTACAGAATTTGTTGAAGTAATTCCTCACTAACGTCATCGTTAATTTCGGATTGGCCAATTGCCGTAGGAAGAATAAAACGTAGTTTACCTGCTAAATTCTTTTTATCGCGACGCATATGGCAAATAAATTCGTCGAAGCCCATATTCTCTGGTGCGCTTAACGGTAAGTCAAACGCAGAAAGTAGTGCTTCAATACGACGAAGATCTGACACTTCAAGCAAATTCATTGCTACTGATAGTTTTGCAGCAAGTACCATGCCAGTAGCAACAGCTTCACCATGTAACCATTTTCCATAACCTTGATCAGCTTCAATAGCATGACCAAAGGTATGCCCTAAATTCAATAAAGCCCTGACACCTGCTTCTGTCTCATCTTCTGCAACAATATTAGCTTTACATTGACAGCAGCGCTCTATCATTTGCGCTAACACATCACTTTGACCAATTTTTATGGCGTTGATGTTTTTTTCAAGCCAAGTAAAAAATTCATCGTCACCTAAAATACCATATTTAATCACTTCGGCCATGCCAGCATTAAACTCTCTTAACGGCAAAGTTGCTAAGCTTGATAAGTCAATAAACACCGCTTTAGGTTGATAGAAAGCGCCTATCATATTTTTTCCTAAAGGATGGTTAACGGCTGTTTTACCACCGACAGATGAATCCACTTGGGATAAAACAGTGGTCGGTACTTGAATAAAATCAATGCCACGTTGATAACACGCCGCCGCAAAACCAGTTATATCGCCGATAACGCCACCACCTAAGGCAACTAGCGTTGTATCTCGGCCGTGATTACCGGTTAATAAATGTGACATTATTCGTTCGAAGTTTGCTAAGCTTTTTTCAGCCTCACCATCAGGCAATACAATTTCATCTATGTCGAAGTGTTTAAGGCTAAGCTTCAATTGTTCAATATAAAGCGGTGCAACGATGTCATTGCTGACAATGCAAATGCGTTTACTACGGATATGACTAGACAGCAGAGTACTATCAGATAATAGTCCGCTGTCTATATAGATTGGATAACTGCGAGTGCCAAGTTTAACCTGAAGAGTGGTCATAAGTTTCGTCTAGAAATCTAAACGTTCGACTATTTTACTTGCCACTACTTTTGCGCTTTGATCGTCCGTCTGCACGATAACATCGGCAATTTCTTCATATAACGGATTACGTTCAACAGCTAAGTTTTCAAGTACAGTTCTAGGTTCTTCATCGGTTTGAAGTAGAGGACGACGTCTATCTCGCTGCGTACGAGCAACTTGTTTATCAATGGTTGTTTCAAGATAAACTACAATGCCACGTGCTGATAAGCGATTACGAACTTGGCTACTGATAACAGATCCGCCACCTGTCGCTAAAACGATACCTTGCTTCTCACTTAGGTCTTCAATAACGGTTTCTTCTCTTTTACGAAAACCTTCTTCGCCTTCAAGATCGAAAACCCATGCGATATCTGCACCTGTACGGCGTTCGATTTCTTGATCGGAATCAAAAAACTCTAAATGTAGCTTATCTGCTAATTCTCTACCAATGGTGCTTTTGCCTGCGCCCATCGGGCCTACAAGGAAAATGTTACGTTTTTCTGCCATTAGATTAATTAATACTCGTTTATTTATTACGTGAACAGGTAAGAGGGAACCCCCCTCGAAAATTTCAAGGGCGCAATTATCGCAATTGTTGGGTACAAATTGCAAGCATGTAAGATGAAAACACCACCTTACATGCAAATTAACTTAAAATCTTTCCGTAACTATGCGTGGTGTAACGAATATTAGCAGTTCTTTTTTCTCATTAAAGTTACTGCTGTTCCTAAACATCCATCCAAAATAGGGAATATCACCCAAAACTGGCACCTTTGACACGGAACTGATCAATTGTTGTTGATAAATACCACCAAGTACTATGGTTTCGCCATTATTGACTAAAACTTGTGTGCCTATTCGCTGCGTATCGATTGCTGGTGCGCTGCCGTTTGAAACATCAGAAACCGTATCTTGTGTTACCACCAAATCTAAAATAATTCTATCATCAGGGGTAATATGAGGCGTTACTGTCAAACTTAATACCGCTTTTTTAAATTGTGTTGATGTTGCACCACTAGAAGCCGCTTCTTGATAAGGAATTTCAACACCCTGCTCAATATAAGCTTCTTTTTGATTTGCCGTTGTTATACGGGGGCTGGCGATAATTTCACCTTTATTTTCTTTTTCCATGGCACTTAACTCAAGATCTAAAATAGTACCATCAGCTAAGCGAGCAACCTGAAACGCAATGCTACCAGCAGGGTTTGCGACGGGTAGATTAACGTTTAGCCTATCGCTTAACGACGGTGCTGTGCCATTATTAGCGCTTGATGTGCCTGCTAAGGAGCCCGATGTTGCAGAGTCACTGCCAGTATCTGTTACCCCCCAACGAATACCTAATTCTTCATTAATATTATCTTTTACCGTTACCATACGAGATTCAATGATAACTTGTCGTACAGGTATATCTAACACCGATACCATACGTTTAATATCTTCGATACTGTTTGCCGTGTCACGGATCAATAAGGTATTCGTTCGTTCATCAACACTGACACTACCGCGTGCCGACAAAATACTATTTTCTTCGTTTTTAATTAAAGCCGCAAATTCAACGGCTTTAGCGTAATTCACTTGTACATATTCAGAATATAACGGTGCTAGCTCCTCAACCTGCTGCTGCGCTTGCAAATCTCGTGCTTCTCTAGCGGCTAATTCATCGCTAGGTGCAACCATAAGAATGTTGCCTTCCATACGTTTGTCTAGACCTTTAACCTTTAAGATAATATCGAGCGCTTGATCCCAAGGTACACCATCTAATCGCAGGGTAATGTTGCCAGCAACCGTGTCACTAGTAACTAAGTTAAAACCATTATAGTCAGCAATAATTTGTAAAACCGTGCGTACTGAAATATCTTGGAAATTTAATGATATTGCTCTGCCGCTAAAGCTTTCTTCTTCACCAAGATAACCGTCTTCTTGTTTTTTAGTGTTAACCGTTAATGAAAAAACATCGTTAAATTGCTGATGCTTGAACTCAAATGGCCCATTAATATCAACCACTAAACGCGCATTCCGACCTTCTCTAAAGGTTTCTATTCCGCTAACAATCGTACCAAAATCAGTTACATCCAATTTATAAATAAAATCTTCTAAAATTTCAGTATTGTGAAATTCAATATAAAGCTTGCCTAATTTGTCACTAACATCGACAGCAACTTTACTGTCGATAAGTTTAACTAAAAGCTGTGCTTCATTTTGCTGACCGCGTTTAAAATCAATGTTATCTATCTGATTAATAAAACCGTGTCCAAGTGGGATTAACTGTGTAACCGTTTTGTTTACCTGTCCAGTATGCAAGGTTAAAGCAAAAGTATTATCTTTTTGAATCACGTCAAAAATAGACAAATGTTTTAAATTAACATTAGCGACAACTTTGCCCGCCATTTTTTGTAAGGTAATATTTTTGACCCCTGCGTGTTCAACAATGGTATTTGTAATGGCAGGATTAAATTGCTCGGCATCAAAAGTGATTCTGACCTGAGCAGGAGTCATTGATGTTGTTACTTCTGGTTGCACAGCGATATTATCTGTTAATTCAAATACCAGCTCTATTTCATTATTTTGAATCGTGTTATAGGAAATGCCAGTCAGTTCATTGGCCCACGAAAAAGTAGAAAGGAGGCATAAATAAACCGCAGTGATTAACTTCATTTTTTTGCAATGTGTCATAAGATTATCGTTTTTCATTTTATTAAATAGCAACATTACTCTCTTTGCCCCTCTGCACTTGTCTGTGTCATGGCAACGACAGTTTCACGTTCAACCCAGCAACCAGCGCCATCTGGTATCAATTCTAATACTTTGACATTATCTTGGCTTACTGTAGTAATTCGTCCATGATATAGACCCACGTAACTACCAACAGCAACTCGATGTAAGGTCTTGTCAGAAGCTTCAACTAAAGCCCATGTAACACCTAGCTCTCCCAAAGTACCACGCATGACTAAATCACTGAGTGAAAACTTTTCTAGTGGTTGTTTCCTACGTCGAGGATCCGGGCTTAAACAACCTGACATTTGTTGAATTTTCTCTTGAATAGCTTCAGGTTTTGGCGCATCAAATGGGCTACGAAGCGCTTGTGCTGAATAGTCAAAATGATCAAAAACAGCAACCTCTGGCATCGGTTCTATCGCACTACCAGTGCTTGATTGTACATTAGCAATATGCAGTTTCAAATCATCAGTGTCACTAAAACAACCGCTCAAAAGGACAGCACTTAAAACAATTATTTTCTTCATTTTTCGTCTGCCTCCCGATAACGATAAGTTTTAGCCTGCAACTTTAATTTTAAATCTCCTGAGCTTTGTCTTTGTAAATTAATATCAAAATTATGTAAAGTGACTATACGAGGTAAACCTGCGATTCGACTAACAAATTGACCGAATTCATGATATGTACCTAAAACCTCGATATCTATCGGTAATTCAATATAAATTTCTTGCTCTATTTCCGGCTGCCAATTTAATTTAACAAAATCAAGCCCAGTTGTTGTGCCGACAAAAGTAATATCATCAAGCAAGCCGGGAGTTTCATGGCTTTCTGGTAAACTTTTAAGCTGATTGGCAAACATCGCCTCGGCTTCAATCATTTGCTGTTCAAACAACTCTAGATTTGCTGCAATGTGATATTTGGCTTGATATTGTTGTTTTAAGGTCGTTTCTTCTGCTGTGACACGTTCAAGCTGTTTAATTTGATCGCTGATCATTAATACATAGCCCAAACCTAGAACTAAAACAACTAAAAATATCGACAAAACAATTTTTGCTGCTTTTGGCCATTGGCCAATATTATCAAGCTCTAAGCCATTAAACTGTTCAGTAAATTCCGACAAATCAAAATTCATTATGGCGCTCCCTGCTCTGTCGATTCGCTCAAATTAATCAGACCTTTGATACGAACACGCATTTTGAAGTCGCTTAACAATTTACTTTTTGCATCATTTGACGTTATCGATTCCAAAATCGCATCTTCAAATAAATCAGAACGCTCTATTTCTCTAATCATATTGGCTAAGTGATTATTTGACTCACTCTTACCGGTAATATTTAAGCTATTATCCTGTTTCTCAAGGCGGGTTAAGTAGATACCATTCGGTACGACCTTGGCGATTTCATCTAATACTTGTGTACCTACATTGCGGCTACGCTGGAGCTGTTCAACAACATTAGTACGTTTTTCAAGCTCTTTTTTCTTTTCATTAAGTGACCTTATTTTTGCAATACGCGAATCCAAGATTTGAATTTCGTTTTGTAAAAATTGGTTACGCGCAGTTTGACCGTCGATGCGCATTTGATAAAATTGATTAACTAAAAATACAACAGCAAAAGCACTTAATGCTACGGCGGTTAAAACAGTAAAATATTCTCGTTGTTTAGCCTTTTCGGCCTCTTCACGCCATGGTAATAGGTTTATATATGCCATGGAACAAAACTCCTTAATGCTAAACCGGCAGCCACCATATACCGGGGCGCTACTTTTGCTAACTCTTCTTGATTAATCGTATTAGAAACTTCCATACCTGCAAAAGGATTTGCTATTACAGTATGGATGCCGAGTTCTTCCGTTAGTAATTGCTCGATACCTTCAACAGAGGCACTACCACCAGAGATAACCAAATAATCAATTTTGTCTTTGCCACTCGTGGTTAAAAACATTTGAATTGCACGACGAATTTGTTGGACTAAAATCGTATGAAAAGGCGCCAAAACTTCAAAAGTATAGTTTGGTGGTAAGTCACCAGTTAGTTTTGCTAATTCTGCTTCTTCAAACGATTTATTATAATAGGAAACAATTGAACGCGTATATTGCTCACCACCGAATAGTTGATCACGGCTATAGATATGGTTACCCATTTCAGTTACTGAAAATAACGTCATGGTAGCGCCTATATCTACGGTAGCAATAACTTTATCTGCGGCATCATCAGGTAACTGTCTGAGGGTTAAATCATACGTACGACTAATTGCATAAGATTCAACATCAATGACTTTGGTTTCAAAGCCTCCGGCTTCCAATGCAGCAACCCTAGCTTCAACTGACTCTGTACGTGCGGCACTAAGTAAAACATTAATTTTGCTTGGATCTGATTCATTAATGTCGAGTGATTCAAAGTCTAAACTAACTTCATCAAGGGGATAAGGTATCAAGCTATCAGCTTCTATTTCGATCTGGCTAGCGAGTTCTTGTTCGCTTAATGCCACATCCATGTAAATGATTTTTGTAATAACGGTTTGCCCGGAAACGGCAGATGCAGCATGCGCTACAGAGGAAGAGATTTTTTTTCGAATTTTTGCAACAACTTTACCAACAGCGTCTATATCTTGAATTTCTCTATCAACAATTGCTCCTCTTGGCATAGGTTCAATCGCGACAGTTTCAAGGACATATCCGGTATCATTTTGGTTCAGCAAAACAGCCTTAATAGAGTGGGAACCGATATCAATGCCCACCATTAATGACGTCTTTTTTTTCCATAAACTACTTAGCATAGAATCCTACTAGAACTTTTTATTATAATAATATTAGGCATAAAATTCGTATAAATACATTTATTACATGCTTTTACAGGATATACTAGTACTATTACGTCAATTTTATAACTTTTATTGGGCATTTTTTTGTGTTTTCTATAAAAAACCTGTTAAAAGCAGGCGCTGTATTGATATTTATCGGTATTTTGACACTTACCGGAATTTACTTATCGATGCGCTCAAGTTTACCGAGTGTCGAGTCGCTTAGAGATTTACAATGGCAAACGCCAATGCAAATTTTTAGTGCTGATGGCAAGCTCATTTCCCAGTTTGGTGAAAAAAAGCGTATTCCGCTTACGTTGGACGAGATGCCGCAACAATTAATTAATGCGATACTCGCCACTGAGGACGATCGTTTCTATCTACATTTTGGGGTTGATCCTATCGGTATGGGTCGAGCCGTATTAGGCCAATTAACAGGGCAAAATAAAGGTGGTGCCAGTACTATCACCATGCAAGTCGCACGAAATTTCTTTTTAACACGTGAACAAACCTATGTGCGAAAAATTAGAGAAATATTTATCTCTTTTCATATTGAAAGCTTGTTAACAAAAGACGAAATACTTGCTCTTTATATGAATAAAATTTCCTTAGGACATCGCTCTTTTGGCTTTGGTGCCGCCGCACAAGTATATTATGGCAAAGATGTAAATGAGCTGACCTTAGCACAAATTGCCGTATTAGCAGGGCTGCCCAAAGCACCTTCCACCATGAACCCCATTAGTCGACCAGATCGCGCACTGCAGCGACGCACTGTGGTATTGCAACGCATGTATAGCGCTGATTACATCAACGCAGATCAAATGGCAGCAGCCAACAAAGAGCCTATCACCGCCGAAAAACATGGCGCAGAGATCGAATTACACGCACCTTATATTGCTGAAATGGCCCATCAAGAAATGGTGGATCGCTACGGAAAAGAAACTGCTTATACCGGCGGCTACAAAGTGTTTACTACAGTAACATCAACATTACAGCATGCCGCTCAGCAAGCCGTGGTGAATAACATTTTTGCTTATGATCAACGCCATGGTTATCGTGGGCCTATTACTTCATTACGTCCGGTAGATAATAAAAAATCTTCAGTAAACGCGATTAACCAACCGGCCATTAGTACAGAAGAAATTTCGCTGGCACTCGCCTCGTTGGATAGCTATCAAACACTGATGCCTGCAGTTGTCACCGAGGTGTCTGAACGTTCAATAAAAGTCGCCGTAAAAGACGCTGCTGACATCACAATCGACTGGCCAGGTTTAGCATGGGCTCGCGCCCACATTAATGATGATAAGCAGGCAGTTCCGCCAAACATTGCAAGTGAGATAGTGAAGTTTGGTGATGTTATTATCGTTTCTGCTACAACCGATGGTTATCGACTAAGTCAATTACCCGATGTTAGCTCGGCCCTTGTTTCCTTATCTACTGACAACGGTGCTATAAAAGCAGCGGTTGGTGGTTTTAGCTTTGAACAAAGCCAGTTTAATCGCGTTACCCAAGCCAAACGACAAGTAGGCTCCAATATAAAACCGTTCATTTACTCTGCCGCCTTAGACAGTGGTTACACGTTGGCATCAATAGTTAACGACGCACCAATTAACCAATGGGATAGAAGCTCAGGCGTTGTCTGGCGTCCAAAAAACTCACCACCCGTTTATAACGGCGAAATTCGCCTGCGTCTTGCATTAGCGCAATCGAAAAATGTCATTGCTGTTCGTTTACTACGCGATGTTGGTTTAGATAAAATCATTCCTTATTTGGCTTCATTTGGTTTTGATCCTGATGATTTACCACGTAACGAGTCACTCGCACTCGGCTCAGCTTCTTTAACACCGCTCGAAGTGGCTACTGGTTTTGCCACCTTCGCTAATGGTGGCTTTTTAATTGAACCCTATTTAATAGAGCGAATTGAAGACTCATTCGGCAATATTATCTTCCAAGCCAATCCAGCTATCGCGTGCGACAACTGTGAAGATGTTATTGAACCGTCGACAGAGTTATACGGTAACAACGGCGACAGTTATGCCTTAGAGCTTTCCGATGCAGAGCCGCTTCAGTCAAGCGTTAATAAAGCGGAGCGTGTTATTAGCGCCCAAAATGCCTTCTTAATTACCGAAGCACTTAATTCTGCTATTTGGGGCGCCGATTGGAATATCAAACCTTATTGGCAAGGCACAGGTTACCGTGCACGTGCGCTCAAGCGTCGAGATATTGCCGGTAAAACAGGCACAACGAACCAAGCAAAAGACGCTTGGTTTTCCGGCTATAGCCGCAGGATTGTCACAACATCTTGGATAGGTTTTGACAATCCAAGTCGTAACCTTGGCCAAACAACCTATAACAGCAACCTAGGTGAAGATCAGACAACAGGCAAAGAGTTTGGCGCTAAATCCGCGCAACCCGCATGGATTAACTTTATGAAAGTTGCGCTCGCCGATTTTCCTGTCGAGCCATTTGAACAGCCGCCAGCATTAATGTCAGTTAGAATTGATAAAATATCGGGTAAACTAACCAAGAGAACAGATAAATCCAGCCGTTTTGAGTATTTTGAGTTAGGCACAGCACCAACAGAGTACATTAGCCAAGACATCAGTAGCGAAATTCTCGACGGTGGTATTTCAACTGAAAACACTGACGATGAAATATTCGATTAGTTAAAGTAAAAGTTTCGTTAGAAAAGTATGCGAATGAAAAAATGTTTTTATTCGCAATATTTTTCGGTCTTTATTAATTTTTTTCTGTTCTAAAAAAGTAATTTTACACATCGTTTTCCTGACCACCCAGTCAACTAAATCAAATATATAAGTTATTGTTTTAAATTAATATAAATAAATTTTCGCGCATAAAACCTCAATAGAGAATATCAGCCGCAACGGCCTTTGCTAGAAAAAAAATGAAAGTTACTATGAAAACTTTCACAACGAAAGAAAAAAAACTTTCGTTTTGCTCCCTGATCGCCTAAAATTGGCGCCCACAATCGGAATACCGAAACTAATCATTTAAAAATCGTCATACTTTTAGGAGCGAATTCGCAATGGCAGCTTTAGAAAACTCAATCGATTTATCTTCATACGGCATCACTAATGTTGCTGAGGTCGTTTACAATCCGTCTTATGAGTTACTTTTTGCTGAGGAAACAAGATCTGATCTCTCAGGTTTTGATAAAGGTGTTGTCACCGAACTCGGCGCTGTTTCAGTAGATACAGGAATTTTTACCGGTCGCTCTCCTAAAGATAAATATATTGTTCGCGACGATACTACACGCGATACCGTTTGGTGGTCAGATCAAGGTAAAAATGACAACAAACCTATGACGCAAGAAACTTGGGCTAGCTTAAAAGGTTTAGTTACTGAGCAATTGTCAGGCAAAAGATTATTTGTTGTCGATACATTTTGTGGTGCAGATAACGACACGCGCTTAAAAGTTCGCTTTATTACTGAAGTCGCTTGGCAAGCACATTTTGTTAAAAATATGTTTATTCGCCCTACAGATGCAGAATTAGAAAACTACGAGCCAGATTTTATCGTAATGAATGGTGCAAAAACCACTAATCCAAACTGGCAAGAACAAGGTTTAAATTCAGAAAACTTCGTTGCATTCAACTTAACAGAAAAAGTACAGCTTATTGGTGGTACTTGGTATGGCGGCGAAATGAAAAAAGGTATGTTCTCAATGATGAACTACTTTTTGCCATTAAAAGGCATAGCATCAATGCATTGTAGTGCTAACGTTGGTGAAGATGGCGATACCGCAATATTCTTTGGCCTTTCTGGCACAGGTAAGACGACATTATCGACAGATCCTAAACGCCAGCTTATCGGTGATGATGAACATGGTTGGGATGAAAACGGCGTATTTAACTTTGAAGGTGGTTGTTACGCAAAAACCATCAACTTAAGCAAAGAGAATGAACCTGACATTTATAATGCTATTCGTCGCGATGCCCTTTTAGAGAATGTTGTGGTTAATGGCAAGGGTGAAATAGATTTTGACGACAACTCAAACACTGAAAACACCCGTGTTTCATACCCTATTCATCACATTGATAACATTGTAAAACCTGTTTCTCGTGCTGGTCATGCGAAAAAAGTTATTTTCTTAACCGCTGATGCTTTTGGTGTATTACCCCCTGTTGCCAAATTAACACCTGCACAAACAGAGTATTACTTCTTATCAGGTTTCACAGCAAAACTTGCCGGCACTGAACGCGGTATAACAGAACCAACACCAACTTTTTCAAGTTGTTTTGGCGCTGCATTTTTAAGTTTGCACCCAACACAATATGCTGAAGTGTTACGCAAGCGTATGCAGGCTGTTGGCGCAGAAGCATATTTAGTTAACACAGGTTGGAATGGCTCAGGCAAACGCATTTCAATTAAAGATACACGCGCTATTATTGATGCCATTTTAGATGGTTCAATTGATCATGCCGAAACTCAAGTTTTACCGCTATTTAATTTAGATATCCCAACCAGTATTGATGGCGTAGACAATAGTATTTTAGATCCACGTGATACCTATGCTGAGCAAGAGCAATGGCAGACAAAGGCTGTAGACTTAGCGACTCGCTTTGTTAACAACTTTGATAAGTTTACTGATACTGAAAATGGTAAGTCTTTAGTTGCCGCTGGACCTAAAATTTAATTGCACTCAGTAATGCTGACATTTAGATAAAGAAAAGCCGTCGTATTTACGACGGCTTTTTAATATCTAATCATCAATTTATTGAGAGACTTACAATTAATGTTATTTAGTCGGTAAACAAACTTTTGCCCTTAAGCCACCCTCATCGCGGTTAGACAATTCAACGCGGCCACCGTGGGTGTCAACAATGCGTTTTATAATGGCTAGCCCTAAACCACTGCCTTCGCCTCCTCGCGCTTTATCGCCTTGCGTAAAGGGTTGAAATAAGCGTTCAATGTCGACATCAGGAATACCAGGCCCTTCATCACAAACACAAAAGCAAACTTCCTGTTGACGCTTATCATAGGAAGTTGTCACCGTAATTTTACCATCTGAATAACGTAGGGAATTTTGAATTAAATTTGCGAGTGCTCGCTTCATAGCAACATAACGCAGTGGAATTTTAGGCAAAGGCTCTGCAGTAAAAATGACCTCTCGCTCTAAGATACTTTCTGCCTGCACCACTTCCTCAATCAAGGCATTTATATCATCTAGCTCGGCTTTGTCTTTACTATCATGGCGAATATAATCAATAAACTGATCGATGATGGTATTCATGTCATCAATATCACCTTCGATGCCATCTTTTAAAAACTCATCATGTTGCGAAATCATTTCAGTCGCTAAACGAATACGGGTTAATGGCGTGCGCAAGTCATGCGATATCCCTGCCATTAATAAATTCCGATCATCTTCAAGCTGTTTGATACCCTTCGACATATGATTAAACGCGCGAGTTACTGCAACAATTTCAGTGGTGCCTCGCTCAGTTAATGGTTCAGGAAAATCGCCACGCCCAACATCATGTGCAGCATTTTGTAAGGCGCTTAACGGACGATTAAGTTGTCGAACGAACAACCAACCTCCCATAACACTTAAAATCCCCAAAATCATGAGGACAATAATCAGCGGAGAAAAGTTTTCTTCTTCTAGACCATTAATCGGAATTTTAACCCAGTAATCAGGTGCTTGCGGTGGGCGGATCCAAAAAAGGTATTCATCTCCCTGTGAAATACGTACTTCAGCAGGACCACCTAAGAGATTGGACATTTCATCAGAGCGAAAGGCGTAATAAACAGCGTCTTGTAAGCCTAGTTTCATCGCAGCCGCTTCACGATAAACCCCGATACCGGTTTCTCGCTGAAATGCTTCCCCCATCGCCGGGCTTAACACTTCATCAGCAACATCAATAAAGACAACTCTGACTTGCTTCGCCAATAACTGGTTTACTTGTTGGGCATTAGGTTGAATGATGTATATCGACATCGATATAAATGACACAACCTGATTAATTAGCAACAAAACACCAATTAATAGCACCGTTTGACCAAAGGCGCTACGAGGCAATATTTTCATAAACTTCAACTACGCTAATGTTGTATTTCATACGTTTTCACGCAATTATGCAACAGACTTCCCTTCAGGGACAAATACATAACCCAAGCCCCAAACAGTTTGAATGTAGCGTGGTTTTGCTGGATCTTCTTCTAACATCCTACGTAAACGTGACACCTGCACGTCAATACTACGCTCTAAAGCAGAGTAATCTCTACCGCGCGCCAAATTCATTAACTTATCACGCGACAGTGGCTCTCGTGGATGGGTAATCAGTGCCTTTAACACCGCGAACTCACCACTGGTCAATGGCATATTAACATCGCCTTTAAGCATTTCACGAGTGGCAAGATTTAGCTGATAGTCACCAAAAGAAATAACATTTTCTTCTTGTGACGGAGCGCCCGGAGCTTCTTGTACTCGACGACGCAATACCGCTTTAATACGCGCTAATAATTCACGTGGATTAAACGGCTTTGGCATATAGTCATCAGCGCCAAGCTCCAAACCGATAATCCGGTCTACCTCATCACCCTTTGCTGTTAACATAACAATCGGAATATCATTTGAGTTTTGACGTAAGCGACGGCAAATAGATAAACCGTCTTCTCCTGGCAGCATTAAATCAAGCACTAATAAGTGAAAATTTTCACGCTCGAGTAATCGATCCATTTGCTCAGAGTTGGCGGCACTTCGAACCACAAACCCTTGTTCAACTAAATACCGTTCGAGTAAGGCACGTAAACGCATATCATCGTCTACAACCAAAACTTTCGGCGTTTCATGTCCCATAATGCTTATTCCATCTTTTATTTTAGTAACTTACTCTAACTATAAGTCATATTGCTTGAAATATAAAAAACTGTTCTATGTCAGTGTTCTAGTATTTGTTACAAATTATGTTACGACCTAGATTAATTCCCAGCAAAGGCATATTAACACTAGGTTACTGACCAATAATCAGTGAATAACACAGGTACCAAGATAACCGCCAGAAAAATATTTTATCAATAACCCCTCCAGCCACAGATTAGGCCAAGGTAATTACTTACATTGGCTAGTTATTGTGGGAGAATACGAAAATGAGAGTTTGGCGCCATTTTCACAAAGTACCTATCCGTGTTTTACGTATCAGTAAAAGGCGTAATATCGTCCGACTTAAACGTCAAATGGTGAAGATAAAAATAGCATTAGCGCAAGAAAAAGTAGAAACCAAGGCGATGTTAAGCATATATAAGCGTTACACCAAACGTGATGCCAGTGCTGAAGAAATGCGTATAGCCAATCAGCAATTTGTCGATATTTTAAAGGGACTAGGCATCGGTATTTTTGCTATCTTGCCATTTGCCCCAATTACCATCCCTATCATGATCAAGGTTGGCCGGTTAGTTGGTGTAGAAATACTGCCTAGTTCATTTGTCGGCGACAAAAAGCCGCCAAAATAGCTGACATTAGCGTAAATAGTGAATTGCTTGTTCGGTTACACAATGGGTAAAACTTTTTTGTCTTTCACTCCTCGAAAGTTCACTAATCGCTTTAGTAACTAAACGCATTTTTTGCTGTTTTTCCTCGACTGGCAAATCCGTAAGTTGTTCAAACGAACAGCTCGTCAAACCATAATTTAATGCCGTATCCGATTTTAGCGATTTACCTGCCAAACAGCTTATTAACTTTTCAGCTAAGCGATTTTTATCTAATTGAGTAATTAAGCTTTTAATGGTTACATTTTCATCAATCTGCTTTTCTTGTTGGCAGCCGTGTAACATATCAGCCACAGCTACAATGGGAATAAGCGCCTGATGTTGAGCCGAAAAACGTGCTTTTAGCCATTGATTCATATCTATATTTTCATCCTTCTCCGCATATGCGCCATTGCTGAACGCAGCAATAACCATCAATAAACCACAAATAATAAACAAATTAAAATATCGATTCTTCACACTAAAGACCTTAATAGCCATAACACCATTGCCAAGTTAAAAACGGTACCAGTTTAATAAAAATTTCTGCTAATTACCTGTGTAACCGGAAGAAAATAATAGGTAAGCGGAAATATCACCCTTTGCTAATGACAGTTAACATGGTTAAATGCCATTAATACGGTTAAATGGTGACTAAAATAATGCTGTTGAAAAAATTTAAAATGGGATTTTTTCTCGCCCTATCGATTACGTTATCGCCCCCTATACTCGCTAATGAAAATGCTGAAGTAAATACCCTTGAAGTATTAGCACAACAACTAGCAGATAAAAAAGGCAATGTTATCTACGTCGATTTTTGGGCATCGTGGTGTATTCCATGTCGCAAGTCATTCCCGTGGATGAACAATTTAAAGTCAAAGCATCAAGCGCAAGGCTTAAGCATTATAAGTATTAACTTAGATCACGATCGCGAGTTGGCTGACCTATTTTTGCAGGACAACCCAGCTAATTTTCCCGTCATTTATGATCCTAAAGGCTTAATCGCCCGAAAGTATAAATTAAAGGGTATGCCGAGCAGCTTTATTGTCAACCGCCAAGGAAAGATTGTCAGCGGCCATGTTGGCTTTAATGAAGAAAAAAAATTGGCTTATGAGAAAGAAATTACAGCACTATTAAATAAGTCGGAATAATCAAATTTATTTACGGTGTCATTTCGTCTCAATTTCCAACTTTCTTCGACAAAAAAAGCGAGCCATAAGCTCGCTTTTTAGTTTTCATACCCTGAGCCTAAAAACTATATTTATAACCTAATGTCACACTGCGTGGCTTGCCAACCATGATAGATCCGTGTGTACGAGTTGCCATATATTCTTTATCAAATAGGTTATCGACATTAAAGGTGATTTCTTGATTATCTGCCACGCTATAATGTGCTGCCATATCAACAACGGTACGACTGTCAACGGCATTGCCAGCAACAATTGAACCTTGTCCTGCGGTTGTGCGCATTTCATCCATATAACGCACTAAGATATCACTACGCCATTTTTCACCAACAACAGCTAAACTAACTTGTAATTGATTTTCCGGTACATAAGGTAATTCATCACCCGCCGCTACAGTGCCCCAAGTATCTAAACCTGATGCAAAGGCATTTTGAAATTCAGTTTCAGTAAAGGTATAAGTCACATCAACTGGAAAAGCTAATGAGCCCGCCGAAAATTCATAACCGACTTTCATTTCTAAACCTGAAACTTCTACTTCGCCAGCATTATATTGGTTGCCAATATCATCATCATTACAACCTTGGCTAGCGGTGCAGTTGCCGTGCATATTTTCATAATCAGAGTAGAAAAATAATGCTTCAGCGCGTAATGCATTTTGGTTATAACGCAGTCCTAATTCATAGTTTATACTTTCTTCATTTTCAGCTTTATCATTACCAGGCGCTGGCGGCGCAAAACCTTTTTGTATACCACCAATAACAACTAAATCATTGTTCACCCGGTACGTTACTGCCAATGAAGGTAATAAAACGTCAACATCGTTACTGATATCTTTCTTTAAAGGTTGGTTGCGGTCAACGACGCCTTTAGTCCAATCTTTACGTGAAATAGTCATATCTTCATAACGTAAACCGGCATTAATAATGAAAT
>CAJXUN010000044.1 GCA_913061475.1 uncultured Colwellia sp. | reverse complement strand
TTAAACGTTGGTTGTTTACTACTGTCGTTAAGTCCGTTAATGCTTGCTCGAAATCGTCATTGACAATGATGTAGTCAAACTCTTGGTAATGTGAACATTCTGCTTGTGCTTGTGCCATTCGCGCTTGAATAACTTCTTCACTATCTTGGCCTCGGCCACGCAGACGATCTTCTAATGCTTGTTTTGATGGTGGGCTAATAAATATTGTTGTCACTTCCGGCTTTTTCATTCTGACTTGCTGTGCACCTTGCCAGTCAATATCTAAAAAAACATCAATACCTTGAGCCAGTTGTTGATCGATAGCTACTTCGCTGGTGCCATAAAAGTTATCGAATACTTCAGCGTATTCGTAAAAGTGCTTTTCACCAATAGCGTGTTTAAATTGCTCTTTAGTAACAAAATGATAATGTTGGCCATTGACTTCACCAGGACGAGGACTACGTGTGGTATGAGAAACGGAAACTTGCATAGGTCTTGATGATGCTTGTTTCAGTAAAGCAGATATTAAGCTCGATTTACCCGCGCCACTAGGGGCAGATAGAATGAAAAGGTTGCCTTTAGTTATCACAATTTATCCTCTGTAGCTGATCTAATAGTAATCAGTTTTAATGGCGCGCACTATACTGAAAAATTGTCGTTTTTCCCATTATTTTTTCCAGGTAAAGTCTCGTGCTTTTAGTTGCAATTAAGCGATGTCGAGTGGAATTTGCTGATTATTTGGATTGAGTTCGAGTAAACTTATGGCATTGCGAGTGCTATTCTTAACCAAATACAGCCTTTCGTCAGCTTGCTGCATTACTTGCTCAATAGAGGTGTTTTCGTTGGGGATTACCTGTATAGCACCGATACTAACGGAGACGCGGCAGCTAGTATTAATGGCATGATGTGGAATGGCAAGTTGTGTAACACTGTGCAGGCAAGTGGTTAATATATTTGCAGTCGTTGTGTTTTTCTCCATTGGAAAGTAAAAATAAAACTCTTCACCGCCACAGCGAAAAATGGCGCCACCATAATTAAATAACGCTCTTTTTATGGTATTGGCTATTTTGCGTAAAACTACATCACCTTGTTGATGACCATAATAATCGTTATATTTTTTAAAATGGTCGACATCGATAATGCCATAAACCATAGCGCTTTGAGCTGTCTTAGCTGACATCCAGTAGTCAACGCTGTCTTGTAACCATTTTCGTCGATTGGGCAATTCAGTCAGGCTGTCAAATAGTGCAAATTTTTGTAATAAATTACGTTGGCGGATAATTTCCAGGTGAGTATTCACGCGTGCACGTACAATCCCATAATTAAATGGTTTTTGAATATAGTCACATGCGCCTAGCATCAAGCCTTTTTCTTCATCTTCAGCGTCTTGTAAGCCGGTAATAAAAATTACTGGAATATGAGATAATTTAGGGTGTTGTTTTAACTTTTCCATTAACTCGAAACCATTTTCTTCTGGCATTAAGACATCAAGCAAAATTATATCTGGATTCTCCTGCAAAGCATGCTGAAACCCTTGCTTTGCACTCTTACAAGCAACAACGTTATAGTGATCTTTAAAGATAGAAGCTAATACTTTCAAATTGACGCTTTCATCGTCAATACACAAAATAGTATAATTTTGCTCGCTCGCTCTGCGATGCCCTTCTTTATTGAACGGTTGCATTATTTACTACCTCTAAAGCAGCTGAATGAATACTATTAGTATTGGTTAATTTTTGCTCTAATATTGATAATGCCGCTAAAGCATCATCAAAGTCAAAGTCGTTAACCAACGCTTGTATTTCAACTATTTGCTGGTGGTATGGTGTTTCATGGCCAACTTTCATCAATTCTTTTGTGATATCTTCCGCTCTAATATTGGCAGATGCCAGGCAGGGCTTTAATTTTTCTATAATTTCTTTCGCATTTTTGATATCAAATGTCTGGCTAGTATTTGCTGAAGTTTCATGGTGATAAATGCGGTTTAATTGAGCAATAATAAAGTCTAGGTGTGTCGTGACTTCGTTGAGCCTTAATTTAACGTGTGAGCCTTGATGATGAATCTCATTTTCGAGCGCATTGGCGGAAGTTGCTAAGTCATAGGCACCAATATATTGTGCGGTTGATTTTAGCGAATGTGCACTACGATATAACAGTTCAGTGTCCGTTGTTTCATAATATTGCATCATTTCCTGTGAAAGCGTTTGATACTTGAGCCAAAAGTCATGAACCAATTCGGCATATAGTGCTTCTTTACCTTGAATTTTCTTAATGGCTTCGTCAACGCCTAGATCCGTTTCTTGACTTAGTTTGGCTAATTTCTGCTTTATTTCACTAGATTGCTCTAAATTTACGGTGTTATCTTTGATCGCTTTACTTGTGTTACCTAAATATTGAGTGAGTGTTTGGTATAATAATTTAGGCTCGATAGGCTTAGTTAAGTGTTGATTCATTCCCGCAATAACACTTTTTTCTATATCACCCTCCATGGCATGTGCCGTCATAGCAATAATAGGTAAGTTGGGTAATTTTAAGGTTTGGCGAATTTCTTTAGCTGCGGTTAAACCATCCATTTCTGGCATTTGAATGTCCATTAAGACTAGATCGTAAGTCTGAGTGGCAATTTTTTCTAGTGCCACAAGGCCATTCTCCGCACATTCAACGGTAATTTTGGTATCGGCTAAAAACTCTTTAGCCACTTGTTGGTTGATCATATTGTCTTCAACTAACAATACTTTATAGGCGCTTAAATTGGGGATGCTAAGCACTGGTTGCGCGTTTTCCACAGTTATTCTTTTACTCTCTTTACTTAATAATTCAACGATTGCGTCAACTAATATTGATTGATTGATCGGCTTTTCGAGAAACTCATCAATACCGGCATCAGTCGCTAATTCTTTTGCTTCATCTTTATCGTAAGCTGAAACCATCAAAATATGCGGCAGTTTATCTTTTGCTTGGCTTTGAATTTGTTTAGCGGCTTCTATACCGTCCATTTCTGGCATTTTCCAGTCCATCAGTACGATGTCATAGGGGGTGCCATTTTTTTCCGCAGATAATACAGCATCTAATGCTTGCACGCCATTTTCTACGCCATCGGCTGAAATTTCGATATAAGCTAACGCTTCAATTAATACTTTTCTAGCTATTTCAATGTCGTCTGCAACGAGCACTTTTAGGTCCGTTAGCATTTGGCGATCTACCATAGGCATAGTTTCAAGCGCTTGTTCTGCATGTTCAAATATTGCTGTAAAGCTAAATATTGAGCCGACGTTTAACTCACTGGTTAGTGATATTTCTCCACCCATTAATTCGGTAAGTTGCTTGCTAATCGCTAAACCTAAACCGGTACCGCCGTATTTGCGTGTGACAGAGTCATCAGCTTGAGTAAATGATTGAAATAGGCCCTGCTGTTGTGCTTGACTCATGCCTATGCCGGTATCGTGCACCGAAAATTTTAACAGGCTTGTTTGACTGTTTTCACTGTGCTTTTTAATACAAATGTGGATAGAGCCTGATTGGGTAAACTTAACAGCATTATTGGCTAAGTTGATAATAACTTGTTGTAAACGTAAGGGATCACCCATTAATATTTTTGGTACGTCTGGGGCAATATCAATAACAAACTCTAAGCCTTTTTCGTGCACTTTATAAGTACATACGTTGACAACGCGTTGAAGAATTTCTGGTAGCGAAAATTTGATATTTTCTAGGGTTAGCTTTTGAGCTTCTATTTTTGAAAAATCTAAAATATCGTTGATTAAGCCCAGTAATGATTTTGATGAATCTTGTATTTTTTCTAAATAATCTTGTTGTGTTACTGACAAATTAGTCCGTAAAGCTAATTGACTTAAACCAATGACGGCATTCATTGGTGTTCTAATTTCATGACTCATATTGGCTAAGAAATTAGATTTAGCTTGGCTTGCTTGCTCAGCTTTAATCTTCTCTGCAGCCAGTTCTTTGGTGCGCTCATGGATTTGATTTTCCAGATTACGACTGTAACTCAATACCTGCTGATATAGCTTGGCATTGTCGAAGGAAATGGCGGTTTGATCGGCAAGTAGCTGTAAAATATTAACGCGTTCGGTGCTAAATGCACCCTCTACATCGTAATGCTCCAAGTAAACGATACCTTGTAAATTGCCTTTGACGATACTTGGCACACAAATGATGGATTTTGGTTGATGGTTCTCAAAATAGGGGTCAGATAAAAATTGCTCTTGAACCGTCAGTTTAGTTAGCACTTGTGCTTTTAACGTACGAGAAACAAAGTTAATGATCGAGTAAGGCAGCTGCTGTTTGGTATTGGCCATACCATCACGAGATAAGGCAATTTCGGTATTTAAAATACCGTCACTTTGTAGTAGTAACGCGCCACTTTGTGCACCAGCATTTTCAATCATAATCACCATCATTCTATGCAGAAATGCCGTTAAATCTACTTCACCACTTAAGGTTTCAGAGGCTTTTAGTACTGATGCCAGATCAAGCACTTGGGCATTGCTGCGCTGTTGATAACTCGGTAAATTTTTACTTTCATGGTGTGGTATAACTAAAAATGATTGACGCAACTGCAACAATTGTTGTGCTTTATGAGTCGCTCCCCATACATTGTAATGTTTACAAGCTTGCTGATAATAATCTCTTGCCATTGACTTTTTATTAGCTGCTAGCCAATAGTTACCTGCAAGCTCATAAGTAAGGGCTAAATGGTGATTAGCCGAATGTTCTTGTGCCAGTGTAATCGCCTGATCATAGCTTTGCCATGCGGCACTGTCTCGTAATAAAAATTGCAATTCAGCACGGATTAATAGCACTTTATGCTGATAATTTTCAGCACAACTATCGGCCCATTGGGTAATTAAATCGAGACTGGCATTTATCTGCCTGACATTTTCAAGGTAAGCGTCTTCTTGTTGACCCAATGCTTGCTGGCGACAATATTGCGCTCGAATGAGTGCAGCATAAAAATGGAATTCACCAAAGTGATATAACGATACAACAGAACTATGATAGGGTTGTGCTAACTGTAATTGCGTATAGGCTTGTGTGATGTCGTTAAACAAATATGCTTGGGTCATGCGGGCTAAATGATAACTAAACAAAGTGGTAACGTTTTGAGTTTCCATCAGAATAGGGAATTGTACTGCTTCATCAAAGTACTTACCCTGTAAATTTTTTATCTCGGCATTTTTATCTTGTAAATTGCTGACAAACTGCTGCCATACTTGCATCATCACCAATTGATAATTTTGCTTTTTACTTTTCATTACCTCCACATGGCGAGCAAATATCGATTGGCACGCGACCAAATTTTCACCGCTGAGTAAACTGTGCATACTTTGAAATAGTGCCGAATGAAAGGCATATTCAATACTGCCGCACTCAATGCCATGGTAAAAATTTTGCTCTAAGGGCTTTAAGGTCTTATTAAGTGGCGCAGTCCAATGTGAAATCGACACATTGCGAGTAAATTCAACTTCGACATGAATAATTTCAGAAGGATATTGTTGATTGACTTCCGTTGCTAGTGCCGCAAAGGCTAAGCCTTCTTCAAATCGACTAAATGCGCCACACAGTAATAATCCGTGAGTAACAAAAACCTTGGCACTGAGTGCCGAGAGTCCAGCGGTTAAACACAATTCAAGTGATGTATAAGCGATACGCATATACTCTAAAGGGCTCAATAAGTAAGCGGGAGTTTGAATTGCGTTCAGAATATCTAGGGCTAACAATTGCCGCTGATCAGTCATGGCTGGCAAATGAGTAAGCTCAGAAATGCCATCACGCTGGTAATATTGCTCAATTGATAAATAGTTAAGTGTTTCAGACGTTTGAGGAAGTGAAATATTAATCGTTTGTAATGTCGCTATGCCTAAATCAAAGGCTTTTTGCATTTCATTTTGCGCAATAAGTGACAAAACTTGAATCTTGGTAAAATTGGCCTGATCAATAACTTTGCTGATTAGCGCACTGTGTTGCTGAAAATGTAAATTTCCCTGCTGGTAGTCTTGCGTAAAATAAAGCACATTGGCTTTACCTAAGGCGATGCTAAGGCTTAGGTCATAATCGTGCAGCCAATGCTGGTTGTCTAAATAACTTTCCGCCTGTTCAAAGTAATAGAGCGAACTATTGTAATCATTTGCGTCTAACGCTTTTTGTCCGGCAATATTGTTAAAATAGGCTAGTAGTCTTTGATTATCTTGTTCAATATATAAGCTCGAAGCTAGATTTAAGTGCTCAATATAATCAAAAACATGATCATCGACGTTTGAGTTTTCTAGCGCATGGGTGTTTAGCTCTGAGAGATAATATTGCGCCACTTTGTAATGAATAAGCGATTTTGGTACCGGATTGGCGAGTAAATACGCTGCTTGCTGTATTTTATCGTGCGAAAATTTGATTTGCTCCAATCCATTGGCTTGTTGATTTTGCGAATAGGCAATCACTAAACCATCGGCGATTAATGGCCGTAATTCTCGCTCAACTTCATCACTCGCGATACCGACGACTTCAGTCAACAAGGTAAGTGGTATTACGCTACCGATACAGGCCGCGTGATGTAATATATTTTGGCCCACTTTTGAAACATGAGTTAATCGCAGCGCCATTAATTCAATAACATTATCGGTTGCGGTCAGGGAATTTATTAACCGTTCATCCCAATGCCAGCGGTTTTTTTTGTTTTTCGTTAATATGTCTTGGTCATTTAAAGCTTTAATAAATTCTTTAATAAAGAAAGGGTTGCCAGCTGTTTTTTCAATGACAATATCAACGAGAGGCTGAGTTTCAGCCAACGTTAATGATAAAGATGCTGCGATAAATTGTCCTATTGCTGTGGCATCAAGTGGCAATAGATTAAGGTGACTATTAAAAAAGGTGGATTTTTTTATATCATCCAAAAGTTGATTTAATGGATGTGTCGTACTTATCTCATTGTCTCGATAAGCCAGGATAAGTAATAAATTATTACTGTCGTTGCTCTCAACTAAATGTTGCAATAAGTTGATTGTGGCGATATCTGCCCATTGCATATCATCAATAAAAATAGAAATAATTCTATTTTGTTGTCCTAACGCTTGAAAAAAATGACTGAGCGTGGTGTTAAAGCGATTACGTGCTTCTTCTGGTGGCAACTCGGCCAATGTTGGTTGTTCACCAATAATCAATGCGAGTTCGGGGACAAGTTCTACTAATAATTGCCCGTTACCTTGTAACGTTGTTTGAAAGGTATTTCTCCAACGAATCAGGCTTTTTTCACTTTCTCCAAGCAGTTGTTCGATCAAATCGGTAATGGCTTGAATTAATGCAAAGTAAGTCGTGGTTTTCTTATATTGCTCGTATTTTCCTGAAACACAATATCCTTGTTTTTCAATGATCGGGCGATGTAACTCTTTAATCAGTCGAGACTTGCCCACGCCAGATCCGCCACTGATCACGCAAATTTGACTGCTTTTATGTTGTTCGATGTGGTGAAAGGCTTGCAGTAAAATATCTTGTTCTTTAGTGCGCCCAAAAATAGCAGATGAAAACATTAGTTTGTTGCTGAAGTCTTGTTCGCCTAAAGGAAACGGCGGAATTGCATCGAATTTTTTTAAGTCACTAGCACAACGAACAAAATCTGCTTTGAGTCCTAGCGCAGTTTGATAACGTTGATGTGGCTCTTTTTCAAGTAATTGAGCCAGTATGTTGGCAACGACCTCAGGCACGTCGGCATTATACTCGCTGGCAAGTTTAGGCTTTTTGGCAATGTGGGCATGAACTAATGCCATATCATCGGCATAAATAAAAGGTAAACGACCAGTAAATAACTTGAATAAGCTAGCGCCAATAGAGTAAAAGTCGGAGTAAACTTCGACTGCACGATTCATTCGGCCGCTTGCTTCCGGAGATAAGGTATTTAAATATTGACGATCAACACCATTGTTGGCGGCTTTTTTATGCAATGCAGAAATTTTTGTCGCAAAATTCAAATCGTATATAAGTGGCTGAAAGTTTTCATCAATATAAATATTATCGGGGCTTATGTTATTAACAATAAATCCCAGTTGATGTAATTGTGCGTAAAGCTCGCAGATATTAATGGCGATTTGTAATTTATCGACTAGAGAAATTGACTGTGAAGACAGTTCTGCGAGTGTTTTACTGTTGGATGAAAACGGGAATATGGCGTAGTAATACTGTGGTTCGTCATAACATTCAAGCGGAGCGACCACTTGTTCCGTTGCTAGCTTACTTTGTAAGGCTAAAAAATTTTTAAAACGGACAACGGGTTGCTCACTGTTTGTTTTTTTGAGTCTTTTAACTAAGAAATGTTGCTCAGTATCATTTTTTACAATAAATAACTGTATCGAACTGGAAACTTCTTGTTGTTCCTTAACGAGTGTATACCCTTGAAGATGCACCATTTGTATTACTTCAACCTTGCTAAATTTAAGTTATATTCAAATGTTATTATTTGAGATTAACCGAATACGAGTTTGCTTATAGTAGATGATTTAGAACTAACCTTTGTTTAGAACATGGCATGTTATATATCAAATAAAACAAAATTCGTTAACTATCAATAGACTATCGATATATTGTTTACTGAATAAGATTGTTTTTCCAACGCAGAACGACGAAAAAACTGTTGTTTATTATGCAACTTTATTTCTTCAGCGTTGAATTTAACTTATATATATTACTTAATTAGCTTAGCATCACGGTATTTAATGTACAGATGAAT
Organism: uncultured Colwellia sp.; assembly: GCA_913061475.1. Lineage (GTDB taxonomy): Bacteria > Pseudomonadota > Gammaproteobacteria > Enterobacterales > Alteromonadaceae > Cognaticolwellia. Next base: position 28,742 of record CAJXUN010000044.1, on the reverse strand, counting down.
TAATCATCGCACTGGAAAAATGACTGTTTTTTTACTTTAATTACGTAAAATTACTTAATCGTGACAATAGTTGCTAATTCTATACTTTACTTAGATAATAAGTCTGTGCGTTATTATTCGCTCTCAAACCGGAATTGATAACAACTTTAAGGACATTTCGCGATAGTTATATCGCTTCGATTAATCTCGAAATTCATCGCCAACATAAAAGGCCATGAAACAATTTTTAAACCATGATCACCATGGATAAAAAAAATCTTCTTGAAGGGAAATAAATGTTCAGGTCAAATCTACTATCGGTTGCTATAAGTGCGACTTGTTTTACCTTGTTACCATTTTTTGTATTTGCGGAAAATGCACTGGATAGCGAATCCAGTCATTCACAGCCCAATGAAAGTGGCATGGAAGTCATTGAGGTTTATGCGCAAAAACGTAAGCAAAAAATTAATGATGTAACCGTTGCAGTATCTGTGATCGATCGCCAAGCTATTGAGCGTCAACAACTCAAAGACACCACACAACTTTCTGCGCTTGTACCTAATCTAAAAATCACCAATAATGCCGGCGAAGGTACGCCTCCAGCATTTAATATTCGTGGTGTAGGTATGATTGATTACAATACCTCTACTATTTCACCTATTGCGGTCTATTCAGATGATATTGTTAGCGGTAGCGCTAATAATTTGTCGATGAACTTATTTGATGTCGAGCATGTGGAAGTATTGCGCGGGCCCCAAGGGACATTGTTTGGTCGCAATACGACCGGCGGCGCCATTTTATTACGCTCGAAACAGCCTGAAAAAGAATTTAGTGGTTATATTAATGCCGGTATTGCGCAATATGACACCTTTTCGTTAGAAGGTGCGGTAAATATTCCCGTTAGTGAAAGCACCGCTATGCGTTTTTCGATGAGCCATCAAGATTACGATTTTTCGACCAATAATCAAATGCCAGGTCAACCTGATGGTGGTTTAAAGCAAACTAACTTACGTGTAATAGTTAAATCGGAATTCGATGATTTAACTATTACCAGTAAATTGCATGCTGAGGATTGGTCTGGTAAACCTAAGCCTATTGCTAGTTTAGGTATTCGGCGAGTAGACGGTGGTGGTGATTGTACCGCTTCACAGGCAGGCTCAAGTTTATGTGCTGATAACTTTGGCAATCAAATCGGTGGTAACGATTTTTGGGATGTTAATGCTGATACCGCCGATCGAAAGCATGATACCGATAGCTGGGGCGCGAGCGTAAAGTTTGAATGGCAATTAAATGACAATATGCTATTAACCTCGATTACTGGTTATCGTTCGTTAGAGCGCTTTCATTCTTGGGATTCTGATGGTCCGGGCAATCTTATTGAAGGCTCTATGGGAACTGATAATACCCTTTTTAGTCAAGAGTTGAGTCTGGCAGTGGACTTTGGGGATAACCATTGGGTGAGTGGGTTATTTTATGTTGATGAAGATATAAAGCAAAATAATGATTTTGACTTACTGAGAGATTTTCGTGCTGTGCCTGCCTTAGCAGGTAATGCCGCACAATTTTTCTACGACAACAAACTTGATAATGAATCTATGGCCATTTATTCGCAAATTGACCATAAATTAAATGACATATTTACCCTGACTGCCGGAATACGTTACACCGATGAAACAACGGATTATCATGCCAATGCCGATTTAGATACGGTAAATGGCTATATCCCTAATTTTTGGGATGTTAAAGGTAGCGTTAAAGATGATAATTTTTCTGGAAAATTAGCGTTAAATCAAAAGCTAAATGAGTATTCATCTTTGTATTATAGCTTTTCTCGAGGTTATAAAAGTGGAGGGTATAATGCGGGTTATTCAACCAGCCCAGTGCAAGTAGCAGAATCTGAATATCAAGCTGAAAAATTAAATGCTTACGAAGTGGGCGCTTACCTGCAATTTTGGCAGCAAAATGCCCGTTTACATTTAACGGCATTTTATTATGACTATCAAGATCAACAAGTTTTTGTTAATCAGACCCAAGGCGTAGCGGTTGATCATGTCTTAAAAAATGCCGGAGACTCGACCATTTATGGCTTGGAATCTGAATTGGTGCTTGTGCCAAATCATAATTGGGAGTTGCGACTAAATGTCGGTTATTTACCTGAAGCGAACATGGGTGAGTTTAATCAAAATGGTGTGGTAGTTACGGATAATCGCTTACCTTTTACGTCCAAGTGGAATGTTAGTGGCGCTATTATTCATGAAATGGCGGTAATGGGTCGAGATTTGACCGCAGAACTCAGTTTTGACTATCAGTCTGACTTCTATTTTGATCAAGAAGAAAATTCTTATATTGAGCAAACGGATTTTGTTGTCATTAATGGTCATATAAATTATGAATTAAACCCAGCGGTAATGTTAACACTATGGGCAAAAAATCTAACCAATACGGAATACAGTGAACTCAGATTTAATTCCATTGCCGCACTGGGTGCAGTAACTGAATTAAAGGCGGCTGCCAGACAAGTGGGTATCGAAGCAAGTTATAAGTTTTAGTCATTAAATAGAGATATAGTGAACAATAAAAAAACTGAGTCTAACTCAGTTTTTTTATAATTAATATTTAATGGTCAACCAGCACTGTAAGCATTATTGAACTAATGTAAAATTTCATTGAAGCATTGTTGGTGTTAAGTTTTTTAACGTTTAATGTAAAGCATGATTTCAAGTTTACATTGGCCTAAACGCTTGATATTTTAATTATGCTAGTTACACCCATAACAATAATAAGAGAGAACACTCATGAGATGGAAACTACTATGGCCAGTTTTACTGACCTTACTTATTCCTTTAATTGTCGCTTGGTTTATTTATCCAAGTCACCTACCACCCAAGTTTGGCGAATTTCCTCCGCAGTTTGTTGCCAATGCACCAGGTTTTAGTTTGCCGTACTTTTTGGCCATGCTCGCCGGTGTTATTTATATCGGTGGTTTGATCTTAATGCCGAAGTACTTTGGCTTCAAAGGTGCTCCCGTTGAGCCAAGAACAATATCGACTAAGTCTTTACCTTGGTGGTTTTGGGCTGGCGGTATTGTTATGGGCTTTTTTTGGTGGCTAATGTGGACACGAGTGACTGTGTTCGGTGATTTAGTGCATTGGGCGTTTACACCACTATGGTGGGGCTTTATTTTCTTTTTAGATGGTATTGTTTATCAACGTAACAATGGCGCATCATTATTCTCTAAGAAACCCCTGACATTATTGATCAGCGCAGGTATCTCTATTTTAGGTTGGGTATATTTTGAATATTACGACTATTTCGTTTTAGGCAATTGGTACTACCCAAATGCTGAGCAAATGCCGTGGTCCAAAACGCTATTAACGATAGAGTTCCTCATTACTTATTCAACTGTTACGCCGGTAATATTTCAATGGTTTAACCTGCTGCACACCTTCCCCAATATGAAAGCAAGATACCAAAATGGTCCGAAAATGGCCCTTAATGGCAATTATATGGTTCTTATTGGTTCGGTATTGATAGCCGCAATGGTTTACTGGCCCTATGAATTATTCTGGGCCGTATGGATTGGCCCCTTTGCTGTGATGACCGGGATTTTGATGCGGTTAAATGTTTGGAACCCATTTACCGATATTGCGCAAGGCAACTGGACCGCGGGCGTATTAATTGGTATTTCATCATTGCTAAACGGCATGTTTTGGGAAATGTGGAATTATGGCAGTAACGTCAACCAATCATTACCTATCACCAACCCGAATTATTGGATTTATGATATCCCTTACGTCAATGTTATTCATATTTTTTCTGAAATGCCGCTATTAGGTTACTTTGGATATATTCCTTTTGGTGTCTTAGTTTGGCAAGTGTTTATTTGGAGTGGTAAATTTATCGGTTTTGATTCAGATATTTTGATTAAGCCTGAGTCTACTGAAATTGTAAAATAGCGGCTTTCGACTAACACCTTTTCATCACTAAACACTATTTTAAGGACAAGCAATGAACGCAGTTCCGGTACATTTTACCGTAGTTATTAACTTTATTTTAGCTTTGATACCTTTTATTTTGGCATTTTACCTATTTAAAGTTAGTCACCATCGCAGTGCGCTTTGGTGGTTGCTTACCTTAGTATTTGTTGCATTTTTACCTAATAGTGCTTACGTGCTTACCGATATTATTCACTTTATTGCTGCAGTGAAATCTCCTAATATTTCAACCCCATATTTACTGCTAGTTTTGGTACCATTTTATACTATATTTTTACTGGTGAATTTTGAGTTTTATGTCATTTCAATTCAATGGGCCGATAAATACTTAGTACAGGTTAAACTAGGATTTTTAAGTAAAGCATTTGTACCGACAATACATTTACTAGCCGCTATAGGTGTCTATTTAGGGCGCTTTCAACGCCTAGAAAGTAGTGATATTATCCATCGTCCTATTATTGTTTTTCGCGATGCTTTAGTTGATATCAGTGGTGGTCAAAGTCTACTAATTATTATTGGGCTATTTTTATTGTTTTATGGCTTATATGAAGTTGTTAGTAGAGTAAATAACACCGTAAAGCGCAAACTAAAAGCACATATGATAGAACAGCCAATAGCTCTTCGAACTAACGAAAGGGATTAATATTAATGCTGTCTTGGTAGATTTTAATCGCTACAAGTGGGTAATAATTTACTGGACGTAATATCTGGCATTACGATAGCCAGTTTGCTGAACAAATGCTTAATGTAGTTTACTACACACAAATAGGGTTGGCCGCTTAGCTACCATTGCTGAAATAATGTCAGGGAAAAAATAACGTGATAAAAGGTCGAGTACGAATATGACAGTTGCCTCATGGTTTGTCTTAATTGGCACGCCTATTGGTGATTAGTAATGGTTAATAAAAAATCGGTGTTACGTTTGCGCTTTATATCGCGGCGCGTAGTTCAATATTATTACCGGAAATATCTTTTAAATACAGTGAGCGTGCCATACCTTGCGCGCCATATCTTTCTTGAAAACCGCCAACTTCAACCCCTTTACTTCTGAGATATGATGTCAACTCTGACTCGTCAAATGGCTCTATTTGCAGGCAAAAATGATCAACATTGTTACCCGTAGATTGGGGGGCTGGACCACCAGCTTTGCCTAACTCACCATTTATTACATCGACAATATCGATAAGCGAAGATCCTGCTCTTAGCTGAGTTAAGCCAACTTCTTCAGGTAATCTGCGTTCGACAACACAACCTATAACCTCGCAGTAGAAATCAATAAGTGCTTGATAGTGCTCTGTGCGTAATACAATATGATCGATTGCTTTGGGCTTAATCATAAACATATTCCTTTTATAAACGTTGCAAAAATTAACATGACAGCTTCTGCTTAGGACGGCTTTTTTCGATTGCAGGTAAAGAAAACATAAGTAAAAAAAGCCATAAATACAAGATCGTTTATGCCATAAATACTATAAAAAATTCCAGCAAAAATGTCGGTTGAATAAACCGCGAATAAACTATTTTCTAGTTGCCAGTTAATCCAGACAATACCATAAATCAGTTTTTCTAAGGCGAAAGTACCCGCAAGCCATTTTATGTTTGCATTGGCAGGCAATGCAGCAAGATAAGCAATGCCCCACATAATAATCATTAATAGTCCAAAATTAGACATAACAACAGGGTCGGCATTACTTATAGCTGGATTAGTAAAGCCACGGGAAAATATTAGCACGCTAAAGTTCATTATTGCGGCGAGAATCAAGCCAAATTTTATTAATTTCTGATTCATATAAGTCTCTAGTCATTAAATGAACGAGCATTTAAGGGATCAAGTAATGCTTGGGTGCAGGCATTGCTTTTTGAATAAGTAACTCAAGACCATTTGCTAATCTTTAAGTGAATTATGTCGCGTTGATATGTTAAGGGCGATGTAAGCTTATTAGTTTATACCATTAGTAAAACGAGTTTAGGTTATTTAGGGTAATTAAGTTTACCCAGCTAGCTTCACTGGTTGCGCGTTGACAACTTAAATAATTTCGCTATGCGAATAAAAGCAATATTTTTCATCGCTATAGGGGATTATAAAACTAACCGAACCATTGCTTGAGGGTTTGCTTTGCTTGGTCTGTATGTTCTTGCTTGATATATACCGCTACAGCGGCTGTTGCTGCGACTAGTACGCCTAAATCATCAGAAAAACCAACCAAGGGAGTAATATCGGGAATTGCATCTAGAGGTGAAATAAAGTAGCCAAGGGAGCCGTAAACGGTCCTTCTAGCCCATTTAGGTGTATCGGAGTCTTGAGCTGAGTAATATAGTTTTAATGCTGGCTCTAATACAGTTTCTCCGGCAATTTTAGCAAAGTTTTTTGTTTTATCCCAAAAGCTGTGTTCAGTGAATTCGTTTTCAAACTTATTATCTGACATTTACCTTCCCGCTGTAATATCGGCAAAAAACCCATGTGTAAATAATGAATATGCGACCAGTATAACCAAGAAACTAAAATTAAAAACCCACGTAGCGTTATTAATGTTTCATACATGCTTAATGAGCTCTCAATGAGTAAGCTACGGTTGATCGTTTGCACTTGACGGTCGTGATAGTATTTATCTTGAGTTAAGAATATTTAGTGTTAGTTACGTTTTTGATTTAGATTGCTAATCAGCTTTGGTTTAAAGCACAAAATAATAGCTGAGGTTACCTACCTAGTTTTATATCAATAGTGGGTATTGTAGTTGGTATATGAAGGTGATTTAGTCAGCGGAGAGTGCATTTTGAGCTGCTCCAAACATTAGATTAGCGTAATGTTTGGAGCGATAAACGATGTAGATTATAGTACTTTAGCTATTGATTTTGCTAAGTAATCAACGTTGCGGTTAGCAATGCCGGCAATACTCATACGGCTTGAGCCCACCATATAAATGCTGTATTCGTCCTGTAACTGCTGCACTTGTTGCGGCGTTATGCCTAAGAATGAGAACATACCTTTTTGACGAGGAATAAAGCTGAAGTCACGAGTAACGCCATTTTCGATCAGTTTATCAACTAACAACTGACGGTTACCGTTAATGCGATCACGCATTTCTTTAAGTTCTGCATGCCATTGAGTACGTAACTCATCAGAATGTAAAATTGTTTCAACAATCGCGGCACCATGTGCTGGTGGCATTGAGTAGATACAACGAATAACCGTTAGTAATACCGAATTTGCAACATCAACACTATGCGAACTTTCACCTATGATGGTACAGGCGCCAATACGCTCACGATATAAGCCAAAGTTTTTTGAACAAGAGCTACATACAATCATTTCTTTAACGCTGTCGGCCATTAAACGTAAACCGTATGCGTCGTCGTCTAAGCCTTCGCCAAAACCTTGGTAAGCCATATCAACTAGTGGTAAGAAGCCAATGTCTTTCGCGACTTCAGCAACTTGTTGCCATTGCTCTTTACTTAAATCCATTCCACTTGGGTTATGACAACATGCGTGTAGTAATACGGCATCGTCAGCTTTAACTGCTTTTAAAGCGGCTAACATACCATCAAAATTAAGGTTCTTGTTTTCATGATCATAGTACGGATAAGTCTTAACAACTAAGCCCGCAGCTTGAAACAAACCCGTGTGGTTTGCCCATGTTGGATCACTTACCCAAATAGTTGCGCCTGCTTTACATGAATTAATAAACTCAGCAGCAACGCGTAATGCACCTGTTCCACCAGGAGTCGAAACGGTACGCGCACGATTTTCAATCAACACTTTATGATGACCGAAAACTAATTTGCTCATTTCTTCGTTAAAAAGCGGTGACCCCGTAGGGCCAATATAAACTTTGGTATCTTCGGTATCGAGTCGGTATTTTTCTGCGGCTTTTACACACTCTAAAACAGCAGTATGGCCTGCTTCATTTTTGTATACACCTACACCTAAGTCGATTTTTTGAGAATTTGAATCTTCACGATATTTAGCCAACAAGCCTAAAATAGGATCGGCAGGCAACGCCGTTAAGCTACCAAACATTTCTGGGTTTACCTTTTACGAAGAGAGGGAGTTAAGCGATTTAACACCGATGTTGAATGCGCTGCATTAATCCCTGTTATTAAAGGCCAAGCATAACGGCAATAAGGCTAAAATTAAAGCATTAACATTAAATAAATGCCTCAGTAAATAGTCGAAAAAAATCTAGTAGATAACGCTAGGTTATTTGGGGATATGTTACTTTGAAATATCATGGACAATAAGTTCATTTATCGCGAAATAAATAGTGTTACTCAAATAGTAAGGTTGTGTCAAAGCAATAGCTATTTCGCCGTTATGTGATCTCGCTAGTATGTGTTTGCGACCTTTTAACATTTTCGTGTCATAGGTTATGGCGACTTAACAAGGTGACTTTTTCACATTCCTGTGACCGTTACATATCGTATTCCTGTACACAAAAAACGCCTTTATTGTGCAGTTCAATAAAGGCGTTGAAGGCTTATTTTTAGTGCTAGTGTTTAAGCGCTAATAAAGCTAATCTATTTTTCAGCAATTTGCCAAACCGCTACTGAGCCAGAAATTTCATTACCAACTATTAATAACGCTTCGCCAGTTGGGCTGTTTTCGGCGTTAATGAACTTCATGCCTTCTGGTGCTAAATCACCAGTGATATCAGCCCCTTCAATTAGGCCGCGGTTATAAAAATACTCAACAAACTTTACATTATAAGGGTTAGTCACGTTATACGCGAGTATACCGCCCATGCGTTCTAAGCCGATAAATGCATAAGTTTGTGACCCTACTTTTCCTATAGTTAAGGCTTCAGGTTCGGCGCCTTTAGCATCTGAGCGGGTGTCACCTTGATTCTCGTCTTCATCATTATTAAACGCTGCGCCATGAATTGATGCAGTAATACGGACAATATCGTCACCAGAGTCAAAAACCACTAAACCATTACTGTCCCAAATGGTGAATGAACGGGCACCATAGGCATACATGTTGGTGTATTCATCATTTTCGTCTTTACCTAAAGCGTTTGTCACCAACAAGCGACCTAAGCCATTTTTGCCGCCATTGGCACTGACATAGGCATCTAATTCAGCACTTACTGTGCCGAAATCTTCTAAGTCTTTTACCCGCGCTTCGTCAGTATAAGAAATACAAATTTCTTCACCGTCTTCCCATTCATAAATACCTTCAGGGAAGTCATTTTGACATTCTGCTTTGCCGGCATCTTCGGCGGCGTCGCGTTCAAAAGCAATATATTCACGGCCATCACCTTCGTTGGCTGAAACAATAAAGTTCGCGTCTTGCCATTGGTATGTTGCTATTGTATCAGGTTGGTACATGCCATATAGATGCTGATAATTCTGTAAATTAAGGCCACCGTCTTTATCGGAAACATCTATTTTGAATGGGCTCCAATCTTTAAAGCCTAAGCCCTTTATCTTGATACTATTATCACTTAAATCAACAATCGCGATGGCATTGTTTTCTTGTAACGAAACATAGGCAAATTTATTATCGGCAGAAATGGCAACATATTCTGGTTCTAAGTCTTGTGCAACGCTATAAGTGCGAACGCTGCCTTTAATGGTTTGTCCGCTAGGATTAGAAAACTTTACGCCTTGGGCAAAAAGTTCAGCTTGCATGCCATTATAGGCTTCAAAGGTAAGTTGAGTTGCGGTGTCAGCAGGTACACCAGCCACGATATTGATAATTGAAATTGAACCTTCTGGGTCAATAACATAGTCACCGGCCGGCTCACCTTCATTGGCGACGATCACTTTATTACCATCATGTGTAAATACCACGTTGTCGGGTAAATCACCCACTTCAACATTTTTGATAAATACCGGCGCAGCACCTGAAATATCAAAAAAGGCAATATGACCATTAGTACCCGCGGTGCCTGTTGCTATGGCTACCGCCAGTAATTCGTTATTGTTATCAACCGCAATACTATTAGCGTCGCCAGTCAAATTAGCGGTTGTTGATAAATTCAGGGTAATGGCAGGTGTTAAATTAGTGTTGTTAATAATACCTTCTGCGTCTGCGGTTAGCGCATTAGCATCAATAGTGTTAGCGTCAATTATTTCAACAACCGCCGGAGATATTGAGCTATTAATAGCATAAATCCAATTTTTTGATTTTTGAAAATCAACAATTTCAGCAGCGCCTTCTGGTGCTTGGCTATTAAGTACCGCGCGACCGACCAAATTTATTGCTAATGAAGTAGGCGCATCTTGCCCATCTATGCCGTCATTACCATTTGTTCCGTCGACGCCACTAGCTCCTGGTTGACCATTGTCGCCGCTCTTGCCTTCATCACCGTCAAAGGTGCAGGCAGACAATGCTGTGATTAATACCAGTGCTAAGATAGATTTTTCAAACTTCATTTTTTGTCCTTGGCATATCTCACACACTTTGTTTTGAGTACGAGAAATTGAATATGCCTATATATCATCAGCAAAAGATGACATTTTTGAGATCAAAATATGACGGAGTGATGACAACTGCTTTTCAGCGGCTATAGCAATCTGTGTGGCTTGGTTGAAGTTCGAACAGATTAGGTCATGATTTACGTGGTTACAACCTAACCGATGCGATCAATTGCTTCGTTATTTTGTTCGTTCAAACAACAGGACAAAACGGTCGGTTTTACGACGTAATTCTGGTGAAAATACAGACGCCGTGTGATCATCGCCATGGTTTTCTAAAAGTGCCGACCGTTTAACTAAGGTAAAGCCCCTTTTTTCAAGATCGTCAATAACGAAGCTGGCTTCAATTCTGTGTAAGGTTTTAGTATCTTTAATGCCTTGGTTCTGGCCAGCATTGTGATCAATGATTAATAACTTGCCGCCCACTTTTAATGCAGCGAGTACTTGCGGCATAACGATGTCAGCTGAAAAATCCCAACCTTGATCTTTAAAAAACATATCATGATAACCTAGCACCAAAAAGGCACTATCAAAGTGATTAGCATTAAGTTTTAAGTTCGGTGCTTCACTTAATATATAGTTAACATTTTTTAATCGCTTATTAGCTAGACGCTGATCTAACTCTTTCCCGACAAAGCTCAAGTACGCCTTTGGTATTTGTAAAGCCACTTCGCCATCAGCACCAACCGCACGTGATAGTAACTCCGTGTAGTAGCCCCCGCCAGCTAATAAATCGAGTACCTTGTCACCATTTTTTACGCCAACGAAGTTGATTATCTCTGCTGGTTTACGAGTTGCATCTTGCTGCATATCGTTATCAGTACGATTAGATAAATCAAGTTCAAATGCGTGTGCAGTGATTGAACTTAACGTCATCAACGTTGCGGTGATGATATTTTTGAAGTTAAAAGCAAGTTTAGTCATTGATTAACCCTAGTAGTCTATTATTATTTTCCGTGCAGTAGAGTTTAAGTTAATAGCGCAAAATATAAACACCTTAACTGTTTCAATTTATGTAAGAGTTTGTTTAAGCATAAAAGTATGAACAATAATCAAGCCAGCAATCACCATTGAATTGCTGACTTTTTATTTTAGCGTGTCGCTGAGAGGATGTTACTAGAAATTTCCAGAGATTGCGGCAACAAAACCAATAATACCGCCAAAAACACCGCCCCAAACCACGAGCCAGCCCAAGTGTTCATGAATCATTTTCTGGACAATTTCTTTGACTAACTGTGGGGTTAATTCATTGAGGCGCTTTTCAATAATATCACTGACTTTATCGCGCATGCCTGCCATGATACTAGGTTGTTCTAACTCTTCACGTAGGATGTTATTGAATTCATCACTCTGGCTTATTTCAATAACCGAAGCGCGCATTTTTTCAATAAAGGGTTCACGCATAGGTTGAAGGGCTTCAGTACCACCAACCATGGCGAGCATGCCGCCAAAAGAAGATTGCTCAATCACCGTCACTAAATTGTCAAAAGCAGGCGATAGGTCGACTTTATTAATCACCGGAGCCAGATCAATTGCCGAGGCAGGGTTATCATTGCCAGCTAAAAATCGATCAATATTCTCTTCAGTAAAAAATTGCTCCATCATCAGGCTACGAATGGCAATTTTGAAGTCTTCAAAACGCGCAGGAATAACTCCTGAACCATATAAAAATGGTACTCGCTCAAATAACATGTGGATAGCAAGCCAATTGGTTATTGCGCCGGATAAGGCAAATAAGCCGATAGTAAAAATAATGTTACTAGCAAAAATATAGCCAAAAATAATAGCAATTAAAGCTAAAAAGTTGGTGATAAAGCTCTTATTCACAAAAACTCCATGATGAGATTAGTATTCAATTTGGCTATGGTATCAACTGCTTGCGTTTGCGCCAATCATTCATTTAGTAGAGGATACTTTGTCAAAAAGCTAGCGTGAAAATCTATGTTCTGCTTTACTAGCAAAAGCTAAACAACTTTTCTAATCACAATATAAAAATAATAAAGGCATCTTATGCAACTTAGGAAAAAATTTTTCAATTTAATCGCAATGTTGAGCATTATCAGTTTGTCATTCAGCACAACTGCAAGTGCTGAGGAAAGCGTGCAAGCGCAAATCATGGCAAAAGTCGCGGCAGAAAATGCGCATAAAAACCCAGATGAATGGCGAACTGTGGCGATTGAAAATATGGTGTTATTAACCTTGCCACAAGGCAAAGTGGTTATTGAACTAGCGCCACAATTCGCGCCTAATCATGTTGAGCAATTTATTCGCTTAACCAAAAGTGCGCATTACGATGGTAATAAATTCTACCGAGTCATTGATGGCTTTGTCGCTCAAGCAGGCCCTGAAGATGGCAGTAGTTCCGATCGCTCTGTGGCAGAATTAACGCTTGAAGGCGAATGGCCAACCGATGAAAATTGGTCATTTACCTTAGTACAAAAAAATGATCTATTTGCGGAACAAACAGGCTTTAAGGATGGTTTTGCTCTGGGCCATAATCCCAGTGAAAAACGCGCTTGGCTAACGCATTGTCCTGGTGTTATTGCCATGGCTCGTGGTAACGACGCCGATTCAGCCTCGAGCCATTTTTATATTGTTAATGGTCAGGCGCCACGATATTTAGACCGTATTATGAGTATATTTGGTCGGGTAATCTATGGAATGAATCATGTACAAGCCATTACGCGAACCGCGACCATAGAAGGTGAAACTGCCGTTACTAGTTCCGCACACACCCCGATAGTATCGATGAAGATGATGGCAGATGTGCCGCTAGCAGAGCAAATACAGTTAGAAGTGAAAAATACCGAAAGTAAATTATTTGCTAAAAATTTAACAGAGCGTATTGAACGAGATAATGCATTTTTCTTTAAGAAACCACCACCGGTACTCGATGTCTGCCAAACACCCGTGCTGACACGTATGAAAGCTAACTAAGCTGATGGTGTCAGCAAATAAATCCGCATTGTATCCTAAGGCTTAGTATTACGCTGCTTGTATTGTTCTTTAGCTTTACGGCCTTTGCTATATAGTTTTGGTCGTAATGCTCTTCGTAAAGCCGGAAACATATAGGATACTGTTGTTAACCAGCCACTTGAGCGAGGTAGCGATATTTCCACTGCTTCACCGCGCGCACAACTGACAATGGCATCGGCCACTTGTTGTGCGCTGCTCATCGGTTGTGAAAATACAATATCTTCCACCTGATCTATTTCTGACATGATAAAACCGGTATCGATAGGGCCCGGTGACACCACTCCAATATAAATTCCTGTGCCCTTTAATTCATCTGCCAAGGAGTAAGTAAATGCTCGCAAACCAGCTTTGGTTGCCGCATAAGTCGCTGCGCCTTGTAACGGGGTGCGCCCGGCAAGTGAGCCAACATTCACGATAGCGCCACCACCGGCTTTGCGTAAATAAGGCAGCATTAAGGTAGACAACTGAATGGGGGCGCGTAAGTTAACATCAACCATTTTGGCAAGATCTTCCGCTTGATTTTTTTCAACATCTCCGCGTTGATGAAAACCAGCATTATTGACCAGTACATCGACCGAACCAAATGTTTTGGCTGCAGTGACGAGTAACTTTGCATTAGCTTTTGGATCATTGATGTCCATCGCGATATTGATAACAGAGGTCAATTTTGCCAGTTCATCGGTAATAACATCTAACGCGGCTTGACCACGAGCAACTAAAACCAAGTTGGCACCTAGGTGGGCAAACGTTCTTGCCGTTGCTGCACCAACTCCGGCGGAAGCGCCGGTAATAATCACGGTTTTACCGTTAAACTTGTTGTTCATAAGGTACTATTCTCTTTATTGACTGTTGTCGAGGCACTACTTGTATGTATTATGTTACAAAATATTTACATAATTAAGCGTTAAAATAGTGAAAATTTATCGTCAGTTACATAAAATATCGGCATAACAATAAAGGAATCGACAATGAAATTAAAATATTTAGCGTTAGCTATCGTTGCTAGCTTCACACTTTCTGCATGTATAGCCACGCAAACTAACCAAAATTCAACGGCGCAAAGTGCTGCGGTTGAAACCAATACTAACAAAGTTTTCAGCCAAAATTATGTTTTTAAAGAATTAGAAAATGGCTTGCGTGTACTCATTGTTAAAACTGACTACCCAGATCTCGTTTCCGTACAAATTCCGGTTTCAGTTGGCTCGCGCGATGAAGACGAAGCCGGCAGAACAGGTTTCGCGCATTTTTTTGAACATATGATGTTCAAAGGCTCAGAAAAATTCCCACAAGACATCTATGCCGACTTATTTAAAAATGCCGGTGTTGATAACGGTGCTTACACCACAAATGATTACACTAATTATCATTTAGACTTTTCTAAAGATCACTTAGAAAAAGTATTAGAAATTCAAGCAGATCATTTTCAAAACCTAACTTACACCGATGCGCAATTTAAAACAGAAGCCTTAACGGTAAAAGGTGAGTACCTAAAAAATAACGCTAACCCAGTGCGTAAATTGTTAGCTGCCGTGCGTAAAGAGGCTTTTGATACTCATACTTATAAGCATACGACAATGGGCTTTTTTGAAGATGTTGAAGCTATGCCAGAACAGATTGCTTACGGCGAAAAGTTCTTTCAACAATTCTATAAACCCGAATATGTATCATTGGTGATCGTAGGTGATGTTGATCCATCTGCAACCATGGCCATGGTAGAAAAACATTGGGGAAGTTGGCAAAAAGGCGATTTTGTTAATGAGATAGCGCCAGAGCGAAAACAGCAAACCGCTAAATATGTTCATGAAAAATTTGATGGTTTACCGGGTCATTGGCTATTAGTGTCGTATAAAGGCGCCGATTGGCAGCCGCAAAAGAAAGATCGTGCGGCGTTAGATTTAATCTCAGAGTTATACTTCTCAAACAATTCAGCTTTATATCAAGAGCTGGTGGTAGATAAACAACTGGCGAGCCAAATGTTTAACTACAACCCAGAAACAAAAGATGCTGGCTTACGTCATGTTTTCATAAAAGTGAATGAAGAAAAAGACTTAGCGACTGTGCGTGATGCAATAAATCGCACTTATGCACAAGCGCGCACTGAACTGGTATCGAGTGAGAAACTTGATAACTTAAAGTCTAACTTAAAATATAGCTTTGTTAACAGCTTAGACTCGTCGGAGTCAATCGCAGCAACATTGGCGAGTTATATGCATTTTGATCGTGACCCTGAAACAATTAATCATTTATATAACAGCTTCGATAATATTTCGGCAGATGATATTTTGCGTATTGCTAATCAATATTTTATTGATGAAAACCGCACAACAGTGACCTTATCAGCACTTGATAAAGTCGCAGGTTTTGAGCAAGAAGTTGGCTTAAATGCCGCCGTTGCGAAATTAAACATGCAGCAAGCAACAGTGAAAAAAGCCCTGTTTTCAGTATTAGATAATACCAATGACTCACCGTTAATTGATGTTAACTTTCTTTTTTACACCGGTGCGGCAGCAGATCCCGTGGGTAAAAAGGGTGTCGCGGCACTCATGGCACGTATGCTAACGCAAGGGGGGTCACAAACGCGCAGTTATAAAGAAATTCAGCAGGGCCTGTATCCGCTAGCAGGGCAGTTTTCGTCTCAACTGGATAAAGAGATGATGTCATTTACTGGCCGGGTTCATAAAGATAACGCTGATCAGTGGTATCAATTGATCAGTGATCAATTGTTGAATCCGGGCTGGCGAGAAGATGACTTTAAACGTTTGAAAAAAGAGCTAATTGACGGCATAAAGTCTGGTCTTAAAGCATCAAATGACGAAGAGCTAGGTAAGGAAGTACTTTATAGCGAACTGTATCAAGGCCATGCCTATGAAAACTTCAATAGTGGCGATTTATCCGACTTAGCAGCACTTACCATCGAAGACGTTAAAGCTTTCTATGCCACACAATTAACCCAAGCTAAGTTACATTTAGGGTTAACGGGTGCTATGCCAAGTGATCTCAAAGCGCAGTTAATAAAAGACCTTACCGCATTGCCGCCAGGTGATGAAAAACGCTTAACAATTGCCAAAGCGCCAGTATTGAAAGGGCATCATGCCACCATCGTAGAAAAAAGTGCACAATCTACGGCGGTTTCCTTTGGTTTTCCAATCGACACGATTCGAAATAATGAAGACTGGGCCGCACTTTGGTTAGTGCGTTCATATTTTGGTGAGCACAGAAGCTCAAACAGCTACTTGTACCAGCAGATACGTCAAGCACGTGGTATGAACTACGGTGATTATGCTTATATTGAATATTTTCCACGCGGCATGTTTCAAACTAAGCCAGATGCAAACTTAGGTCGTTCGAGCCAAATATTCCAAGTATGGTTAAGGCCATTACGTTCAAATAATGATGCTCATTTCGCTACCCGTGCAGCCTTGTACGAATTAGATAAACTGATTGCCAATGGTATGAGTGAAAAAGACTTCCAAGCAACGCGCAATTATTTAACTAACTATGCGCCGCAATTGGTTGCTAGCCAAGATCAGCAATTAGGTTATGCCCTTGATAGTGAGTTTTATCAAACCGAAGAATTTGTTAAATATGTTCGAAGTCAGTTTGCCAAGCTTTCGTTAGCCGATGTAAATAGAGTGATTAAAGAAAACTTACAAACCGATGATATTCATTATGTATTTATTTCTGCTGATGGTGAGGATATGAAAAAACGCTTGTTGTCTGAGCAGATCTCACCGCTTAAATATAACTCAGAAAAGCCTGCTGAGTTATTAGCAACTGATAAAATTATTGAGAGTTATCAACTAAAATTACCGGCAAAAAATGTCGAAGTGATTGCGGTTGATGCGGTCTTTAAATAACTAATTTAACGCTAGGTTAATTATTTTCATAAAACACCACGCTAGTCGTGGTGCTTTTTTATGTTCAGCTTTAAAATACCGGATTCATTGGGCATTATATCAATTGAAATAACTCTCGCTAAGTGTTGAATTTATTACTTCAATTGGTATTAATACATTCAGTGCTTTTTCAAACACTCTTATACGTTCATTAACTATTCAGTTTCTCTGAGTATGATTAACACAAAGCTACTTACTTTAGGATAATATTCATGCAATTAAAGAAATCCACCAAACTATTCACCTTACCATTAATTATACTGTCATTAGCCGTCACGGGCTGTGCTAGTACTAACCAAGAAAAAGGTGCCGCGATAGGCGCCATCGCTGGTGCAGTATTAGGAAAATCAACCAGCAATCATAAGAATAAACGTGTTGTTTGGGGCGCGGCAATTGGTGCGATTGCCGGTGCAGCGGTTGGTAATTATATGGATAAGCAAGAGCAGGAATTCCGAGATGAATTATCTGGTTCGGGTATTGAAGTGGTGCGTGAAGGCGATAATTTACGTTTGATCATGCCGGCCAATATTACTTTTGCAACGGGGCAAGCCTATATCACCTCAGGTTTTTACGAGACATTGGACGCTATTGCACGAGTACTCAATAAATATGAAAAAACTTTATTGAGCATTGAAGGTCACACCGATAGTCAGGGTAGCGCAGAGTTTAATCAAAATCTATCCGAGCAACGCGCAGGTAGCGTAAAGCAATACTTAACGAATCAAGACATTATCGCTAGCCGTTTAAAAACTATAGGTTACGGTGAGTCACGTGGTGTTGCTGATAATGCGACGGCGAATGGTCGCGCGCTTAATCGCCGTGTTGAGATCCAAATTATTCCCAATCAAGCTTAATTTAGTCTATCCAGTAAGGTAAAAATACCGCGCATTTTCGCGGTATTTTTTTACTCAATATTGAGGGAGCTTGGTCAATAAGAAAGGGGCCATTTGAAAATAAGCCCTTGGCATTTTGTTATACTTTTCAATTAACATTGGCTAGATTAGTGAGCCGTTTCGCTATATTATTACCGCTGAATCGGTATTATATTTTCTCATCATTTACTGTTAAATACAGTTTTCATCTAAGCCATTTTATTTGCAGTATCCGTTATGAAAACAAAATTAATTACTCGTCTAGGCTATGTTTTATTGCAACAAGAGCTTAACAAACTTTGGCGTGAAGACCGTCCAGAAACCACCCGAAAAGTGTCCTGGGCAGCAAGCTTAGGTGATCGCAGTGAAAATGCGGATTATCAATATAATAAAAAACGCCTACGTGAAATTGACCGCCGAGTTCGTTATCTGCGCAAAATACTCGAAGAACTTAAAATTGTTGACTACGGCCCTCAGCAAGAAGGTAAAGTATTTTTTGGTGCTTGGGTGAGTTTAGAAAACGATGACAATGAAACACTAAAATTCCGTATCGTTGGGCCGGAGGAAATCTATGGCCGTAATGATTATTCGTCAATTGATTCACCTATCTCGCGTGCGTGCTTGAAAAAAGAAGTTGATGACGAAGTCGTGGTAAAAACACCGACGGGTGAAAAGGTTTGGTATGTGAGTGAAATTCATTATGAGAAATGAAGCTAAGATCACTATGACTGATAATTTGAAGTATAAGTAATAGTATTAAGTTCGAAGCAGTTGATTCGTATGAAATTGTACTGAGATAACTGATCAACTATAGTAAATAGCATGAAACGACTAAGATCACAGTATACGTTTAATAAAGAATACTGTATTCACTAGCAATGAGATGTATTTAGCCTTTGTTTTTAATACAAAAAATACACCTACTCGTGTCTATTTTTGACATCAGGAGAAAGCTTTGAAAACCTTTCAAAACGTATATTTGACAGGGCAGTGGCAGCAACCTTTAAAAACAATGCAAAAGGCTCAGTTAGTTTTATTGTTTGGCAATCGCGCTTATGCCAGAGATGAAAAAATTATGGCTGAAATTCAGCAGCACTTTCCCTCAGCTCAGCTCGTTGGTTGTACCACGTCAGGTGAAGTTTTAGACACTAAAATTTATGATGAGAGTTTTTGTCTGACGGCAATAGATTTGGAGTCTTCGCGACTGGAAGTTGTTTCGGGCAATATAGAAAAAAGCTCGACGACAGATGTTGCTAAACAGTTGGCGCAACAGCTAGATCATCAAGGTTTGCGATATGTGATTGTGCTTGCTGACGGACATCAATTAAATGGCACCGAACTTGTTAATGGACTACAAGCACACTTACCCGATCATGTGCTTATTTCAGGAGGACTTGCTGGCGACGGCACTAATTTCAATGAAACGGTTGTTTGGCATAATAACAACTCCAATACCGGCAACATCGTTGTTATTGGCTTTTATGGTGAAAAACTGAGATTTAGCCATGGTTGTATTGGTGGTTGGAGTGCATTTGGACCTGATAGAACGATCACCAAATCAACCAGCAATATTTTATATGAGCTAGATGAACAACCGGCTTTAGAGCTTTATAAAAAATACTTAGGGCCTCATGCTGAACAGTTGCCATCGTCTGCGCTTTTGTTTCCGTTAGTGCTAAAAAATGGTGACAAGCACATCACCCGAACGATTCTGAGTATTAATGAGGAAGACGGCTCGATGGTATTTGCTGGTGATGTTCCTGAAGGCTCTGTTGTACAATTAATGCGTGCGAGTACTAATAATCTAATTGATGGTGCCGAGATAGCAGCTGAAACCGCACTTGAAAACCTAGGCTCAGTCTCACAATCAGGGCTCGCTTTACTTATTAGCTGTGTTGGTAGGCGGCTAGTGTTAGATAAATATACTGAAGATGAACTAGAAGTTATTAAAGATGTACTCGGAGATAATTGGAGCTATACCGGTTTTTATTCTTATGGAGAGCTGTCGCCGCTAAATCGAAACAGTAAATGCGCGCTGCATAATCAAACAATGACAGTCACAGCCATATGTGAGCTCGATGAATAGATTACTAAATCGTCTGATCAAAAAGCACTTATCGGGATTAAGTGATGACCTAGGCGTTAAAAACTTTCTGATAGATATTAAAGATGCTTTTAGTCAACAAAAAGAAGAGAAAGCATTTATGGAAAGAACATTAATGCTTGCCTCTGAAGAGTTTAATCAAATCAATGCTAGCCTGAAAGCAAATTTGGCCGTTAATAAAGAAAACCATCGTAAACTAGAAAAAATAGTCGCGAAACAAAATGCATTGTTTGATGCAAGTACTGAGGCTATTTTTAGCTTTAGTAATGATAATATTATTGAAAAGGTGAACCAGGCAGGTATCGAGTTTTTAAATATTTCACCTGATGATTATGACGAAAATGAAGTGCATACCTGTGATTTATTTATGGCGAGGTTGGCCAATGTTGCTAAATTTAATCTTGATATTGACGAAATAAGACACAACAGTGACGCACGTATACACGGCTTTTTTGAGTCGATAGATAATAAGTATTATGAATACTATTCAGTACCTGAGGTTATCGATGGTGAGTTACTTGGTAGAGTTTGGTGCTGTAGAGATATTACTGGTATTCGTAAAAATGAGGCGTTGCTAAAACATCAAGCTAATCATGACGCGCTCACTAATTTACCTAATAGGGTAATGCTCTTAGATGCTTTAAATCACGCTATTAATCTATCAAGTCGGCATAACACTAAAGTTGGCGTACTATTTATCGATCTCGATGATTTTAAAAAAATTAACGATACTGCAGGGCACCATGAAGGCGATCGATACCTAATTGAATTTTCTAATCGAGTAAAATTAGCCCTTAAAAGCGGAGATATTGTTGGCCGACTTGGTGGCGATGAGTTTGTTGTTATTGTTGAAGATATACAAGACGTTCTTGATATTATTCAAATTAATGAGCGTATTCTAACTTTGTGCGAAGCACCATTCTATATAAAAGATAAAAAATACTATATGTCTTGTAGTATTGGGGTGGGGATTTCTCCTGACGATTCAGTGAGTGCCGACGATCTCATTCGTAAAGCTGACATGGCAATGTATCAAGCGAAAACGTCAGGAAAGAATACTTATCATTTCTTTGATAAAAAGTTAGATCAGATTGCACTGGAAAGTGTTTTGCTTGAAGAGCAATTGCGTGAGGCGATTGCTAAAGATGAATTTATTCTTCACTTTCAGCCTAAGTTCACGTTAAATAATAATCGTATTTGTGGTGTTGAAGCATTAATTAGGTGGCAAAAAAGTCCTGAACAATTAATTTATCCTGATAAATTTATTCCGGCAGCTGAAAAAAATGGCTTAATCAGGGATATTACCTATTGGTTGATAGAAAAGGCTTGTAAAACAATGGTTAGTTGGGAAAGTACAGCCTTATGCAGCATGCCTATTTCATTGAATATTTCAGCATTAGACTTTGCTGATGCCAATTTTACCGAACAGGTCTTTAGCCTTATAGATCAATATAAAATTGATTCATCACTGTTGGAATTTGAGCTAACCGAATCTATTTTCTTTGATGACCTTGTTCAGGTTCAGCAAACCATTGCTAAACTTAAATCTCGACATATCAAACTATCAATTGATGATTTTGGTACGGGTTTTTCATCGTTTGCTTATCTATTGGATATTGATATTGACTACCTGAAAATTGATCGAAGTTTTGTTAAAAATGTTCACGAGCATCGCAAGTCACATGCGATTGTCAAAAGCATTATTGATGTTGGCATAAACTTAGGTGTAGAAGTTGTTGCTGAAGGTATTGAGAGTGAGCTTGAAATGGACTTATTAGCCGCCGAAGGTTGCCATATTGGCCAAGGGTACTTTATCAGTAAACCCATTAATGAGGCTGCATTGGTTAAGTTTATTGAGAAAATATCTTAACTTTTATGATAGTCAGTTGCAGTCGATAAAACTAAATTTTCTTAAGTTGGCTTTAAGATCATTAACAGACATAGATAATAAAAAAGCCAGTGCTATTAGAGCACTGGCTTTTTTATTATTGCTTGAATAATATTACTGCGCCATTTTCACACGAATTTTATTATTAGCGACTTTTGTTTCATGCAGATTAGCTAAGGCTAATTTGGCTTCTTTTTCATTTGGCATTTCGATAAAGGCAAAACCTTTTGATTTACCTGTTTCTTGGTCTAACACCAAGTTACACTCAGTGACTGACCCATGGGCAGAAAATAAAATGCGCAGCTCTTGTTCTGTAGTTGAACGAGAAAGATTACGGGCTAAAAGTTTCATCATAAACCTTAAGTAGGTGATTGCTTAAGTGAATTGTCTCATAGTTTTGCGATAGACCAAGTTATTTTGTGCATTTAGCTAAAATAACTTATGGTGACTGTGGTGCTACAAGGTATAAAATAATTGGTATTTCAGTGGATTAATATTGCTTAGATAAGCTGAACGTTTGCTAACGTACTCGGCCTAATATTAGGAGTTTTTATTTTATGAATGACATATATGCCCAAGCAGTGACGGTGTTTCTTGGTTTCTTTGCCATCATGAACCCAATTGCAAACACTGCCGTTTTTGCAGGCCTCGTTGGTGATAAAGGTAAAGCCGAGCAAGTTAAAATTGCGGCAAAAGCATTAGCGATCACCTTTTGTGTCATTTTATGCTTTTCAGTATTGGGGAAAGCTATTTTTCATTTGTTTGGTATCACGCTTTCAGCCCTGAGAATTGCCGGTGGTATATTAGTGTTTTTAGTCGGTTACCATATGCTGAACGGTCAAGGCTCTAAGTTGCACTCTGCAAAAAGCCATGATGATTCTGATGTTGCGGTGTCACCATTAGCTGTGCCTTTACTTGCCGGGCCTGGCACCATTGCAACGGCGATGAACTTCTCTTCATCAGGAGGAATATCTGGCATCGTCATCACTATTTCTGTCTTTGCATTATTATGTTTAATGACATTTTTCTGTTTTATTTTTAGTACTAGCATTCTAAAGTTTGTGGGTAAGGCAGGGCTAAGCATTGTGACTCGTTTAATGGGTTTAATTTTGGCGGTGATCGGCACACAAATGGTTATTGTTGGTGTAACTGCAGCGACGAATAACTTGGTTTGATTAGTTGCAAAAACGACGAATTATCTTAGCTGTTTTTTACAACGAGAGCCCTAGTCCTCTATCTTGTTGATAAGTATCATTGGCTCGGTTAGTGTTTGGTTTAGCGTATTTTGATGACTATAATTTTTCGTCAAAATAGCTATGCTGATGTTGATTTTATCTAAAAAGTGACAAGTTTCATTGTTCATTTTTACTTCTTTGAGAATAGTGTTTGAAGGCATTTTTGGCTTTAAGATAGCGCTATCTTGGCAAACCCGTCTTGATATTTTTTCGGTGCTATTTGCGCCAAAGTACTTCATGCTAATGCAAGTATTGCCAATTAGGCTTTCTCTTGAATTTTTCGCTGAGTTATTGCAAAAGCTATAAAATTAATTGTTGCAGTGACATCGACTCATCTCTATCGCTAACTTGCGCTAATAGCAGCTCGGCGGTGGCGATGGCATCATTGAGGGCATTATGAGCATAATGATCAGGAAAACCATATTTTGCCCGTAAGGCAGATAGCCTTAATTCTGAAGGATCATACGCAACATCTCTTTTGTCGAGCCTTTTTTTAGCAACCACTAGCGTGTCAATAATGGGCAATGGTGGTGCCATACCATAAAGTTCAAGGCAGGCTTGTTGTAAAAATTGTCGCTCGATACGAGCAAAATGTACCAGCATGACTTTACCTGTTAGCTTCTGTAATAATTGTGCTATTACTTGTGCTAGTGGCTGACCTTGGTCTTTTTGATCATCAGTAATTTGGTGAATAGTGACATTATCTGCTTTCAATCTTCCCTTCGTGTTGATTATTTGGTGGTAGCTGCTGCCAAGTTTGATTTGATTGTGGCAAAGCTCGACACAACCCACACTTAGTAACTTATCGTGCACGGCATCTAAGCCCGTGGTTTCAAAATCTACCGCTAAAATCGGAATTTGATCAAATGGCGTATAAAGCGCTGGAAAAGGAGCACTAAGAAAGTCACGCAATGGTCCTTCAGGCGCTTTTTTTAACATGCGCTTTCGCTGTGCTTCGTAACCGAGTAACCAGCGGGTTAGATGATGATTAAACATAATACGGCTTATCTAATAAGTTGATTGACGGCTGTCTTGCATGGTTTTTATCACTTTAAAAGCATCTTTTAAATGTTCACGCTCGAGTTTGGAAATTTCTTTTGGCGACAAGTAATTATTAGGCTGTTGTCCTTGTTGTAATTTATTGGCTTGATGCATCATACGTAGCATGCTTAAAAATTCATAAGCGTCGATTAAATTTGCCGCTGAGGATTTTGTCAATGAAGGTGTTCCTGCGGCTTGCTGTAAACGCTCTATGGTATTCACCGAAGAGATACCTTCCGATAACGCATAAATGCGCGCAAGATCGACGATAGGAGCAATACCGTTGTGCTTTAAATCTAGTGTGGCTTTATTTTCGCCGTCTTGAATTAACACAAAGTCACGGAAAAAACCAAGCGGTGGTCTTAAATTTAAAGCATTTCGAGATAAATGTGCGATGAATAATGTGCTGTGTTGGGTGGTTTTTAACATTTTTTCTTGCACTTGTTCGAGCAAGCGACTGTCACCATAAACTGTGGTTAAATCGAAGAATATACTGCAATGCATTAATGCTTTCGGCTCAGGTGTGTTTATCCACTGGGCAAAATATTGTGACCATTTCTGCTGTGTTTGGCACCACTTTGGATTAGTGGCCATTACGTCACCGGGGCAGTAAATAAATCCGCACGCGGCTAAACCGTCTGAAACAAAAGTGGCGAGATCTTTAAACCAATAACTGTGTTCTGGCTGCATGTCGTTTGAGATGATCAGGGCATTGTCTTGATCTGAGTGAGCAAATTGCTCTTGCCGGGCCTGTGAACCTGCAGCTAACCATGCGTATGGTACGGGCGGTGGGCCTAATAATTTTTCCGCCATTTCAATTAATCGAATAGTGAAAGCCATGGTAATCGCACTAATACTTTTGCCGACATGATCGGCGGTAGTGCCCAGTTTTGCCATACGAATTTGTAGTTTGGGTATCATACTGCTGATGTCAGTTAGTTCGCTAACCGACTTTGCTTTATGAATAACACTGGTAATGTTAACGGCATTTTGTCCCTCATTATTCATTAAGTCAGTGACGGTCACCATGCCTTTTAGTTGGCTGTTTTTAGTGACGGGCAAATGGTGAATATGCTTTTGGGTCATCATCATGAGTGCATCATAGGCGGTGCTCTTAATGTCAATGGTCGCCATGTTATCGGTCATGATGGTACTAACGGGTTGATCAGTCGGTAAGCCTTGCGCAACACAGCGGCGCCGAATGTCTTTGTCAGTCACTATGCCTAAGGGCTGGTTATTTCGCACGATAACTAAACAGGAAAAATTTTCTTCGGTCATTAAAATAGCGGCCTGTTGAATGCTAGTTTCGGGGCTAATAGTAACCACAGGGCTATGATAGAAATTTACAACTGAACTGTTGAGCAATGAAGAATTTAAAATAGCATCTTCATTGACTTGTAGCATTTTCTTATTTAGCCGTTGTTCAGCCGTTTGCTGAAAAAACGCCATCACATCAGGATATTCATCGACTAACTGACGAAAATTATGATAATTGATACTGTAAAGCAAGGTATCTTCGTCGGTAGTCACTTTGATATTGTCGTTATTGCTAAAACAAAAAACCGTACAAACCTCTCCTTCACCATATTTGCCTAGTAATTCACCCTCGTTAGTGACATAGCTTAAGGCGCCTTTGCGCAAAATATAGAGGCTTTCGTCGGTAATACCTTGCGGCGGAAGCATTTGACCACGACGGACGTAGCAAATATTTATCTCTTTGACTATTTGTTCAATGATATGACTTGGTAATAATTCCAGCGGCGGGATCGCTTGAATAAATTCGCTAATTTCAGTGAGTGCGGAGTCCATGGCCGTATTCCAAGTAAATAGTATTCCTGTATTTAGGAGAATTGTAACGCTTAAGTCAACTGTTTCACCCATCTTCTAGACTAAAGTTTAATAGGAGCGTCGAACAAAGATTGCTAGTGTGTAGCCTAGAGTAGGTTAAGTATTGATTTATCCACTTTCTGGATTGAATAAATACTTAACCGCTCTTTAAACAACAGGTTAAAGCGTATAAAAATCATAAAACGCTGTGCCTATTGAGTTAATAGACTTAATAGGAATAATTGCTAGGAGAGGATGATGGAAGGTAACACAACATATTGGCAGGAAAATCTGCGCTTAATATTCATATGTCTTGCCATTTGGTTCGTAGTTTCATTTGGTTTTGGTTTGATACTTGTCGAACCTTTAAATGCAATACGTCTAGGTGGCTATAAACTAGGTTTCTGGTTTGCACAACAAGGCTCAATTTACACCTTTGTCGGTTTAGTTTTTTGGTATACAAAAAAAATGAACGACCTTGATAAAAAATATAACGTGGAGGAATCATAATGGATGAGTTAAAGCTTTATACATACATAGCTGTATTTGGTTCGTTCGCTGTTTACTTTGGTATAGCTTGGTGGGCTCGAGCAGGTTCAACCAGTGACTTTTATGTTGCTGGTGGTGGTGTTACGCCAATGCAAAACGGTATGGCCATTGGTGCTGACTGGATGAGTGCGGCGTCATTTATTTCAATGGCGGGTATGATTTCCTTTTTAGGATACGGGGGCTCTGTATTTCTAATGGGTTGGACCGGTGGCTATGTTTTACTTGCTATGTTACTGGCACCTTATATGCGTAAGCATGGTAAATTTACCGTACCTGAGTTTATCTATGATCGATATTATTCTAAAACTGCACGTGTCGTTGCGGTTGTTTGTTTAATTATCGCTTCATTAACTTATATCATCGGCCAAATGAAAGGTGTGGGTGTTGCATTCTCTCGCTTCTTAGAAGTTGATTATGATCTAGGCCTTTACATTGGTATGTTCGTGGTTTGGGTTTATGCGGTATTAGGTGGCATGAAAGGTATTACTTACACGCAAATCGCTCAGTATTGCGTTTTGATTTTTGCTTATACCATTCCCGCCGTCTTTATCTCGCTACAATTAACCGGTAACCCGATTCCACAACTGGGTTTAGGTTCGACGTTAGCTGATGGTAGCGGTGTTTACTTACTCGACAAACTAGATATGGTGGTAACCGATCTTGGTTTTAAAGAGTACACCACTGACAACATGGGGGGCACAGTAAATATGTTCGCCTATACCTTATCACTGATGATAGGTACGGCCGGTTTACCGCACGTTATTATGCGTTTTTTCACGGTGCCTTCAGTTAAAGCTGCTCGTCAATCAGCAGGTTACGCATTAGTGTTTATTGCGTTGTTGTACACAGTGGCTCCCGCAGTTGGCGCTATGGCTCGTTTAAACTTAATGAACACTATTGAGCCAGTAGCGGGTCAAAATCTTGATTATGCTGAGCGTCCTCAGTGGTTTAAAGATTGGGAAAAAACTGGCTTATTGAAATACGAAGAAAAAAATGGCGATGGTAAAATTCAATACACTGCAGACAAAGCAACCAATGAAATGGTGAAAGTTGACCGTGACATTATGGTATTGGCTAACCCTGCAATCGCGAACTTACCAAACTGGGTTATTGCTTTAGTTGCCGCCGGTGGCTTAGCTGCTGCGCTGTCGACTGCTGCGGGCTTATTATTAGCGATTTCGTCCTCTATTTCTCATGATTTAATGAAAGGTATATTAACACCTGATTTAACAGAGAAAAATGAGTTATTAGCGGGTCGTGTAGTTATGACCATATCGGTCTTAGTGGCTGGTTGGCTGGGTTTAAATCCGCCTGGTTTTGCCGCAGGAACCGTGGCGCTAGCCTTTGGTTTAGCAGCATCGTCAATATTCCCGGCACTAATGATGGGTATATTTGCTAAGAAAATGAGTGGTAAAGCGGCTGTTGCAGGTATGATTTCAGGTATCGGAGTCACTATGCTGTATGTGTTCCAACATAAAGGTATTATGTTTATTCCTGGTACGTCATTCTTAGGCGATATGGGGCCTAATTGGTTCTTTGGTATTTCACCAAATGCCTTTGGTTCAGTTGGCGCGGTAGTTAACTTTGTGGTTGCATTTGCCATGTTGAAAGTAACCGGCCCAGCACCAGCACATATTCAACAGATGGTCGATAACTTCCGTACGCCACATGGTGGTGTTTCTGCGGCACACGATCACTAGCATAGTGTAAGGGTATTTTGTACCACAGGCATAAAGGCTCCACTTGTGGAGCCTTTAATTTTTTCATTAATATTTAACAGTTAAACGTAATATAATAGGCAGTCGCAACAGCTAGGGGATGTAGTGTTGCAAGATGATTTTTAATTACCATAGTACATAATACTAAAGAAAAATAAGGATGATCATGAACCGTCATACGAAAATCGCTTTAATGGTGGCACCGTTTCTTATCTTGGGTGGCTACATTGCGTCAGATTTTTATC
>CAJXUN010000043.1 GCA_913061475.1 uncultured Colwellia sp. | reverse complement strand
GAAACGTGTTAGCGCCGATGGTAGTGTGGGAGTTCCCATGTGAGAGTAGGACATTATCAGGCTCCTATTAAAGAAGCCCGATTCGAAAGAGTCGGGCTTTTTGCTGTCTGCTATTATTTCGTTTAAAGTAGCGTTAAATGTTGATTGTATTCTTATAGGTAATTTTATTGATGTCATGGCAACCGACTATGGACTGGCAAAATGCCAAGCAACGAGCGCATATTTTAGCCCAAATTCGGAGCTTCTTCTTAGCTTTAGATATCATTGAAGTTGAAACGCCTTTACTTTCACATGCCACGGTAACTGATGTACATTTGGATGCGTTTAGTACTCTATATAATTACTCTGCAGAGAGTCATTGTGATGAGTCAACAAATCTGTATGCGCAAACATCACCTGAATTTGCGATGAAGCGTTTACTCGCAAGTGGTTACGGTTGTTGTTATCAAATTTGTAAAGCCTTTCGGCATGAACAACAAGGTCGATATCATAATCCCGAATTTACCATGTTAGAGTGGTATAGAGTTGGTTTTGACCATTTTCAATTAATGGATGAGGTGGCGGAGTTACTTAGCTCTGTTTTGGGCTGCCAGCAAGTTGAGCGTATTAGTTATCAGGAACTCTTTATCAGAGAAGTCGCTATTGATCCTTTGATGACTAACAGAGATGAACTAATTCGAATCATTTCTGCTCATGATAAATTGAGTGATTGGCTAGAACAGGAAGATTGTCTAGATACATTACTACAATTTATTATGGCAGAGTTAATTGAACCCAATATAGGCGATAATAAGCCATGTTTTGTTTATAACTTTCCAGCAAGCCAAGCGTCACTTGCAAAAATCAGCTTGAAGGATCCACGTGTTGCCGAGCGTTTTGAGTGTTACTTTAAAGGTATTGAACTGGCTAATGGTTTTCATGAATTAACTGATGTTGCTCAACAAAAATTGCGCTTTGAGCAGGACAATCAAACACGCACTACATTAGGAAAAATTGAACAAGACATTGATCAACACTTCATCTCGGCATTGGAGCACGGCTTACCTGCGTGTGCAGGTGTTGCACTTGGCATTGATCGGCTCGTTATGCTTGCTTTAACGGTGAATAAAATAGACCAAGTTATCACTTTTCCGATAGTAAACGCTTAGGAACGAGTAATAAAACCAATCCGCTAATCTGGCATATTTAGCTCTTTTAGTTTTCTTGTTAAGGTATTACGCCCCCAACCTAAACGTTTGGCTGCTTCTTGTTTGTGACCTTGAGTATGTTTTAGGGCACTAGCGAGTAATACTTTCTCAAACTCAGGTAATGCTTGTTCAATAATATTACTCTTACCTAATGATAATTCATTATTTACCCATTTTTTTAAGTTATCTTGCCAGCTTTCCTGTGAGTTGTTGATTAGCGTAACCGGCTTTTCGGTCAGTTCACTGGGTAAGTCAGTCATTAGTATTTGTTTACCGCTAGCCATAACCGTTAAAAATCGACAGATATTTTCCAGTTGCCTAACATTGCCTGGCCATTCACATTGCTCTAAATATGATAAGGTCGTTTTATGCAGTGTTTTACTTTCAACGGCTAGCTCGTTAGCTGCTTGCTTTAAGAAATGTTGGGCTAATTGCTTAATATCTTCTTTTCTTTCTCTTAGGCTCGGAATTTGTATTCTGATGACATTAAGTCGATGAAATAAATCTTCACGAAACTCACCATTGTTGACTCGTTCCTCTAAGTTTTGATGTGTTGCTGCAATTATTCGTACATCAACTTGTATGGGGGAGTGACCGCCAACGCGGTAAAATTGACCATCAGCGAGTACCCTAAGTAATCGTGTTTGAATATCTAATGGCATATCACCTATTTCATCTAAGAAAAGTGTTCCCTGATGCGCCTGTTCAAAGCGTCCTTGACGTATTGCATTAGCGCCAGTAAATGCGCCTTTTTCGTGGCCAAATAGTTCGGATTCAATTAAGTCTTTTGGGATAGCTGCCATATTAAGTGGAATAAAGGGGGCTGAAGAGCGAGGACTGTGCATATGTAATGCATGTGCGACTAATTCTTTACCTGTACCGGATTCACCATTAATTAGCACACTGATACTTGAACGAGATAGTCGACCAATAGCTCTAAAAACTTCCTGCATTGACGGTGCTGCTCCGATAATGCCGACACTTTCTACCGATGGAACGTTAAGTTGTTTTTTAGATTTTAATTCACGAGCGTGTGTTAACGCTCTATTGGCAAGGGTCACTGCATCGTCAATATCAAAAGGCTTTGGCAAATACTCAAAAGCGCCGCCCTGATAGGCATTTACCGCACTGTCGAGGTCAGAATGCGCCGTCATGATAATAACCGGTATATGAGAAAACTGATCATTGATTTGGGCTAATAATGTCATACCGTCGATATTAGGCATGCGAATATCAGAAATAATGACCTCAGGCTGGTTATGTTCTAATGCGGTTAAGAGGTCTTCAGGGTTATGAAATGTCCCTACGCTGATGTTAGCGTTGGACAATGCCTTTTCTAGTACCCATCTAATGGAACTATCATCATCGACGATCCAAACTTGTTCGGTGATCATTGGCTTCTCTCGCTATCAAAAGGTAATAAAATAGTAAACTCTGTATGCCCTGGACGGCTTTTACAGGATAATTTTCCGTTGTGCTGATGTACTATCGTTTGGCAAATTGAAAGACCTAAGCCGGTTCCTGAGGCTCGACCGGACACCATAGGGTAGAATAGCGTACTTTGAATATGCTCAGGTATGCCTGGGCCGTTGTCGATTATGCTGATTTCAGCGCAGAGTTTTATTCGCTTACCGTTAATGGTTTTATTGCTTGCTGCCCGCGTTCTTAATGTAATCTTATGCTCTGTATCTAATGCTTGAATAGCATTGTTAATAATATTGATAACCGTTTGTTGTAACTTGTCTTGATCAAAGGTTAATTCAGGAATTGAGGGATCATAATCGCGCGCTAAGGCGATGTTCTTCGGGTTATCAAATTGTGTTAATTGGAACACTTTTTCGATAACTATATGAATATTTTGCAATTTCATTACGGGTAAATGATTTGGACCTAACAAGCGATCAACCAAGTTCGTTAGCCTATCGGCTTGCTCAATGATCATGGCGGTATATTCTTTTTGTTCTGCGTTAAGCTCTAAATCTAATAATTGTGCTGCACCTCTTAGCCCACCCAAAGGATTTTTAATTTCATGTGCCAGACCACGGATAAGATCTCGAGCAGATTCCCATTGTTGTTGCTGAAAAGCTTCGGCGCTGATCTGTTTTTGTTGATCAATTTGTTTAAATTCTAACAATATGTGTGGGTATTGCTCAAAAGTAACCGATGAGGCTGTGATCTCTACGGTGATTCGGCGGTGATCAAAAAACTCAATCGTAACATCACTATCACTAAACTCTTGTCCGGTAGTTAGTAGCTGCTGCAAACGGTTACTATTAATAGGGGTATTGTAAAATACTTGTTCAATAGGTTGTCGGTTTAGTTTACTTAAACTTTTAACTAACAATGCTTCAGCAGCAGGATTAACATAGCAAATGCTTAGATCGCTATCTAATACGACGACTGCCGTTACCATCTGATTAGGTAACGCTTGTTGATAGTGCAATTTTATTTTTTTTAAATTTAGGACGTTATTAGACATTACTTTTCCTTGCACTAAAATGGTGCGATAAGTAACGAGTGTAAATAATTATGGTGCAATATGCACTGAAATCAGGCTAATTTGCCTTATTAACAGAGACTCTGTGCATATAAAACGTTACTGGAGAAGACGTTGCAATAACCTTGCCTTTATCATCAAAGATCGACATTTTTATTTGATGTTCGCCACGGTCTACATTTCTTAGCACGAACATTGAATGTGTTTGTGGTTTTTCATAAGGTTGATCATCTAAATATAATTGAATCTTAAGTCCGCGTTTAAAGATAGGTTTAATTCTACCTGACACATAAACTGAACCTGTGTTATCTCTGACCGTAGCGTTATTTTTTGGTTGGATTATTTCTACTTGATAATTATTGTCTATCGCTTGGGGTTTTATATCTAATATGGAGGTGTCAATTGAGGATTTTACGGTATTAGGTTCTTTAATATCTACTTCTTCTGCCCCCGGCTGAGGACTATCTGAAAAAACTAGTACACCTTGTTCGTTGCGCCATACATAAATTTTAGCCGTGCTTGCAAACACCGAGAAAGCTTGCGTAAGCAATAGAAAAAAAAGGCAAAAACGTGCGGTGTAGATCAAAAGTAATATTCCTGTTCCGTAGGTCTAGTGTTAATCTATCCAAATAATGCCGAATGTGCCACAAAAAAAGCTCACCGAAGTGAGCTTTTTTAATATTTAACTATTTGAATTCTTTATACGCTGTAGTACATATCGAATTCAACAGGATGAGTTGTAGAGTTTAATAACTCAACTTCTTTACGCTTTAAGCCAATATAAGCGTCGATCATATCTTTGTCCATAACACCACCCTCTGTTAAGAAGTCCATGTCATTTTCTAAGGCGTCAAGTGCTTCACTTAATGAGGTTGCAACTTGAGGAATTTCAGCAGCTTCTTCTGCTGGTAAGTCATATAAATCTTTATCCATGGCATCACCAGGATGGATCTTATTTTTGATACCATCAAGACCAGCCATTAACATTGCAGAGAAACCTAAGTAAGGATTCATGGTTGGATCAGGGAAGCGAACTTCAATACGCATAGCTTTTGGACTTGGCACCATTGGAATGCGAATTGACGCGGAACGGTTACGTGCAGAGTAAGCTAGCATTACCGGTGCTTCAAAGTGTGGCACAAGACGCTTATATGAGTTAGTAGAGGCATTAGTGAAAGCATTCAATGCTTTGGCATGCTTAATGATACCGCCAATGTAATAAAGTGCTAACTCAGATAACCCGCCGTATTTATCACCAGAGAATAAGTTAACGCCGTCTTTAGCAAGAGATTGGTGTACATGCATACCTGTACCATTATCACCAACCAATGGTTTTGGCATAAAGGTCGCTGTTTTACCGTAGGCGTGCGCTACGTTATGAACAACATACTTATAGATTTGAACTTCATCTGCTTTAAGTACCATAGTGTTAAAACGACAAGCAATTTCATTTTGACCCGCAGTGGCTACTTCGTGATGATGAGCTTCCACCACTAAGCCCATTTCTTCCATTACTAAGCACATAGCTGAGCGCAAATCTTGAGATGAATCGACAGGTGACGTTGGGAAATAACCACCTTTTACACCTGGACGATGTCCCATGTTGCCTTCTTCGTATTCTGTACCAGAATTCCAAGCGGCTTCTTTATCGTCTATTTTATAGAACGAACCACTCATATCTGTGTGAAAACGTACATCATCAAACACGAAAAACTCTGGCTCTGGACCAATCAATACAGTATCTGCGATGCCAGTACTGCGCATATAGTCTTCAGCGCGCTTAGCAACTGAGCGTGGATCACGGCTGTAACCTTGCATAGTAGTAGGTTCAACAATGTCACAACGAATATTCAATGTTACCGCTTCAGTAAATGGGTCGAGTACCGCAGATTCTGCAACCGGCATCATCACCATGTCTGATTCGTTAATGCCTTTCCAGCCTTCAATTGAAGAACCATCAAACATTTTACCATCTTCAAAAAAATCTTCTGTTACTTGATGATGTGGAATTGAAACGTGTTGTTCTTTACCTTTAGAGTCAGTAAAACGTAAATCAACAAATTTGACGTCATGTTCTTTAATTAAATCTAAAACTGCGTTTGACATTGAAAATCTCCAGTGTAGTAAGTTCTTTAAGCTTTCAAAAAATTAATTTTGTTTGTTTGTGCTTAAGCTAATACTGTGCCAAAGCTAAAGCTATTGAAATATAAGGCTTTAATGTTTTTACTTGAGTTGTTCTGCACCATTTTTGTGCGCTACTTGCTGCATCATGGTGCGGTCGCTCCAATTTGGTCATGGACAATATATTAGCAGGAATCTATTTAGGGGTTATAAATTTAATTTATATTTTTATGGCAGTGTCTTTGTTTGTACTTCTGCTGTATAATACGCGCCCAATTATAGCCCTATTCGTTAAACTGCTTGAAGTAGCAATAAACGATAGTAACAGCGAGTAACGCCTGTGTTAGATAAATTAAGAAATGTGGCAATTATTGCTCACGTTGACCACGGAAAAACCACTTTAGTTGATAAATTATTAGAACAGTCAGGTACGCTAGACGCCCGTGGCGGTCTAGAAGAACGTACGATGGATTCGAATGACATCGAAAAAGAACGTGGTATCACAATCTTAGCTAAAAACACGGCTATTAACTGGAACGGCTACCGTGTAAACATCGTAGATACTCCTGGCCATGCTGATTTTGGTGGTGAAGTTGAACGTGTAATGTCGATGGTAGATTCAGTTTTGCTTATCGTTGATGCACAAGAGGGCCCTATGCCACAAACGCGTTTCGTTACGAAAAAAGCGTTTGCTCAAGGTTTAAAACCAATTGTTGTTATTAATAAAGTTGATAAGCCAGGTTCTCGTCCTGACTGGGTTATGGACCAAGTTTTTGAATTGTTTGATAACCTTGGTGCTACCGATGAACAACTTGACTTTAAAGTTGTTTACGCTTCAGCAATCAATGGTTGGGCGACGCTTGAAGAAGGCGCAACTGGCACTGACATGACACCTCTATTTGATACTATTCTTAAAGAAGTGCCTGCACCAACAGCGGATCCAGATGGTCCATTTCAAATGCAAATATCTCAACTTGATTACAGCTCATACTTAGGTGTTATTGGCGTTGGTCGTATTGCCCGTGGTTCTGTAAAGCCAAATCAACAAGTGACTATTAACTTAGCAAACGGCGGCGTACACAATGCCAAAGTAGGTAAAGTTTTTGGTTACTTAGGATTAGAGCGCCATGATATTGCCGAAGGTTTTGCTGGTGATATTATCGCTATTACTGGCCTAGGCGAGTTAAAAATATCAGACACTATTTGTTGTCCAACGGAAGTTGAAGGTTTACCGGCATTGTCTGTTGATGAACCGACCATCAACATGACTTTCCAAGTAAATACTTCACCATTTTGTGGTAAAGAAGGTAAATTTGTTACATCACGTAACATCAAAGACCGTTTAGATAAAGAGTTGATCCACAACGTTGCATTGCGTGTTGAGCAATTAGAAGATGCGGATAAGTTTAAAGTATCAGGACGTGGTGAGCTTCATTTAGGTATCCTAATTGAAAACATGCGTCGTGAAGGTTTTGAGCTTGCGGTATCACGTCCAGAAGTTATTATTCGTGAAATAAATGGTGAGTTACAAGAACCATACGAAACTGTAACTATTGATGTTGAAGAACAGCATCAAGGTCCTATCATGGAAAGAATGGGTGTACGTAAAGCAGAATTAACTGATATGGCGCCTGATGGTACTGGTCGTATTCGTATGGACTTTATCATGCCTAGTCGTGGTTTGATTGGTTTCCAAACTGAATTTATGACGTTAACGTCAGGTTCTGGTTTGATTTATCATACATTCTTTGAATACGGTCCTCATAAAGGCGGCGAAATCGGCCAACGTAAAAATGGTGTAATGATCGCTAACGCAACGGGTAAAGCATTAACTAACGCTATCTTTAACTTACAATCTCGTGGTCGTATGTTAATTGGTCACGGTATTGATATTTACGAAGGTCAAGTCATTGGTATTCATAGCCGTGATAACGATTTAACGGTTAATGCCCTTAAGGGTAAGCAATTAACTAACGTTCGTTCTTCTGGTACTGATGAAGCACAAACATTGACTCCACCTATCATTATGTCTTTAGAGCAAGCATTAGAATTTATTGATAATGATGAGTTAGTTGAAGTGACGCCTGAAAGCATTCGTATTCGTAAGAAGTCATTAAAAGAGAATGATCGTAAACGTGAAGGTCGTAGTGCTAAATAAACTTTAGCCAACCGATGATTAGAAAACCATTTGAAGTAATTCGAATGGTTTTTTTTTACATTTTTTACTGTAAAGAGATGTTTTATGTAAGACATGTCTTAAACATTAAGAGGGTATTTTAATTCTTAACTTTTAATCTTTTTATAATTCTTTTAAAAAATAGTATGTTACGTTTTTTGTTATTAGTGCATCTTTATTTTTAAAAATTATATTATCCATTTATATTTCCTGACCTTTTAGAAATCCCATTAACTGCTATATTTAAGCTCAGACTCAAGGTAATGACCATTTGAATGTTAGAAGGGTGATAGTTATGGAAACGCACAAGTTAGCAAGACTGAATTGCCTATTTGAAAAAGCGGTTGCCAATAATGCAAAGTTATTAGAAAAACGTGAGCTAGATAAACTGTACGATGAGTTTATTAATGATGGTCGCGATAACATCAAAAACAATATGGTTGTGTTTCCCACAGGCAATAGACGCACAGCTAGTTAACCATTAATATCGTTACAAGAAAAAGGATAATTTCTTAATGTCTCCAGAACAGCTCAAAACGCTACAGCAATTAAGCCAACTCTTTGAAGAAGGCTCTGCAGGACCTAAGCAAGTTAAACAGTTATCTGCCTTGTTAGCTGAAATTAACCAACTGGCTAACTGGCCAGAAGAAAGCCTTGAACAAATTGTTTCTCCGCACTAACAAGTAAACGTTATTATATATTTTAATCACGTTAATAAAATACGATTAATCGGTAATATATTTACTAAATGATACGTGCCATTCAGTTATGTGTTTTATTATTGTTGAAATTGACCCTGACTAACCTCACCGAATGTCACCGTCTATCTAATCGAGTTTTAGTCAGGTATACAACAGCTATCTGAATGTTGGCACCACTGATTAATTATATTTTAAATATAATGGCATGAAATATAAAATTACCTAGATTATCACTACCGTTATTTTATCCATTGCCTTACTATGAATGTAATGGTTCTAACTAGTCGTTTATATGCATTCCAAATTAGAAAAAATAAAGCAACATCATTATATCGAAGCGGGCCTTAGCTTTTTTTTATTGTTTGTTAACAACTTTAAAAAAGAACGGATACATGTCACCGCGGGTTACTTGTCATATGTTACCTTAATGTCATTAGTGCCATTAATGGTAGTTATGTTATCGGTCATGACCGCTTTTCCGATATTTTCTGAAATTCGAGAATTAATAGAAAATTTTGTTTATCAGAACTTTGTTCCTGCTTCTGGTGATGTGGTGCAAGAGCATATTACCGGTTTTGTTAGCAATGCGTCTAAGATGTCAGCCGTGGCAATAACCGCACTATTTATTTTTGCCATGCTACTCATTTCAGCAATTGATAAATGCTTAAATAAGCTATGGCGGGTCGATGAAAAGCGCAGAGTTATCACCTCCTTCTCAATGTATTGGATGGTTTTAACGTTAGGCCCAGTATTAGTGGGGAGTAGCTTGGTACTGAGTTCTTATATTTTATCTATGGTGTCGTTAGGTGATTACGACTTGTTAGGGCTAACCAATGTTTTGGTTCGGGCGTTACCTTTAGTCGCATCAACAACCGCTTTTTTCATTTTATATATGGTAGTGCCTAATAAAGTCATTCCAGCTAAATTTGCTATTGCTGGTGCTGTACTAGCGGCAGTTTTATTTGAGGTAGCGAAAAAATCTTTTGCTATCTATGTAACTCAACTACCATCTTATCAGGCGATATATGGCGCGTTATCGAGTATTCCAATTTTATTTCTTTGGGTATATTTGAGTTGGTTGGTGGTGCTAGTAGGGGCACTATTTACCGTATCATTAGAAGATTTTGATACAAAAAACAAGTTAGCGTTATCAGAGCAAGATACTGATTAAGTTATAATTTATTATCAGATGGCATGGTCGCTATTTGCTTGTTAAGCAACTAAACTGAATAGATTCTCTTTAAGGAGGGTTTATGGCCAGAGTGCTTTTTCCAAATATAGCGGTGTATCACCAAGAGTGGCTCGATGTTTCTGATGGGCATCAACTCTATCTTGAACAATCAGGTAATCCAAATGGCATCGCCGTTATTTATTTACATGGTGGCCCAGGTGGTGGCACAAGTAAAAATCATCGGCGCTATTTTGATCCTGATAAGTATCGAATCATTTTATTTGATCAACGAGGCTGTGGTCGCTCCAAACCATCGCCAAGCCTGAAGAATAATACCACCAAAGACTTGATTGATGACCTTGACCTTATCCGTAAACATTTAGATATATCTCATTGGTTAGTCGCTGGAGGCTCTTGGGGCACCACATTGGCCTTGCTCTATGGTATTGAGTACCCGGAAACAGTGTTGGGCTTTATTTTGCGGGGAATTTTTCTCGGTACATCTACTGAATATGACTGGCTATATAGCAACAATGGTGCCGCAGGATTTTTTCCCGAATACCACCGAGATTTTGTTGAGCAGCTACCTGATATTAGCAGTAAAAATGTTCTACACGGCTATTATGACTTACTCATTGGAAGCAATGAAATTGCTGCTATTGCCGCCAGTAAGGCGTGGTGCTTGTGGGAGCTTAGATTGTCAACAATCGAACATCACCATATAGAATCACATCATATCGAAGACGCCCATCAAGCCTTATGTATGGCAAAAATATCAGCTCACTACTTTATCAATCATTGTTTTATTGAAGAGAATTTTATCTTGAATAATTTAGCGACAATTAATGAAATTCCAGCCATTGTTTTACATGGTCGCTATGACATGGTGTGTCAGTTGCGCTATGCCGATAAACTCGTGCAAGCATGGGCAAGTGCACAATTACAAATATTACCGAAAGCAGGTCATGGAGGTTTTGAAACACAAACTATTGATGGATTTTGTAAAGCAGCAGATACTATGGCTAATTTTATTGCAGAAAAAAGTAGCAGAGAGTAAATGATCGCATTATTGCAACGAGTTTCACACGCGAGTGTTAGTGTTGATAACCAAGTGGTTGGTGAAATAGCGCAGGGTTTATTGGTGCTATTGGCTATTGAACCTGAAGATAATCAGGTTAAAGCTAAGCGCTTAGCTGAACGTGTGGCAGGGTATAGAATTTTTTCCGATGAGAACGGCAAAATGAATTTGAATGTTAAGCAAGTTAATGGCGAGATATTAGTTGTCTCGCAGTTTACCCTTGCTGCAAATACTTCTAAAGGTCTACGTCCAAGCTTTACGAGTGCTGCGTCCCCGGAAATGAGTGAAGAATTATATCAATATTTTTGCAGCCAGTTACGTCACTTAGGCTTTGCGGTACCAACAGGGGTGTTTGGCGCTGATATGCAAGTAAGTTTGCTTAATGACGGCCCGGTCACTATTAACTTACAAGCTTAACAAATGCCGTATTATGCTTTGATATGATGAGCAAAGTATTTTTTCCATCGGCGATACTGCCATAAAGGCAAGTACGTAGCTTTTGAACGTTTTTTCAGACGATTAATTGGCCAATGATTGGGTAAAAGGTGAATAACAATATTAAGATAGCGCGGAATATGAAAGTAAATTATCTGATGCGAATTTTGTAGCTGCTTTAATATAGTCAAACAAAGATTTACTTCATGATCATCAAGATCCGGCAAGTTAATCGTTAAGCAAGCACCAAGCTGTAAATTATCGACTAATGCGCTTAACAATTCTACC
Source organism: uncultured Colwellia sp. (assembly GCA_913061475.1). GTDB lineage: Bacteria > Pseudomonadota > Gammaproteobacteria > Enterobacterales > Alteromonadaceae > Cognaticolwellia. Next base: position 25,985 of record CAJXUN010000043.1, on the reverse strand, counting down.
CGCTTTTGAAAACTATCGGCATGATGTTGATAGACATCACAAACCAGCCAATCAGTAGCTTGCCTGTTACTGCTACTTTTCAACCATGTTAGTGCGGCTTCGTTTTCAATAGTCATGTTGTGTTGGAGTGGGTTGAAAAATTTGCTAAAACATTGAATTACTTGGCGAGAAAGTTCAACACTGACGACATCAATATCTGAATGCAATACAGCTAAAAACCGGCTGATATTTCCGCCACCTAAACCTAATTCAACCACATTTATGGGCTTAAAGAAAAGTAACGGCATTAATACAGCGTATTGGTGCGGTAAGGTTAATTTTTCGGGCTGTCGCAAATGCATTACGCTTTGAATCACGTCATCAAACGCTAACCAACGATAATAGGTATTTTCACTAATCGATATTTGGTCTTCTGCGTTACTAAGGTACACTAGGTGCCCTTGATTCACATGTTGGGCAAGTTTCACGTGTTATTAGATTCCGGCAATAAAGGATTTGTTAGCATTTAATTTATTTCACTTAGTATAAGAATAGCTAATGTACGAATGTAGAGCGCCAAAAAATAAAACTGAATTAGAGCAATATTATCAATTACGTTGGCAGGCTCTACGTAAACCATGGCAACAACCCTATGGTAGCGAAAAAGACGACTTAGAGGCTCAATCATACCATCGAGTCATTGTTGACGATATCGATAACATTGTCGGTGTTGGGCGTTTACATAAGTATAGTCAAGATCAGGCACAAATTCGTTATATGGCAATAAGTCATCAGGTTAGGGGGCTAGGGCTTGGAAAATTACTGATCAATGAGTTGGAAAGCGTAGCCGCTCAAGTTGGCGTGAAAACGATTGAATTAAATGCTCGTGATAGTGCTATAGGATTTTATCAGCGTTTAGGGTATGTTGATGAAGGCTACTCTCATACGCTTTACGATGAAGTAAGTCATAATAAAATGACTAAGGCGATATCGGTTCTTAATGCTCATTTAGCCGTAATCTCGCACGAACTTCAACAGTTGTGGCATCAAACTATTCCCCTGAGTAAGGCGATGAATATTAGTATTTGTCACTTTGATCAACAAACATTAATCACCAATTGCGATGCTAAGTTTAATAAAAACCTTCACAATACTATGTTTGCTGGCAGTATTTATACCTTGGCGACGCTTACAGGTTGGGGCTGGGTGTATTTTGCGCTAAAACAATATCAACAACAGGCTGATATTGTTTTAGCTGAAGGTAATATTCGCTATCTAGCGCCATTAGCTGGTATTGCTCATGCGAGAACGACCCGCGACTTAGTCAGTGGTAATGGCGATGAATTAACTATTGGGAAAAACGCCCGCTTCAATATTGAAGTACAAGTCTGTTGTGGTGATAAAGTTGTTGCGGTTTTTACCGGCTGTTATGTGGCGGTTTTGAAAAGAGATAAACAGTGTTAAGCACTGCCAAGAGTCAATAAATTACGGTATGATTATAACAGTAAATTTCAGACAAGGAATTAAGTCACTATGTATAAGATGATAATAAGCTTACTGTTTGTAAGTTGTTTTGCGTCGGCTAATGAAAAGTTAAATCAAGTGCTTGATGATTTTCATCAAGCCGCCGCCCAAGCCGATTATGAACAATATATGGCACTACTCGCCGATAATGCCATCTATCTTGGTACCGATAGCTCAGAACGTTGGAATAAAGCTGAATTTTCTGCCTTTGTTAAACCTTATTTTAGTCAAGGTAAAGGGTGGTTATATCAACCGATTGAACGTCATATAACGTCAACTCAGGTGAGTAATATTGTTTTTTTTGATGAATTACTGGAAAACAAAAATTACGGCCGTTGTCGAGGCAGTGGTTTATTGATCAATACCGAACAAGGTTGGAAGATACTGCAATATAATTTATCAATCCCAGTGCCCAATGCTATTGCAAATGATGTTGTAGAGTCTATTGAAGACTATCGCGTCGGTAAAACTAACGGTGTTGGCTGAATAATTTTGTAGCAACTAATTTTAAGAGAATTTTTATTTATGAGTGTTAGTATTATTGGTTGTGGTTGGCTAGGGCAAGTGCTTGCTCAAACGTTACTGGAAAAAAAAATTCCTGTGTTGGCGAGTTATCAGTCACAATCAACACGAGATAAGCTTAATAGGCTAAATATCCCCGCGACACAATTAATACTGCCTATCGCCGTTAGCGATAACAAATTGGATATTGACGCCAATAGTACGTTAGTAGATAAAGCGCTATTTCAGCAAGACGTGTTAGTGATCGCGCTCCCACCACAACTAAAAAAGGGTAAGTTCGATTATCCTTTAAAAATTCAGCAATTAGTGCAATTGGCTGAATCGGGACAAACTAAACATATTATTCTATTGAACTCCACAGCCATTTATAATGGCTTAGTCGGCGAAATTGATGAAAATACATCGTTAAACCTTAACGCTGAAAAAGTTGAAACTTTATTAGCGGCTGAGCAGGCGGTACAATCATTTTCTAAACAGTTTCATATTTTGCGCTTAGCTGGCTTAGTAGGGCCTAACCGACACCCAGGAAAGTTCTTACAGTCGGGTCGTATATTTACCAATGCAAGTGCTCAAGTTAACTTAGTACATCAAGCCGATGTCGTGAATATTATTAATAGCTTGATTGAAAGTAGCATGGTGCTACCAAGACAAATTTACAATGTTGTTAGTGCTACTAAAACCTGTCGTAAAGATTATTATCAGGTAGCGGCAAAAGCACTTGGTTTAGCTATTCCTAGCTTTGAACAAGAGCAAGTGACTAGCACTGGCAAGCAAGTTTTAGGTGATAAACTGCTTAAAGAACTACCTTATAAATATCTCTATGATGATTTATTGCAATGGGCAACAACATTGTAAGTTATACAATCAATTAACCTAAATCTTTAAGTCATTAATGCTTTAGCGAAAAGTAACTCAGTCATTATTAGTCAATTAAAAATAACTAATTAAGGTCAATATTTTATGGCAAATAATGTCATTACCAAAACACTGAAAGCCATTTATCAATTTAAAATAACCTTATTGTTTTTTGTTCTATGGGCCCATGTTTCACTGTTAAATTTATTTTTTGTTAATTACAGTGGCCCGGTATTTCTTTGGCAAGAAAATAGCGAACTGCTCACTATTCAAGTTCACATGCTTATTGCCTTAGCCACAACGGGGTTTTATGTAGCAGTCAGTAAGTTACGGCAGGTAAATAAAGCTAAAAAAGTCAAAGTCGCTGATAAAATTTGGTTGCTGTGTTCGTTGGTTTTAGTGCTTTCTATCGGCTTTTTATTGTTATAAAAGCCGACAGTAATGTCGGCTTTAGAATTTAGCTTGTTCGAAAGCCATATTATTTATTATGGATCCCCGCAGTTGCTAGCCATTGTTTAAAATCAAGTAAGTTTGCTGGCAAAATGACTTTTGTTGACTGCTGACTTAAGCCTTTCATTTGCTGCAAATATTGCTCGCTTAATTGCATATCTAGAGCCTGTTGACCACCCGGCTGTTCTATTGCTGCTGCTAACTTGCTAATTGAATCTCCAGTAGCTTGAGCAATGGCCAATATTTCTGCTGCTTTACCTTCTGCTGAATTTATCCGACGTTGTTTTTCACCTTCTGATAAATTAATTAGCTCAGTCATTTGTCCTTCTGAGCGGTTAATACGACTGGCTTTATCGCCTAAGCTTTTTGCCAAAATGGCACGTCGCTCTCGTTCGGCATTAACTTGCATTTCCATGGCATTACGTACAGTTGCTGGTGGCGTAATATTTTTAATTTCATAGCGATGCACTCTAATTCCCCAGCTTTCACCCGCTTTATCAAGCACTTCAACTACTTTTGCACTGATAATGTCACGCTCTTCAAAGGTTCTATCCAATTCAAGCGTACCAATGACTGAACGAGTGGTAGTCTGAGCAAGTTGCATGGCGGCGAAGCGATAGTCGGTTATGCCATAACTTGCCTTTACTGCGTCAATAACTTGAATGTAAATAACGCCATCGACTTCAACATTCACTTCATCTTTTGAAAAACACTCTTGTGGAGGGACTTCGATGGTTTCCTCTTTTAAGTCCTGAATAAAGGCGACACGGTCAATGAATGGTAAGAGTAAATGAAAGCCAGCATCTAAAGTACAGCGATACTTTCCTAAACGCTCAACGACATACGCAGATTTTGTAGGTACTAAACAAATTGCTTGGAAAAATTTGAACGCCAAAAATAAAAAGATAAACGCCCAAATGGCTAATACAGCTAAATCAATAGTGTCTGCGTCAATTGCTATCATGATTTTGCTCCTTGAATATTTTGCGTTACTTTTTCCATACCTTGGAAGAAACCTTCTAATTTCGCCACTTCGCTTGGTACGATAGAAACATCTGCGGTTTTCAGAATATTGCCCGTTTGTGAGATAAATTGTTCCAATAAACGCATCTTTATTGCTTGATCACCACTGGGTAATGCTGCAGCTTTGGCAATTAAATTAATGCCCTCTGCTGAGGCTTGAGTCAGAATAGCGATTTCTTGTGCGCGGCCATGAGCCTCATTAATTTGCTTTTGCTTATCACCTTCAGACAGGTTGATCGCTTCTTGGCGCTCACCTTCAGACAGGTTGATGGTGGATTCTTTTTCTGCTTCCGCTAAAGTAATTTCAGCACGTTTTTGTCGTTCAGCTTCCATTTGCTTTTCAAGGGTATGGATAACATTATCTGATGGCGTAATATTACGTACTTCGTAGCGTAATACTTTAATCCCCCAAGGGTCTGAAGCTTTATCAATCTCGCTGACTATGGTTTCGTTTAAGGTGTCTCGTTCGGAAAATGTTTGGCCTAAATTTAATTTACCTATTTCAGATCGCATGGTGGTTTGTGCCAAATTAATGCTGGCGCGACGGTAATCTTCGATACCGTAACTAGCTTTTTCACCGTCCATGACTTGAATATAAACCAAGCCATCAACACTGATTTGAATATTATCACGAGAAATACAGCTTTGTGCTGGTATATCAAGTACTTGCTCTCTGGTTTCATGACGATAGGCGACGCGATCAATGAAGGGGATCAAAAAATGTAATCCAGGTTGCAGCACAGCACGAAACTTACCGAGACGCTCTATCACGCAAATTTCTTTCATTTGTACTACAAGTACTAGCTTTACGACGATAAAGAGCAAAGCTAGAAAAGCAAAGGTAACAGTAGCTAACATAGGTATTCTCCTACTAAATTTTTGGGTGTTTAAAATGGGTAAATAAAGTTATTTGGTGGGTTCAACGACGAGAGATATATTTTCTTTACAAACAATAGAAGCCTGGCTACCAGCATCGATAATAGTGCCGTCGCCAAGTGCCGTCCAGGTAGTGCCTTGAAATTCAACTCGACCCGCCTGTGTACCAGGTCCTATTTGCTCTATAACACGAACGTTTTTTCCGTATATATCTAACTCTTCATAGATATTTTCAACGGTGGTTTCACCGGGAAAAAATCGTTCGGTAATAAAGTAAACCGCTATCAGAAGTAAGGTGGCGATAATGAACCAGGTTGTTAAGGTTAGCACCCAAGTATCCAGAATTTCTTGGTGAACACCAATAGCGACTAATAATGACGCTATGCCTAAATTGAGTAAAATACCGCCTGGAACGAATATTTCAAGACAAGCGAACAATATAGCGAGGATGATCCAAGTTTCAAAAAATAGTATGTATTCCATTACAACCTCTATGATGAATATGGGAGCTTGTGCTAATTAACGGGCGAATTAATCATTTCACTTGTTAGGTTCAATTAAGCTCTACTGACGTTATATTCAAAGTAACAAGCTTGACATATTATGTCAAGCTTGTTGAGGTTTACCGTGGATAAATCTATTTAGTCATTAATTGTTAGGGTCAATTTGGTTGCTAGTGGGCGTAATATCGCTTCAGCAATAACACTAGCGTATAACAGAACCACTAAACAAACCGCATAGGCTGAGTATAAGCTGCCATCGGCTATACTTTCATTATAATGAGAAAAAATAGCGATTAAACCAACCATAAGTCCAATTAATGCACCGCCATAAATAAAGCTAATTTGCTTGGTTATGATAACGCTTAAAAACTTCGTTGAATCAGAACTTGAAATATCGCCAGCAAATAAATATTTCAAACCAATAATAGATTTGATCATGCCATGACCACCAAAAGCTATAGCCGTCGAGGCATACATAAACAGTAAAATAAATAACCCGCTGCAATAGTCGCTATACATAGCGCTATCACCACCCAGTATAACCAACATGATGATGGCACCAAAAACAACCAACAATGCGCTGATACTTTGCATAATACTTCTCCACTTCCATTGAGTTTCAATTTGTGTTGAAGCTAAAGAGAGATTTTTGCTGGAAACATTAAGTGCAGCAGCCAAGGCTAATTGTGTTTCGACTGAACTATTACCATCTTTTTCCGCGCGCTGTATCGTACGTAAACTTAAACCAGCGGCTTTCGCTAATAACTCTTGCGACCAACCGTTATCTTTGCGGTAATATTTAACGCGTTCAGGGGATAAATTAAACTTAGGGTTCTGCAATGTTTACTCCAAAAATGTCATTCTTGCTTCGTTACCCAATATGCTAGGCTGCAAAATAAATAGCGAGTCTTTTGTTACGTCATTATAGTGACTTTGCTATGACAGGCTAATATTTTCAAGTAGTTAGGGGGAAGTGATAAATAATACATGACTAACGAACCATGTTTTTTCTATATTGATGGTTTCATACTTTGCTAGGTAAAACTGTAATAAACGAAAGCAAGATTTCTTCTCGGCTTTGGTAAAAAGTTAACTACAGCCTAAACACCTTAATTCAACGGTCGACTATTTCACCGTTTAGGTTATACTGCCGCGCTCAAATCAAGTATTTAATTAACGGAGTTTTGTTATGCACGATCTGTATTACAAAGGGCGTATTCATACCAGAGTCAATCATGTCAAAACAGGTTATAGCACTAAGCGTACCGTTAAACTTGGCACAGAAAAAAATCCATTAACTTTAGTGGTTTGTAGTGAAGAAAAAAAAGCGCAAGTGGCTGCTTTAGTTGCTGACAATAACTTATTCGCCAATATCAGTGTTGATAGTGCCGTAGATGAAGATCTTAATGAGCTTGACGCCATCCTTAATAAGCCAACGACGACAACATTCGATAAGACCCCAAGTCGTAATGATCCTTGCTCATGCGGTAGCGGTACAAAATATAAAAAATGTTGTGGCTAATCTGGCTGCTTTCAATAGACGTTATTTAGCAGCTTAGATATCATTATGTGCTCATAACGTAACGTTTATCTTGTCTTGTATAATTTGATATTTGTCAAAACAAGCAGATAAAAAAATCCGGCTTAAATCGGATTTTTTTATGGTTAACCAATACTTTTTAAGTTAGCACTTTTCTAGAAAACCCTATTGCTTTAGCTCAATGTTAGGGTCTGTTGATCTTTTGAGACTGTTTTTGCAGCAGTTTGTTGGGTATTTATACAAGGCAGAGCCTTTGTCATGTGGTTGTTCCACATAAAAAGGTAATAACGCCGTAAAAATGACCAACAAACGCTGTCCGAAGGATTCGGCTAAAAGCGTTTTACTCTTTGTTGAGCAGTATTTGCTTAGAATGACTAGGCTACACACTACTCGCCGCGATTAAAACGCTTTACTATCTTTAAAAAGCCGAACAAAATTTAACCGCGAAAGATCAACAGACCCTAGTCTTTTAAAATGATAAGTTATCTAAAATATCATTTTCAACTAAGTTTGCTAAAGTTACTTTAAGTTTAGGTGTGCGTGCCATTTCGCGTTTAATAGCGAAGTTGGCCTCAGAGTTACGGGCCCAACTGCGACGGGCGATACCATTGTTTACATCAAACAATAGCATTGATTTTAAACGACGTTCTGCGGCTGTTGAGCCGTCAAGTAACATACCAAAACCACCATTAACTACTTCACCCCAACCAACGCCGCCGCCATTATGGATTGATACCCACGTGGCACCACGGAAGCTGTCACCTATAACGTTGTGAATCGCCATATCGGCCGTAAAACGGCTACCGTCATAGATGTTTGACGTTTCACGGAACGGTGAATCTGTACCACTAACATCGTGATGATCACGCCCCAGTACTACCGGGCCAATTTCACCGTTGTTAATTGCATCATTAAAGGCTTTGGCAATTTCCATGCGGCCTTGCGCATCAGCATAAAGAATACGGGCTTGTGAGCCAACCACTAACTTATTTTGCTTAGCGTCTTCAATCCAAGTGATGTTGTCTTGCATTTGCTGCTGAATTTCTTCCGGCGACTCTTGCATAATTTTTTTCAAAACACTAGCTGCGATGGCATCAGTTTTATCTAAGTCTTCTGGTTTACCTGAAGCACAAACCCAACGAAATGGCCCAAAACCATAGTCGAAACACATTGGGCCCAAGATATCTTGTACGTATGATGGGTATTTAAAATCAAGTCCATTTTCTGCCATGACATCGCCGCCGGCGCGAGATGCTTCAAGTAAGAAAGCATTGCCGTAATCAAAGAAGTAGGTACCACGTGCTGTGTGCTTGTTAACAGCCGCTGCGTGGCGTTTTAATGTTTCTTGTACTTTAGTTTTGAATACTTCTGGCTCTTCACGAATTAAGCGATTTGACTCTTCATAGCTAATATCAACGGGGTAATAACCGCCTGACCAAGGGTTATGTAATGACGTTTGGTCTGAGCCCAGATGAATATAAATATCTTGCTCATAAAAGCTTTCCCAGACATCAACAATGTTACCAATATAAGCAATTGATACTACTTCCTCAGCGGCTTGCGCTGATTTAACACGAGCAACTAGCTCATCCATGTTATCAATTAACTCGTCAACCCAACCTTGTTGGTGACGCTTAGTTGCCGCTTTTGCATTAACTTCAGCACAAACGGTTACGCAGTTTGCAATGTTTCCCGCTTTCGGCTGAGCACCACTCATACCGCCTAAACCTGCCGTAAGGAAAATTTTACCTTGTGGACTTTCGCCTTTGCTAAGTACTTTACGAAAAGCATTCATTACCGTAATAGTGGTGCCATGTACAATGCCTTGTGGGCCAATGTACATAAACGAGCCGGCCGTCATTTGGCCATACTGAGTAACACCTAAAGCGTTAAACTTTTCCCAGTCATCAGGTTGAGAATAATTAGGGATCATCATACCGTTGGTAACAACCACCCGCGGCGCATCTTCCGATGATGGAAATAAGCCCATCGGGTGACCTGAGTATAAATGTAAGGTTTGATCGTTCTCCATCTCACTTAAATACTTCATGGCTAATAAGTACTGTGCCCAGTTTTGGAACACAGCGCCGTTGCCACCATAAGTAATGAGTTCTTCAGGATGCTGTGCAACAGCTGGATCTAAGTTATTTTCCACCATTAGCATAATCGCGGCCGCTTGCTGACACTGTGCAGGGTAGTCGGAAATTGAACGCGCTTTCATGTGATAGCTAGGCTTAAAGCGATACATGTAAATACGGCCAAAGTCTTTCAATTCTTGTGCGAATTCAGTTGCTAGTTCTTGATGCCACGCTTTAGGAAAATAACGTAACGCGTTTCTAACCGCTAACTGCTTTTCTTCGACAGATAGAATGTCTTTACGTTTAGGGGCGCGGTTAGCGTCAACAGGGTATGGCTTAGCTTCTGGTAATACACTAGGAATACCTTGCTTGATGCTGTCTTGAAAAAGCGCTTTTTGTTGAGAATTCATTGCTGTTTCCATGGTTGTAGACTCCCCTAATTAGGTATCGAAGTGAACAGTAAAGGCTTGTGATCTTACTAAGGCGATCATGGCGTCAATATCAGGTTTTAGTAGTCTATCTTCTTCAAGCTTTGCCACTTTCGCTCTGATCACCGCGAAATTTTTCTCAATAATGTCTGAGCATTTATTCGGGCGTCTAAAGTCAATGGCTTGCGCGGCATACATTAGCTCAATCGCTAAAATTTTCTCTAAATTACCCAAGATCTGGTTAAACTGTCGGCTTGAAATGCTGCCCATAGATACATGGTCTTCTTGTCCCATTGACGTAGGTACACTGTCTGCAGACGGAGGGAAACACAGCGATTTGTTTTCAGTCACTAATGCTGCTGTAGTGTATTGTGGGATCATCATACCTGAATTTAAGCCACCCGAAGCGGTTAATAGCCGAGGTAAACCATGTAAACCTTCTAACAGTAAGTAACAGCGACGGTCTGAAATATTACCTAGTTCAGCAGAGGCAATCGAAGCATAGTCAAGTACCATAGCTAACGGTTGACCGTGGAAGTTACCACCAGAAATCGCTTCTTCACTGCTGATAACAATTGGGTTATCAGTGACTGAATTCATTTCAATCTCAGCTAAATCTTTTAAATGGTTGTAGGCGTTACGAGATGCCCCGTGAACTTGTGGAATACATCTTAATGAGTATGGGTCTTGTACACGTTCACAATGAGTGTGAGAAGACATATTTTGCGAGCCAGCAAAGAACATTCTCATGCGGCCAGCAACGTCTAAATTACCAGGAAAAGGGCGTGTGGCGTGCAGCTCTGCTCTAAACGGTGACTCACTACCTTGCATACCTTCGATACTCATGGCACCAGTAAGGTCAGCTAGGTCTAGTAAGTAGCGCATCTTAGTTAAGCCGGTGATAGCATGGGATAAGATAAACTGTGTACCGTTAATCAACGCTAAGCCTTCTTTGGCGTGCAATTCCATTGGCGCTAAACCATGATCTTTTAGTGCTTGCGCAGCAGGGATTATTTTATCAGCTTGCCCCTCTTTACTCTGCCAGAAATCCCCTTCACCTAGTAGTGGTAAGAATAAGTGTGAAAGTGGTGCTAAGTCACCTGATGCGCCTACAGAGCCTTGTTCTGGTACGACAGGAATAAGATCAAGATCGATAAATGCTAGCATTCTTTCAACAGTTTCTAGGCGAATACCTGAAAAACCTTTGCTTAGTGCATGCACTTTGGTGATTAACATTAACTTTGATATTTCTTTGGCGATTGGTTCACCTACACCTACGGCATGAGTAATAAGTAAATTCGTTTGCAGTAAGTTGGTTTCTTCAGGTGTAATTTGAGTATCACATAATGGACCAAAGCCAGTGTTTATACCGTACACCGCTTTATCCGAAGCAGCCATTTTCTCAACTCTTTGGCGGCTTGTATTAATCTTATCTAATGCTTCTTGGCAAAGCTCTGCTTTAATACTGCCGTTGGCAATACCATTAACACTATCAAGGTCTAGATGGTCGATACCATATTTAAACGTCATGTTAACGCTCCTAAATTAAAAGTTAAAAAACTAAATGACTACCTAAGCGGTACTTATTTCCCGGCGAGGTCAAAATGGCTAAGCTGACCACACCTTGGCTTGACCAAGTGCGACGTTTAACCTGTAAACAAGGCGCCGATTCTGTAATGTTTAACAATTTACAAACATCTGCGTTGGCAAGAATAGCTTCAACTTCATGTGTCGCTTCCGTCAATGGCGCTTCAGAAGACAAATATTCATGCGGGGTAATTTTTGTGAAATCTTGTGTTAAATAATGAGCGACTAATTTGGGGTTGACGAAGCGTTGCTCTAATTGAATAGCTACCTCGTTCTCAAAATGTAATACGCTAGAAAAATACGCCTTATCACCCGTTTTTAAAGATAATAAAATGGCTATTTCTTCATTTACATCAACTGACTGTAATGCTAATTGTTGGGCATGATATTGATGACCTCGTTCATGAATCTCATCGGCAATATTGCGGATTTCTAATAAGGATGATTGCGACTTAAAGGTAGCAACAAAAGTACCTGAGCCTTGAGAGCGCACCAGTAAACCTTGCTCGGTTAATTCTTGCAATGCACGTCGTGCGGTCATGCGGCTAACCGAAAATTGTTCAGTTAACTCATTTTCAGAAGGAACTTTGCTATGCTCAAACCATTGACCCGATTCTATCTTTTCGCAAATATATTGCTTGATGATGGTATACTTTGCGGGCTTTAATTTTGTCATTGTTATGCTCGGTTAATGTTGCAGCAGGATGATAACTAAAAGTCACTTTGACTTGTATATACAATCTCATCTTTTTTCCAATAGGTCAAGAGTTGTATATACAAGCTTGATTGTTAATTTGCTATCAGTTAGAGTGAGAATTACTAATTGTACCAATCCCTTTGGTATGAGAACCATTTACTATTAGCCATTAGTTTACTACATCGCAGCATGTAGGTTAAAACTCGCTGGCAATAAATGCATTGGAATTTTTTATGTCGAAAAAAACTCAACACTGGCAAACCCTTTGGACTAATGTAAACCTTGCAACTATGAGTGATGGTGCTAATAGTTACGGTGCTATTGAAAATGGCGCACTTGCGATAGCTAAGGGTAAAATTGCTTGGCTTGGTGCAATGGATGAATTGCCGGCGTTTGATAATAAAACCGTTAAGGTTATTGATGGTAAAGGCGCTTGGTTAACGCCAGGTTTAGTTGATTGTCATACTCATCTTGTTTTTGGTGGTAATCGCGCAAATGAATTTGAAATGCGCCTTGAAGGTAAAAGCTATGAAGAAATAGCTAATGCTGGTGGCGGTATTGTCTCAACCGTTAAAGCAACACGTGCGGCGAGTGAAAGTGAATTGTTTGCTAGCGCACATAAGCGCTTAACGGCATTGCACCAACAAGGTGTTACCACGGTAGAAATAAAATCGGGATACGGTTTAGATACGACAAATGAAATAAAAATGCTGAAAGTTGCCGAGCAATTAGCGCAAAGTTTGCCTGTTACTGTTCGGAAAACATTTTTAGGCGCACACGCTTTACCTGCTGAATATAAAGACCGAGCAGATGCTTACATTGATTTAGTCGTTGCAGATATGCTACCAAAAGTGGCAAGCCTAAAATTAGCCGATGCCGTTGATGTTTTTTGTGAAGGCATTGGCTTTAGTGTCGAACAAACTGAAAAAGTATTTGCCGCGGCAAAGAAGTTTGCCTTACCTATTAAAGTACATGCCGAGCAACTCTCTAACTTAGGTGGCACAGCGTTAGCGGCAGAATATAACGCGTTATCTTCTGATCATATTGAGTTTCTTGATGAGGCCGGTGTTATTGCGATGAAAAATGCCAATATGACAGCGGTATTGTTACCGGGCGCTTTTTACTTTTTAAGAGAAACTCAATTACCGCCAATCGACTTATTACGCAAGCATGGCGTGGGTATGGCTATTGCAACTGATGCTAATCCTGGCTCTTCGCCAATAACTTCAATCCAATTAATGCTCAATATGGCTTGTACATTATTTCGTTTAACACCGGTTGAAGCATTAGCCGCTGTTACTTCACAGGGAGCTAAAGCACTTGGCTTAGCTGACTCGAAAGGGCAACTTGCGGTTGGTTATGATGCTGATATTGCTTGTTGGGATATTCAACAACCGGCAGAGTTATGCTATCAGTTTGGTGTTAATCCTCTATCTCATCTGATACAAGCTGGAAAATTGGTGATTTAAGTAACATCTGAAATAAAGACAGTGTTCAACTAAAACTCGCTTGAGAACAATGGTTACAAGCGAGGTTACTGTACAAAAGTGAGTCAATTGCTTAACCTTAGTAAATATGCCAGTTTGGATTTCGTTATCATGAATTACAGTACTACTCGCCTCACTATTCTTTTTTCATTGGCAATCATTGCAAACTTATTGTTTAGCTCTTTTCCCGTTTTTGCTGCTAGTCACTTGTTCTCATTCATCGAGTTTAATATTGCTTTTGTGTTAGGGTTAAGCTTGCCGGTGGTACTGCTAGTCTTTGTCATTACACCCTTGCCAGCAATTAACAAGTGTTTACCCATATTGTTGACGATAACGTTACTTATTTTACTCTATCTACTCAATTATTTCCCGCAAGACTATGGTTCAATCAACTTGATCTTGAGCGCCTTAATACTGCAAACGAGTTGTTACTGGTCGCTTAATTATAAGGCTGGAGAAAGTGTTTCAACGCTTAAATTAATTGTAAAAAATAGTATTTTTATCTTGCTGTTATGTCTCTTTGTTTTTCTACTTTTCTCTGAACTCGTAAGTAGTCAAATGGCGTGGTTGATTTTTGCTAGTGTACAAATGCTCACCGTGCTGAGCTACATTTGGCTTATGCACCGTAACACTCCTGAGATAAAGTCGCGTTTGATAAACTCGTTGACGGTAAATGTATTTTTTGCAATCAGTGTTTATTTTTGGTTTGGCGGGCATGTGTCGTTAAATGCTTTTGTCGGCGCGAGCGTTTTAACTTATTTGCTAACCATGGCGAATGCCTGCTGGTATCTGGTTAATCGATTGACAAATAAAGCGAGTGAATCTAAAGCGTTATCAGCAAAATCTGCTTTTATTGAGTCCTATGATCCGGTCACTAATTTACCTAATTATCAATATGCCTTATCGCTGTTTGAGCATAGCTTGAAACTTAATGCCTCTGCCCGCTATGCCGCGATCGTTTTTAAACCCACCAATTTTCAGCAAGTGAACAGTGTTTTAGGTCATCATAATTCAGATATTTTGCTGTTGCAGTTGGCTTATAGTTTACAACAGTCGATTGTCAGCCATGATGAATTACTTAACTTTTCAGAGCAAGGCTCGCCAGTGCGGCTTGCTCGCTTACAAGGGCTGCACTTTTTAGTGGCGGTGGATATGTCGCAAAATAAGCATAGTGACGAAATTGTTATTGAAAAACTATGCAAAGAGTTAGTACTTGCTGTTCCAGAGCCCATGAGCTTTAAAAGCTTTTCGTCATTTTTTACCTTAGCTTTTGGTGTTGCGTTTGTTGGTAAAAGCAGTAATAACGTGAGCGAAGTGATAGCTCATGCTGAAGATGCATTATTGCAAGCAGAGCAGCAACACAATCAAGTCAGTTTTTTTAATGAAGAACTCGCCATTTTTAATATTCAGCAATTGCAGAAAATGGAACAACTTAAGCATGCGATTCAGGACAATACTTTACAGTGGACGTTACAGCCACAAATTAAGCTTAAATCCAAAAGGATTATGGCCTTTGAAATGCAGGTTACTTGGCAACGTAAAAGCGATGAGCTTTTAGATCTAGCGAAAATAATGTCCATTGCTGAGCAAAGTGGTGATGCCTATGCATTAAGCCGGAAAATGGTTGATCAGACATTTAAATCACTGGTTGAACTTAAGGGACTCAATACCTTAGTGCCGATAGCGATTAAGTTAACGGGTGATAGTTTATTAGAACCCGATCTTGTGGAGTATATCGAACAACAATCATTGCTGCATGATGTAGATTGCGAATTTCTTTTGGTTGAGGTGCATGAAGCTATATTATTAAAGGCTTCTCCACAGGCTAAAGCGAGTATTGATCAATTGAAATCACTTGGCATTAACATTGTGATTGATGAGTTTTCCGGCAGCTATGAAGCATTACGTTATATACGTAGACTGGCTATTAGCGGCATTAAAATCGATTGCCATATGCTTGCCAATACGGCTTCTGGCTCATCTGATAAAGCCATTATCAATGCGTTGATCACCTTAACACGTAAAATGGATTTACCCCTAATTGGCACTAATATTAATGCTTTGGCGATTGAAGAAATGTTTATCGCTATGGGAGGAGAGCATGCGCAGGGTAAGCATTATAGTAACGGAGTAAACACAAAAGAATTACCACACTGGCTTGCAGCGTGGCAAAAGCAATATTAACACCAGTTAAAAGTGAGCTATTCAATGTCTAATGGATCAGGTGATAAAATTACGCCGGTATTGTCAGCATAAATATGATCGTCGGGTAAAAACGTTACGCCAGCAAAGTTGATCGCCAGATCGCTTTCACCGAGATTACTCGTGCTTGCGCCAACCGGTATAGATAATAAACCTTGAATGCCAATATCAACGTCTTCTAAAGCATCAACGTCTCTAACGCTACCAAAGCAAATAATGCCTTCCCAATTATTTTTTGCCGCTTGTTCTGCAATATGAATATTAATCAGTGCGCGTCGTGTTGAACCACCACCATCAATAACCAATACCTTACCCGTTCCATCAGTCTCAGCAAGCTCTAAAATTATGCCGTTATTTTCGAAGCATTTTACTGTGACAATTTTTCCACCAAACGAGCTTCGGCCACCATAATTACTGAACACCGGCTCAAGTACATCGACTAAATCAGTGTAGATATCGCACAATTCTGAAGTGTTGTATTCCATAGTAAGTTTTCCTAGTAGCGTTATATCTTATCTAGTATAACTGCTGAATACACAGGCACAACAGCTAAGCCGCTATAGTTGTTAAATAAATGCTTGGCAAACTGCTGCTTGTAATTCGACAAAAAACATTATTTAATAATAGCCCATCACTTTCCTTTAAGAGTTATATTTATGGCTGAACGGGCATTTACCCAGAGCTTAATTTATTCTACAGAAACTCTTATTTTTAGTATTCTTGCTTTATTTCTTCTTGCCTATTATCGCGGTCTTGGTCGTCAGTATGTAAAATTTTGGATGCTGAGTTTATCAGCATTGGCGGTGAATCAATTAGCGCTTGCTTGTCAAAGTATATTTAATGATGAAGAAGTGGGTAGTTTCATTGATGTCTCAATCACACTAGTGCAGCAGGTCAGTAATTACTTACACTTTTTGTGCTTGATGTTTGGTATTTATAGCGCCACTAAGCAAGAAAAAATAGCCCCCAATGTTTTGTTTATTGGCGTTGGATTAGCAGTTGCCCTTGGTGTTACTGCGACGTTAATGTATGGGTTTGATAGTCATAGTGTTTTTAATCGTTTCTATTTACGAGAAAGTTTAGCGGCTTTTATTTTTGGCTGTGGGTTTATTGCCGCCGCATTCTACTTATACTCAGCTAATGTTGATCACTTCTCAGGTCGAGTTTTATTGGCTTATTGTATTTTAGTGGGCGGTCGTTTTGTTGCCTACTCGTTCGCCTCAATTGTTTCGCTAACTGAAGACTGGTTCCGCTACCTAACGGATTGCTTGATATATATCGATATGGGTATTAATACAATTTTAGGTTTCATTATTTTGATATGGATGCAAGGTGCGGAAAGAAATGTTGCCTCAACAGCGATTAATCGTGCAAAATATTTAGGCAAACACGACTCTTTAACGGGGGTTTTGAACCGTGAGCAGGTACTTGAAAAGTTAACTAACGAAATGCATATTGCGCAAGCTAAATCACAAAAGCTTTGTGTTTATTTGTTGGATATTAAACGTTTTAAGTTTGTTAATGATACCTACGGCTTAAAAGTAGGGGATTTGATTTTAGGTGAAATAGCGAGCCGACTTAATCACAGTTTGCTTAAGCCTAAAGTGGTCGGGCGTTTAAGTGGTGACTCATTTATGTATGTTATCGACTATATCAGTGAGCAGCAGCAATTAACGGCGTCGGAGCATTTACATGCGCTTATCGCTCGTCCTTACCAAGTGGCGCAACAAGAAGTGCACTTGCAGTGCAGTGTTGGCTATTGTGATTTTCCTACCGACGCTGATAATGCCGATGACTTATTACAAAAAGCGAACTTAGCGTTATTTCAAGCTGAAAGTCATAACATTCAAACGGTTAAATTTGAATTAGGGATGCAATCTCAAGGGCGACACTTATTAGCAATGGAAAAAGAAATTCGTAGTGCTATCGCTAATGAAGAATTTATTTTACATTTTCAACCGCAATTGAATCTGAAAAGTAATCGTTTAGAAGGCGCTGAGGTCTTGGTACGTTGGCAGCACCCAGAAAAAGGCTTGCTAGCGCCAGGCGAGTTCTTTGACGATATAGCCGCGTTAAATTTATACAGTGAACTTGATAACTATGTTTTGGAGAAAACCTGCCAAACTATCGCTAAATGGTATCTAACCTATAAACGTCGTGTACCGTTGGCTATCAATATAACTGCGGTTGAATTTCAAGCACACAACTTTGTAAGTAACATTCAAAAGTTATTAATGAAGTATGAAATTCCACCTATTTATCTGGAATTAGAAGTCACGGAAAATGTTGTTATCACTGATATTGAACTGGTGATGAAAACGATTATTGTACTGCAAAATATGGGTATTAAAGTATCGATTGATGATTTTGGTACCGGTTATTCCTCGTTAGCTTATTTGCGTAAACTACCGATAGATAAAATAAAAATAGATCGAAGCTTTATTCAAGATGTCGCATCCAACGACTCTGATTTAACGATCGTGAAAACCATGGTTGAATTATCTCACGGCTTAGGTAAACGAGTACTAGCTGAAGGTGTTGAAACTCAAGAGCAGTTACAATTATTGCGAAATATTGGCTGTGATGCGGTGCAAGGGTACTTTATCAGCAAGCCGATTAGCGAAGAAGAATTTACCAAGTACTTAAAACGTAAATAAATTTAGTTGAAATTATTGCAATATTTTTAGTTCGACTATACTCAAAATATTATTCAATTTACCTCGAGTTAAGTGTCGTATGCTAATTAAGCACAAACTTCTTGCCAACGCCGGCATTGTTGCCATCGCCATGTTAATTATGCTTGGATTGATCAACTATTCAGTTAATTCCCTTCAACGTGATGTCCAAATGGCTAGGTTAATTGGTAATATCGAAAGTTCGGTATTGCAATTACGTCGCGATGAAAAAGATTTTATGGCCCGCAAAGATTTAAAATATTTGGCAACATTTGAGCATAACTTTGAAGCATTACAAATGGATGTTGAACGAATGTCTACGGCATTTAGCGAAATGGATAATGATGTTACTGTATTATCTGAGTTAACCACAGTGTTAAATAATTATAATGACTTTTTTCATCAATTTGTTACTGCCCAGCAACAAATAGGTTTGCACGCGAAAGATGGCTTATATGGCGAGCTAAGAAAGGCAGTGCACGGCGTTGAAAAATTGCTAGAGGGAGCAGATTATAAACTGCTCAGTGATATGTTGCAGCTGCGCCGTAATGAAAAAGATTTCATGTTGCGTTTAGATGAAAAGTATTTTGTCCGTTGGCAAGAAATTGCAAATAAATTCTCTCAACATGTTGAAGAAAGTACACTAACCGCTAGCGTAAAAAAACAGGTCCTAGTTAATATTAAGAGTTATAAACAAGGTTTTTCTAACTTAGTCGAGGCGCAAAAGCTGCTTGGTTTTGATGCCAATAGCGGTATTCAAGGCGATATGCGTGCGGCTGTTCATAAAGTCGACAAAATGATGGCTACTGTGATTAAAGTCAGTAAAGAGAATGTAGTTGAGCATACCCAATTGGTAAATTTAATTGCCTATTCAGTATTTGCCATTGTTTTAGTTTTAGCCATGCTAATTGCATTGACCGTTTCTCGCAGTGTATTGTCGCGCATTAATAAGTTAAACAACGTGATGAAGCAAGTGGCTGATAGCCAAAATTTATCAATTCGAGTCGAAATGGATAATAACGATGAAATTGGTGAAATGGCTCAAATATTTAATCAAATGTTAGATAGCTTTAAGCAGTTGATTGTGCGAGTCAACCAGTCAGTAGGTACATTAAACACGGCAACACATTCTTTGTCAGAGAACATTCATACCTCGATTGAAGGTGTTGACAGCCAAATTCAGCAAACAGACTTAGTGGCAACCGCAGTGACCGAAATGGTAGCCACTGTTGAAGAAATTGGCAATAATACCCATGAAGCGGCGAGCAAGGCTGAAAGTACGAATAAAAATGCCACTGAAGGTAAAGCCGGCGTGGCACAAACCATCAGCTGTATTGATGAATTATCTGACAAGCTATCTGATTCAGAGGTTGTTGTGCATGCACTTGCAAAAGATAGTGACACTATAGGTTCAGTACTTGATGTTATACGCGGTATTGCGGAGCAAACAAATTTACTCGCGTTAAATGCCGCAATAGAGGCTGCCAGAGCTGGTGAACAAGGCCGGGGGTTTGCTGTTGTGGCTGATGAAGTGCGTACACTTGCTAGTCGTACTCAAGAGTCAACGCAAGAAATAGAAGCTATTATCGGTTCTTTGCAAACGCGTACTAAAGATATTGTCAATCATATGGCGGTATGTCGAAGCCAAGGTAAAGAAAGTGCAGATAAGGCAAGTAGTGCTGGTGCAATGCTGGAAAAAATCACCAATGATGTTACTGCTATTATGGAAATGAGTACCGCCATTGCCACCGCTATTCATCAGCAAAGTACGGTTGCATCAGAAGTTAATATACATGTTGTAACTATACGAGATGTAGCGGAGCAATCTGGTGTGACAGCAAGGCATAATGCCCAGATGAGTGAAGAGGTGTCAGAGCAAGCTAGAGTACTTCACGATGAAGTGAGCCAATTTACTGTTTAATCGGGTGTAGTCTAAATATAGGCCACGTAGGGATACTAGAGACCCTAAAGTATATCTTCAGGTGGTTGTTAAAGCACTTAGCGTTTACTACTTAAGTTCTTTAATTTCTATCGTTGCTTCTCGGCTATTGATTGCTTTGCCTGTATGTTCTATATAGTGTTGCCAGCGGTGTTGGTATTCTGTTGCTAGTAACTTTAGATAATCGTCACTATAGATGTTGCTATGGTTATCATCAAAAATAAAGCGATAGCCGTGTTTAGCTACCGACTCTATTTTTAATAGTTGTACTTGTTTTTTATGAAATACTTTTGGCGGCGAGCTTATCGGCTGACCTTTGTCATCAGTTGGAGCAAATACACGTAAATATTCAAAGCTTAACTTAGTGACTTTGCTGCTGTCTTGCTCGCCATTTTCATCAAATATCGATAAGTTTGCAGTCGCTTTGTTGATGACAAAGCGTTTAATATTACTCATGCTTACTCCAAGGTTCATCGTGCTATAAAATAAAGCGGCTTAGATCTTCATCTTTCACTAATTCAGACAAGATGTCTGCAACAAACTCAGCGTTAATAACGATACTTTCACCAGCGCGATCATTGGCGGTAAATGAAAGCTCTTCGATAAGGCGTTCCATCATCGTATGTAAACGACGAGCGCCAATATTCTCTGTGCTTTCGTTGACTTGCCATGCGGCATTAGCAATGGCTTGAATGCCATCTTCACTAAATGAAATATCGACACCTTCGGTGGCTAACAAGGCAATGTATTGTTCAGTCAATGAGGCATTAGGCTCGGTTAATATACGAACAAAATCATCAGTGGTTAATGCTTTTAGCTCGACGCGGATAGGTAAGCGACCTTGTAATTCTGGGATTAAATCAGATGGTTTTGCCATTTGAAAAGCACCAGAAGCAATAAACAGGATATGGTCAGTTTTGATCATGCCGTGCTTCGTGCTAACCGTAGAGCCTTCAACTAAAGGTAGTAAGTCACGTTGAACACCTTCTCTTGAAACGTCTGGACCTGAGCTATCGCCACGTTTACAAATTTTGTCAATTTCATCAATAAATACGATACCGTTTTGCTCAACAGCGTAAATGGCTTTTTCTTTGATGTCATCTTGGTTAACAATTTTCGCCGCTTCTTCTTCTTGCAATGCCTTAAAAGCATCTTTGATTTTCAGCTTACGTTTTTTTGTTTTCTCACTCGACATGTTTTGGAACATGTTTTGTAGTTGTGAAGTCATGTCTTCCATACCCGGAGGTGCCATGATTTCAACGCCAACTTGTGGGGCCGCTAAATCGAGTTCAATTTCTTTGTCGTCGAGCTGGCCTTCACGTAATTTTTTACGAAATACTTGGCGAGTAGTATTGTTTTCTGGTTGTTCATCGTTACCAAAACCATCACGTGCTGGAGGCAGTAATACATCCAAAATACGTTCTTCGGCAGCTTCTTCTGCTAAGTGTTTAACACGTGCCATTTCCTGCTCTTTGGTCATTTTAATGGCCATATCCGCCAGATCACGGATAATGGTTTCGACTTCTTTACCGACATAGCCCACTTCCGTGAACTTAGTCGCTTCTACTTTAATAAATGGCGCATTGGCGAGTTTAGCTAAACGTCGGGCAATTTCTGTTTTACCGACACCCGTTGGACCAATCATTAAAATGTTTTTAGGGGTAACTTCTGCGCGCAACTCATCATTAAGTTGCATTCTACGCCAGCGATTTCTAAGTGCTATTGCGACAGCGCGTTTGGCATCGCTTTGGCCGACAATATGGCTGTCGAGTTCGTGAACTATTTCACGTGGTGTCATATTTGACATATTAATTCCTTACAAATGGCGGTTATAGTTCATCAATCACGTGTTGTTGATTGGTAAATACACAAATATCACCAGCAATTTTTAATGATTTTTCAACAATTTCTTTTGCAGAAAGTTCGGTGTTTTCCAGTAATGCTGTCGCCGCAGATTGGGCAAAGTTACCACCACTACCAATGGCAATAAGATCATGCTCAGGTTGCACAACATCACCATTACCGGTAATGATCAAGGAAGCCGTTTCATCGGCGACGGCCAATAAAGCTTCGAGTTTTCTTAAGGCGCGATCGCTGCGCCAATCTTTTGCTAATTCAACTGCAGCTTTAGTGAGATGACCTTGGTGCATTTCTAACTTACTTTCAAAACGTTCGAATAAAGTAAATGCATCAGCAGTGCCGCCGGCAAAACCCGCTAATACTTTGCCATTATATAAACGACGCACTTTGCGTGCATTGCCTTTCATTACTGTGTTGCCAAGGGAAACTTGACCATCACCACCAATGGCAACTTTGCCATTACGTCTGACTGAAACAATAGTAGTCACAATTAACCTCTTCTATATTGCCAACAGGGAGAGTCGGCTTGTCTAATGTAGATTAGATAAGGGGTCGCCTGGGCTTTTTCAAGGGAGGTAAGATGAATTTATAATTTTTTTTCTGCAAGAAAAGCATTAAAAAAGCCCTGGAGTCGAAAGATGCAACAGGGCATGTGTGTTGACGTAGAGCTAATTCCAGCCCCAAATTTTACAGCCGTGTACGGAATTGTTTTTTAGTTTATGTTTGTCCTTTTCCGCTGTGCGTTTTTTCGCGTAAGGTCCTAAGTAGACTTTATACCAAGTTGCTGACGTGCCAACAGATTTACTTACCTGCGCAACTAAACCGGTAAAAGCGATTTTTGCTTTTAACGACTCGGCTTGTTTACGGGTTTTAAACGAGCCACATTGCATTTTATAGGGGCCTTTGTCTTTAACTTCGTACTCACCAACTTCAACTTCTTTGCTTTTTAGCTCATCAACGTAGGTCCACTTCTCTTCCGGCAGTTCAGGTAGGTCGTTTGCTTTTTTAACTTTAAGGACTTTAGGTGCTACGATGACTTCAGGTTGCTTGTCTTTAATACTCCAGAGCATATAGCCAAAACTTGGCAAAGCGACAACGAGAAAAGCAACAATTAGCTTTACTTTCAAAGAGGTGCCTTGAGTAGGCTCAGCATTTTTCTTGTAAGGACTTTGTTTTTTGTTCTTTGCTCGAGAGCGGGAAACGTAATCTTGATGTGCCATGAAAAACTTTATACCAGAAGACTTTCGCCAATTCTAACCAACTGGTAAAGAAATATCACTCATTGAGTTGATTAACTTGTAAATAAACTTGTTTGAGGCCTCGTTGCTCAATAAACCCAAGCTTACCAACTTAAATCTACGGGGTCGATATCAATAGACCAACGCACTTTTGAATGCCATTCGTTCGTTGCGCTATTATGGATGAGCTTATATACCGCTTGATGTAGTTGTTTTCGAGATTTAGCTTGTAAAATTAAATGAAAACGGAATTTCCCTGCTTTTTTCTCCATGGCTGCAGGTACCGGCCCTGCAAATTGACAACCGTCAAATGGCACTTCGGTCATCGCACGTAAAAATTTTTCAGGGTAGGAAGGGTAGTTGGCTTCGGCCCTAAATAATGCTTGAAAGCTGAATGGGGGTAACAAGGCTTGTTGGCGTTCAATGAGTGCTTGTTTGGCAAAGTGTTGATAGCCATTATGAATCAAATCTTGTAGCAAAGGATGATCAGGGAAGTTACTTTGTACCATGACCTTACCCGGCTTACTTGCTCGACCTGCTCGACCCGATACTTGCACTAACAATTGCGCCATATGCTCGGCGGCGCGAAAATCATAGCTAAATAAAGCGCCATCAACATCAAGTACAGCCACTAAGGTAACATCAGGAAAGTGATGACCTTTAGCGAGCATTTGTGTGCCAATAAGTAATTGATGTTCTTTATTGCCAACTTCGGTTAATAACTTGGCTAACGCACCTTTTTTTCGTGTGCTATCACGATCGATTCTTACGGTAGAATAATCAGGAAATAGTGCGCTAATTCTTTCTTCTAGTTGCTCAGTCCCTTGTCCTAACGATTTTATTCGCACACTTCCACAGCTCGGACATTGTGCCGGAATGCGTTTCTGGCTGCCGCAATGATGGCAAATTAATAACCCTTGGCCTTGATGTAAGGTGTAAGGCTTATTACAACGTTGGCAGCCGGCAACCCAATGACACTCTTGGCAGTTTATTGCTGGCGCATAACCTCGGCGATTGAGAAATATTAACGCTTGCTCGCCGCGAGCTAGAGTGTTTTTAATCGCCTGCTTTAGCGTGCCTGAGAGGCCATGTTCCATTTGCTGCTGCGCAACATCGATTAAACTTATTTTTGCTGTTGAAGCATTACCGGCACGTTTTCGTAATTGGTGATAATGGTATTTACCCGTTAAAGCATTTTGTAGCGACTCAAAGCTTGGTGTAGCACTGCCAAGCATAATTGGAATATTAAGTTGTCTGGCCCTGAGAATAGCAATGTCTCGTGCGTGATAGCGAAAACTGTCTTGCTGCTTAAATGAAGCATCGTGCTCTTCATCAACAATGATCAGACCTAAATCATGTAGTGGAGTGAAGATAGCCGAGCGAGTACCAATAACAATGGCAGCGGTGCCGCGCTGAGCTTCTAACCAAGTTTGTAAGCGCTCTTTGTCATTCAAACCCGAGTGATGCAAGCTTATGGGGACATTAAAACGTTGCTCGAAACGGCTTAAGGTTTGTGGTGTCAGACCTATTTCTGGTACTAACACCAACACTTGCTTATTTTTTGCCAATATTTGTTCAATCGCCTGTAAATACACTTCGGTTTTACCACTACCGGTAATACCATCAATTAAGTGACAGGAAAACTGCGATTGCATTTCTTTCATGGTCGCGACAATAATGGCTTGTTCAGCCGATAGCGCTAATCTGTTCTCGTACTGCAGTGCTTGGTCTTGCCATTTAAATACTGTCGCCGCGCGAGTTTCGCTATAAATAAGTTGTTTTTTCTCAAGCGCATTGAGTTGTGCTTTATTAAAACCTAGGGTTAATAGCTCAGACCAAGTCACCCCCTGGTGCTGTTTAATAAAGTCGAGTAACTCAGCTTGTTTTGGCGAGCGCTTGGCGGTGGCAGCCAAGACTTCATCGCCTAACTGCTCTTTTGCTAGCCATATTTGTGGTAATGCTAAATCTGGCTGTTTTATTTGTCTCAGTAAAACCGGTAATGCTTGTTGGAAAACATCGCCAATGGGGTGATGATAATAATCACTACAGCGTTGAATAAATGACAGTAGTTCTGGTGAAAAACTGAAGCTGTCATTGACACGACTAAGCACAGATTTTATTTTTTCTACCGCATATTCAGTGCTTTCATCTATCGACAGGACAATAGCAACAACTTGGCGAGAGCCGAACGGCACAATAACGCGTTCACCAAGCTGCACCGCTTTAGTCGCTAACTTAGCGGGAACTTTGTAAGTAAATAACTGGCGCATAGGAACTGGTATAGCAACTTGCACGTAAATGTCTGTTGAAGTTATCGCCAAAAATACTGCCATATAAAAATAAAATGTTGAGCATATTCTACTGCTAAATGGCGTAATGCCAAGACCGAAAACTAGCCTTAGGGTGTATTTATGTAATAAAGTGATTTATTGCTTAAATTTCTAGCAATTTTTATTGCTATGGTGGTAATGATCCTATAACATTCGCCTCCATTATTTTTAACTCGTATGGTGCTTGGCAGC
>CAJXUN010000042.1 GCA_913061475.1 uncultured Colwellia sp. | reverse complement strand
CAGAGCCAGAGCCAGAGCCAGAGCCAGAGCCAGAGCCAGAGCCAGAGCCAGAGCCAAAAGTTGGCTTTTTTGCCCGCTTAAAGCAAGGTTTAACGAAGACTCGCCAAAATCTTGGTGGTGGGCTGTTTAGTTTATTCAGCGGTAAAAAAATTGATGAAGAGTTATTTGAAGAACTCGAAACACATTTATTACTCGCCGATGTAGGGGTTGAAACTACCACTAAAATAATTGATTCTTTAACGGAGTCAGCTTCGCGTCAGCAGTTAAAAGATGCAGAAGCTTTATATGATTTATTAAAAGTTGAGCTGAAAAAAATCATTGAGCCTGTTAGTCAGCCACTGGTCATTAAATCAGGCGATGGCCCTTTTGTGATTTTGATGGTGGGTGTCAATGGTGTAGGCAAAACAACCACTATTGGTAAACTCGCTAAGCAATTTCAAGCTGAAGGTAAGTCGGTGATGTTAGCAGCAGGCGATACTTTCCGTGCTGCTGCGGTTGAACAACTGCAAGTATGGGGCGAGCGTAACGACATTCCAGTTATTGCGCAACATACCGGTGCTGATAGCGCGTCGGTTATTTTTGATGCTATTAGTGCGGCAAAATCACGAGGTATTGACGTGCTAATTGCAGATACCGCTGGGCGTTTACAGAATAAAAGTCACTTGATGGAAGAGTTGAAAAAAGTCGTACGTGTGATGAAGAAGCTTGATGTTAATGCCCCTCATGAAGTGATGTTAACCCTAGATGCGGGAACCGGACAAAATGCGTTAAGCCAAACTAAACTCTTTGATGAAGCCGTCGGCTTAACCGGCTTAACCTTGACCAAACTTGATGGTACCGCAAAAGGCGGGGTTGTGTTTGCCGTGGCAGACAAACATGCCATCCCTATTCGTTACTTAGGGGTTGGTGAGGGCATTGATGATTTGAGGCCATTTAATGGTAATGATTTTATCGATGCGCTATTTACTTCTGAAGCACAAGATTAATAAGACGGCTTATGATCCGATTTAACAACGTTAGCAAAACATACTCCGGTGGGTTTTTAGCACTTAAGCAGGTGAGCTTTACTATTGCTCCAGGCGAAATGGCGTTTTTAACCGGTCATTCTGGTGCAGGTAAGAGTACCTTACTGAAATTAATGAGTATGATGGAAAAGCCTAGCGTTGGTAGTATTGAAATTAATGGTACTGAATTATCTACCATTAAGTATCAACAGATACCTTATGTGCGCCGCGGTATTGGTATGATATTTCAGAATCATAATTTATTATCGGATCGTACTGTCTTTGATAACGTTGCATTACCTTTGATTATTGAGGGTTATAGCCACAAAGAAACGCGTAAACGGGTTGAAGCGGCACTTGATAAAGTTCATTTGTCGAGCAAAATAAAATGCTTTCCTAATATGCTTTCGGGCGGAGAGCAACAAAGAGTTGGTATCGCGCGGGCGATCGTTAACAAACCACCGATATTATTAGCTGATGAGCCTACGGGGAACTTAGATCCTAAATTATCGTTAGAGATTATTCGTTTATTTGAAGAATTTAATGATATGGGCATCAGTGTTCTAATCGCCACTCATGATTTAGGGCTTATTGCGCGGATGAAATATCGTACGCTGACTTTAAAGCAAGGTCATATGATCACCGATGGTATTGTTGATGGTTTACAAGCAGCAGGTGATTTCAGTGCAAACTAATTATACTCGCCAAAGCAACCATCAGCTTGGTTGGACTGGCCGAATTACCGCACGAGTTATTCGTCATTTACAACAAGCGATAGGCAGCTTAGGTGACTTATGGCGCACGCCTTTCACATCAGTTATGACGGTATTGGTTTTAGGTATTAGTTTAACATTGCCGGCAACGTTGCATCTTTTTGTTAAAAACACGCAAACTATCACTGAACAATGGAACTCGGCCTCTGAAATCACCTTATTTTTGAAATTATCAACCTCAGACAAAGCTGCACAAAACTTAGTACAGCGCATTCAACTCTATCCTGAAGTTGCTAACGTGGTTTATATTTCTGCTGATCAGGCCTTAACTGAATTTAAAGTGATCTCGGGATTTGGCCAAGCATTAGAGTATTTAGATGAAAATCCATTACCTGCAACATTATTAGTCACACCAACAAAACGTTTTAGCCAAGTGGAAGCAGCTCGTGAATTATTGCTCAAATTAGAGCAGGAGCGTGGCGTTGAACAAGGTAAATTAGATTTAGAATGGTTGACTCGCTTAGAAGCGATGGCCGCGCTCATTGAAGATGTTGTTATAGGAATTGCCGTGTTGTTGTGTTTGTCTGTGGTATTGATCATAGGCAACACTATCCGTTTAGCCATACTGAATCAAAAAGATGCTATTGCGGTGATGAAATTGGTCGGCGCTACCGATAGTTTTATTCAACGACCATTTTTATATGCGGGTGTTTGGTATGGTGTACTTGGAGGCTTTGTTGCGAGTATCTGTGTTGCCATTTTAGCCAGCTACCTTTCTGGTGCATTAAGCCAATTAACTGACCTTTATCAAAGCCAATTTGTTTTATTGGGTTTGTCATTTTATGAATTAATAATGTTGCAATTGATGGCGATAGGTTTAGGTTTGTTGGGCAGTTTTATTTCCGTACGTCAACATATTCGAGCGATTGAGCCAACAGCAGATTAACGCTTAAGTCAGTTCAACACTGAGCATTTCATCGGCCCAAGTAATTGCTGAGGTATGTACGGTATAACATTGTTCATGAGTTAACGCTAATTGCTGGATCAAAACGTCACTTTTCCCCCAGTCCCCCATCTCAACACTACGTGCTAAATTTAGATAATTTGCTAAATAGTTATTATTAGCGATCAATGCTTGCTTAATATCTGAATGGATTGGCAACATTTCTAATACTGTTTCTAACGCATGATCTAAAATACCATCGATAAATGATAATATGCCGGTTAAAAACGCTTTAGGTGGGTTTTCTTGATTTTTTTGTAATAACGATATTTGTTCACAAAACTTAGCCCTAATTAACGACAAGCGAATAATTTCAGTGGGCTTGTTCTGATTAAGATCCGCTAAGGCTAGTAAAGCGATAAACTTTTTCAGCTCTATATCACCAATATATATTAAGGCATGCTTCAGGGAGGTTATCTCTTGGCTTCTGCCGTAACAAGGGTTGTTAATAAAACGCAATAGTTTATAAGTTAAACCAGGGTCTGAGCTAAATATTTCCCCCATAGTGTTAAAATCTAATTTTTCACTGCTAGCATGGCCGATTAATTCTAAAATATTCTGTTTAGTACTGGTAATTTTTTTTTGTTTAAGCATTTCTGGTCTTGCAAAAAAATATCCTTGAAATAGTGTGAATCCTAATAGTTTTACTTGCTCAAACTGTTGTTCTGTTTCGACTTTTTCAGCAAGTAACGTCATTTTTGAGTTGTCGTTTGCACGAATGAATTTACTGATGTTGAGCATAGAATGCTGCAATATATCAATTTTTATTAGGCTAATATAGGGAAAAAACCGTTGCCATTTCGGATCAAAATCATGGTCATCTAAAGCAAGTATATACCCCTTTTCAGATAACAGCTTACATGCTGCTAATAGGGCATCTGTAGCAGGAACATCTTCTAATATCTCAATAACCACTTCATTGGGATCTAAAAAGCTTGGAAAATTATTAATCAAGGCATTGGAATGAAAATTAATATAGGCCGGTAAATTGTTGGTAATATTTTCGACACCTAATGTGAGGTGATTATTGCTTAATATATTCGAGGTAGCTTGGTCAGGATCTATGTTTGGAAAGCAATTACTTTCACCGTTTCTAAACAGCAGTTCGTATGCAACTACATTTTTATTTAGATCTAATATCGGTTGGCGGGCAATAAATGAATACATAGTACCTCAAATCAGTGTCTTCTATAAAACAGATTTTTTAATCTGTTTTAATAGTTATATAAGGTATAGGTAAATTTTACAATAGTGCTAGTAGGAGATCGCAACAAATGAGTATCAGTTTCACTTTGTTTGGTTTTGCCATCATTATGTAATTTAAGAAAATTTTAAAGTTAGTGACAAAATTTAACAAATTATTCATCTAAAAATCGAAACAGGGTGTTGTTTCCCCCTGTCTTCTACGCTAATGTTGGCCTATAAAGTCGTGGTAGCGGGTAAATTATGTTATTATCACGAGCTAGATTAGATAGAGGAGTTATTAAATGAGTGAATCAATGCAATCAATGGCGTTAACTGTTCCACATAGTGGCAGCATTGAAGCATACGTGCAATCGGCGTATAGCATTCCAATGCTAACTGCTGAAAAGGAGCATGAGTTAGCAACTCGTTTATATTCTGAAAATGATTTAAAAGCGGCACAAGAATTAATTATGTCGCACCTTCGTTTTGTTATCCATGTTGCTAAAGGTTATGCTGGGTATGGTTTACCGCAAGCCGATTTGATCCAAGAAGGTAACGTAGGCTTGATGAAAGCCGTGAAACGTTTTAATCCTGAAGTGGGTGTTCGCTTAGTTTCATTTGCTGTGCATTGGATCAAAGCTGAAATTCATGAATTTGTGCTAAAAAATTGGCGTATTGTTAAAGTTGCTACAACTAAAGCACAGCGTAAATTGTTTTTTAACCTACGAAAAAATAAAAAGCGTTTAGGTTGGTTTAGCAATGATGAAGTTAACAATGTTGCTGAAACATTAGGTGTTAGTACTAAAGATGTACTGGAAATGGAATCTCGTATGAGTAACCAAGATCAAGCTTTTGAGTTATCAACCGATGATGATGATAATGCCAGTGCCAGTACTTATTCTCCTGCACAATACTTGGAAGATAAACAATCCGATTTGGCTACTGAAGTAGAAGATTCAAATTGGGAGCAACATGCTAATAAGAGATTGAGCAATGCTTTAGTTAGTCTTGATGAGCGTAGCCAAGATATTATACGTACTCGCTGGTTACATGACGAAAAGTCAACTTTACAAGAGTTAGCAAATAAGTATGAGATCTCAGCTGAACGTGTTCGACAGCTAGAAAAAAATGCCTTATCAAAATTAAAAGGTGCAATGGCTGCATAACCGTTAAATATTTTTTAAAACCGGCTTTTGCCGGTTTTTTTATAAGCAAAAGATGTTGTTTATTAACTGCTTTATATCAGCCACACTAATAGAAATTTATAAATATTATTTCAAATAACATAACTTAATTTATTAGTTTTTTAATCTGTTAGGCTGACGTTGTCGCTTTTATTACGGTTAATATTGAGCTAAAAATACACCTATATAATTAATGGGCTTAATTAGTTGTATCAGGGTCTAGCCAAATAATTTTATTTTGTTAGACTAGCCGTACAAAAATAATACTAATAATAAATGGAATTTCCACCATGGAGTCGAGGGCGAAGGAAGATATTCATGCGATACGCCAACTTCCTAAATTAAAATCGCTACTTAAAAAGTATCGACAACTTAAAACCATGCAATCGGGTTTATTGCAGCTGTCTGAATTAGCCAGCTCAGTAACGGATATGGATGCGTTTTATCATGCGCTTGAATCAGTGATTAAAACGTTACTGGTTACTGATAGCTTCCATATAGCACTACTAAATCCATCTGAAAAATTACAGTTAACCTATTGTCATAACCCTGTGGAAATGCGCTTGCGAGAGCATGTTGATCTAGCTAATTGGCGCAAAAGCCTTACCGGTTTAGTGTTATTACGTCAGCAGCCCTTACATTGCTCAGCCAAAGAAAGAATGGCGCTTGCTAAAGCGGATGAAATTGTTCTCTATGGCTCAGTATGTGTAGATTGGCTTGGCGTGCCATTAAAGCGCGGCAAGCAAGTTATTGGTGTTATTGCTTTACAAAGTTATGATGAAAAATTGTACTTTTCCGAACGAGACTGCCAAATATTAGAGTTTATTGCCGAACACTTGGTGACTGCAATAGATAGAGTGCGCAGTCGAGAATTATTAGAGTCGAGCATTCGACAGAGAACACTGAAGCTGACGCAAACAAATCAACAATTGCAACGCGAAATTGTTGAAAGACAGCAGGCGGTTAAAGCCCACCAAGTTTTACTTAACATTTCAGAGTTAATGGCAAAATCGCAAGCAATCGAAAATTTTTACCAAGCGTTACACCACGAAATAAACAAATTATTACCAGCAAAAAATTTCTATATAGCGTTATTATCCGACGATAAAAGTCAGTTGGAATTTCCTTATCATTGTGATGAAAAGCTACCACAGCCAGAAACAAGAATGCTCAGTAACGGCTTATCTGAATTAGCGATAACGAAAGAAAAACCGATCCTGTTAAGTGATGGAACGGTGTATACTTTGGCGTCACAAGGCGAAGTTACACAATGTGCTTTCACACTACATTACCCTGAGCATGAATTACCTAAGGCTTGGCTGGCAGCACCTTTGTCTGATCAAGGTGAAGTGTTCGGGGTCATCGCGATACAGCATTATCAAGATGAAAATGCTTACCATAGTAAAGATCTCGAACTTATGCGTTTTGTTAGTCACCATATTTCGATTGAAATATTACGGCAGAAGGTGCAACAGCAAGCATTGCAAAGTCATGAAGCGCTTGAACAAATAATCAGTAAACGGACACAAGAACTGCAAGCGACGAACTTGAATTTACGTATGCAAATTGAAGAACGCAGAAAAGCGGAAGCGCGTTTGTATCATGACGCTCATCATGACGCGTTAACTCAACTGCCCAACCGGGCAATGTTTTCAGACCGTTTAAGCTATTCTATTAGGCACTTAAAACGCCACCCAAACCAAAGATTCGCGGTTTTATTTATTGATTTAGACCGCTTTAAAATGATCAATGACACTTTAGGGCATCATGCAGGTGATCAATTTTTAATTGAAATCTCTAATCGTTTGCGAGTTTGTGTCCGCGATAATGACATTTTAGCTCGGTTAGGTGGTGATGAATTTGTAGTATTATTAGATTCATTACAATCACTTGAAGATGTAGAAGAAATCGCATCACGGATTATTAGTTCCATCGCACAACCTTTTGAACTTGATGGTCACACCTTGTATTCAAATGCCAGTATTGGCATCGCACAAAGCCGTGTTAGTTATAAAGACGCCAATGAAATACTACGTGATGCCGATGCCGCTATGTATCAAGCAAAAAGTTTAGGACGTGGTCGATACGTTTTCTTTGATGATAGTATGCGTGAACAACTTATCGCGAGCATGACCCTTGAACAAGAGTTAAGACAAGCCATTAAGAGTAAGCAATTCGAATTGCATTATCAGCAGATTTCAGACTTAACCTCAACAAAAGCAATTGGATTCGAAGTATTGTTACGTTGGCAGCATCCAACGAAAGGTTTGCTGACGCCGAGCGAGTTTCTGTTTATGGCAGAGGAAACTGGCATGATTTTAGACATTGAAACTTGGGTGATCGAAGAAGTTTGCTTGCAGTTGAAATTATGGAAACAGTCAACGGAATATAAGCACACCTATATTGGTGTTAACTTGTCAGGCCGACATTTAACGCAAGCTAATCAATTAGCAAAATTGATGGAATTAATTAGTATAAATACCATTGAACCTGAGCGATTGATTTTAGAGTTTAACGAGTCTGCATTTGCTCGACACACAGAGTTAGCGTTAAAAGGCTTACGAAAATTGAAGGAGTTTGGCGTTAAGTTGGCTTTAGACGATTACGGTGCAGGCTTATCATCTTTCAACTTTTTACATAATTACCCGTTTGAGTTTATTAAACTCGACCGCAGTTTTATTCGTACGTTAAACCACAATGAGAAAAACTTATCTTTAGTTAAAGCCCTGCATGAATTAGGCACAAACTTTGGTTATCGATTAGTTGCTGAAGGTATTGAGTCTGAAGCTATGCTCAAGATGCTACAAAATGTTGGCTGTGAATTTGGTCAGGGATATCATATTAGTCGGCCAGGGAAAATGGAGAAAGTTAAGGCCGAAGACAAGGTGATACAAATGTATCGAGCATAATCAAATGCTCGATTAACCTTTGTGAAAAAAACCTTCAACACGTAAGGCGATGCCGGGTGTGGTACTGTAATTTTCTTGTTCAGGAAACTCTAGAAAAGGCTCTATTTCAAAAAATAGCCATTCACGTAAAGCATTGAAGCGATAGCGGTAACCTAAGGTGTATTTATCAATCAAAAAGCCACGCTCACCGTTACGTTCGCCCTCAACTTGAAAGCTTAAAGCGGATGCACTAGTTTCATTTATTTGATCTAGCTTATAAAAACCGTGTTTCCAGCGGATACCACTAAAATCTGCAGAGCCTCGAACACTATAATTAATACGAAATTGTGATTTATCACTTAATTGATAATCATACTCAAGTAGTAGTTTTGCTCCTAAGCCGTCATCAAGGTAGTAATAAGTTGATGGCTCAAATAAGAAGCTTTGCTTGTCACTGATATCGAAACGACGTTTATGTTTTGCTCGAACAAAGATATCACCACCCGAAATGCCTAAGCGATAATTCATTAAGCGTTCATCAGTTTTGTCCTGAGTGTAATTGAGCGCTAAAGAAAACTTATCATCTGCTGTGCTTGAATTTGCATTAGCAGATTCTAACGGCAAATTATTTAACTCTTCATCACTTTCGTCAGATAATACAATACTGAGCTTATCTTGAAAGTGCGGTAGTTTTACCCGCACTCGAAAGCGAACCTTAACTTCACTCCAATCACGACTTTTTGGCAACCAGGCAAAGCGAATTTTTGCGGTTGTTTTTGGGTTTTGCTGTTCACTATCATTTGCGATAAAAAAACTATCAAACCATTGCGCAGATTGATAAACAGAATCGGAAACCGTTTCATGCAATCCTTGCATCCAGTGATCATTTTTTTTCTCAACTAGCTGCTTTTCTTTTTCCGAAGTGTTCGCTTGTGCTGAGTTTGCAAATGCAAAGTAAATTAACACTAGGCAAAAACGCCAATAAACCTTATTTTTACAATACATTTTTATCAAAATTTGTTTTACCTCATTATTTAGCATATCAGTTGGTGATTTTTTTTCTATAAACTTTATAATGAAATCAATTAAATTATAGGGGATTTTTATGGGCGGTATAGGTATTTGGCAATTATTAATTGTCGCGGTGATTATCGTATTGTTATTTGGTACTAAGAAATTACGCAATTTGGGCTCTGATCTGGGATCGGCGGTAAAAGGTTTTAAAAGTGCTGTAACAGATGAAACAGCAAAAAAGGAAGCAGATTTGGCCAATGATGATAGTCTAGCGGATAAATCCGTAGAGCAAAGTAAAGTTGCTGAAAAAGAAAAAGATCAAGCCTAATGTTTGATATTGGCTTTTGGGAACTACTATTAATCGCTATTATTGGCTTAGTAGTGCTAGGACCTGAACGATTACCCGTAGCAATTCGTACCGTGCGTAACTGGATAAGTAGTATTCGCAGTTTTAGTGAGGGCGTTAAAAACGAACTTACCGAAGAACTGCGCATTCAAGAGCTGCATGCAAATTTAAAGAAAGCCGAGCAAACCGGTATGACAGACTTGTCGCCGGAAGTTGCAGCCTCAGTGAAGTCGCTAAAAGAAGCCGCAGAAATGGTAAACAATCCATATCAAACAGCTGGAAAAACAACTGAACCCTCGGAAAACGTTGAACAGCTAGCTGATAATCAAAATGAAAAGCAGGGTAAATGAGTTCAACTGTTAAGCAAAACTACACCTTATTTGATCATTTATTAGAACTGAGAACACGTTTATTACATGCAGTGTTGGGTGTGCTCGTGGTTTTTTGTTCGCTGATCTATTTTACTCAGGATATCTATCAATATGTTGCGCAACCGCTATTGGCTGTTATGCCTGCGGATACGCAAATGATCGCTACTGACGTAGCATCACCTTTTTTTACGCCGTTTAAGCTTACCATCGTCATCTCTATATTTATCGCGATGCCTTACATTTTGTATCAGCTGTGGTCATTTATAGCACCAGGCTTATATAAGAACGAAAAACGCTTAATTGCGCCGTTAATGTTTGGTAGTACGATACTTTTTTATGGTGGTATTGCCTTTGCGTACTATGTGGTTTTTCCTGTGGTGTTTGCCTTCTTTTCTTCTGTAGCGCCAGATGGTGTAACCATTGCAACGGATATCAGTAGTTATTTGGATTTTGTTTTAAAGCTGTTTTTTGCCTTTGGCGTAGCATTTGAAATTCCGATTGCCATTATACTTATGTGTTGGACAGGGGTTACAACTCCAGACAGTTTACGTACTAAACGACCTTATATCGTTGTCGGTGCATTTGTTGTTGGTATGCTGTTAACACCACCGGATATTATTTCTCAAACTATGCTAGCAGTGCCGATGTTATTGCTATTTGAAGTAGGTATTATTATTGCTTCTCTTTATTATCGAGCAGATGAAGGACCGGCGGCTAAGGAAGATGAATCATGAACATGTCTATAAAATATTGTCGTGCTTATTTGTTTTTTGCTGTTGGTAAATGTTGATTTTATTCCGAATATCTATAGGCCGTTTAACTTTTGATTGATATTGGGGTTAATTTGACTAATGGGCGCTTTGATAAAGACCGCTCAGAGGTATTAGCGCGAGCTAAGCAGGCGAATATTAGCGCCATGTTAGTGACAGGGACTAATATTGTAGAAAGTAAGCAAGCAATAGCACAGTGCCAGCAATACCCTGATTATTTATATTGTACCGCCGGTATACATCCACATGACGCTGATCATGCGGAAAATAACTATCTCGAATTATTACATTCATTAGCACAAAATGACTGCGTTAAAGCGATTGGCGAGTGTGGTTTAGATTTTAACCGTAATTTTTCTACACCTGAAAATCAAAAACGGGTCTTTGAAGGCCAAGTTGAATTAGCACAGCAGTTACAGTTACCCGTCTTTTTACATCAACGAGATGCATTTCAGCCTTGGTTTGAAATTTTAACACCTTATATCGATAGTGTTCCTGCTTTAGTTTCACATTGTTTCACGGGTAACAAAAATGAGTTACTACAATGTGTCGATGCGGGGATGTATATCGGTATTACCGGCTGGGTGTGTGACGAACGTCGTGGACAAGCTCTGCGTGATATTGTGCAATATATCCCATTAGAACGGTTAATGATTGAAACTGATGCGCCATATTTGACGCCACGAAATATTCGTCCAAAACCCAAAAGTAGTCGTAACGAACCAAGTTATTTACCTTATGTTGTCACAGAATTAGCGAAATTAATGGGTTATAGTGAGCAAGAATTGATTCAGCAAACTACCCTTAATAGTGAAAAAGTTTTTAATATAAGTGCTAGCAATGGGTAATGTATTTAGCGTTATAGTTTTTTTCTTGGGTGTATTTTTAATGCCAGTAGCAGCATGGGCGCAAACTTTGCATGGCATAACGATGGAAAAATCGCCGTTACTATTCCAGTTGGATTTACAAGCTCTATTTATTGGTAGTAGTTTGATTTTGTTATTAATGTGTTTTGCTTGGGCGCGAGCCCTTCGCAGTTACAGTATGGCAATTTTGACGCTTTATTTTGCCATAAAATCATTAGACATTTTGGTGCTGAACGGATTTTCACTACTTGGTGTTTTTACCTATAATCATCAGTTATTAAAAACCGAAGGCGTGCTATTCGCTTATTTATCTAATATCATTCTTTTTGGTTTTACGGTTAATTTCTTTGCTTTAAAAAAATATCAATTAAGCTCCCATCAATTAATGTTTCGTTTGTCTTTTATCATGGCTGTTGCCGTGCCATTGAGTTACCTGCTTGATTACGCAGCTGCTAGGCTATTAGCACAAGTACTGACTAGTATTGGTTTGATTGTATTGTTGTATATCGCTAAAAACATACCTCAGAATCGTTTATCGATTATTTTCCTTTTGACGCTCGTTGTACAGCTAAGCTTTAATTTTATCGCTTACTTGTTCAACTATTGGTTATTTTCTGCTGAGGCTACGAATTTTCTAGCTATGCTAGCGTTTTGGCTAATGGCGGTGATGGTTGCGTACTTAATGGGGCGTAAATATTATTATCATTTACGCGATGAAAAACTATCCCAGCAACAAGTTGTGGCTAGTGTGAAAGCATCCGATTTGGCACAACAAAAATTATTGGCATTACAGGAAGAAAGCCAAGAGCAGTTGGAAAGCAGGGTGCAAGAACGAACGCTAGAATTAAATATTGCCTTGCAAGAACTAGAGGCTGTTAATCAAGAGTTAAAAGAAAAAAATACTCTAGATGAATTGTCCGGGCTGTTTAATCGTCGTTATTACGATCAAAAAATCATGGCTGAGTTTAGGCGTAGTCGCCGTAATTTAACGCCGTTAAGTCTTGTTTTAATTGATATTGATCGTTTTAAGCTGGTCAATGATAACTATGGCCACTTAATCGGCGATCAGTGCATTATCGCCGTGGCGAAAATGATTAAATCGTTATTGCGTCGTAGTACAGATGTTGGTTGTCGCTATGGTGGTGAAGAGTTCTGCTTAATTCTCCCTGAAACAGATGACAAAGGTGCGCTAGCGTTAGCGCAAGAAATTTGTCAAAGCGTGCGTGAACAACAAATTTTTGCTGATGAACTCGCTATTGATTTAACCGTGAGTTGCGGTGTGACAACGTACCAACAAGAGAAAAATGTGACACCAGAAGCTATTTTCGCCAGTGCAGATAGAGCGCTTTATAAAGCTAAGCAGGCTGGTCGAGATCAAGTACAAGTAAGTCTGTTAAGCGAAATTTAAATTATGAGAGGAATTGAGTATGAATAACGTCTTTGGTCAATATCCAGCACGTCGTATGCGTCGTATGCGCGCCGACGACTTTTCACGACGTTTAATGTCCGAACATCAACTAAGCGTTAATGATTTGATTTATCCTGTTTTTGTTTTAGACGGAGAAAACCAGTGCGAAGCTATTGATTCTATGCCTGGTGTCGAGCGTAAAAGTATTGATCTGCTGCTCGCCGAGTGCCAAGAGTTAGTTGAATTAGGGG
The DNA here is from genome assembly GCA_913061475.1 of uncultured Colwellia sp. Lineage (GTDB taxonomy): Bacteria > Pseudomonadota > Gammaproteobacteria > Enterobacterales > Alteromonadaceae > Cognaticolwellia. The sequence goes on along the minus strand of CAJXUN010000042.1, from coordinate 26,628 downwards.
TCCCTGCGATTGCTATTTTTCCGGTAACACCAGCGGATAAGAAATCACTGTTAGCTGAAGAAGCCTATAACACTGACGGTTTAGCTCAGCGGACTGTAAGGGCAGTTAAAGCAAAATTCCCAACTTTAGGGGTGATCACAGATGTTGCCCTAGATCCATTCACCACCCATGGACAAGATGGTATAATTGATGAGAATGGCTATGTCATGAATGAAGTGACTAAAAATATTTTAGTCAAACAAGCTTTGTCACATGCACAAGCGGGGGCAGATGTCGTTGCACCTTCCGATATGATGGATGGACGTATTGGTGCTATTCGCCATGAACTAGAACAGCATCATTTTGTTAATACCAAAATATTGGCTTATTCTGCAAAATACGCTTCGAGCTACTATGGTCCGTTTCGGGATGCGGTCGGCTCAGCAGGTAACATTAAAGGCGGCAATAAATTTTCTTATCAAATGGATCCGGCTAATAGTGATGAAGCATTACATGAAGTAGCACAAGATATTTATGAAGGTGCTGACATGGTAATGGTTAAGCCGGGCATGCCATATTTAGATATCGTTCGTCGGGTAAAAGATAACTTTAAAGTGCCGACCTATGCTTACCAAGTAAGTGGCGAATATGCTATGCATATGGCCGCTATACAGAATGGTTGGTTAGCTGAAAAGCCTTGTGTAATGGAAGGTTTATTAGCCTTTAAACGGGCTGGAGCTGATGGCATATTAACTTACTTTGCTAAGCAAGTAGCACGCTGGTTAAAAGAAGAAGAAAAGCGTCAACATAGTTTTTAGAAGGTAATAGCAAATTAGTATTATTGAATGGCCGTGCTACCTCGTACGGCCTTATTATTTGCACTTTTAATTCACGCTTAATTTATAGCCTAAATGAGCTAGCTGCAGACTCTCCTGCTTTAATTCATCAGCAATAAGTGCATGTTGCGTTAACCATGTTGTAGATAAAAATAAGTTGAGTGTTTTATTGCTTGCTGATATCTGATATTTCGGTAATTTATCATCTTTGCGTCGACGGCATAAAAGCGACGCCAAACGCAGGATGATTAATAGTTTCAAGGCATCTTCTGCAGCTATCGCAGATTGCTGTTTAATAAGAATCGGATCAATATTACCCTTATACAAGCTAACAAAAGCAACCAGTAATTGTCGATCAGACTGATTAAACCCAGCCAAATCAGCGTGAGTAAGAATATAAGCACTGTGCTGTCGATGATATTTATATTCAAGTAGCAAACCTATTTCATGCAAGTCGCCGCTAGCTAGCAATATATCTAACGCATTGTCGTTCGGTAAGTCCCAAGCAGTTTTAAGCTGCGCAAAAATAATGCTAATTTGCCGTTTAATGCGTTGAGCATGTTGTTGGTCAACATGAAAACGCTGAGATAGGGCGCTTATCGTACGTTGACGAATGTTAATCGTGTGGCTATTAGGTAGCATTTCATATAACAAGCCTTCACGCAGAGCGCCATTTGACAGTGTCAGTTCATTGAGAGAAAACTGTTGGAATAGCGCAATTAAAATTGCTAGACCACTAGCAATCACCGGACTTCTTTCTGGCGATAAACCAGGGATTTTTATGTTACTTATATTATCAAAGCTTTGTAATTTTACTTTAACTTGAGAGAGGAATTCTAGTGTTAGTACACTGGGTTTGTGTTGATAATGCAAGATTTCAGCTAACGCCTGCATAGTACCGGAGCCACCTAGAACGCATTGCCACCCTATTGCACAAAACTCTGCTTTTATTGCCGAAATAGCATGTTCAGCAGCGGATATTGCTTGTGTAAAGTTATTCGCTGTCAGGGTCCCATTAGGAAAATATTGTTGATTATAGGTGACGCAACCTATGTTTAGGCTATAGGCTTTTTTTACCGTAAAACCGTGACCAACGATAAGCTCTGTACTGGCACCACCAATATCTAAAACTAAACGATTTTCTGCGCTCCAGCTGGTATGAGCGACACCAAGATAAATATATTCTGCTTCAGAAATACCACTTAATAGCTTGATACTATGGCCTAAGATAACGTCTGCTTTGGCGATAAAGTCTACGCGGTTTAGCGCTAATCTCAAGGTAGCAGTTGCGACAATACGAATATTTTCTTGGGGAATGTCTTGCAAGCGTTCGGCAAAAAAGCTTAAGCACTCTAAACCTTTTGCCATAGCTTCTTCAGATAGGATATTTTGTTCATTCAAGCCTGCGGCAAGGCGGACTTTACGTTTCACTCGGTCGACGACTTGCACGCTATCGGCAAGTTGTCGAGTGATAAGCATATGAAAGCTATTAGAGCCTAAATCGACCACAGCATACAGAGGTGATGAAGTCTCCATGGATGTGGTCGTCATTAACTAGCTATTCCTTTGTGGCCTACTACCGGCACTGCGACTACGATTTTGACCGCCATTGTGTGGCTTATGACGACGTTGACGTGGCTTAGGTCTAGGTAAGTCGGTTAACAGTGCTTCATGATCATATTTACTTACCGGCAATTCATGTTCAATATAGCTTTCAATGGCGGGCAAATTAAAGACATATTGCTCGCACGCTAAACTAATAGCATGGCCAGTAGCACCCGCTCGACCTGTACGACCAATACGATGAACGTAATCTTCACAATCATCAGGTAAATCGTAGTTAAAAACATGCGTAACGGCTGGAATATGTAAACCACGAGCAGCAACGTCGGTAGCAACTAGTACATCTAATTGCCCTTCAGTAAATTGCTCCAAAATTTTCAAACGTTTCTTTTGAATTACGTCACCCGTGAGCATACCAACACGAATATTATCAGCTTCAAGGTGAGCATGTATTTTTTCACAAACATGCTTGGTGTTAGCAAAAATAATCGCTTTATCAGGCCAGTCTTCTTCAATCAGCGTTTGTAATAAGCACATTTTATCTTCGTTAGAAGGATAAAATAATTCTTCTGAAATACGAATGTTGGTTTTCTGATCGGGTGCAACTTCAACACTATCCGGGTCATTCATGTGTTCAAAAGCTAATTCTTTGACACGAAATGATAAAGTTGCCGAAAATAGCATGCTTAAACGTGATGTCGCCGCTGGCATTTTTCCAAACATATAACGAATATCTTTAATAAAGCCTAAATCGAACATACGATCGGCTTCATCAAGTACCACAACTTCAATATTACTGAGGTTGTAAATGCCTTGTTTCAAGTAATCAAGTAAGCGACCACAAGTGCCGATCAAAATATCAACACCTTGTTCAAGTTCTTGGCGTTGACTTTCATAGCCTTCGCCACCATATACAACACCAAGGCGTAATCCGGTACTTTTTGCCATTTCAATGGCATCGCGATGAATTTGGATTGCAAGCTCACGTGTTGGCGCCATAATTAAGGCACGTGGTTGATTGTGGCTAACATCTTTTTTCTGTAATAAATGATGAAATGTTGCAGCTAAAAAGGCAATAGTCTTACCTTCGCCTGTTTGTGCTTGACCGGCAATATCTTTGCCTGTCATGAGTATAGGGAGAGACTTTGCTTGAATTTCAGTACAATATTCAAAGCCCATAGATTCGAGGCCAGTAACAACGGTTGGCTCGAGCTTAAGTTCCGAGAACTTTATTTCTGTTAAGTGTGTTTTTTTCATACCGCTAGCTTAACAGGTTACGCTATTAATAAAAATTAGATTCACATAAAAGCGACCAATAAATTGATGGCATTAGTTGATTTTGATTTATATTACTAATAACTGTTATATATGATTGTTGGTAATTAATTGTGATGAAGGTATAATCTTAACCAATTGGCGATAGGCCACCTTTAATGGAGATTTAAATGAGCGATAAAATTGTTCAGTTGACTGATGATAGTTTTGACACTGATGTAATAAAAGCATCGGGTCTTGTTCTAGTTGATTTCTGGGCTGAATGGTGTGGACCATGTAAAATGATCGCGCCGTTGTTAAACGACGTAGCTGAAGAATATGCTGGTAAAGTAACTATTGGCAAATTAAATATAGATCAAAACGCTAACACCCCACCTAAATATGGCATTCGTGGTATCCCTACGCTGTTGCTATTTAAAGATGGCGCTGTTGCTGACACGAAAGTCGGCGCATTATCAAAAACTCAATTAAAAGAGTTTATTGATAACAATTTATAAAAAAAGGCCCATATTTTGGGCCTTTTTGCTTTTTAGCGAAAGATCAAGCAGGTGATCCTTTACCTGTTTTGTTTTTAGTGCTAAATTTAACATTCGAACAAAAATAACATTTCAAATATCATATTCAAACATCCTAAATTGCCAAACGGCACAGCATAACAACCTAAATAGTCTAAGAAACCCCCACTATGAATCTTAACGAACTTAAAGAAAAGTCTATCAGCGAGCTAGTCAAACTCGCGGAAACAATGAAATTGGAGCATTTGGCTCGTAACCGTAAACAAGACATTATTTTTGCTATTTTAAAAGCGCACGCTAAAAGTGGTGAAGACATTTTTGGTAGCGGTGTTTTAGAAATTTTACAAGACGGCTTTGGTTTCTTACGATCGGCAGATTCTTCCTATTTAGCTGGCCCTGATGATATTTATGTATCTCCGAGCCAAATACGCCGATTTAGTATGCGTACCGGTGATACTATCGCCGGTAAAATTCGTCCACCAAAAGACGGTGAGCGTTATTTTGCTCTCCTGAAAGTAAATGAAGTTAACTTTGACCGCCCTGAAAACTCCCGCAATAAAATCCTTTTTGAAAACTTAACACCGATTCATCCAACAGATCGCATGATCATGGAACGTGGTAATGGTTCAACTGAAGATATTACCGCGCGTGTTTTAGATTTAGCGTCACCGATTGGTAAAGGACAACGTGGTTTAATTGTGGCACCGCCAAAAGCCGGTAAAACTTTATTACTACAGAATATTGCTCAAAGTATTGCCCATAACCACCCTGACGCTGAATTGATGGTATTGTTGATTGATGAGCGTCCTGAAGAAGTAACTGAAATGCGTCGCCTAGTAAAAGGTGAAGTTATTGCTTCAACCTTTGATGAGCCAGCAAACCGTCATGTTCAAGTGGCTGAAATGGTCATTGAAAAAGCAAAACGCTTGGTTGAACATAAAAAAGATGTTGTCATCTTACTTGATTCAATTACTCGTTTAGCACGTGCTTACAATACGGTTATTCCATCATCAGGCAAAATATTAACGGGTGGTGTTGATGCCAATGCCCTACATCGTCCTAAACGCTTCTTTGGTGCAGCACGTAACATTGAAGAAGGTGGTAGCCTTACGATTATTGCGACAGCCTTGGTAGAAACAGGTTCTAAAATGGATGAAGTTATCTACGAAGAATTTAAAGGCACGGGTAATATGGAATTACACCTTTCGCGTAAAATTTCAGAAAAGCGTGTTTTCCCTGCTATTCACTTTAACCGCAGTGGTACGCGTCGCGAAGAGCTATTAACTAAGCCTGATGAATTACAAAAAATGTGGATTTTACGTAAAATCGTTCATGAAATGGCTGAGATTGATGCCATGGAATTCATGATTGATAAATTGGCGATGACCAAAACCAATGATGAATTTTTTGATTCAATGAAACGTCAGTAACGCAAGACAAATATTAATTAAAACAGCCAGCGTTAGCTGGCTTTTTTATATTAAAAATAAAATTATTAGTTTTTATATTCAGTTTATCTAAGTGTTCTCACAACGTTACAGGTTACTGTATTTTCCTCCTGACTTAATATAGCCGGCTATTTTACTTGTTTTATATTGAATTATTGTCATCAAAATTTATAACGTCTGTAGTGATTTGCCATGATGATCTTATGGCTAAAAATGATATTAATGCTAAGCTTTTCTTTATTACACGCTATTTTGGCGCCCATCACTCGATAAAAATCTTTAAGCCTTAACTTAATTAAGCAAACTTATTGATTATTGCTGTATGTAATTTATACGACAAAGGTTTATTAATAGTGTAGTATGCGCATTTTTCAAATTTATGATGAAAAATTGAGCTGTTGAGAGGGAAGTAAATGCGTTGTTTTTCGATGGTTTTTTTGTTGATGTTAGTGAGCAGTGCTGCTTGTGGCAATGAACAACAAGATAAGCAAGACGTTATTAATATAAAAGTTGTCACTGAAGATACCTTCCCGTTGCAATATCTTGAAAATGGCAAGGTTACAGGACCGGCGACAAACTTAGTTGAACAAGTATTATTAGCTGCAGGCGTGACATACAACATTGAAGTATTGCCATGGGCGCGGGCATATCAGTTAGCGCTAACTGAACCCAATATTTTGATTTACTCTTTGGCAAAAACAACAGCAAGATTAAACGCATTTAAATGGGTCGGCAAGATCACGGCTTTGGACTATTATTTATATGGTGCGGTTGATAGCGAGATTAACCTGCAAACCTCATTAGAAGATCTCAAGCAATATGAAATAGGTACGGTTCGAGACAGCGCTGTATACCAATACTTGCAAGTGAATGGCTTTAATAAATTAACCACTGTTGTGCAAGGAAGGCAAAATTTTTTATTGTTTGAGCAAAATAGAATTGACTTATTTCCGGCTAATAAATCAAGTTTTCAAGCAATTTGCATGCAAGATGCATTTAATTGCCATAATTTAAAACCACTTTATAAATTAGATATTTCATCTATTGAACTATATATCGCATTTAGTCAGTTAACGGATGATGTATTAGTTGAAAAGATACGAGCTGGTTATACGAAAGTTATGAAAAAACGAAATAATTCACATGATATCGGCATCAATTAGGGATTTTTGCCTATCTACCGTTATAATGTCTGCAAATTTTTCGTCAAATTCTAATATGAAATATAGTGATTTAAGAGATTTTATTGATCAACTAGAAAAATTGGGGCAATTGAAGCGTATCAGCCAGCCAATTTCAACGAATCTAACCATGACAGAAATCAGTGATCGAACCTTACGTCAGGGCGGTCCAGCATTACTATTTGAAAATCCGACAGATGAAAATGGTAAGCCACACGGTATGCCGGTATTGACCAATTTATTTGGCACGCCGGATCGGGTTGCTTTAGCAATGGGGCAAGACAAGGTTAGCGCACTGCGCGATGTCGGCAAGTTATTGGCAGCGCTGAAAGAGCCTGAACCACCTAAAAGCTTGCGCGATGCTATGGATAAAATACCCTTATATAAGCAAGTGTTGAACATGCCGGTTAAGGTGATTAGAAAACCGCAATGTCAGCAAGTAGTGCTTGAAGGTGATGCGGTTGATTTGACCAAACTACCCATTCAACAGTGTTGGCCTGGAGATGTTGCTCCCCTGATAACTTGGGGCTTAACTGTTACTAAAGGGCCGCATAAAGAACGACAGAATTTAGGTATTTATCGCAATCAGTTGTTAGGGCGTAATAAAGTGATTATGCGTTGGTTATCTCACCGAGGTGGCGCACTAGATTTTCAAGAGTTTAAAAAGGCCTTTCCAGGTGAAAAATATCCTGTTGCCGTTGCTTTAGGTGCCGACCCAGCAACTATTTTAGGTGCGGTTACTCCGGTACCTGATACGCTTTCTGAATATGCTTTTGCTGGGCTTTTACGTGGCAGTAAAACTGAAGTTGCTAAGTGCCTAAGTAATGATTTAGAAGTGCCAGCGACAGCTGAAATCGTTTTAGAAGGTTATATTGATCCCGATGAAGTAGCACCTGAAGGGCCTTATGGTGATCATACTGGTTATTACAATGAAGTTGATGACTTCCCCGTATTTACTGTTACCCATATTACCCATAGAAAAGATCCTATTTACCACAGTACATATACCGGCCGCCCACCAGATGAACCAGCAATACTTGGTGTCGCGCTTAATGAAGTATTTGTACCGATTTTACAAAAACAGTTTCCTGAGATTCAAGACTTTTACTTGCCACCTGAAGGTTGCTCGTATCGCTTAGCAGTTGTCACGATTAAAAAGCAATATGCTGGCCATGCTAAGCGTGTCATGATGGGCGTTTGGTCGTTCTTGCGTCAGTTTATGTATACCAAGTTTGTTATTGTCTGTGACGACGATATTAATGCTAGAGATTGGCAAGATGTGATTTGGGCAATGACCACGCGCATGGATCCAAGTCGTGATACGGTGTTAATTGAAAATACGCCAATAGATTATCTAGATTTTGCTTCTCCGGTGTCAGGGCTTGGTTCAAAAATGGGTTTAGACGCGACCAATAAATGGCCTGGTGAAACGAATAGAGAATGGGGTGAACCGATCGAAATGACCCGAGAGGTTAAAGATCATGTCGACGATATTTGGGCTGAACTCAATATAGTTAACGACTCTAGTAACTCATAACTTAATAGTACTGCGGCAAAATAGTGAGCATGCAGTGAGAAGGTAAAAGATAAATGAAAGCGATTACATGTCAGGTAGCCTCGTTAACACCGTTAACGGAATATGTTTATAAGGCGCTATTAAAGCCGAGTCAAGCTATTGATTTTGCTGCCGGACAATATTTAAATTTTGTCATGAGTGATGAAGATAAACGTCCTTTCTCAATTGCCAGTGCCCCAGGTGCTGAGTTAATTGAGTTACAAATTGGCGCTTTTGGCTCAGATAGCTACCCGATGCAAGTCATAGAGCACATTAAAGCCAACGCTGAAGTGACCATTGAAATGCCATTTGGTAGTGCACAATTACGTGAAGAAAGTGAGCGGCCTTTATTGTTAATTGCCGGCGGTACGGGCTTTTCATATATTAAATCTATGTTTGAGCATTTAGTCGCACAGAATTCTCAACGCGAGGTATTTGTTTATTGGGGATTACGTGATCTAAGCGCTTGCTATGAACTGAATGAAACCGCAGAGATGATTAGTCAGCTGGCTAACGGCAAGTTTATCCCAGTGATTGAAGCACCAGATGATACTTGGCAAGGGCGTGTTGGTATGGTTCATAAAGCGGTAATGGACGATTTCAATAATTTAGCAGCCTATGACATTTACTTAGCGGGTAGATTTGAAATGGTAGCAGCGGTTCGACAAGACTTTGTTGAACAAGGGGCTTTAGTTGCACATATGTATGCTGATGCTTTTGCTTTTATCTAAGCACAAAACTCAATGGTATTGATGATAAGCTGAACATGCACTTGTTCAGCTTTTTTATGCTTAAAACACGTGCTGCCATAACCGGATAATCATGTAAAACTATCAATAGATGTTAATTTCTACCGTTTTGGCTTTCGTTAAGTAAGTATTTGCCAAGCCGACAAAATTACCCATCGAGCTATTTAAATTACTGGCAGCAATGAAGATATGCGCGCCCAGTGCTTGGTTTAAGACCTCACTATGATGCAGAAAAGCCGCTAGTGGCCCCCTAACTATCTCTCCATCGTTCAATATGTAGGGTTCAAAATTCAAAACCCCTTGTTCAATACTGATCAGTCGGTGCTTAATACAGTATTGGATCAGTGGTTTTTGTTCGTGAATCAGACGATTAGCCAGCCGCAAAGATATGCACGTTGCTATGGTATCTATCGATATTAGTTTGATACCGACGTAATTCAGCTCATCACGTGTTATACCAACGGTATTGGTGACACAATGTATATTACGAATTTGCTGCCAGTGAAACTGCCAGCGTCCGTGACGATGATAGAAAGTTAAGCTGTCAGACGTCAATATCACACTATAGACAGGCTCTGCTAGTTTGAGTAAACCTATAAAAATAGTGACTAAGCAAGCCAGTACCATAAAGAGTAAAGGCAAGCGTGCTAGCTGCCAATGATAGCTACACAGCCAAGCGACTAAGAGTAAAGTTATGACACCAGTTAAGGTAATGAATAATCCATGATGACGGGCGATAGCTTTAATTTTTATTGTTTCATCATTTTTTATCATAAGTTTTGCGTTTAAACTTCGTTAGTTCAATAGTATCAAATGAAATAGATTTAATATTTGTGTATAATTTTTTTATTAGTATATACTCTGCGCGTTTTCGCTAGGAAGCAATAAATTTGTCGTAATTTGACATAATCAACACAGTAAAAGGCAAGATAATATGAGTAAGAATAAAGTGAAAAATCACCAACAGAACCCAGGGGGTTGTGAGTTAGGTAGAGGCACCATTAAAGATAATTTTTTAGCTGCGGTGGTCACTTCCAAATTATTTAAACAGCAAATAATTAGCGCTAAAAAAGGTAAAGGTTCATTTAAAAGAACGCAAAAACATAAAGGGCAAGAGTCCTATTTAATAGCGGTTTAAGTGATTTTCGACTTAGGCGTTATTAAATAGGGCTTTATGCTTTATTACAGTTAGTTTGCTTGAGCGTGTGGCCTTTAAGCGTGAATTTTTCTCAGCACTTGATTGGCTTTATCGAGTTGTCCTTGTTGCTCAAGCACTTGTGAAAAAGCCAGTAGATCGACCTTGTCGTATGGCTGTCCTTCCAGGTTCACCAAGCTGTTAAATGCTTTCTCGGCTAATGACCATTGCTGAGAAGCCGTTGCGAAGTGAGCGACTAATGACAACCAAAGTGCGTTATGGGGCTCACTGTGCAAGTGCTTTTGCGCTGCCGCCATTAAGCTATCCGCCTGAGTAATAGGCAATGTTCTCACGGACGCCAATAAGTGAGTATCAGCACCTTTTTTAAGTATGGGTAATAATATTTTAGCTAAAGGTTGGTTAATTTGGTTTTCAGCTAATACGCGGCAATACGCTAGTACGATAACTTCATTGTGTTTATCTTTCTTGGTAAGTTGCTGCCAGAATTCCATCAAAGCCGTATTATCTTGTTGCTTAACTAGGCTATTGAATGCGCCGTAAAATGCTTGCTGCTGCCAGCGAGTGATGGTTTGTCCGTCAATAGACTTTTGCTTTTTAGCGGCATTAAGTTGTTTAATCACATAGTCAAAGCGTTGTTCAATTAAGCTTAACTCGATTTCAAGTGACAACAGTCGTGCATCATGACCAATATGTTTATGGTGCTCATCAATTACCTGTCGTGCTTGAGCATAATTTTGCTGACCGATCAGTAATTTTATTTTAATCAGTATCGCTTCTAAGCCCGCGACTTTTAGAGTGTTAGTTTTTTGCTCAAGTAACGCCAAATAATGCTCGGTATTTGGCTTCAATGCTTGTTTTTGTGCCGCATCAGCAGCAATAAGATAAGCGATATGCTCTAAAGAGGACGCTTCAGCTGACTTAGCCAATAAATGTTCTGCCTGTTTATAATCACCTAAGACATAGGCGGCGATGCCTTTATTAAGATCTCTTAGTGCTTTACGACGATTGGCAAAAGCGATTTTATTCCACGCGGCAAAACTAAAGTTCAGTCCACCTCGAAAAAACTTTAACACCATCAACAATGCGATAAAAGCAAGTGTTAGCATGATGGTGGCTGTTACTACCGTCGACTCAACGGTGAGGTCACCCATGGCAATGAGGATGTAGCCTTTTTCTCCGATTAATACTGGACTAATAGCGATGGCAGAAAGAAATAAGAGCACCAACAATAATAGTTTCATTATCTGCCCTCTCCTTGCTCAAGCTTCGTTGGCTCAATAACACGTTGCTTTTTGTTAGATAATATTTGGCGTATGGTTTTTAATGCCGCGAGATCATTTGGGTACGCTACGTTGATAGTTTCATGGTTTAAGTCATCGAGCGCTTTGACAAAATTTTGATTGGCTTGTTGAGACATATCGAAATAATCATTAAGCCAGTTTTTTATGTCGCCAATAGATTGGCGATAAATATCGCTATTCGCCTGACTCGCCGCCCATATAGCGGTTTGTAATTTTAAACTTAAATTTTCACGCAAATTTTGTTGGAACTGTGGTGACATCAAAGGTTCAACATTGCCAGACCTGCGGTTAACTGTGATGAAATCTGCGATAAATTTATGCCATGTTCGGGCTAAGTTTTCTTGCCAATCGCTGATATCTTCTGTTAATTCAAGATCCGCTGGATTTTCATTACTTGCTGGTACATTAACCATGGCAAGTGATAACTGCTTGATTTGCTGATCAAGCGCCATTAATTTTAGCATCACTTCATCGGTTTTTAATTTTGGCAGTAGTTGTAGCTTGGCAATATCTTGCTGAATGGTTTGGCGTAGTGTTAAAAATTGCGGATCGTTTAGCTCTTGTATACGTAAATCTGCATCATTAAGTAAGCTAATGGCAGTACCGGTATCTTTTTCTAACCACAGGCTTCTTGCTGCTACTCGAATGAGATATTCAGCTTCTTCTAATAACCAATCACTTGGTTGATTTTGGCGTAAACTCGCCATTTGTTGCTGCTGTTGTTTTTGCAGCTCCATAATTCGATTTTCGGTATTGCGTTCGATGCTAATTTTTAAACTATTAAGCTGTGTCTCATGTGCTTGCTGTTGTTGCGCTAACTTTTGCGTTAGCTGCTGCGTCACTTGGCTTTGGCTTTGGTTTTGTTGTAATTGTTTTTGTATTTTTTCGCTGAGCTGCTGACTAAGTAGGCCTTTTTGTTGCTCACTCCAATAATAGTGTCCAGCACTTGCACCGATAGCTAAAAGCGCAATAATGAGGGCTAAAACTGCAAGCTTTGAAATTTTATTATTAGCGCTATTACTTGCCAACGACTTGTTATCATTAGCTGATTTTGACGTTATTGAAGCGGAATTTTTCACGTTTTCGGTGCTCTTGTTAGGGTTTTTGTCGATTAGTGCTTCGGCCTGCGTTATTTTATCTAAAGGTTCGTCACCTTTAGCTTTCTTAGGTGATGGCTCAGTGTACGATGAGGTCATTTTGATTGAAGCCGATAAATCAGTCTGATTGTCAACATTGCTGGTAGCTGCCGACGATTTTTTATCAGCGGGTGTTTGCTCGGATTTTTTTTTATCGCTCATGAACTGATCCTATCTCACATGTTGGCGTTACGGACGCTGAATTTATTCGGCTTATATTCGGCCAATATCACTGGAATCTACTGACTTTTCACGACTAAGCGTGTTGATAATCGCTTTGCTATTGGCGCCATTGGTATTGACAATATGCCTAATGCCCATCGTTTTGGCGGCAATAGCGATTCGCTCGCTCGCGACCAGCCACAGGCAATTATCTTTCCAGTAACTGTCTGAATCATCCAGTAAGTTTACTATGAATTCTAATAAAGCGTTACTAGTGATTAAGATACAATTTATCTGCTGCTGACGCCATGTTTTGATGAGTTCATTGGTGTAATTTCGCCAAACACGTCGGTAACTTTCGAAATAATGCACAGATGCACCGCGAGAATGGAGTTTTTCCGCGATAAGTTCTCTGCCGCCGTTGCCTCGGATAATCATCACATCTTTATTTTTGACCTGCTGTAATGGTGCTAATGCCAAAAGCCCTTCGCTATCGTGTTTTTCGGGTACTAAAGCGTTTATACCGAGTGCTTGTAATGCGCGTGACGTGGCACTACCAACAGCAACGATCTCTTGTGTCGACCATGACGCTATCGGCAGCAGTTTATTGACAAACTCTACCGCCGCGACGCTAATAAAAATAACAATAGGACGAGTTGTTTGCTGCTGTAGCGCCAGCAACTGTTCAGCGCTGGCACTATTTTGATAATCAAATAGTGGCTGACAATGGCTTTGATAGCCAAGTTGTTGCAGACAATTTTGTAAGTCGCGCCCTGCACTTTCAGGACGCGTGATTAATAATTTTAGCTTATGCTTGTTCATATACCTGTCGAAGAATTTTATCGGCTCCTTTAGCGAGTAGTTGCTCTGCTAATTTATTACCTAATTGTGCTGCCTCACTAATATTGCCGCGAATTTCACTGGTTAATATCTCGCTGCCATCAATTGCGCCGACTAAGCCTCGTAAATAAATTTCTTGATTTTCAAGTACCGCATAACTACCAATAGGGACTTGGCAGCCGCCCTCAAGCGCACGGTTCATTGCTCGCTCAGCAATAACTCTAATACGAGTTTCTTCACAACCAAGCGGCGCTAATAGCGCTTTAATTGTTGCGTCATCAGTACGGCATTCAATACCAACCGCGCCTTGGCCATTGGCCGGTAGCATAACTTCTGCAGCAATATATTCACGAATACGTTCGGGCATTGCTAAGCGAATAAGTCCTGCGGCAGCTAATATAATGGCGTCATACTCTCCGTTGTCCAACTTTTTAAGGCGGGTATTGACGTTACCACGTAGATCGCGAATATCTAAATCTGGGCGCATGGCTTTAATTTGGCACTGGCGACGTAAACTCGATGTTCCCACTATGGCGCCTTGTGGTAACTCAGCTAAACAATTAATAGTATTGGAAACAAACGCATCGCGAGGGTCTTCACGCGGACAAATAATTTCTAAACCTAGTCCCTCTGGAAACTCTACTGGCACATCTTTCATTGAATGTACGGCGATATCAGCACGGTCTTCTAGCATCGCTACTTCAAGTTCTTTGACAAACAAACCTTTGCCGCCAACTTTCGCTAGCGGTGTATCAAGAATGATGTCGCCTTTGGTCGTCATCGGTACAAGTTCAACATTGATGTTGGGATGAAAATGTTCAAGTTGTGCTTTTACATACTCTGCTTGCCACAGCGCCAGTGCGCTTTTTCGGGTTGCAATGCGTACGGTTTGTTGCGTCATTTCAATTACCTTCTTTAATATTTATTGCGCAGAGAGGACAATAGTTTCTTCTGCTTGTTTGCTGGCAGCAGCAGATAAAAATTGCCATAACTCTCCGCCGCCACGCTTATCAATCCATTGTTCATTTTCAAAATGAAAGTGATGACCGTTAAATTTTGTTGCTACCCAAATTTCATGGAGGGGGGCTTGCTTATTAATGATGATTTTACTGGTGTTTTTAAATGTCAGGGTTAATAACCCGCCCACACCTTCATAATCGATATCGCAACCGCAATCTTCGATGGCTTCTTCTACTGCAAGTAAGATATCATCAGCAGCTAAATTGTATTGACTATCATTCATTAATTGTTCCTTTTTACCTTCGCGTTATGATTCTTTCATCTTTGCTTGGTAATTATTGGTCATGGGATTATAAAACGTCTATCATGGGAAAAAAATCGAATAAATCAATTATGCGTAAACAAATTACAATTATTTTCATCTGTTTTTTTAGTTTGGTAACCATAACAGGCTGTGGTATCAAAGCCCCTTTATACCAAACTCCTGAACAACAGCAAGAGAACTTACCGAAAACAAGCGAAGAAACTGATAAAAGTAGTGATAAACCAGTATAGAATAGTAAGGGATAACGGCATTGGACTTCTTCAACCGTAAACAACATTCATTATATGCCGAGCAATGTCAGGTTACTGAATTAGCAAAGCAATACGGCACACCTCTTTATATTTATTCTCGCGCAACGATTGAGCGTCATTGGCATGCTTTTGACCAAGCGGCTGGCGAGCGCCCACACCTAGTTTGTTATGCGGTTAAAGCAAATAGCAATATTGCGGTGCTCAATGTGATGGCACGTTTAGGCTCTGGCTTTGACATTGTTTCCAAAGGCGAGTTGATGCGAGTCATTGAAGCCGGTGGCGATCCAAAGAAAGTGGTTTTTTCTGGCGTCGGTAAAACCTCAGAAGAAATTGCCTTCGCGCTGAATCTGGGTATCTATTGTTTTAATGTTGAGTCGGCGGCAGAATTAGACCGTATTCAACGTGTTGCTGAAAAGCTGAATAAAATTGCTCCAATCTCATTGCGAGTAAATCCTGATGTTGACGCCGGTACACATCCTTATATTTCGACTG
Source organism: uncultured Colwellia sp. (assembly GCA_913061475.1). GTDB lineage: Bacteria > Pseudomonadota > Gammaproteobacteria > Enterobacterales > Alteromonadaceae > Cognaticolwellia. The sequence goes on along the minus strand of CAJXUN010000042.1, from coordinate 10,904 downwards.
GTTTAAAAGAAAATAAATTTGGCATTAGTATTGAGCAAGCGCCCACGTTGTATCGACACGCGAAAACTTTATCTCATATTAATATTCAAGGTGTTGATTGCCATATAGGTTCTCAGTTAACTGAAGTTTTACCTTTTTTAGATGCGCTTGATCGGGTATTAGCGTTAGTCGACCAACTGGCTGAGCAAGGTATAGTGTTATCGCATATCGATGTGGGTGGTGGATTAGGGGTTTGTTACGATGACGAACAACCACCGCACCCAAATGAATATGCCAAAGCAATAGCTGAAAAGTTAGTTGGACGTGAGCTGACGCTTATTTATGAACCGGGTCGTGCCGTAATGGCAAACGCCGGTATTTTGGTGACCGAAGTTGAGTATTTAAAAACCAGTGAAGAACGTAATTTCGCTATTGTTGATGCGGCAATGAATGATTTGATCAGGCCAGCCTTATATCAAGCGTGGCAGGCTATTATCCCTGTTGAACAGCGTGATGATGTGGTTAGCGCACAATACGATGTCGTTGGTCCGATATGTGAAACCGGTGACTTTCTTGGTAAAGATCGGACATTGGCGATACAGGCTGGTGATTATCTTGCCGTACGTAGTGCCGGTGCTTACGGTTTTACCATGAGTTCAAATTACAATAGTCGACCACGCGCTGCCGAAGTTATGGTGGATGGTAGTGATAGTTATTTGATACGACAACGTGAAACTTTAAGTCAATTGTGGCAAGGCGAAAGCTTATTACCTTTATAGTGTGAGACTAAGCGTAGATGTTAGTAAATTTTTCTAAAATGCATGGTTTAGGTAACGACTTTCTCGTGCTCGATAATGTTACTCAAAATGTTTATTTGTCGAATGAGCAAATTAAACAGCTTGCCGACCGACATTACGGTGTTGGTTTCGATCAAGTATTGGTTGTTGAGCCGCCTTATGATCCAGATCTTGATTTTCATTATCGTATTTTTAATGCAGACGGTAGCGAAGTCGGGCAATGTGGCAACGGTGCCCGTTGTTTTGCAAAGTTTGTCCGGTTAAAAAGCCTCACCAATAAGCATAAAATTAAAGTATCAACACAATCAGGCAAAATGACCTTGTTTATTGAACGAGATGGTAATGTATCTGTCAATATGCCGGTGCCGCAATTTGAACCAGCAAAAATACCGTTTACTGCACAAAAAGCTGAAGGCACTTATATTTTACGTAGTGAAGATGAAACCGTGCTTTGTGGTGTGGTTTCTATGGGCAATCCGCATTGCGTATTAACGGTTGATGATGTTAAAGAAGCGCCGGTAGCAAGTTTGGGTGCAGCGCTATCTTTGCATGAACGCTTTCCGCAACAAGCCAATATTAGCTTTATGGAAGTGGTGTCACCTGAGTATATTAAACTACGTGTTTATGAACGTGGTGCTGCGGAAACACTGGCTTGTGGCAGTGGTGCTTGCGCCGCCGTTGTCGTTGGTCAAATGCAAAAGAAGCTCAATCGACAAGTTTTAGTCGACTTACCTGGGGGGCAATTAAAAATCTATTGGAAAGGCCCTGGGAATTCAGTAAAAATGACAGGTCCCGCCGTTCATGTGTTCGACGGGCAGATAAACCTATGACTCAAGATATAAATAAATCTATGCAATCAAGTGATCAAAACCTCATGTCAGCTGACGACATAAAGCTAACCGATGAACTCATTGTTAGTTATCTACAAGAACACCCTGAATTTTTTAATCGCCAAGCCGACCTCGTGACGAGCTTAAGGCTACCAGACCATCAACGAGGAGCGATTTCTTTAGTTGAACGACAATTATCACAGCAAAGACAAAAAATTCACAATTTGGAAGAAGAAATCACGCAGTTAATGGTGATTGCTAACCAAAATGAACAATTGTTCGCATTATATAGTGACCTCTATTTACGTTTACTCGATTGTACCGCTGCTGAAGAGCTGCTTGATTGCTTACATCAGGCGACGACGCAGTTATTGTCATTAGATTCATTAAAGCTATGGTTGGTTAAACCGACAAGCATTCAACATAGCTCGTTAATCACCAGTGATTGTGCTGAAATAATTGAAAATAGATTATCGAAAGAGCAATATTATTTTGGTCGTTTGCAGCAAAGTGAACAAGAATTGATTTTCAATGAACCCACCACAGGTTCAGTGGTTTTAGTTCGATTGAGCCATCATCAAGAAGATATCGGGTTTTTAGCCATCAGTAGTCAGGATGCAGAACATTTTGACCCACGTATGGACACCTTATTGTTAGGTCAGTTTAAAAAGCTGGTAGCGAAACTGCTACATCAGCAACTTTATTAGGTTTTAATATTGTGAGATTTTATCGTCGACTACAGCCTTTTCATGCCATCAGTTTTGATTTAGACGATACCTTGTATAGTAATAAACCTATCATGTTAGCGACCGAGCAAAAAATGGTCGCTTATTTCAATAATGTTATCAGTGACTATGCTGTTGATTGCGGTGTAGATAGTTCGAGTAGTTTTGATTTTCGCTTTTGGTCGCCGTTTCGCCAACAAGCTATTGCTGATAAGCCTGAGCTAAAACATGATATTGGCTTATTACGCCAACAAAGTTATTTCCTAGGTGCGCTGTCACTTGGCATGAACCGCAAAGACGCTCAGTCATTCGCTGACCTGGCGCTGTGCTACTTTATCGAGCAACGTAGCAATTTTACCTTGCCGCAACATACTCATGATTTTCTGAGTTATCTTAAAAGTAAAAGGCCGTTAGTTGCTATCACTAATGGCAATGTTGATACCGATAGAATAGGTATCGCACCCTACTTTAGTCATCACTTTCATGCCTCCATTGAGCATAATTTAAAGCCAGCTCCCGATATGTTTGATAAAACCTGCCTAGCACTGCAAATTACCCCTGTTCAGCTACTGCACGTCGGGGATTGCGGGAGCAATGATGTTTATGGTGCTATAGATGCTGGCTGTCAATCTGCTTGGTTAAATCAATACCAAGTGGGTAAACCCCTGAAACTTTTACCTACCCTTGAACTTGAAAATATAGAGCAACTCACGAATATATTGACGTAAATTATTATTTTTTATTTTTTTAATGAAACATAGATGATAAGTACATAGTGAATATCTGCTTGATATAATTCAGGATAGCGTTATCAAAATAGTGCTGAATTTGCTATGCTATCAACATATTTCTGTTATGAATTTGCTTTTCTATGGATGTTTCTGAATTACTTGATTCGTTGAACGATAAACAACGAGATGTTGTTGCTGCGCCACTACAAAATATGTTGGTGCTTGCCGGCGCGGGCAGTGGTAAAACAAGGGTTTTAGTACAGCGAATTGCTTGGTTAATGAAAGTTGAGCATGCATCTCCACACAGTATTTTAGCGGTAACCTTTACCAATAAGGCGGCAGCAGAAATGCGCGCGCGGGTTGAGCAAACGGTTGATGGTAATGTGCATGGCATGTGGGTTGGTACTTTTCATGGCTTGGCGCATCGTTTACTGCGTATGCACTTTCAAGAAGCAAAATTACCACAAAGCTTTCAGGTACTTGATTCAGATGATCAACTTCGTATGGTTAAGCGTATTGTTCGCTCGCTCGAACTTGATGAGAAACGCTGGCCAGCGAAACAATTCCTTTGGTACATCAATGGTAAGAAAGATGAAGGATTACGTCCGCAACATATCGATACCCAATTCGATATCACCGAAGAAACCTTTGTTAAAGTTTATCGGGTATATCAAGATACCTGTGACCGAGCGGGTTTAGTTGATTTTGCGGAGTTATTGCTTCGAGCTCATGAGCTTTGGTTAAATAACCCTGAATTATTGCAGCACTATCAACAGCGCTTTTCGCATGTTTTAGTGGATGAGTTTCAAGATACCAACGCTATTCAGTATGCCTGGTTAAATTTACTCGGTAAAAAAAGCGGTAATGTGATGATTGTTGGTGATGATGACCAATCAATCTATGGCTGGCGTGGTGCAAAAATTGAAAATATCCAACGCTTTTTGCAAGACTTTGACGCGGCAAAAACCATCAAGCTTGAGCAAAACTATCGCTCTACGGCTAACATTCTAAATGCCGCGAATCAGCTTATTGGTAATAATAATAACCGTTTAGGCAAAGATTTATGGACCGAAGACGATGCAGGCGAAAAAATCTCTATATATACTGCGTTTAATGAAATAGATGAGGCTCGCTTTATTGCCAGCCGCATTGCTGACTGGCAAAAAAAGGATGGTTCACTCGATGATGTTGCCATTCTATATCGTAGTAACGCACAATCACGTTTAATGGAAGAAGCGCTTATTCAAGCGAAACTGCCTTATCGCATTTATGGTGGTTTACGATTCTTTGAACGTCAAGAAATCAAAGATGCCCTGGCTTATTTGCGTCTATTAAACAATCGTGACGATGATGCGGCATTTGAGCGTATTATTAATACGCCAGCACGTGGTATTGGTAATCAAACACTCAGTTTAGTACGTGATGCCGCTAGAAGCTTAGAGTGCACTTTGTGGCAAGCATGCCAACATATGACGAAAAATGAAGAACTTAAAGGTCGTAGTGCGAAAGTTATTCAACAATTTATTCATACCATTGATCAACTCGAAGATGACTCAAACAACCTGAATCTGGATCAACAAGCAAACTATGTTATTCAACATTCAGGCTTGAAAGCTATGTATCAAGCGGAAAAAGGCGAGCGTGCCGAAGCCCGTATTGAAAACTTAAATGAGCTCGTAACCGCCTGTCAAACCTTTGAAGTTGACCCTGAACTTGAAGAAGAACAAAGTGAACTGACCGCATTTTTAACCCATGCAGCGCTAGAATCTGGTGAGTCACAGGCTGACGATTACGAAACAGCCGTGCAGTTAATGACTATGCATTCGGCTAAAGGTCTTGAATTTCCGTTGGTATTTATTGCTGGTTTAGAGGAGGGAATGTTTCCTTCGCAGCAATCGGTTGAAGATATCAGCCGGCTAGAGGAAGAGCGTCGTCTATGTTATGTTGGTATGACTCGCGCTATGCAAAAGCTATACTTATGTCATGCTGAAAGTCGTCGTTTGTATGGACAAGAAAAACACCATAAGGCTAGCCGATTTTTAAGGGAATTGCCTGATGAATGTGTTGAAGAAATTCGTATGCAAAGTCAGGTTAGTAGACCAAAAACAAAAGGTCGCTTTTCTTCAACTTTGACCTTAGAAACCTTTGGCAATTCAGGCTTTAAATTAGGTCAAAATGTACGGCACAAAAAGTTTGGTGATGGCGTTGTTTTAAACTATGAAGGTAGTGGTCCACAAAGCCGTATTCAAGTTAATTTTGCCGATGTTGGTTGTAAGTGGCTAGTTGTTGCCTATGCTAATTTAGAAACACTGTAACGATTTATCGAAAAATAGGATACTTTCATGTCAAAAAAATTGCTTGTTGTTGAAGATAGCCGCCCAATAGCGCGTGTAATTAAACAAATTGGTGAGGCACTGAACTACCAGGTAACAGTTGCAACGAGTTTGGCGGAAGTTGAGGCTTTGTTGCAAGGCGGAGAAAATAAATTTTTTGCTGCGACAATTGATTACGCTCTACCCGATGCCAATGATGGCGAAGCCATTAGCTGTGTTTTATCTCATGGTATTCCGAGCATAGTGATGACGGGAAAAATGGATGAAACCACACGACAAAAAATATTATCCCAGCCAGTAATTGACTATATTCCGAAAGAAAATAGCCAAGCATTTTTATATCTAAAACGTATTTTACATGGACAACAGAGCAACCAAGGTACGGGAGTTTTGGTTGTTGACGACTCCTTGTCAGCAAGAAATCATGTGGTTGAACTACTAAAACGTCGTAATTTTAATGTCTATGTCGCTGAAAATGGTCAATTGGCTTTAGAGGTATTACAGCAGCACAGTGATATAAAAATGGTGATTACCGATCTTGAAATGCCAGTGATGGATGGCATTGAATTAACTAACGAAATTCGTAAGACATATAGCCGTGACCAATTGACTATTATTGGCATTTCAGGAGCTAATAACGGTGTGCATTCAGCACGCTTTATTAAAAATGGCGCTGACGACTTTTTAAGAAAACCTTTCTGCCCAGAAGAATTTTATTGTCGAATCACCCAGAATATTGAAAACTTAAGTAATATTGAACAAATTCAAAAAGCCGCGAATACTGATTATTTAACTGATTTACCCAATCGACGTGCTTTTATTCGCGATGCAGAAATAGCTGTTGCCGAAAATATCAATGAAAAAACTCCTTACGCACTTGCCATATTAGATATAGATTATTTTAAGAAAGTTAATGATAATTATGGTCATGACGCCGGTGATCACATGCTAAAAGTATTTTCGCTGTATTTGCGTAAACATTTTGGTAATGGCTTGATTTCGAGACTTGGTGGTGAAGAGTTTGCGGTGTTAATTTCCGGCTTAGATGAAGATCAGCTATATAATCGCTTCGATGATTTTCGTCGTTCAATTTCAGTTGCTCAAATTTCATTTGAACAACAGCAGATTAACTTTTCGGTTAGTTTGGGGATGATTTATAATAGCCATGAAACACTCGCAAAACAAATGAGTTTAGCGGATGGCGCATTATATTACGCGAAAGAAAATGGTCGAAATCAGATCAGTATTGTTGGCGCGCTAGAAGAATCATAATTCACCTCACGTAACGTCAACAGGTCTTTATAAATGAGCGCATAGTTGCGCAGAAAATAGCTTACTGAGTGATTAAAGTTTATCCCAAGCAAAGACTGTTTATTACCTGCCTCAAGTGTCTCCATTTTCCATAGTTAATGGAGACAATATCCTTCGAAATATAGACTACTTGATATAGCTCTGAACACCGCTATTTGGCTTTGATAGCAAAGACATCACGTAGATAACAGAGCTTAGGTTACTATAACCTTTTTAGCCCGCTTTCTGGCTTTTATTGAATCAAAACTAAATATGGCTAATGCGGTCCAAATACAGCCAAAAGTAATCAATTTTGCAAAATATAATGGCTCTTGATAATAAAAAGTCGCAAGGATAAACATGATGCTTGGGCCAATATATTGAAAGAAACCCAGCGCCGACAATGTCATACGTTTTGTTGCAGCGGTAAAGCACAGTAAAGGCGCCGTTGTCACGATGCCGGCACAAATTAACAGTATATTTAACGATAACTCGTTGTCTAGCATATTAGATGTGCTAGTTTTTAAAAATACTAGCCAATAAATCAAGGCAATGGGTAGCATCATAAGTGACTCTATCAGTAAGCCAACAAATGAGTCTAAAGGCATTTGTTTACGTAACAAGCCGTAAATGCCGAAAGTGGCGGCTAATGCCAATGACACCATGGGTAGCGATCCAAGCATAAAAAGCTGAATGATGACGCCAATAAATGCTAACCCGACAGCAAATATCTGCCACGGACGCAAGCGCTCGCCTAAAAATATGACCCCTAAGGCAACACTAAAAAGTGGGTTAATATAATAGCCTAAACTAGCATCCAGTAGATGATCATTGTTTACCGCCCAAATGAACATAAACCAATTTACCGCTAAAAAGGTTGCAGAAATGGTTAGCCGTAATACGACTTTTGGCTGGGTAATGGTCTCAACAAAATAACGCCACCGCTTGGTGAGCAGTACCACTAACATTAACAATACCGTTGACCAAACAACGCGGTGTACAAGTATTTCGTCAGCATTAATATGGTCGATGAGTTTAAAATACAGTGGCGCAACGCCCCACATTGCATAGGCACTAATAGCGCTGATAATACCGCCGCGCAGGGCTGTTTTTTGAGCTGTTGACATGGAGAAAACTTGATCATTAAGGTGGCGTAGAGAGCACGATAATAACATTAATTATTGCAACAACCCATTTAGATATTAAGAATAATAGGCTTGATTTTATCCAACCATATAAGTACCGGTACCAAAAGCAATATGATCACCTTTTTCGTTATGCATTTCCATTCTAGCGACTGCTACTTTGTTACCGCTGCGGATAATTTTAGCTGTTGCGACGAATTTTTCCCCACGTCCAGGTCTTAAAAAATCGGTACGTAAATCAATAGTGCTTAAACGGCCCAAACTTTGTGCAATTATATCGGGTGATAAATCAGGGAGTTGAGTGAGAATATTAGCCGCAGCAACCACGCCACCAGCAAGATCAAGGGCAGCTGCCGTAACTCCACCGTGGAGTATTTTCTGTTCCGGATTACCTATAAGCTTGTCGTGCCAAGCAATGCTCACCGCTGATTCTTGGCTATTAAATTGCGTAATTTCTAAGCCCAATAGTTTGTTAAATGGCATCGCTTGATTCCAATATTGTGCGATCTGCATAAATGACTCTTCGCGTGTCATAAGCTTTCCTTTTGGTCCGATGAGATAAAAGAATAACAATAATTCCCCTGATATTGAAAATAATTCTCTGCACAAAGCTGTTACTGCGCTAAAATGCCTGCTGATTTCATCCAACGAAGATTGTCTGTTGCAAGCCATTTCCCCGACTAAATTAGCTGAAGCACTTAAACACCACTTTGGTTATCAGGCGTTTCGTCCCGGCCAAGAAGAAATTATTAATCATGCACTTCAAGGCAGAGATAGTTTAGTACTGATGCCCACAGGTGGCGGAAAATCAATGTGCTATCAGTTGCCTGCAACCTTAATGCCTGGCGTGACAATTGTCGTTTCTCCTTTGATTGCCTTAATGAAAGATCAGGTTGATGGTTTAGTAAGGGAAGGTATTTCAGCCGCTTATGTTAATTCATCACTAGATGCTGAAACTATTAATGAAATTTTTCGTCGCTTAGGTCAAGGCGAGATAAAGTTACTTTATGTTGCGCCTGAGCGTTTGAAAAATTATTATTTTATTCAGGGTTTATCGCAACTTAATGTCAGCCTTTTTGCCATTGATGAAGCACACTGTATATCGCAATGGGGGCATGACTTTCGCCCAGCATATACTCAATTACATATGCTTAAGCAAAACTTCCCACACGTACCTGTTATGGCGCTAACAGCAACGGCAGATGTCACAACACGCCGTGATATATTGCAGCAGTTAGCGTTACATGACCCTTATATTCACCTTGATAGCTTTGATCGGCCCAATATTCGTTTTACCTTAGCAGAGAAGTATCAAGGAGAGCAGCAGGCTATTGGTTATATTAAAAAACGCAAGGATGAATGTGGCATTATCTATTGTAATAGTCGCTGGCAGGTAGAAAAATTAGCTAAACGTTTAGCGGAAGCTGGCATAAATTGTTCCGCTTATCACGCGGGATTAGAGTCTGAAATTCGCAATATTATTCAAGATAAATTTGCCAAGGATGACATACAAATTGTCGTTGCAACCGTTGCTTTTGGGCTTGGTATTAATAAATCTAATGTGCGCTTTGTCATCCATTATGAGCCACCCAGAACATTAGAGTCATATTATCAAGAAATAGGACGAGCCGGACGTGATGGTTTACCTGCAGAGGCACTTTTTCTTTATGATGAAAAAGACGTAGAACGGATTAGTAAGCGTATTGCCGAAGGAGAAAATGAGCAAAGAGTAAATGTTGAATTACAACGTTTTCAGGCGATGAGAGGATTTGTTGATGCACAAACCTGCCGACGCAGAGTAGTGCTAAATTACTTTGCAGAATTTACCAAGCAAGGTTGTGGTAACTGTGATATTTGCTTGGATCCACCCAGTCAATTTGATGCGACTCAAGCAGCGCAAAAAGTCTTGTCGTGTGTTTATCGCATTCAAGAAAATGGTGATGTAGAGCATGTCGTTGCAATATTACGAGCCGAACTGAACGAAAAAATTATCCAACTTGGTCATGATAAAGTCTCAACATTTGGCATTGGTAAAGATAAAACGCCAGGGTATTGGTTTTCGATTGTTCGGCAACTGATCCATTTAGGTTATTTACAGCAAGATATCGCTGCCCAGTCTAACTTATGCCTAACACAGGCAGCTGGCGGAGTTTTAAAGGGTCAGGAACCGTTGATGTTGGCGGCGCCTCGCTTACAAAAAGCGAGCTACTGGCAACGTAATAAGCGTGAGAAAGTTTATGATAGAGCATTATTTTCTAAACTGAGATCACTACGTAAAGAAATTGCTAGGCTTGAAGATATAGCACCATTTATTGTCTTTAATGACGCAACTTTAGCAGAACTTGCCCGGGTAAAACCGTTAACATCAAGACAAATGTTAAATATCAGTGGTATCGGTGATACTAAGCTTGCTCGTTATGGAGAGCCGTTTTTATCTTTGATTAAGCAGCATCAAGACTAGGGACTGTTGATTTTTCACCTGATAGCAGTGTGCACTTGCCAAAGTTAGTCATCGATGTGTTCCGTTTAATGTTTGGTTGCTCAATGAGCTGTTACGCACAAAGAGTGACGATTTTTCAAGGTAAGCCAGAGGGTTATTGCTAATTACAGAGATAAACCCAAGTGATTAAAAACAAAAAAAGCGCTTAAAAGCGCTTTTTTATATGCAGAAAGTACGAGATATCACTACCACATAGCTGTGGGAACGTGCCGCTGTACTCTGAACAATTTAGTGTTACTTAAGACTTGCGTAGTAAGCAGCAATGTTAGCAACATCTTCATCAGATAATGCCATAGCCATTGGCGCCATTACTGGATCTTTACGGTTACCCGATTTAAAATCTTTTAATTGTTTTGCTAAGTAAGCTTCTTTTTGACCAGCAAGGTTCGGATACATAGGAACCGCAGAAATACCAGCAGCACCGTGACACGCTGCACACATAGCAGTTTTTGCTTTACCGGCAGCTGCGTCGCCAGCGAATACAGGTGAAGCCATCATAACAGTAGCGGCAACAGCTAAAGTAAGTTTTTTCATAAATATTATCTCTCTTTGGTAAATAATTTTAAAGGATCCT
>CAJXUN010000041.1 GCA_913061475.1 uncultured Colwellia sp. | reverse complement strand
AATTGGCGGAGTGGACGGGACTCGAACCCGCGACCCCCGGCGTGACAGGCCGGTATTCTAACCAACTGAACTACCACTCCACACATCTTGCTTCTGTAAATTTTAAAAGGACTTACAACCTTTGAAACAATTGGCGGAGTGGACGGGACTCGAACCCGCGACCCCCGGCGTGACAGGCCGGTATTCTAACCAACTGAACTACCACTCCACACATTAATCGTTGCTTTCAACACAACTCGTTGAATGCGGCGGGAATAATACGGTTAAGATTCGATGCCGTCAACCAGTTTTTTTCATTCATTTGTTTATATGTCTAATTGCTGAACAATCCGACGTTTTTAGCAGCAAAAACGGTGATTTTATTTCAATTACCCTGCTACTATTTTTTCTTTTTACGACGCATGAAGAAAAACATCAGTCCAGCAATGGCGATCACGAACACATTACCCGCAATAATGTACCATAAGGTTTTTTGTTGCTTATCGGCAATTTCAGCTTCTTGTGCTGCTTTTTGTTCTGCTCGCTCTTGTGCAAGCTTTTCAGCTTCTATTTCGGTATTCGCGATCACTTCGGCGTTTTGTTGCTCAGTTTTGACTTCACCATCAAGCGTCGGTACTAGCGGCCCACCTAAGCGATCAACATTAAAGCTAAATTCAGGTACTTTTGCGCGAAATTCTCTGCCAGTAGTTGTTTCACCAAAAACACCTATTTGTATTCTATGTATGCCCGGTTCTGTAAAGGCAATATTATAAGTGCGGCTTAGGCCCTTTCCTTCCATGACAGAAAAAGGCTCTACTTGTTTATCAGGAAAGGTGACTTTACCTTGAATAAGAATACTATCGGCATCAACAAAGCTATTATCAATTGCAAATGTCACCACATGAACGCCATTTTCGTCTTGTGCTGTTTCGACTGAGATTGTGATGGGATTTTTCCGCACTATAATAGGTGCTTGTCGCAGCTCTCTTGTCGCCATTGGCATTTTAATAATGTAAATCGGTTCCCACTCACCGGGGGCGAAATCTAATTCAAACTCTCCAGTAAATAAGCTGTCATTAGCATGTTCATCTAGTTCTCTACCATCGTCTCTAAATGAAGTAAGCTTTACTGGCTCAGCGCCGAAATTATAAAAATCCGAATTATTGGTACTATAAAAATCAACATCGAGTACTAATACCTCATTAAATAACGGCGTTTGAATGGCCATATCACCATTAAATAAGCGTCCTTCCATTTTTAACGTTTCACCTTGTAACGTTATTTCAGGTAATGGGGTTACTTCTAATCTTATTTCCGACACCACCATAATTTTACTGTTCGGCTGCACTTCGCCTATCACTTGCCAAGGCCCAATCATGGGAGATTTTATTTTGATCATGTCAAAAGTGCGATCATCAAACCATTGTACTTTGTCTTTAGGTACGCTGTTAATTTTTAGTTTTGAGCCGTCAGGTCGCACCAAAATTACCGGTTGGGTGCCACTGCGACGATAAAAAAGCAGCGTGACTTCCTCAAGCTGTTCATCAATGCGAAAACGATTATCGAAATAAGGAATTTGATTGGTAATGTTGTCATCAACGTAATATTCAATTTCAGACGGCATTTGTTGTGCGTTTAAAGCAAGGCTGGTTATTAACGTCATCAATACGCTGATAAAAGAGGCTTTACGCGATAATGTGGCTTTTGCCACAGCGACAATTTTACACGCTGTAGCTGTCGCACTGATTTTTATTTTTGCGGTACTCATTTTTTCCGCACTTATTTCTGCCGCACTTAATTTTGCCAAACTCATTTTTGCCATAGTGGCGTAGCCCCTTTTTCACTAACAATAGTTAAACGATTTTCGTGTGCTGTTAGTTCATCGGCAGTGGCAGCTAAAACCTTTAATTTTGGACGATTTATATCTACTCGACGAATGGCATTGGCATCTTCGGCTTGGCTATCGCCTGACTGTAAATTCAATGTCGCTTGTTTACGGGTCATTTCGATGTAAACAAATGCCAGTAACTGGGCATCGATTAACGCGCCATGGTATGTGCGGTCGACTAACTTGTCGACTTTATAAGAACGGGCTAAAAAGTCTAAGGTTTTCGGTGAGCCAAATTCGTCTTTAGATACTTTCAAAGTATCGGTAACACTACAAATATCGGCTGTCTTAGGTAAGCCTGGCACCATTGAAAATTCATGATCCATAAAGCCAACATCGAACTTAGCATTATGAATAACTAAACGTGCGCCTTTAATGAAATTAACAAAGTCGTGCGCTATTTGCTCAAAAGTCGGCTTGTCACGTAAGAAATCATCGGTTAAACCGTGAATATTAATAACTTCTTGCTCCATCACCATTTGCATGCCATGTGCCATCGGTTTGACATACATATGAAAATTTCGACCCGTTAACTGACGGTTGATCATTTCTACACAACCAATTTCAACAATACGGTGCCCTTCACGGGGATTAATACCGGTAGTTTCTGTATCGAGAATGATCAGTCGCTCGTCTTGTGTGTTTTCTTCAATCAATGTGTAACCCTTTAATTTTCAATTTTTGCCATGTCGGCATGAAGCGGTTTATTTTTCAGGTAACGCTTCGGGGAATTCTGCGATGTTAATGCTAAATCGCTTACTCTTTAATATATAACCAACGGCTGACATTACCAACGCACAATGAACGATTATCCAAGAAACCGATTGAAGATGCCAAATAAAGTAGCCTAAAACACCAATCAGTAAGTCAAATGCTAACGCTAGAAACAGTAATACTTTACATTTTTCCCAACAAATACGCACCCAAGGCTCTGCATTAGGTCGGCGTAAACTTAAAACAAGTACAATAAATAAGCCAACCACGCCGGAAACTAAATTTAAATAAAACAGCGAGGTCTGAGGATATATCCATTGAATAATGCCAACGTGGTCTCGCATATTAGTCACTGACATGATCCAAACGATATAGGCACGCAATACAAACAATAAAATTAAATAAATACCGGGGGCTAATTTTAAGCAATCAAAGTTATCAAAATCTTTCGGTAAAAAATTAGCGTAATACTTAGCAGACATAACGGTTTATTTATCTTCACTGTTAGCGTTTTTTTTGATCAAACTGGCTGGACTTAAATTCTTAGATGCTCGCTCATGCTCTAAGTATTGTTGCCCTAGCGTAATAGCGTGTACCGCCTTTGAATTGAACTCTCGATTATACAAGGTATAAACCACAAATAAACTTGCTAACATGAAAATTAATGGATGGAAGAACCAGCATAAGGCGGCAATAGAAAAATAATAAGAGCGTAAACCATAATTATAAGAATGTGCTGCTTGGTCTTGCACTATCGCCATTTGCTCAGCATATCGCTGTAAATTGTCATTGTCACCACTGTCATCAAATGGGCATGCGCCGATCATGACATTGACAAAACCATATTGACGCATTGACCAAGTAAATTGAAAAAACGACATAACAAAAATCAATGCCAATAAGCTTAATTTTAATTGGATCATGACATGATTAGGAAATTCAGCATAAGGAATTGATTCGATCACCGACTCAAGTCGTTCAACTTGAGCAAAAAGTGTTAAAACACCCGCTAATATTAATAAGGTTGAAGAGGCAAAAAAGGCAATGTTTCGCTCTAAATTAGCTAATAATGCCGCATCCCCAACCCGAATATCACGACTAACCACTTCATACATCCAATGAATTCGATGTTGATGTAAACAACGGGCAACACAATTTGTTGTTTTGGCTTTCTTACGCGCAAATGCAGTATAACCAACCCAACAAACAAAAAAGCAGCTTAACGCAATCACATCAAGTAAAGAAAATGGCATAGTATTTACAAGGTCTTATCATTTTTAACAAAGATAAAGCATTATGCTCTAGAACATTTTAAGATTCGAGTGATTATTGCTGATATTTAAGTAACATTTTTATTATTGCCGTCAATTAACAATATACTCACCTACGTAACACCTTTTATCTATCTTCATCCTCTGAGAAATATCCAAGTGATAATTCAACACAGTTATTATTTACTAACCTGAATCCGGGCCAATTTTTATTAATAACTCACTGATTTATTAACCTATATATTGAATTATTCACAATGTATTTTTAAGTAATAGATCAACAAAGCCCCAATGATGAAATTTACGTGTTTAATGAGGCATTTTATACAGCAATAGCGAATTATTGAGCATAAGAATACTCCTGACAGGTGCTTAAACCGCCTATTGAGTAAAGTTAGTTCAGGTTAACAATAATCTAGATTTAAAAAGTACTGACGCTGTTAATGTCAGCTCAGGAATAAACCACACCGTGTTTTATTTAGTTTAGTTTAATTTAATTTAATTAGACTTAGGTAAAAAAAGCCTTATATATGCCCCATATGTTTAGGCAACATAAAACACTTTATCGGGTGTCTTTTTTTCGTCACTGAACAATATATTGCCATTTGTTAGCAAATTTGTAACAATTTAGTACAGAAATTATCTTTACGCTAGAATAAGTTACGTTTAAAGCGTAACAGTATAATAACATTGGAGTGGTAAAATTGAAGTTTAGTAATTGTGGCATATGTATACTCGCCACCGCACTCATGCTGTTTATGCAAGCGAGTAGTGCCGAAGATAACAGCGTAAAATTAGCCCAGTTAAACATTCCACATGCTGACCTTAAACTTAACGTTGATGGTGAATTAAACGACAAAATTTGGCAACATGCCCTTGATGTACCACTTAATATTGTTAATAGCCCATGGAACAACAAACCAAGTCCGGTTTCAACAATGGCAAAAGTTGTTGAAAACGGCGAGTTTCTCTATATTGCTTTCATCGCACAAGACCCAAACCCTGAATTAATTCAAGGTTTTTTGGGTGATCGCGACACCCGCTGGGGAGATGATCTCGTCGGCTTAAAATTAGATACCTACAATAATCGACGTTTAAATTACGAATTTTTTGTTAATCCTCATGGCGTTCAACACGACAGTATTGCCAATGAAATGACCGGCGATTCTGACTCAGCTTGGGATGGTATTTGGGAATCTGTTGGTAAAATAACCGATGCAGGTTACCAAGTTGAAATAGCAATCCCTTATCACATCTTAAATTTTGAAGACAATGACGATGTTAAAACCTGGGCGATGGAGTTAATTCGTTTATATCCTCGTGATTCCAGATTACGCATTTCTCATATAGAACTTGATCGTGATGACGCTTGTTGGTTATGCCAAATCCCAGAAATTATCGGTTTTAAGGACGCAAAAGCCAGTAAAAATCTGATGCTTACGCCTACCTTAGTTGCTGATAGAAGCGAAAGTAGAGGTTTTATTACTGATGAAAATGGCATAACGAGAAAAACAGATTGGCAAAGTGCAAATGATATTGATGCGGGCTTAGATCTACGCTGGGGCATTAATGCCAATACCCTGTTAAATATTACCGTTAATCCTGACTTTTCTAATGTCGAATCAGATGCAGGACAGTTAAGTGTTAATAAAACTTTTTCATTATACTACAAAGAGAAACGACAATTTTTTGTCGAAAATTCAGAATATTTTTCCAGTGACTTTGATTTAGTCTATACGCGTAACATCGCAGATCCTGAATACGGCGCTAAGCTAACGGGTACGCATGACAGCCATAGCTATGGTGCATTCATGACCAATGATACGCAAACCAATATTATATTACCTGGAAATACCGGCTCACGTCTCATTTCACTCAACGAAGAAAGTGAATCAGGTGCCGTTAAATACCGCTATGATGTTAACGACGATTTGTCTGTCGGCGTTATTACTACCCTACGACAAACTGACGATTATCATAATTTTGTTTCGGGTATTGACTCTAAATACCGTTTAGATGATTCCAACACCTTTCAAGCGCAAGTACTTTTTGCCGACACGCAAGATGCGGCAAATATGACACGTAGCGGTAATGAAGAAACCTTCACGGATCAGGCCTTTAAAATTGAATACGAGCATGATTCTGAATATTGGCAAATAGATGCTGAACACCAAGAAATTGGTGAAAAATTTCGCGCCGATCTTGGCTTTATGCCACGCGCAGATTATAAAAAGAGCGAAATAGAGGTTAAGCGTTTAATGTACGGTGAGCCTGACAGTGCTTGGCAAGAAATGAAATTTTCCGGCCAATGGCAAATTTTGCATAATGAAAACAACGAGCTTTTAGAGCGCTCAATTTCAAGTAGCTTTAATATCGATGGCCCTATGCTTTCAGAGTTTGATATTATGTTTATTGCCGCCGATAAAGTCGGTTTACGTCGTTATGAACTCAACTCAAACTTACCCATTGATAATAGCATTGACGGCAATACTGAACGTTTTCAGGAGAATCAGGTCGTTATCTATGGTGCTATTCAACCGACGCCACAAATTTCTACAGAGCTCGAGTTAACGGTAGGTGATAAGATAGATTATGGCAATAATCGACTAGGCGACTACGTGGTGCTTTACGGTAACATCAGCTATAACGTTAACAAACATTTAGAATTTGAATTTTCTCATACCTACAGTGATTTAGCGGCGGATGACGCAAACGTTTTTACCGAAAACTTAACCGAATTAAGGGTATCGTATCAGTTTAATATTAATAGTTATTTGAAATTTAATGTTGTTTACACAGATATTGACTTTAATTTAGATAACAATCCTGCAGCCTATACAGCAAAAGATAATACCTTGTCGACACAGCTGATTTATGCCTATAAAATTAATCCACAAACGGTATTTTACTTAGGTTATTCTGACAACAGTATTCAAGATGACCGCTTAAAAAGCCTAGAGCGTGGTCAACGTACCATTTATAGTAAAATTAGCTACGCTTGGTTACCATAGTTCATTACGATGTTTTTAAAGGCTTAAGCTTAAGCGTGCTCATGTTTAAGCCTTATTCATATCGAGTAAGTAAAGAACACTCAAGCGATGAGTAAGTGCAGTCATACTTCCGTTATATCTTAACGCTCTAAGGAAAGAAGTTAATGTCAAACATAAATATTTTTGCACTTAAATTATTCACAGCAATTACCCTGATATTATTACTATTTGGCCAAGCCAATAGTCGCGATCTCTTGGTATTCAGTTCTGACGCTCCACCTCATATGATAGCGGCAAATAATAGCGGCATAGATATCGACATTGTAAAAATAATTTTAACTGAAATGGGTCACAAGGTCAGTATAGAGTTCTCACCATTAAAGCGTGCTATGGAGCAGGTTAAGAAAAAAGAGGCTGATATTTTTTTACCCACTTTTTTTCAACAAGACAGCAGTAATATTTTTTTCTCCAATGCTTTTATTAAATATCGTCCGATGATTTTTTCGCTAAAAAAAAATCACTTATCAATTGCTAACTTTGCTGATTTAAAAAAGTTACGTGTACTCAGCTTTCAAGGAGCAACCGGGTATTTCGGTGAAGAATTTTATCAAGCAACCCGGCAGGCTGACTACACAGAATTACATGACATGTCTAAATTTCCTGAACTGCTATTAATGGAACGTTATGACACAGTGGTATTAGATTATTACATCTTTTATTATTTTTTAAAAATGTATCAAGAGCAGAGCGAACTCAACGGTAAGCCACTATTTCCATTCGTTGATAACTACTCATCTCTCATTAAACGCCATGACTTAATAGCTGAGGTAGATGCTTATGTTGGCTTTAATGATGAGTTGCTGCGGGATCAATTTAACACTAGGCTCAAACAATTTATCGAACATAAGCGAGACAAGGAAATTATCGAGAAATACATAGGTACGATCAACAGCCGAATATTAGTGCTAAACTCCCAACATCAAAGTACAAGCTAGCAACAAAATGCAAGCAATGTCTTGCGAGTTATTTATTTTAAGAATACCTTGCTGTTCATTAATTAAACTCGCGGCATGAGAATTCATTGCTATTGCTTTCTAAGCATCAGATGCCGTATTTTGATAAGCCATTTGTTCACGTATAACTTCAGTATCACTAATAACAATGGTTGCCGATATTTTGTCATGAATAGCCTGGCGATTAGGATCCCAATAAATCTGTGCAAAACCAAGCAACCCTGTCGCAATGCCCGCACCATAACCACCGTAGCGCCCAAAGCTATCCCAAATGGATAAAGGTGTACCATCAAGCTGAATAACCCGAATGCGGAAAAGCTTTTTACCTGGTGTTTGACCATGCCAAATCGCGGTAAACATAGTGAAATAGAAAGCTGCCCAACCAAAACCTATCCCCAGATCCTCAACTAGACCTTGTAGCCAGGCAAAGCCTTTATATACACCTGCGTTACTTGCATCATTCGTACTGTCATTAGCACTCTCAATCGCTTGCTGACGCTGTAATGTGCTTAACTCGTCTGCTTTAGTGGCATTGCTTTCGCTACTCCTCTGGGCGATTTCGGCATCATCAAGGGGCATATCAAGTTTCTGTGCGTGTGTTAAAGGCATGGATGAAGCTAGTTCAGTTAGTTGCATTGTTAACTGTAAAGTTTGCGGGTTGTTTAAGATTTTTCGGTCTGAAATGTTATCAATCAAAAATTCAATATACTCTTCAGTCTCTGAAACAGACGGCGCTTGCTGGGCATAAGCGGAAAGTAAATCTGAGCTTAACTTCTGCCAGCATGCATAATTTTGACAGTCACTTTGCGCAATGGCTATGGTAGCGGCTATGGTTAATGTACCTTTAATAAAACTATTATCATCGCTGTTAGTATCCTGACTGTTTTTTGATGGTGTCGTATGCGGTTGCCCTGCTTGCTCAACGTTAGCATTAAACTCATCCATTTTAGAAAACATCTTCGGTAACATATCAACGAGAACAACAAAAACAATGCATGCTCCGATAAAGCGCAACACAGCCTTTCTTAAACCTGGCTTTTTGCCAAACTTAGCGGCACGCTTTTTACTACCGATATTAAATAAAGTAATAGCGACTAACACGGCTAATAATTCACCGGGTGCGCCGCTTAATATCGCTACGAAAAGTAAATCAATCAACAGCGCCGCGCCACGACGCCATGGCACAGCTAATGCGATACCAAAAAGTGATTGATCAATTTTAAAAGCAAATGGGGTTAATATCTCGCGAGTTTCTTCTGGCGACAAATGACTAATTTTAGCCTGAGCCTTAGCGATAAAATTGCTGGCTTTATTGGTATTGCTTGGCTCAGTTGTTTGAGACCTTGTGGTTGAATCATTTGTCACGGTAATTCCTTTATCACTAACACTTATTCATTGCACACTTGAATAAGTCCAAGAATATCAACCATCTGTTATAACATCAAACGCTTTAAAAGTTGATTAAAATCAATTGTGCTTATCTTTAGAATGGCATAAAAATTCGTTTAAAATGCGACTTGTTAAGTTACTATTCCTTTTTCGCATATAAGATACCGAAATATAACTTCTTTTTCTGCCATAAAACGTTAACCTTACGACAAAGTGTTGACTAGACTAAAATTACTTTCGATAGTTAACGCATATCAATAATTAATGCATCGATATGACAGTCTCGGTCAATACGGTGAAAACAGGATTAAAAAAATGTCTACTATATTTGAAGATAACTCAACGGCTATTGGTAATACTCCACTGGTTAAACTTAATCGTATTGTAACCGGTGAAAATACAGCAAATATCTACGCTAAAATTGAAGCGCGTAACCCAAGCTTTAGCGTTAAGTGCCGTATTGGTGCCAATATGATTTGGGACGCAGAGAAAAAAGGCCTACTTAGCGCTGGTAAATCTATTGTTGAACCTACCAGTGGTAATACCGGTATAGCCCTCGCATTTGTTGCCGCAGCACGTGGTTATGACATCACGTTAACCATGCCTAACACTATGAGTCTAGAACGTAGAAAACTACTTATAGCACTCGGTGCAAAGTTGGTATTAACTGACGGCGCTAAAGGTATGGGTGGCGCTATTGCTAAAGCTCAAGAAATTAAAGATGCCGATCCAGAAAATGTCGTATTACTTGGTCAATTTGATAATCCAGCTAACCCAGAGATCCATGAAAAAACCACAGGTCCAGAAATTTGGAAAGACACCAAAGGCCATGTTGATTTCTTCGTTGCTGGCGTTGGTACGGGTGGTACTATTACCGGTACAAGTCGATACCTTAAAAGTGTTGCCGAACATAAAATCACATCAGTAGCGGTTGAGCCGACTGATTCTCCGGTTATTACTCAAGCAATGGCTGGTCAGGAATTAAAGCCTGGTCCTCATAAAATTCAAGGTATTGGCGCCGGCTTTATTCCAGGTAACTTAGATCTTTCAATTGTTGATGCAGTTGAGCAAGTGTCAAATGACGACTCGATGGCAATGGCGCACCGTTTAATGAAAGAAGAAGGTATTCTTGCTGGTATTTCGTCAGGTGCTGCCGTTGTTGCCGCTAAGCGTATTGCTGAAAGACCAGAAAACGCAGGTAAAAATATTGTGGTTATTCTACCTAGCTCTGCTGAACGTTACCTTTCAAGTGCGTTATTTTCTGATTCATTTACCGATGAAGAACTTACACAATAATTAAAGTGGCAAATGAAATACTCAAGTACACAATAGTTTGATTTCAAAGGAAAAGGCGTGATTTTTAGTAAATCACGCCTTTTTTATAAATAACGGTAAATTTTAACGCTTCTGCCTCCATATTGATGCCACCTATGCTACTTTAGCCATCGCGTTTACTGACATATATTAGCATAATCATCAGAGCCTACCTTTGCTAACATAGCCAACCATCAAAATATATCGTCATAAAAATCACTCGAAAGGTAAACCGCCTCTAGCTTTGCCCATAACGTTTGAGGTAACATGAGGTTAACTTCAGATACTTACTTATTAGCATATGAATTATTTAAAATTTATCGCCTTGAGCTTAACCCTTTTGTTGTCGGCTTGTGGCGAAGAAGATAAAAACAAAATTAGTAACGTCGACAATCCTGAAGTCGTTGCTATTGAATTTTTTAATGCGCTATATAATGAAAACAATATAGAAAAAGCAGCGTCAGTTTGTAGTCCAAAATTATCACGCATTATTTTACACTATAAATCAACGAAAGCGGTTGCCCGCCATTTGTTCAATATGTCGTATGATAGAGTTGAAATTAAACCCGATGATAGTGGTGTCAAAGTGAGAGAGCAGTTCAAAAACTCTGCCGTGATCACTGTGTTCTTTGATGGCTATTATCACGATGATAATTTGAAAGATGTTAAACGGCTATCATTAATTCAAATCGACAATAAATGGGTTATCGATAAAATATTAAAAGACCCTTTTTAGTCATATCTTCTTATTCAAAGCATAAAAACGGCGTCAATATTGACGCCGTTTTTATTTTGTCTGAATTTAACTTTTCAGTTTATTAGTGCGTTGTCAGTTAAAATTAATAACCTACCGCTTTGCCTTCTCGACGAGGGTCAGCACCACCGCTTAATTTACCATTAGATAGTTCAATCGCGTGAATGCCACTATTCAAGTCACGAACCATGACTTTATGCCCCTTTGCTTCCAATGCCGATTTAAGTTTTACTAAGTCAGTGCCTTTTTCTAAGGTAGTGACTTTATTGCGATTAGTCATATGCGGCAAACTGATGGCTGATTGAGGGTCAAGCTGCCAGTCCAAAATAGCAATCATGGTTTGTGCTACATAATTAATAATGCGGCTACCACCAGGTGAGCCCAAAACGAGTTTTAACGAACTATCCTGATTGAAGACCATCATAGGTGCCATGGAGCTACGTGGGCGTTTGCCTGGCTCTAAACGGTTAGCAACCCACTGCCCGTTACTTTTTGGCTTGAGTGAGAAGTCAGTTAATTGATTATTTAAAATGAAGCCTTCAACCATCAATGCAGAGCCAAATCCCATTTCAACACTGGTGGTCATAGAGATTGCATTGCCCGCTTGGTCAACGATTGAAATATGGCTAGTTGACGGCAATTCAAAGGCGTTATCGTCTGCCTGCACTAATGCTCCTGCTGGCTGACCCGCTTCAGCTGTCCCCATGTCTTTATCGAGGTCAATTAATGCTGAACGCTGCTTTATATATTCCTTATCAATTAGCCCCTGCGTTGGCACATTAACAAAACTACTATCAGCAATATAACGATTGCGATCGGCAAAAGCTAAACGAGAGCTTTGTGTAAACAAGTGTGCAAACTTAGCATCATCTATTGTCAACTTCGCCAGTTCAAATGGCTCAAGTTGTCCGAGTATTTGAATAATCGCCACTCCACCTGAACTCGGTGGAGCCATACCACAAATTTGATATTGTCGATATGGACCACATACCGCAGCTAACTCGTTCGCTCGATAATTTTTCATATCGGTAAGTGTCAACCGCCCCGGCGCAATCGCTGAATTTTGTACGGCAGTAACAATCTTTTTCGCTATCCAACCTTGATAAAAAGCATCAACACCATCGTGTGCAATACTGCGATATACAGCCGCTAGCTTGGGGTTTTTTAATCGTTGACCTGCTTTTATTGCTGAGCCATTTGGAAAGAAATAATTTTTAATTGTCGGTAATTGCGTAATACCGGGGTTAAATTCCATCGCGACAAGTTTCTCAAGCCGAGGTGAAACAATAAAGCCTTCTTCGGCTAGCTTAATTGCACCCGTAAATAACTGTGACCAAGGAAGCTTGCCATATTCGTCATGCGCTTTTTTCAAGCCTGCTAATACCCCCGGCACACCCACCGAACGACCACCGACAACGGCACTAATCCACGGTACGGGTTTGCCATGCTCATCTAAAAACATATCTGTTGTTGCGGCGGCAGGTGCAGTTTCTCGGCCATCGAACGTCGTCAATTTTTGCGCCTTTTTGTCCCAATGCAACATAAATGCACCACCACCAATACCTGACGATTGTGGCTCAACTAAGGTTAAGACTAATTGCACGGCAATAGCCGCATCAACGGCACTGCCACCTTGTTTAAGCACCTTTAAACCTGCCTCACTTGCATAAGGGTTTGCTGCCGCCACCATTGCATGTTGTGCTACAACGGTTTGCTTTTTAATTACACCCGTTGCCGCTTCAGGTTCGCGGTCTTCACGTTTTTTATCCTGTTCGGCAAACGCAACCAAACTCGTGGAGATAAAAAGTAAGGATAATAGCCCTTTAATGGCTGAATTTGACATGATGCTCCCTAGTAAAAATTAATAATAAACGAATTAGCAATAAATGAGTCGCTACATTAGCATTTGCTAATATAGATTAAAATTAAATATTCTTATTATTTACGCTGAGCAAGGATTCAGCGCTCGGGGTAAAAGTTTGTTGAAATTGATTAAACTTTACAAAACTATTTAACAAAGGCTGATATTTTTTTGAATTAGCTTCCAGACAAGCTAAGGCGTGACAACAGGCTTCTAATGATGACAATGCGTTGTCTTTTTTAGTTTTTCTAATGTGGTAGAGGCTTGCAATTCCTTGCGGCAAAACAATATGTTTTAAATCATGTAGCCATGTATTGAGCATAAACATACGATATGCCTTCTTCCACGTGCCATCGAGTAGAATAATGCACTTAATTTCTCCCGATTGATTTTCCAATCTATCAACCGAACTGTTATTTTCGCTTGTAGTTAATGAAGGAAGACGCAATGCTAATGCCTGCTCACTCGGATATAACAAAGCGATATGGTTACCATAATGCGCTAGTATTTTTGCTAACTCCTGAGATTTTTCAAATATTTCACCAACAAGTACCTGATAGTTTGTTAGCGATTGTTGCAATAAACTCACCGTCCCTTTACTTTGCTTAACTTCACTCGGATGCTGAAGTACTAGGACATGTATGTGATTATCAATAGAAACGGAAAAAGCACAAATACAGGCATTTTCTGGCCGTTGGCATTGTTGACATAAAGCTCTAGACATTAATTTCAAGTAGCAGGTGATATTGACGTTCAGTTTACGAAATTTTATCAGCGAGTTTAAGTTATTTATAAAATTTGTTGGTAATAACTTATCGTCTTTAACGCGATAGTTGCTAATTTGCCAAATCAACGCTATTAGTTAATATCGAGTTAAACAAAGCATATTTATTTAAATAACAAATTTTCAGGACAAAAATAAGAATTCACACGGAGTAGCTGTGCATAAAACGTATCAACACAACACAACTAATGCGTCAGACAACACACTTAACTATATATTAGATATTATCGTTGAGGGCGTTTGGGATTGGGATGGCAATACCGGGAATGTTACACGCAGCCCTGGGTGGTATCGTATGCTCGGTTATGACGTGGGTGTGTTTAAAGAAGATGTGTTTACTTGGGAAAATATTATCCACCCTGAAGATTACCCGAGGGTTATGCACCAATTTGAGTGTTACCTAACGGGAAAAATTAACATTTACGAAGTGGAATATCGCTGTAAAAAATCCGATGGTGATTTTTTATGGATAGTAGACAGGGGGGTAATTGTCAAAAAAAATCCTGATGGTAGCATTGCACGTATGATCGGTGCTCATCACAACGTCCATCAAAAAGTTCTCGCTGAAACTGATCTCATTAAGCAAAATAAACTTTTACAAGACGGAAAATTGTCTTTAGAGAAAATAATTGCACAAAAAACGCATGAACTGGCAAAAAAAAATCTCGAATTAGAGCGTAAGATTATTGAAGTAGAATCAATTTCCAATATCGACTCTTTAACACAAATAGCCAATCGTAAATATTTTGAGGCGGCGCTAAGTAAAGAAATATTGCGCGCCAATCGTTATCATCACCCACTCACCCTAACCATTTTTGATATCGATAAATTTAAAGAAATTAATGATAAACATGGTCATAAAGTGGGAGATAAAACGCTTTGTAGTATTTGCCAGCTGGTGGCTACTAATATTAGAGACGTTGATTTATTTGCTCGTTGGGGTGGCGATGAGTTCGTTATTATTTTTCCTGAACAATCTCAACACCAAGCCCATCAAAGCAGTGAAAAATTACGTAAGATAATTAATGCCCATCAAATAATGCCAAACGTCTCGATAACCTGCAGCTTTGGTGTTGCCCAGTATAAACACGGTGACTCGATAAACGATTTATTTCATCGCGTCGACAATTTACTTTATAAGTCAAAAGCACGCGGTCGTAATCAAGTTTTTTCTTAGCCCGTGGCGCAGAAAAAATTGCGTGTTAGAGTATCGTTAATGAGTATTCTTATACTAAGCACTATATTTTACGTATTTAAGCCAATATGAGTAAAACTAATTTTCTTTCCGACTAGCCAACTGATAAAGTGCGTTATATCGTCAATTTATATAAACTTTCTAATAAGTTATACCGCCGCATGTTTTATGTAAAACCTTTACCTTTCCAAGCAACTCATAGTCTGGGTCCATTGTTAGTATTTATTATTGCTTTATTCGCATTTACCTTTGATGCGCAAATTTCTGATCAGCTAATCTATAATCGACATTTAGTCTCATCAGGTGAATATTGGCGCTTAATGACCGGACATTTTTTTCATTCGAATGGTAACCACTTTATGCTTAATATCGCTGCTGTAGCATTACTATGGGCGTTGCATGGCCAATACTACCATCATAAAAACTATCTCATGATATTTATGACCAGCGCATTAGTTTGTGGCCTAGGTATTCATTGGTTTTCACTAAATATAGCGCTTTATGTTGGGCTTTCAGGTGTACTTCATGGTTTTTTTGTTTGGGGGGCGTTAATGGATATCAAACACAAAGAAAAAACCGGTTATCTGTTACTTGCAGGCGTAATTTTAAAAATCGCTCATGAACAAATATATGGAGCTAGTGCGGATGTTGAATTACTTATCAATGCAAGTGTCGCCACCGACGCGCATTTATATGGCGCTGTCGGTGGTTTATTGGCATTTTTTTGGCCGTATTTCAAGGGTAATCAAAAGCAAAAAGTTAGCGTTTAATTCTCAGTTTGATCATAAGGATGTAGCTTATCAAGCGCAACGGATAAGCCATTATCTTGAATTATTCGAACATGACCACGATCTAACTTTCTTGCATGCTTAACACCGCAAGAGTGGGCTAATAACCCAACACCGTATTGAATATACTTGTGGTAATTAGCAACCCGTTCAGCTTTGTCTACAGGGTCTAGCCCTTTTTGTAACTTAGGGTTATGCGTTGTGATCCCCGTAGGGCAAGTATCTTTATTACATTGCATTGCTTGAATGCAACCTAAAGCAAACATAAACCCTCTTGCTGAATTTACCGCATCAGCTCCCATTGCTAGTGCCCATGCTACTTTCGAAGGGGTAATTAATTTACCGGCACAAATAACTCTGACCCGGTCACGTAAACCATATTCAGCGAGTAAGTTAATCACTAATGGCAAACTTTCTTTAAGCGGTAAACCCACATAATCCATTAACGGTTGTGGCGCAGCACCTGTGCCTCCATCAGCACTATCAATCGTAATAAAGTCAGGGGCAAACTCAGGTCCTTGACGATTGATCTCTGCGAATAAATCCCTTAACCATAATGATTCACCGATCACTGCTTTAAAACCAACCGGTTTACCTGTAACTTCACGTACGCGATTAACCATAGTCACAATGTCTTTTACCGATTTGATATCAGGATGAGCATTCGGGCTAATAGAGTCTTCGCCTGGCGTAATACCGCGTATTTTTGCAATTTCTGGCGTGACTTTATTCCCAGGTAATATACCTCCTTTTCCGGGCTTAGCACCTTGAGACATTTTTATTTCAAACATTTTAATTTGTGGCATAGCGGCGACAGACGCCAACATTTTATCGCATAGCTGACCTTGCTGATCCCTCACTCCATACTTAGCGGTACCTATTTGATAAACAATATCAGCACCACTGGCCAAATGATATTCACTCACCCCGCCCTCGCCTGTATTCATCCAACACCCTGCTTTTGCGGCGCCATTTGACAGCGCCGTTACCGCCGTTGCAGATAAAGCGCCAAAACTCATGCCCGATATATTAAACAATGATTCTGTCGTGTATGGCTGTCGACAATCCGCACCGTAGGTAATACTGCTTGGAGGAACCGCATCTTCATCCAAGGTTGGAAAAGCACAATTCATAAACATTATCGTGCCCGTTGGCTCTAAATTGCGT
The DNA here is from genome assembly GCA_913061475.1 of uncultured Colwellia sp. GTDB lineage: Bacteria > Pseudomonadota > Gammaproteobacteria > Enterobacterales > Alteromonadaceae > Cognaticolwellia. The sequence goes on along the minus strand of CAJXUN010000041.1, from coordinate 22,946 downwards.
GTTGAACCAAACGCAACCGTGCGATCTACATTTTTTGCTGCTCGATAAACCCAACTACGTTCAGCTCTATTAAACGGTAGCTCTTCTCTATCCATGGCAAAAAAGTATTGTCTAAAAAACTCCCCCTGCTTTTCGAAAAAATATCTAAACCGACCAATAACCGGATAGTTTCGACGTATGGCTTGTTTGTTTTGTGTTTTATCAGCTATATACATATAAATTACGGCTAAAGCACCTAACCCAAGTAATAAAATAAATAGCGCAGAAAGCGTTTCTAAATAGCCGAGCATGTGACCCATGTTTACCTCATTATTTTTATCGATTTTTATTAGTTTATCTTAAACTTACGTGACTTGATGCTGATATTTTCTTCAAGATCATTGCAATCAGATATCTAAAGGCAATGTAATATGATGGCTGCCACTTCTTTTCTATCTAATTCATAATTCATCAGAGAAAGCGCATGAACTATACTTTGTTGATATATTTTGGCATTAGAAAAAACAAAATTTTTTAAACATAACTATTTTAAATCTTTGGCTTTATCAGATTAGTTGTATATGATTAAAAATCAAACAAGTAGATTTTCAATCATTGGGATGCTACGCATAAATGGACTTGAACTTGAATAGAGACAGTCAATGGTTACAAAACAAAAGTAGACGCAGAGCTATTACTCAACATTGCCCACATAAAGCAACGCTGCATATGAATAAAGTCTCTTACCTTGCCCTAATGTTATTATTTGTGATATATCCATCCAGCGCTGAAAATAACCCAGTAATTCATATCGTTACAGAACATTTGCCGCCATATCAAATAGAAGCTAAAAATAAAAAACTATCAGGCTTTGCGGTAGACATTATTCGAGAAACCATGGCACGCAGCGACTACGCCTATTCAATGAAAAGCTACCCGTGGGTTCGTTCTTATAAACTAGCCCAACTTAAAGAAAACCATTGTATATTCTCTATTGCGCGATTGAAGTCACGCGAGAATTTATTTAAGTGGGTTGGACCAATATCAAAGGTTAACAATACCGTAATGTGGGGGCTCAAAGGTGAAAAAATTGAGGTTAATAAGCTTGAAGATGCTAAAAATTACACTATTGCGGTTAATCGTGACGACATAGCCCACATCGGCTTACTTGAACGTGGTTTTATTGAAGGTATAAATCTATATGTACTAGATGATTCAAAATCGTTAATAAACATTCTTATTACCCGACCTGAAATTCACTTAATTGTCGCCGATGATACAACGGTTAGCTTTCGTGCTGAATTATCAGGTGTTAATATAGCTAAATTACAAAAAATTCACGAAATTAAAGACCTACCGCTAAATTTTTTCTTTGCTTGCAGCCTTCATACCGATGATAAAGTCATCCAACATTTAGCGGAAAGACTCGAAAGCCTTTATAACGATGGTACGTACGAGACAATATGGAACAAATGGCAGAGTAAACTCATAAAAGTACCTTAATAACGTTAAATATTGTTCTTTATTACGACTTGTCAACCAACGCTTATGAACATGATAGCTGTAAAAATTATTGTAGTGAAGTCTGTACTAATGCCAATATAACTGACGACAGCATTTGCAATAGGATCTTAGTTAGATAAAAAGGCCTCCTAAGAGGCCTTAAATTAGTCAAGACATTAGCGCTAATTTATAGCGTATTTTCAAATAACTTATAAATTCGACGATATTCGTTTAACCATGAACTGGGTTGTACAAAACCATGCGGTTCTACCGGATAAATTGCCGTTTCAAAGTCTTCTTTTTCCAATTCAATTAAACGCTGAACTAAGCGCACAGTATCTTGAAAAAAGACATTATCATCAACCATAGGCGCGTTAATTAGTAGGGGTTTTTCTAAGCCTTCGGCAAAGTAAATAGGAGAGCTACGCTCGTAAGCGATAGCATCATCACCCGGCATATTCAAAATATTCGAGGTATAACCGTGATTGTAATAAGCCCAATCAGACACTAAACGTAATGCTGAGCCAGATTGGAATAAATCCGGGTCGGTAAACATCGACATTAAGGTTAAAAATCCCCCGTAAGAGCCACCGTAAGTTCCTACTCGCTTAGCGTCAACATTGGCATTTTCAACTAACCAATTTACGCCATCGCGCATATCTTGTACTTCTGGCTTGCCCATGTGACGATAAATGGCTGTACGCCAATCACGGCCATAACCTTTCGATGCTCGGTAATCCATATCAATAACCACATAGCCTTGTTGCACTAACATGCTATGGAACATATATTCACGAAAGTAGCCTGACCAACCTAAATGTGAGTTTTGTAAATAGCCGGCACCATGACTAAACATCACCGCTTTATTTTTAGCAGCATTTTCCGCGTAGCCTTCTGGTAAGTAGACTTTTGAATATATTGGCTGCTCTTGATGCGATGACTCAATGGCCACCACACTTGGTGCTGACCAAGGCATTGCTAAAAACTCTGCCGAAACGGTATGCGTTAGACGAATAGCTTCAACATCACCAGCTAGCTCTTTAACATACAGCTCTGGCGGCATAGTAATTTTAGAATGCTCAATTAATAATTTTGACTCATCTGGGCTTAATGAATAGTCATTCATGCCACCTAAATCAGTTAACGCCGTTATCTCGGCTGAATTAACATCAACTTTGTAAATTTCGTAAATACCTGGGTGCTTTTTATTGGCTTTAAAGTAGATACTTTTTTCATCTGCAGAGACCGTTAAATCGTTAACCTCAAAGCGCCCCGATGTTAAGGCTTTTGCTCTAGCATTTAATGGCTTAAGGTATAAATGTGCATAACCACTTTCTTCTGAGAGGTAATACAAGCTATCGCTGTTATCAAGCCAGCCCATCTCATTAAAGGTGTAATTAACCCAAGCATCGTCATGTAAGCGATGTTGGTTCACTAACGCTTTCTGCTCAAAATCAACGGTAGTTATCCAGCGATCTTTGTTATCCCACGCCTCAAGCATAATCGCCACCTGATTACCATTGTCTTGCCACTGAATTGGTTGCCAAGCTTGCATGACGTGAATGTTACGTGCTGATTTTTTTGATTTATATTCTTTACCTTCACGCGCATAGTTTTCTTTACGTACGCTCGCTAAAACATCGTCATCAAAACCCGGTAAGCTGTCATAACTTAATAATGTTTTAGTACCTTGGCTTAAATCTAAAAGATAAAGCTGTTCAGCGTATTGGCGATTATTAGCCACACGAGCACGTACTTTTTCAGCCTTAATATCGCCATCGCTAGCAATGTAGTTAGGCATAATATCACTGTCATTACGTGATGGCGCTTCTGGTGCAATACTGACCACTAATTTATCGCCCGCAGGTGATAAGCTAGCATGAACAACACTCTTATCTTTACCAAAATAGAAATTCGTTTGCGTAACTGTGCTATTTTTCACACGTAGTTGACGCTTTTGCTCCGCACGTAAAGCTTTATTACGTTTTTGTAATGCAACGTATTCAATCAGCTCGTGTTGCTCGCTCGTTATATAGCTTGAATTGCCTTCACTGGCTTTTTCACCATCAGTCATCTTTAAGTTTGCTAGTTCGATAATTTTTTGGCTTTTCATATCATGTGCGTAAAAAATGTTACCAACACGATAAGCGACGTTGCCATTGGTAAGAAACATCACCGATGATTCAACGGCCGAGGTATAGGTTAATTGCTGCACTTTTTGACTGGCAAGTTCTTTTAAAAACACGTTACCTTCAAAGGCATACGTTTCATGAGTACCGGCACTATTTAACACCGCGTCTCGGTCAGCTACAACATGCATTTGTGCGAGTTTGACTAATTCGCCATTGCCTTGAGTGCTGATACTTTTTTGCACTAAATCACGCAACGGGTTGCCTTGACGTTTTTGCTGATAAAAAACCGTTGCGCTGTCATCACCCCAATACCATGCTTCAGGTGCGCGGCCAAACCAATCAGGATCAGACATTATCTTTTCTAAGGTTATGGTTGTTGAGCTTTTTGCTCCGACAGCTGGCGTTGCCGCAACGTCACTGACTACAGGTGTATTAGTTTCTAAAGCGAGCTTTTTCTGTTCAGTTGATGCACAAGCGACTAAAGAAAAACTAATAGCAGCGGCAATTAATTGTAATTTCATAATTTATTTTTACTTTTATTGGATTGCTTAGGTTTATTTATCTACACGACTAAACTAGATAACTTAGTAGATAACTTAGTAGATAACTTAATAAATTTTTTATCATCATAATGCTGGGTGCTAGTTATACTAAGCTATGAGGTGATTTTCAATAAAAGGCCGCTATTACACGACCAATAACGACTTTTATAAGCTAAGTGCCGGTAAAAACTAACTGAAATGGTTTACAGTCTTAACCTGCTTAGTCAAAATCATGCGTTTAATTGCTACGAGCATATTTGGGCTTAGCTTTTAACTCTGCTATAATCGCGCGCCGCTTCAATGTGACATTTATCACTTGTGCATTTATTTGCATTCAAGTGTTTATGAATCGGCTAAAATGCGTGCAACATATCGTTGGGCACTATTGCAAAAAATTAATTTAGGTAATGTATGAATTTAGCGTCAACACAAAAAACAACTCCAAAACTATTCGATTACCCTAAGTACTGGGCAGAATGCTATGGAACGGCGCCATTTTTACCTATGTCTCGTCAAGAAATGGACGTGCTCGGCTGGGACAGTTGCGACATTATTCTTGTCACCGGTGATGCCTATGTTGATCATCCAAGTTTTGGTATGGCGGTTATTGGCCGTATGCTCGAGTCACAAGGCTTTCGCGTTGGCATAATCGCGCAACCTGATTGGAAAACCAAAGACGCTTTTATGCAGTTAGGCAAACCTAATTTATTTTTTGGTGTTACCGCCGGCAATATGGACTCGATGATCAATCGCTACACTGCCGAACGTCGTATGCGTCATGATGATGCCTACACACCTAATGATGAAGGTGGCAAACGTCCCGATCGCGCAGTAACCGCTTATACCCAAAAATGTAAAGAAGCCTATAAAGGCGTACCTATTATTATTGGTGGTATCGAAGCGAGTTTACGCCGAGTGGCTCATTATGATTATTGGTCTGATAAAGTGCGTCAGTCGGTACTATTTGACTCAAAAGCGGATCTATTAATTTACGGTAATGCCGAGCGCCCGTTAATTGAAATTGCCCACCGTATTGCTAAGGGTGACGATGTTAAAAACATTACCGATGTCCGTGGGAGTGCATTTTTGGCCAATCAAGTATTACCCGGCTGGAAAGGCATAGACTCTCGAAGTATTGATAAACCGGGTAAAATTGACCCTATTTACAGCCCATATCAAGATATGACCTCGCCTGATTGTGCGACAACATCAGCCGATGCAGCCGTAAATTCTGCTGATACCATGATAAAAAATGCTGCGGAAAAAGATATTACCAAAACGGCACAACCCATACAGTTAAGCGAGTTTCGCGCTAGCGCCCATAAAAATAAATCATGGGAAGAGAAGAAAAAACCTTGGGAAACCACTTATATTAACTTGCCAACCTTTGAGCAAGTTAGAGATAACAAAACCCTTTATGCTCATGCTTCACGTATTTTTCATCAAGAAGTTAACCCGACATCAGCAAAGCCATTAGTACAAAAGCATGGCAGTCGCTTAATTTGGTTAAATCCGCCAGCAACGCCATTATCTGAAGCAGAAATGGACGGTGTCTTTGGTTTACCGTATCAGCGTGTACCACATCCAAGTTATGGCAATGCTAAAATTCCAGCCTATGACATGATCAAAACCTCTATCAATATTATGCGTGGTTGTTTTGGTGGTTGCACCTTCTGCTCTATCACTGAGCATGAAGGCCGTATCATTCAAAGTCGCAGTGAAGATTCAATTATCGCTGAGATTGAAGATATAAAACTGAAAGTACCGGGCTTTACTGGCGTTATTTCCGATCTTGGCGGCCCTACCGCCAACATGTATAAATTGAACTGTAAAAGTGAAAAAGCGGAAGCCACTTGTCGTAAGCCATCCTGTGTATGGCCCACTATTTGTGGTCACTTAGATACCGATCATACGCCGACCATTAACTTATACCGCCGAGCACGTAAAGTTAAGGGCATTAAGAAAATACTGATTGCCTCAGGTGTCAGATACGATTTAGCCATTGAAGATCCTGAATATGTTAAAGAATTAGCTACTCATCATGTGGGCGGCTATTTAAAAATTGCCCCTGAGCATACCGAAGAAGGGCCATTAAATAAAATGATGAAGCCGGGTATGGGCAGCTACAACAAGTTTAAAGAAATGTTTGATCATTACTCTAAACTTGCCGGTAAAAAACAGTATTTGATCCCCTACTTCATCTCGGCGCATCCTGGAACGACCGATTTAGACATGGTTAACTTGGCGCTGTGGTTAAAAGAAAACGACTTTAAGCTTGATCAAGTACAAAATTTCTATCCATCGCCTTTAGCTAATGCCACTACGCTTTACCATACTGAAATTGACTCATTACGTAATGTTAAAAAAGACAGTGCCTCGGTATCAGTGCCTAAAGGTACGATTCAGCGTCGTTTACATAAAGCGATATTGCGCTATCACGATCCGGCTAACTGGGGCATTATTCGTGAAGCATTGAAAAAAATGGGCTTAGCGAGAAAGTTGATTGGTAGTCAACCGGGTTGTTTAGTGCCGAATGAGAGTAGAAATGAAACCGCGCAAGTGCATTATAAAAATAATGGCAAAGGTAAAAATAACGCGCTAGGTAATAAAACCTCTCCGGGTCAAGAAAAACGCTATGGTAAAAAACCAGTAACAGCTAAAAAAGCGAAACCTGGCGATAAAGCTAAACAAGGCTTAACGCGTTTTTCTGATAACCAATTTAGTGACAGAAAGCCGTCAGGTCCAGTAAAGAAAAAACGCAGTAATAAGTAAAGTTATTGTTTTGACTGCTATAAAGCCTAGTACTATTACTAGGCTTTTTTTTGACTATCTTCTACTGTAATTATTTTGTACATCAAGTATAATCGCGCGCATTAATTTCATTATTTATTGACGAAATTAATTGCCATATTTATAGGTAATTTTTCTCGTTTAACACTCGCTACGGAACAGATATGTTAGCTGCAAACAATATTACTCAACAATTCGGTGCTAAGCCGTTATTTGAAAACATTTCACAAAAATTTGGTGGCGGAAATCGCTATGGTTTAATCGGCGCTAATGGCTGTGGTAAATCAACCTTTATGAAAATTTTGGGTGGTGATTTAGAGCAAACATCAGGCAACGTTAATTTAGACCCTAACGAGCGTATAGGTAAGTTACGTCAAGACCAATTCGGCTTCGAAGAATGTTCAGTGGTTGATACGGTGATCATGGGCCATACCAAGTTATGGGCCATAAAAGAAGAACGTGACCGCATTTACGCTTTGCCTGAGATGAGCGAAGCTGATGGTATGCGCGCTGGTGATTTAGAGGCTGAATACGCGGAAATGGATGGTTACAGTGCAGAAAGCCGCGCTGGCGAACTATTAATGGGTGTTGGTATTCCGGTTGATCAACATTACGGTTTAATGAGTGATGTTGCCCCTGGGTGGAAGTTACGTGTACTTTTAGCACAAGCATTGTTCTCTAACCCAGATATTTTATTACTTGATGAGCCAACCAACAACTTAGACATTCACACCATTCAATGGTTAGAAGAAACCTTGAACGAGCGTGACTCAACCATGATCATCATCTCGCATGACCGTCATTTCTTAAACAGCGTTTGTACACATATGGCGGACTTGGATTACGGTGAATTACGCGTGTTCCCAGGGAATTACGACGAGTATATGCTAGCGTCTACACAAGCAAGAGCGCAATTAATGGCTGATAATGCCAAGAAAAAAGCGCAAATTGGTGAGTTACAGGCGTTCGTTGCTCGCTTTTCTGCTAATGCTTCAAAAGCAAAGCAAGCAACGTCACGTGCCAAGCAAATTGATAAAATTCAATTAGCCGATGTAAAAGCCTCAAGCCGTGTTAATCCATTTATTCGCTTTGAACAAGAAAAGAAGCTATTCCGCAACGCCCTCGTCATGGAAGGCATGAGCAAGAACTTTGACGACAACCAAGTACTCAAAGATATCAACCTGATGATTGAAGTTGGCGAACGTGTCGCTATTATCGGACAAAATGGTATTGGTAAAACCACCTTTTTACGTACGATTATGGGTGAAGCTGACTATCAACCAACGTCAGGTTTATACACTTGGTCTGAAAACGTCAACATTGGTTACTACGCACAAGACCATGCACATGAATTTGAAAATGACATGACCTTGTTTGAATGGATGAGCCAATGGCGTCAACCTACTGACGATGAACAAGCGGTTCGCGGCTACTTAGGACGTTTATTATTTTCTGCTGATGATATTAACAAATCAGTAAAAGTACTTTCTGGTGGTGAACAAGGTCGTATGTTGTTCGGTAAAATCATGATGCAAAAACCGAATATTTTGGTTATGGATGAACCAACTAACCATATGGATATGGAATCTATTGAATCATTGAATATGGCGATGGAACAATTTGAAGGCACTATTTTATTCGTCAGCCATGATCGCGAGTTTGTTTCAAGTTTAGCGACACGTATTATTGAATTAGAAACCGGTGGCTACACTGACTTTGCTGGTACTTACGATGAGTACTTAGCGTCACAAATTTAACTTTTACTTAACGTTTAGTAATCACCATTAAAATGGCATTATTACTTTTGAAAATAATGCCATTTTAGATTAAAACCTGTTCTTCCCTATTTTTCCATCTTACTCTTTAAGGAAATAAAGTGCTTAGTTATCGCCACGCCTTTCACGCCGGAAATTTTGCCGATGTATTAAAACATTCTGTACTGACCTTAGTACTTGAATACATGACTAGAAAAGATAAAGGTTTTTACTATATCGACAGTCACTCTGGCGCTGGCATGTATCAGTTAACTGATGAATATGCACAAAAAACTGGCGAGTATAAAGACGGTATTGCTAAATTAATCGAAAATGATGACTTACCTGAAGCCTTACAGCCGTATATTGATTTAGTAAAAATCTTGAACGAAGATGCTATTGATGACAATGGTGAAATTACCCTTTACCCAGGTTCACCAGGTATTGCTCGCCAATTTACCCGTCGACAAGACAGTGCCCACCTTTTTGAATTACACCCTGCTGACATTGAACATTTACAAGAATACAGCCAGCGTTGGAATAAATCGCATGTTAAGCAATCAGATGGTTACCAAGGTGTGTTGGGCTTGGTGCCACCGCCAAACCGACGTGGTGTAGTGCTAATTGATCCACCATACGAATTAAAAGAAGATTACATTAAAGCCGTTCGTACCATAGTGAATGCCTATAAAAAGTTTGCCACGGGCACTTATATTTTATGGTATCCAGTGGTTAAACGTGAGTTAGTTGAACAGATGGAAAACGCTTTCAAAAAAAGTGACGTACGTAATGTTCTACAGGTAGAATATTGTCAAAAATCCGATACACAAGAATACGGTATGACAGGTACCGGACTATTTATTGTTAACCCTCCTTGGCAGTTAACTCAGCAATTAGAAGAGATTTTACCCTACTTAATAGAAAAGTTGGGCAATAAAGAAAGTCACTTTAGCTTACAACAATTTATTGCCGAGTAATCAGCTTAAAATAAAACGGTGATCATTGTACGACAATTCTGGGGTCATAAGGATTAGTAGCACAACCTTCAACATTGACTTCATAGTAGTAATCACCATCGTTTTTTATTTTACATCGAACTTCCCCGTTGGGGCCGGCACTATAGGTACACCTTTTAAAAGGTGAGCCATTGGTAAAATTAATATCAAAACTATCTCCGGTGCTTGTTTGCCAAGTAATGTATTTCTCTTTTTTTGAACAAATACATTCAGGATCATTTTTACAAGGATTATTATTCGCGGGGTATAGCATTGCGCAGTTATTTTCATTACTTGATGATGCTACTTCAACCACACAATGTGAATCGGGATCTACGTGAATGATCAATTCGCTATCTTTAGCACTATTGCTCTGAGCAAACACTTGCATAGAGCACGCAGCAATGAACAAGAGTAAGCAGCTTCTAACAACCTTTAGTGACTTAATTTTCTGAATATTCATAAATTCCCTTCTTCTTGAACTAATGTCTTTAACCATAGTTTATAGTCGTAAAACTGCGGATCTGCCAATAACAGCTTAGCTGGATATCCTAGCGATATAGCTTTTTCAATAAATAACTTGACCGTATCAACGTCTAGACAATTAATCGAAACTATCGCTAAGTCATAATAAATATAAGGGTCTTGAACATTATTTTTCAGTACTATTTCTTGGTGTTTTTTGGCTTGTTCACATTGACGTAATTCGGAATAATAGCGGGAAATTTGCGCTTGTAAGCTAGGGTTTTTATCATTAATAATGGCATTTTTTTGCGCTAACTTAAGCCCTTTTTCATAAGCCAACTGAGCATTTTTTTGTTTATTTTTACTGTATTTGTAGGCATCACCTAAGTTCCCCCAAACGGTAGGATCTAAAGGCGATAACTCGGCGCTTTTTAAGTACATTTGCGCGGCATTTTCAAATCTTTGCATAAAAAACAATACCGTACCTAGGTTTGAATAAGTGACCGAGATAGGTTCAATTGCTAATGACTTAGACCAAGCAATATTAGCCTGTTCGAAATCTAGTACCATATAATAAACTGCGCCTAAGGCATTAAATACCATAGCGGTATTTTTGTTGATTAGGGTTACTTTGTTAAATTGGCTGATCGCTTGTTGATAGCGCCCAGAATAAAATAAAAACAAACCGTAATCGTAGTAGTTTTGCCAATTACCACGTTCAAGATTAATCGCTTCTTGATATAAGCTTTCAGCTTTACTTACTTGTCCTAGCTTTGCGTACAACTCAGCTAACGATATAAACACTTCGCTCGAATCTGATTTAATCAATTTTGCCTTATTTAAGTGCTGTTCAGCTTTCTGGTATTGCCCATTCACTCGATAAAGTGTACCTAGTGCTAGCTGAGATTCGAATGACACCATCTCATTATTTGCAATTAACTGACAAACATTTAAAGCTTTTTGGTATTCATTGGTATCGTCGTTAAGCAAGTATTTATCTAAATAGGTATGACATAGTGCTGAAGATGCCTGCACAAAGTCTGGGTCTAATTGCAATGCGGTAAGAAACAATTGTTCGGCCTGGTTTAAAGCTTTAATGCTTTTTGAGTTACGGTACTTTTCTTTACCCTGTAAATAAGCATCGTAGGCTAAAAAGCTTTCAGTCGGCATGTAATTGGTATTATCAAGCGTTTTATCACCGACAATAAGCAAATGTAATGCATTAATAATTTTTCGAGATATTTCGTTATAAAGCAAAACTAGTTCATTTATTGAACCTTTTGATTCATCAGACCAAACTTGAAAACCGGTTATTACATCAGTCATGACCGTATTTATTATTAATGTTCCGTCAATCGTTTTTGATTTTCCTTCTACGATATACTTAACACCTAAGCTATGTTTAATTTGCTCAATGCTTGCTTGTGGTCCTAAGGCATTTACTGCTCTCATTGAAGAAACTTTGAACGCAGGCTTTAATGCAACTAAGTTAATAAGCTCTTCTTGTAAGCCTGAAATAAAGTACTGGGAATTGTTGGCAGTATCGATGGTTTGAAAAGATAAAATAGCGACTGAGTTTTCAGTAAGACTTGCCCTAGGAGCCTTGTCATGATTGAAAATATGGATTGGCTGTACGCTACTTTCTTTTTCAATTTTATCAATAAGATGAGTGGAAACATAATAAATAACCAATAAAATAATTAAGACAAAAAAGCTATCGATCGCAAATTGGCGATAAATAAATTGCGGTTTTTTAGAATTTTCGTGGTTAAATTTCTTTCTTATTTTAAACTCTTTTAGCCATTGAAAACTGATAACAATAGGAAAGCCAACCACTAGACATAAAGCCGCCACTTTACCGCCCCATGTTGGCACGTCAAAAATGGGTAAAATAATTGAAAATACTTGCAGTAAAACCCAAGATACAACGAGGTATGCCGCACTCGCATTAATTAAACGACTGCTCTTTAATAATGAAAACGATAATTTCCATTTTTTGTCTAAGCCCGTAATTTGCCCTGCTTGATCAGCAGGGAAAGGCCAGATGCTATTTGCTGACTTAGCAATGGTAGGCAAAAGCATACGATAACCTTTACGCGGTATGGTTTGAATATAGGTGGGACACTCTTTGTGATCATCAAGCACATGGCGAATTTCACTAATGATATGAGTTACATTATTTTTCGCCGCATTTTTATCACCCCAGCCAAATGATAATATCTGCTCTCTTGTTACAATTTCACCGTTTGTCGATGATAAAAAAAGCAACACTTCCATTGCCTTAGGCGCCAAGTGATATCGTTGACCATTTCGAATTATCACTCCAAGATCAGGCTCAATAACAGCCGCACCTAATTGAAACCCTTGATGCAATTCTGTATCAACGCTGAAGCGACTATTAATGTTATCTAATAATGGTGCTGCTTGTGGTTCATCTCTTGCTGCCACGTAATGTTAGCCTTAAAAAAAAGAGCACAGCATGCCTAATGGCAACTCTTTATTATTTAGTTTTAGGGACAAAAAATCACTTATAAGTATCGTTTACAATAGAAAAAATAGCCAATTAGATAAACCATCGAAAATGAAAATAATTGTATTTAATCTAATGACTTCTAAGTTCAATTCCGATATTTCGTGGCTAAAAATTATAAATATGGCAGTTCATAATCAGCTGCAAGCTCACTACTAAAAAAAGCATAATTTAACGCTGTAAAATAAGAAACCCGCCTGACCATCAATACATGGCGCGCAGCTTCCATAACGGCAGAAGTTTATTTCTGTGTTAATTTATTATAAATCACTCGCGAGGTTAAACGTTTACTAATGCCATCAGAATAAGTAACGTGCATTTTACAAATGTGGTTAATAATAGCTTGGCGACCAGTGGTGTCAATTTAGACAGAAACAACAGCGTTTTCATCGGATAGGCGACGCTGGTATCAATCTATTTTCAATAATTTAAAACTGTATCCCCATATTATCCACCCTCAGCACTTACAAACTAAGAAATGTTCCAAATTACGCAGCAGAATAAACGAAAACAATTGAATAAACTTAAATATAACAGTAACATCGCCGCCGTTAAAAAGCAGGTGTATAAAGCTGTAAGCTTTAAATACAAATAGTCGCAATAAGGAATTTAATGAAAGCATTAATATTAGGAATAACACTTTTAGGACTACCATTTTCATCATTAGCAGAATCAAGCTTCATAACTGAAGCTACAGTTGGAAAATCTATTCATGAAACCTCTACGAAATCATCAACGGGCAACAAGTACAATTCTTCGCTTAGTGATACTTCGCTAGCACTGCGTTTCGGTTATAAATACAATCATAACTTCACCTTTGAATTAGCATTTCATGACCACGGTAAAGTTACCAACAAATTTGAAATACGTATACCTACAACGATTCCTAGCGCGCCGGGCGATAGCCGTTGTTGTTTAGGCCCTGAACATGACACTGTATACAATGCAAATATTCCGTTAGCACTAGAATCAATTAGGTTAGGCATAAAGGGACAATGGCCTATTGACGAAAACCTTTCAATTAATGCCCGATTGGGATTAGCAAAATGGGCATTTGGCGATTACTCCCCTAAAGTTTTCAACCAAACTTCTGCAAGCATAGACGATGATGGTAATGATCTTTATTATGGTTTGGGGTTGGATTATCAATTTACCGAAAGTTTTTATATGGGCGTTGAATATTCAATGTTATCCATTGACGAAAATTTTATGGATGAAAATAACAATAGCGGTTCATATACATATGATGTGAAAGATCTATCACTGGTATTTGGTTGGGCGTTTTGATCTATTTACTGTGCGTTTAATCGTATTTTTTAATGAGAAGTTATAAGTTTTACGCCTTCTGGTGAGGCGTAAAATCACTCGAGTAATTTACATTACAGACAAGCAACAGTAATCTTTATTGTTAACTCAAAGCATCAATATATAACAAAGTCTAACAACGCTTTTACTTTTGATATTTTCGCTCTATTACCTTGTTATAGAAAGAAAATATCAATTGCTGCCATACTAAGCGCTATTCAACTTCTTCAATGTCATTATTTTCAATATCTTGTGGGGCAATAACTTGTTTACGCTTTAATACGGGTAAGTCGCCAGCATCTGCAGCTAAAAAGCTTTTCTTAACAATTTTTTTCGCTTTAGGCTTTTTAACTTGTATTGTTGACTTGCTATTGTCTTTCGCTTTAACCGCAACTTTTACTTTCTTCGGTTTTATGCCGTTAAACTTTGCTTTAAAACCTTCAACCGTATCAAACGCCAGCTTTTGTTGCAGAAAACCTTCAACATTTTTAAAACTTATCCAATCTTTTGGGCCAACAAAAGAAATGGCATCACCTTTGCTGCCTGCACGTCCGGTACGGCCAATACGATGAACAAACTCTTCGGTATGTTTTGGCATATCAAAGTTAATCACGTGCGATACATTAATTAAATCTAAGCCACGAGAGGCTAAGTCAGTGGTAATTAATATTTTTTGCTGCCCCTTACTAAAGCCGTCCATAATCTGGTTACGTTGGCCTTGGTTTAACTCACCGCTTAACGCCACGGTACTTAAGCCTTGTTCGGTGAGTAATGTGGAAAGTCTATCAGTATCAGCACGAGTCGCGGTGAAGATGATCATTTGTTGATGATCTTCATGGCTAATAAAATGTTGCAGTAATTTTTCTTTTTGCGTTAAATTATCACAAAGGTAAAAACGCTTAGTAATGTCTTTATGCTCAGTATGAGCACTACCTATAGCAATACGCTTTGGCTTTTTCAGTAATGCTAAAGCAAAATCATTAACTTGTGCATGATCTAAGGTTGCTGAAAACATTAACGTTTGACGTTTACGATGATCGGCAGCTTTATTAATTTGCGTTAATTGCTCAGAAAATCCCAAATCCAACATCCGATCAGCTTCATCAAGAATAAGCAATTCTAAGCCGTTAAGATGAAAGTGACCTTGTGATAGGTGGTCCGCTAAACGTCCAGGGGTTGCGACGATAAATTGCGGATCTTTCTCTAAGGTTTTAACTTGGTCGTTAAAGTTTTCACCACCAAGAATAAGCACGGCTTTAAACTGTGAGCCTGAAGTAAACATGCGTAACTGCGTAAAGACTTGTTTAGCCAATTCACGGGTAGGCGTTAAGATAACTACGCGTGGATCACGTTTACTTAACGCACGATTTTTCGATAAACGCTGCATGGCTGGAATAATAAATGCTAACGTTTTACCTGAGCCTGTTTTAGATGATGCGATCAAATCATGACCTGTCATAGCGGCAGGAATTGCCTGCTGTTGGATCTCAGTAGGCTCTTTAAAACCCAGATGCTCCACGGTTGACATTATTTTACTATCTAATCCAAAATCACTAAACTGCAAACTTATTCTCCACTTTATTAAACGAATTGATAAAATCCAACATATAGCAGTATTATAACCTGTTATTCGGGTTATTTAGCTAAACTATTTAGGTAAATAACTACATTTATGAAAAAATGTTCACTTAACGTTTTTATAAAAAACATCAAAAAGATAAATTAACTAAAATGATAGCGCTGAAATGACCTTACCTGCGAGTTTTTCATCATATATTATTGTAAAAGCAACGAAAGTAGACAAAAAGGATATCAAACGTTTTTATGGAAACCAACGCTATGGCGCACGCTACATAGGGCAAGACCAATGTTACTTGGTTAAAATAAATAATATAATTGTTGCTTGCGCAATAATATCCGCAGGCCAAGAAAATGGCAATTTTTGGCTACTTCATGGCTTAGTTACCGATAAAGCACATCGTCATAAAGGTATCGCAGGTTTATTGCTACGTACTATTATGTCTGAAAGTGAAGTTACTAAAGATCAAGTAAACTTAACAGCCTACCCAAAAATTATTTGTTTTGCTGATAATGCATTAAGCTCATTTTATCTAAAAAATCATTTTATCCTTTATAATCATTGCCATGAGATTGCCCTACTCCCCTTTGAATTTAAACAACGCCTGACACGATACCGAGAAAAACAAACAAACCTACATTGTTTTCTGTATAGCGCCAATGTCGCCTTATCAGCGTAACATTTGTAAATGAGCGTTTAGCGCTGAGCCACTAAACTTGCCCCCATTCTAACTTTTTGGCCTTCTTGTAGACGCTCACCACCACGAATGATCACTTCATCACCAGCCCAAATAGCACCCGATACCGAAATCCAATTGCCACTACCTTGACCAACTAAAACATTCACTTTTTTCGCATTGCCCGCTGCATCAACCGTCAGAACAAAGGTTTCCTTTTCACGTAAGACTAACGCATCTCGTGGAACGAGCGTCGCTTGAGTAACTTGTTCTTTAGGCAATGATACGGTTACCGCAGAGCCCGCAAGCAATGCTAAGTTTTGTGCGTCTAATCTTACATCGAATGTTCTAGAAGATTGCACACCGGCCTGACTCCATGTTCTAACCGGTAATTCCACCAATTTATTACGCCATTTGACTAAGACCTTATCACCTTTTTTTAAAAAAGGGGCTATCGCAATAGGAGCCGCGATCATAATATCGAGACTATTTGTATCGACTAATTGCACTAGTGGACGGCCAATACTAATAAGCTCGCCAACATGAGCAAAGCGCTGGCTGATGTTGCCAGAAAATGGCGCTGTTATCTCAGTTTTTTCTATTGCTAATTCGCTCTGCTTGATTAACATGTTTAACGCCAGAACCTCACTCTCAGCGATGGCTAAATCTTTAGTAATACGTTCTAATTCACTGATGGCGGTATTATTTTTTTGACTCAATGCTGACGTCCGCTGTTTTTGACTAGTTAAATACACTACATCAGCATGGTAATGTTTAATTTGTGCCTGTTGACGCGATATTTGCAACTTCAAATGACGATTATCAATACGTGCGATAACTTGCCCTTTAATGACTTGTGTTCCGATATCTTCAATCCATAATAATTGCCCAGTTTGTTCGGCAGATATCGGTGCATTCATACGGCTAATAACATTCCCTGGTAGCCATAATGTCGGATTTACTTGCTCATTTTTAACCCTTTCAACACTGACTAATTGCCCCTGTTGCTCTTTTTCTTCAGCCATAGCGCTAACAACCATACTTGATGCTAACGTAATAACACTCATAAACTTGCAACATTTATTCATTATAATCTCCATAAACTTAATTATTATTTCTCTGCTATTAACTTAGTTCTCGTTGACGCTTCAGGTTGGCTTTTGGTGTTAAAAACAAATAAGAAATCTTCTCGGCTAAGTCTTAATAAACAAGGTAATAAAACAATAGTGAATAACGTGCTAACGGCTAAGCCGCCAACAATGACTGCCGATAAACCACGATAGATCACACTACCCGCCCCAGGCATCAGTAATAAAGGCAACATACCGAAAAAACTTGTTGCCGTACTCATAAATATTGGTCGTAATCTTAAGGTTAATGCCTGTTCTATCGCTTCAACACGAGAACTACCACTTTGCTGGGCAAGGCGAGTTTGATTCACTAATAAAATAGCATTATTTACCACTAGACCAAGTAAGATAACAAAGCCTATCATGGTTAATAAATCTAACGGCTGAAACACCATAGTATTGAGTATTTGTAATGCTAAAATACCGCCGACAGTGGCTAATGGAATGGTGATCAACACCAAAGCACTATCCTTAGGTGAACGAAATAAGGCTGCCATTAACAAGAATAAAATAACTAAGGCAAAAGCAAAATTTTCCGCCATAACACTGATCGCTTTTTCCAATTGATCGGCACTACCACCGTACAAAATATTAGCGTCAAGCGGCAAACTAGCGATTAATTTTGGCTCAACTTCACGTTTTAATGTCGCAATGGTTCTCTCCAATGACCAGCCTTCTGGCGGATTAACATTTAACGTGATAGTACGGTTACCATCAATACGGGTTAATCTTGATGGTCCAACAGTACGTTGAATATCAACCAATTCTGATAGCTGAGTAATGGAACCCGTTCCTGTCACCACGGGAACATCGCCTAAATTATCCGGATCATCCCAGCCTTGGGCACGCAGAATCATGTTTAAGCGTTTACTGCCATTAAAATATTCACCAACGAATAAGCCATCCCCCATGGTTCTAACTACTCGTCCAAGATCTTGACGATTCCAACCTTGCTCTTGAATGCTGCGATCATTCGGTGTTAAACGTAGCTCAGGCTCGGCCATTTCGGTGCCCGGATTTGCTTGTACTCTTGCATCGGGAATGGCTGCTTTTACCCATTCAATACCTTGCCTTGCGGTATTTTGTAACGCTCGTGTATCTTTAGATTGCAAATGCACACTGACTTGGCGTCCACCACCGAAGCCGCCGAATAAATTTCCCTGAGATGCAAATGCTTGGGTATCGGGTAAATCTGCCAATATTTCATTACGAACAACCTCAAGCAATTCATCAACTTTCGCTTGGTCTTTAGCCCTAACACCCAAGTTTCCACCGAAAGGGCCAGAAAATAAGTAATAATTTTTTAATGCCGGTTCTTTTGTGCCGTCCATATAAGGCTTTAAACGAGCGACTATGGGTTCAACCACTTCTTTCTCAATAGTGTTAACATTTGCACCTGGTGGAAAACGCAAGTTAGCATCAACGGCATCACGCTTAACTGGCGGTAAATAATCTAAGGTTGGCATTGCGATATAGGTAATAATAATCGGTACAATCAGTAACACACTCGCGACCGTTAGGCGTCTTTGTGATGAGCGAGTAATGTTCATTACAAAGGCAGTAATTCGTTGCCAGGTTTTTTCATTTGGATCTTCAGTCGATTTCTGCTTCAAAAAGTACTTTGCCAACACTGGCAACAGTACAACAGCAACAATTAATGAAACAGAAACGGCAATAGCAATGGTTAGTGCTAAGTCGCCAAATAGCTGGCCTTCGATGTCTTTTAAGAAAAACACCGGCAAAAATATAGCAACAGTAGTAGCGGTTGAAGCCAATAGTGCTCCCCACACTTGTTCGGCTCCTTGCTCTGCACTGTCGTGATTATTAGCGCCTTTATCACGCATTCGTAGGATATTTTCTAACACAACAATCGCCGCATCTAGCACCATACCTACGGCAAATGCTAAGCCAGCTAATGAGATAACATTAAGAGAACGACCGGTAATTTCAAGCACAATAAACGTGCATAATAGACTTACTGGAATTGCTGTGGCGATAATT
This sequence comes from uncultured Colwellia sp., assembly GCA_913061475.1. GTDB lineage: Bacteria > Pseudomonadota > Gammaproteobacteria > Enterobacterales > Alteromonadaceae > Cognaticolwellia. Next base: position 3,565 of record CAJXUN010000041.1, on the reverse strand, counting down.
AACGTCGCGCGCATGCGTCGTATAAAAAACCACAATACTGACAACGATAATATAACTCCGGCAAATAAATTACCGGTAACCAAATTAATAGCGCGGTAAATAAAGACTGATGCGTCAAATGATTGCACCATCACTAATTTACGTTCAGCCAAAAGCTCTGAGTTGATTAAATCTACTTCATTCTTAACACGATTTAATGTTTCTAAAACATTAGCGCCATTGGCACGATTTATTCGCATAGAAAATGCAGGATTACCGTTTTGTACAGCCAAATTCTTCCTATCATTACGACGTACTTCTACGGTTGCCACATCGCTTAATTTAATATTACTGCCATTGCGCGACTCTAATATTAATTCTGATAATTCATCGACACGATATTTTCCGTTAAACCGCAGCGTATATTGGCGACGACCAACATCAACAAAACCACCTGAGACATCATTTGACTCTGAAACTAATGCAATGAGTTCAGGTATTTGAATACCGTATTCCGCAGCTTTAACGGGGTCAAAACGTATTTGCAGCTCTTCTCTATTTTGCTGAGTAAAGGTTTCAACACTAGAAACCCCTTCAATGGATTCAATGCGTGGCCTGATGGTGTCATTAGTGAAATCTATATAATCCGAAATAGTTTTACTATTGCCAGGTAATGTTTGTAAGAAAAAATAGGTTAACGCGGGTGTACCACCGCCAAAACCACCCAGCATGATTCTAGGTGGTCTGGCATCGCGAGGAATGTTCGGAATACGAGTCATGCGACTGATCACTTCAATTAACGTTTGTTCCATATTGGTATCAACACCGAACTCTAAGTTAATAAAAGAGCTACCGCGGTTAGCAAACGCATTCATTGAACTTAAGCCAGGAATACCTCGAAGTACTTGCTCTTGTGGCTCGATTAACTCCGACTCGACTTCTTGTGGCGATGCTGCGCGCCAAAAAGTTTGTATGGCGATCCGTGGACGTTCAATATCTGGAAACAATTGCACTGGCAGTTTAAATAAACTCAACATGCCAACAAGTAGAATTAAAGCTACACCAACCGATACTGCTGCCGGGCTAGAAAGAGCACTTGCTGTTAACTTCATAGAGTAATTCCACTTGATTTGTTATTAACCAATAAAAACACATTGGCCTAAAGGGTAATAACTAGAAAATAACAGCAGATTACGAAATGGATAGCCGGCTTACGATCAACCGTAACAAAAACGAGTCAAACAACAATGTCGACATTGTTTGCAATGCTCAGACATAGTTTGAAATATATTAACTGGAACAAATTGTGCTATTAGCAAAGTGCTTTACTAAAAAGAAGATTATTTCAAAAAGAAGATTATTTCATTTACTTATTTATATTCAGATAGTTAACTAAAAAAGTAAGAAAAACTAAGCTTTAGTCTTTCTTACAAGATAATTAAGTACGAGACTAACAACGACTCAATGATGAAATTTAAGTGTTTGACAAGGCACTTTTACAAAGCAATAGCGAGCTATTGGGCTTGAATAGTATTGTTGAGTAAAATCGCTTAACCCGAGTTGGGGTTAACTAACACTTTGCTTGGCAGCTGTAATAGTATTTTTTAATAGACAAGCAATGGTCATCGGGCCAACACCACCAGGAACAGGCGTAATAGCACCGCACTTATCAACAACATCATTATAATCAACATCACCCACAAGCTTGGTTTTCCCGTCATCCGTGGTTATTCTATTAATACCAACATCAATTACTGTTGCACCTTCTTTAACCCAGTGTGCTTTAACAAATTCAGCAATACCTACGGCAGCAATAAGGATATCCGCTTGCTGGCAAACCTCTGGTAAGTTTTTCGTTCTAGAGTGTGTGATAGTCACAGTACAGTTTTCTTGTAACAGCAACATAGCAACGGGTTTGCCTACAATATTCGAACGACCAATGACAACCGCATGCATTCCAGAAAGATCATTGCCTAAATGTTGCTTAGCTAGCATTACACAACCTTGTGGAGTGCAAGGTACTAACGCTCCTGGTTCACCATTAAACAGTCGCCCTGAATTCAACGCATGAAAACCATCGACATCTTTATTTGGACTAATAGCAGAAATAATAGCGCTTTCATCAATATGCTTAGGTAATGGCAACTGTACAAGAATGCCATGGACACTGGTATCTTCATTTAGCTTATATAAATGCCCTAACAAGACTTCTTGGCTAGTATCTTCAGCTAGCCTGATTTCATTTGACACCATACCAATTTCTTGGGTTTGCTTGACTTTATTTTTAACGTAAACTTGACTTGCTGGATCGTCCCCAACCAAAATAACAACTAATTTAGGACAAATATTCGCTTTAGCTTCCAAGTCTTTTACTTCTATAGCCAACTGTTCACGTAACTGCTGAGCAGCGAGCTTTCCATCTATATTCATTATCAACATTCACACTTATAAAATTAACATTCAAACTATCACAATTAAGATAGTCTCTACCTAAGTAGACCAACACAATGAAAACATAGCATATCTAAGTTAACTATATTTGATAAATATTTTATTTTCGGCATCGATAGTTAATGCTTGGAAAGCATTGTGAGTTATATTATGAAATATAAATATTCTATAGCTTAAATACTTTTATACTGCTAAAACATAATTCTGGTAATTTTTTGCTGTTTTCATATGACCAATTTACATATCAAAAAAAGAATCGTAATAACCGGTGGACCCGGTGCTGGTAAAACCACTGCATTGGATTTAATTAGGCGTGAGTTTAGCGGTAAAATAGCATCAGTGCCGGAGTCTGCCACCATGATATTTAGTGGTGGTATTGAACGCAGTACGAATAGTAAGGTATTAAAAAGTCAACAAATTGCAATATTTAATTTACAGAAAAACCTAGAAGACATACAAAGAGCTACCTACCCTGAATGTATAATTTTATGTGACCGAGGTACTTTGGATGGTTTAGCATACTGGCCTGACAATGAAGATGACTTCTTTAATCAAATGAACACTTCATTAGAACAAGAATTTTCACGCTATGACGCAGTTATCTTTTTTGAAACTGCGGCTAAATCAGGCGAAAGCATTCGTAGTAATAACCCAATCAGAAATGAATCAGAAACTGCGGCGATAGCGTTAGATACAAAACTGCAAAAAGTTTGGTCAAAACACCCTAATTTTAACCTCGTTGTGAGCTCAGAGTCTTTTATTCATAAAGTCATGTTTGGCATTATGACAATTGAAAATATTATAAAACAATATGATGCGAAAAAATTTAGCAGCAAAGTAATTTTAAATACGCCAAAGTAATATAGCAAAATCCACTGCACAGCCGACTGTTTATAAACGCTTACCTTGTATTCAGCGTTTATTTTAACTTTCAGTATGTACTATTAAGTAGGCGCTTATATATGCCTTCATACTTGTAATTTCCTACAAGGATGTCGGTCACTAGAACAACGCAGGAGCAGTTGTCGAGGGCTCAGGTGGGGCCATGTCACAATTGTCGCAATTTTTTATTTCAAACGTCAGAAAGCAAAAAACCCGTTACATCAGTAACGGGTTTCTCTTAATAGAAGCCTAG
>CAJXUN010000040.1 GCA_913061475.1 uncultured Colwellia sp. | reverse complement strand
GTCAGTCGAGCAGGCTAAAGTACATGCTGAAGCTGGGAAGTTAGTAACTTTTGGTATAGTGCCTACCGCTCCTGAAGTTGGCTATGGTTACATCAAACGTGGTGAAGAACTTTTAAATGCCGGGTATAGTGTGGCTGAGTTTGTTGAAAAGCCAAATCAGGCTACTGCCGAGTCTTATTTATCTACAGGTGATTATTATTGGAATAGCGGCATGTTTTTGTTCAAAGCTAGTCGTTATTTGGATGAGCTAAAAGCCCATCGCCCTGATATTTTAGCTGCATGCGAAAAAGCCATGACTGAAACCCAAAATGATTTAGACTTTATTCGTGTTGATAGAAATGCTTTTGAGTCATGTCCTGATGATTCGGTTGATTATGCTGTGATGGAAAAAACTGCTGATGCGGTAGTTGTACCAATGGATTGCGGCTGGAGTGATGTAGGTAGTTGGTCTGCTTTATGGGAAGTGAGTGACAAAGACGCTAAAGGCAATGCTTTAATAGGTGATGTTATTGCGGTTGATACTAAAAATACGTTAGTACATGCACAAGAAAAATTAGTAGCGACTGTAGGCCTTGAAGATATAGCCATTGTGGAAACCAAAGACGCTATTTTGGTATCTAAGCTTTCAGAAGTGCAAAAAGTTAAGCAAATTGTAGAGCACCTAAAAGCCGAAGAGCGTTCTGAATTTAAGCATCATCGAGAAGTATATCGTCCGTGGGGGGCCTATGACTCGATTGATACGGGCGAGCGTTTTCAAGTAAAACGCATTACGGTTAAGCCAGGTGCTAAATTATCTGTACAAATGCATCACCACCGAGCTGAACATTGGATTGTAGTATCAGGCACAGCGAAAGTAACAAACGGTGATAAAGATATTTTATTAACTGAAAACCAATCAACGTATATTCCTGTTGGTGTTATTCACGCATTAGAAAATCCAGGTAAAGTACCTCTGGAGTTGATTGAAGTACAATCAGGTTCATATTTAGGTGAAGATGATATTGTACGTTTTGAAGATAAATATGGTCGCGTTTAATTTAAGGCCGTATATTAATAAATAAACATATTCAAAGGTAATTTGATTTCAAATTACCTTTTTTATAATTAGATTTAACTAAAGAGATAGTAATGACTGAAAAGTTAACTTGTTTTAAGGCCTATGATATTCGCGGAAAATTAGGAGAAGAACTTAATGTAGGTATCGCCTATAGAATAGGGCGAGCAATGGGCGAAATATTACCAGCAAAAACTATTGTTGTTGGTGGTGATGTGCGTTTAACTTCAGAAGAATTAAAGCTAGCACTTGCAGATGGCCTGCTAGATTCAGGTGTTAATGTTATCGACCTTGGTATGACAGGAACTGAAGAAATATACTTCGCGACATCTCACCTTAAGATTGATGGTGGTGTTGAAGTAACGGCCAGTCATAACCCTATGGACTATAACGGCTTGAAACTCGTTAAAGCCGACTCAAAGCCTATCAGTGGCGATACTGGATTATTTGATATAAAAGCGTTGGCTGAAAGTGAAAATTTTGCGGATAAAGCAGAAGTTCGTGGCACTTTAACAAAGTCATCTACTTTAGAGGCATACGTAGAACACTTATTCGAGTACATCAATCCAAGCAATATAAAACCAATGAAGTTAGTTGTTAATTCTGGAAATGGTGCGTCTGGCCACGTAATTGACGCTATTGAAGCACAATTTAAAGAACTGAATGTGCCGATTGAGTTCATTAAAGTACACCATCAGCCTGATGGTAATTTTCCTAATGGCATCCCTAATCCACTACTACCAGAAAACCGTCAAGACACTATCGATGCCGTGTTAGCGCATAATGCTGACATGGGTATTGCATGGGATGGTGATTTTGACCGTTGTTTTTTATTTGATGAAAAGGGACAATTCATTGAAGGCTATTACATTGTTGGCTTATTAGCTGAGGCGTTTTTACAAAAAAATGCCGGTGCGAAAATTATTCATGATCCACGTTTAACTTGGAATACCATTGATGTAGTTGAAGCTGCAGGTGGCGTGCCCGTGTTATGCAAAACTGGACATGCATTTATAAAAGAGCGAATGCGTAAGGAAGATGCTGTATACGGTGGCGAAATGAGTGCCCATCATTATTTTCGTGATTTTGCTTACTGTGATTCAGGTATGATTCCATGGCTATTAGTTGCAGAGTTATTGTGTGTGAAAAATATGAAACTCTCCGAAACAGTATCTGAACGCATTGCTGCTTACCCTTCTTCTGGAGAGATTAACTCAAAGTTGGCTGAGCCTAAAGCTGCAATTGAACGAGTGCTAGCTATGTATAAGCATGACGCCGTTGTTTTTGACCAAACAGACGGTATTAGTCTTGAATTCGATGATGAAAATGGCCAGTGGCGTTTTAATTTGCGTAGTTCGAACACCGAACCTGTTGTTCGCTTAAATGTTGAATCAAAAGGAAATGTTGGTTTAATGAATTTAAAAGCCCAGGATATTTTGGATATTTTGAGAGCATAGCTCATATGAATGTTTTATATTAAAAATATAATTTAGACTATCGAACAAGGATATTGAAATTAATGAAAATAGCAATAGCTGGAACTGGTTACGTAGGTTTATCAAATGCAATGTTGTTAGCGCAACACAATGAAGTGATCGCTGTTGATATAGTTAAAGAAAAAGTTGATTTGCTAAATCAAAAAAAATCTCCGATTGTAGATGTTGAAATTGAAGATTTTTTAGCAAATAAAGCCATTAACTTTAAAGCGACGCTTGATAAAGTGTCGGCTTATTCAGATGCTGACTTTGTCATAATAGCTACACCTACGGATTATGATGTTGAAACCAATTACTTTAATACCTCTTCTGTTGAAGCGGTAATTAAAGATGTCTTGGCGGTTAACCCTAATGCGGTGATGATCATTAAGTCGACGGTGCCGGTTGGTTACACAGAAAATATTAAACAAGAACTTAACTGTGCAAATATCATGTTTTCACCTGAGTTTTTGCGTGAAGGTAAGGCCTTGCATGACAACCTTTATCCGTCGCGTATTATTGTTGGTGAGCAAAGCGAGCGAGCCAAAGTATTTGCTGACTTGCTGGCTCAAGGGGCAATAAAAGAAAATATCGATATCTTGTTTACCGACTCAACAGAGGCAGAAGCGGTTAAGTTATTCTCAAATACTTACTTAGCAATGCGCGTTGCTTATTTTAATGAGCTAGATAGTTATGCGGAAGCGCATGGTTTAGATGCCAAGCATATTATTGAAGGGGTCGGCTTAGACCCGCGTATTGGTAATCATTACAATAACCCTTCATTTGGTTATGGTGGTTATTGTTTACCTAAAGATACCAAGCAATTATTAGCTAACTATAATAACGTGCCGAATAATATTATCCGCGCTATTGTTGATGCAAATACCACACGTAAAGATTTTATTGCCGACTCTATTATCAGCAGAAAGCCTAAAGTTGTTGGGGTATATCGCTTGATTATGAAAACAGGCTCGGACAATTTTAGAGCTTCTTCCATTCAAGGTATTATGAAACGCATTAAAGCTAAAGGTATTGAAGTTGTTATTTATGAACCGGTGTTAGAAGAAAAAGAGTTTTTTAACTCTGCGGTTTATAGTGACCTTGATGCCTTTAAGAAAATCTCTGATGTCATTGTTTCAAATCGCATGGATGCAGAATTGACCGATGTAAAAGATAAAGTTTACACCCGTGATTTATTTGGTAGTGATTAATTTTTATGTTAATTGCTATTTGTGAAGTGTTAAACTTTCATTAATATAAGGTTAACAAGTCAATTTAAATAATTGTATGGATTTTAAATGAAGTATTTAGTGACCGGCGCGGCTGGATTTATTGGTTTTCATGTAACTCAAAAATTATGTGCACAAGGCCATGATGTTGTAGGTATTGATAATCTTAATGATTACTATGATGTTAACCTTAAACTGGCGCGTTTGGCTGAGCTAGATAAGTTTACCGTTAGTGACGTTGCGAACAAGCAAGGGCTCTTTCGGTTTATCAAGCTAGATCTGACCAATCGTGATGGCATAGCGGCACTCTTCAGTGCTGAAAAATTTGATCGCGTTATTCACCTTGCTGCTCAAGCCGGGGTTAGATATTCCATTGATAATCCTATGGCCTATGCGGATTCAAATTTAATTGGCCATTTAACTATTCTTGAAGGCTGTCGAAATAACAATGTTGAACATTTAATTTATGCGTCTTCAAGTTCGGTCTATGGCTTAAATAATAAAACACCTTTTTCCACCAGTGATTCTGTTGATCATCCTGTTTCATTGTATGCTGCGACGAAAAAATCTAATGAGTTGATGGCGCATAGCTATTCTCATCTTTATGATATTCCAACAACAGGTTTACGCTTTTTTACCGTTTATGGTTCATGGGGCCGACCTGATATGGCGCCTTACATATTCACTAAAAAGATTTTAGATGGTGAGACTATTGATATTAACAACAATGGTGACATGTGGCGTGATTTTACCCATGTAGACGATATTGTTGAAGGTGTTGTACGTATTGCTAATGTTATCCCTGCACGAGACACAGAATGGAAAGTTGAAAGCGGCTCTCCAGCGTCTAGTTCAGCACCCTATGCCATATACAATATCGGCCATGGCTCGCCCATTAATTTGATGGGCTTTGTTAAAGCCATTGAAGATGAACTAGGTATTGAAGCCGCGAAAAACTTTCGCGCAATGCAACCGGGTGATGTTTACCAAACCTTTGCTGAAGTTAATGACTTATTCGATGCCACCGGCTATAAGTCGGAAGTTAGTGTTGAGCAAGGGGTTGCTGAATTTGTAACTTGGTATAAAGAATTTTATAACAAGTAGCGGTTAAATTTTACAAACTAGCTACCAAAGAGCATAGCTAAAAAATGATACCTTTTGGTATCATTTTTATTATTTACCGAAAAACTATTATTTCATCGTGACAACGACGATAACTCGCTTTAAAGTGACTTATCTGCAAAAAATTAAGGATAAAAATGCCAAATAGAATTAAAAAAGCGGTAATACCTGTCGCAGGATTAGGTACCCGGATGTTGCCTGCAACTAAAGCCATTCCAAAAGAGATGTTACCGATTGTTGATAAACCGCTGATTCAATACATAGTTAATGAATGTATTGCTGCCGGTATCAAAGAGATAGTGCTCGTTACGCACTCTTCTAAAAACGCAATTGAAAACCATTTTGACAAATCATTTGAGCTGGAAACTACGCTTGAAAAACGTGTAAAACGCCAGTTACTTGATGAGATACAAGCGATTTGCCCGAAAGACGTTACTATTTTGCATGTTCGCCAAGGTGAAGCAAAAGGTTTAGGCCATGCGGTATTAAAAGCTCGCCCCATTATCGGTAATGAACCCTTTGTTGTGGTATTGCCTGATGTTATTTTAGATGACGCAACAGCGGATTTAAAAACTGAAAATTTAGCGGCAATGTTAACTCGCTACAATGAAGTAGGTGGTTATAGCCAAATTATGGTTGAGCCGGTGCCGTTAGAGCAAGTGAGTAGCTACGGTGTTGTTGATTGTGGCGGTGTTGAGCTTTCACCTGGTGAGTCAAAAACTATGACCGCTATTGTTGAAAAACCACCGGTTGAAGAAGCGCCATCTAATTTAGCTGTTGTTGGTCGTTATGTGTTGTCAGAAAAAATTTGGGATCTGTTGAAAATTACTCCTCCGGGCGCAGGCGATGAAATTCAATTAACCGATGCTATTGCCATGCTGATGGAAAGAGAAACCGTTGAAGCATTCCATATGTCAGGTAAATCACATGATTGTGGCTCTAAGTTAGGTTACATGAAAGCCAATGTTGAATATGGCTTACGTCATCCAGAATTAGCTGACGAATTTAAAAGCTATTTAACCGAGCTTTTAAAAGCTTAATTTACGCTAGGTTTAAATAATAAATTTTTGTTTGAATAATAAACTTTGAAGTGTAGGTATATGGACGTAACTAATTTATCACAATTTACTGACTCGGCTTTAACGAGAAATATTTTTTCGCTATTTTCAGATAGCGATCGTAGTAAAAAATATTCCGTCTCAGCGGCGGGCTTATTTCTCGATTATGCCAAGCAAAATATTGTTGATAATGAACTTGAAAGTTTATTTTCGCTGGCAGAACGCAGTAACCTTAGCGATAAAATAGCGGCGCAATTTGATGGCGAGCTATTAAATAACACTGAGCAACGTGCGGTTTTACATACGGTATTACGCGCACCTACAGCTATAAAAATTGGCCTGCTCGGTGCACAAGCACAAGAAGTGATCGATACCGAAGCTAAAATGGCCAAAATTGTTGATGACGTGCAGCAAGGTAATGTTCGTTCAGTTACCGGTGAAACGTTTACTGATATTTTAGCGATTGGCATTGGTGGTTCGTATTACGGTGTGAAGGTCGCGTTATCGGCGCTGGTGCCATATCATCAGCCTGGTTTAAAAGCGCATGTGTTGGCCAATGTTGATGGTGATGCAGCGCAAGAAAAGTTTGCTAAGCTTGATGCTGCTACAACGCTCGTTGTGGTGATTTCTAAAACCTTCTCTACCCAAGAAACCCTGCTTAATGCCACGATTGTCAAAGCCTGGATGCTTGACGCTTTAGTTGATAAAAACAACTCAGCTACTGACGTTATGGCTCAGCATTGGTATGCGGTTAGTACTAATATTGCTGCTGCGACAGGTTTTGGTATTAAACAAGAAAATATTCTCCCGATGTGGGATTGGGTTGGCGGCCGATTTTCGTTATGGTCGGCGGTTGGTTTGCCGTTAGCATTAATTATTGGTAATAAACATTTTAATGCCCTCAAAGCGGGGGCATTTGCAATGGATCAGCATTTTAAACAAGCGCCATTTGCAGAAAATATGCCGGTGATTATGGCCTTGCTAGGTATTTGGAATCGTAATGGTTTAGGTTATCCAAGTTTAGCTATATTGCCTTACAATCATGCGCTTAGAGCGTTACCTGGGTACTTGCAGCAAACCGATATGGAAAGTAATGGTAAGTCTGTTGATAATGCCGGTAACACGCTTAAGTATTTAACCGCGCCAGTAGTTTTTGGCCAAGAAGGTACTAATGGTCAACATGCCTTTATGCAATTGATGCATCAAAGTGCCGATATTATTCCAACAGATTTTATCCTTTCACTTGCGCCAACCAGTGAGCATTTAGCGAATCATGATACTTTAGTGGCGAATTGTTTTGCGCAAAGTGAAGCATTAATGCAAGGTAAAACGCTGGCACAAGCTGAAGCAGAACTACGCTTATTGGGCGCTAATGAAGCTGAAGTCAAAAGGCTTGCGAGTCACAAAACCATGAAAGGTAATACGCCGAGTAATACCTTGTTAATGCCGCAGTTGGATCCTCAATCGTTAGGGGCTTTATTAGCGCTTTATGAACATAAAATATTTGTTCAAGGTGTTATATGGCAAGTAAACTCTTATGATCAATGGGGCGTAGAGCTAGGTAAGCAATTAGGCAAAGAAGTGCTCAATGTTATGAGCAAGTCTATGGACGAGATTGACAGTGAAACACTTTCATCTTCTTCGCTAGCGTTAATCCGACGTTACAAAAATAATCTTGAGCATTCGCCAAGTTAGAGATTTAATCACTATTTAATTATTTTTTTATATCTTTTTAGTATAAACAAGCTTTTACTTATATGGATAATGCTTGATTGCTGTGGCATGATATTACTCAATATATGTCACCACCTTTAGTGAACAGCGATGCCATTAACACATTTACAAAAGCTAGAAGCCGAATCTATCCATATCATGCGCGAAGTTGCTGCAGAATTTGATAACCCTGTGATGCTTTACTCTGTAGGTAAAGACTCCGCGGTATTATTGCATTTAGCACGCAAAGCTTTTGCGCCTGGAAAAATACCTTTTCCGCTACTTCATGTTGACACCAACTGGAAATTCAAAGAGATGATTGCTTTTCGCGATCAAATGGCAATAGACCATGGCTTTGAGTTATTGGTGCATAAAAATCCTGAAGGCATGGCGATGAATATTGGTCCTTTTGAGCATGGCAGTGCTAAGCATACCGATATCATGAAAACTCAAGCGCTAAAGCAAGCGCTTGATAAATATGGCTTTGACGCAGCATTTGGCGGCGCACGTCGTGATGAAGAAAAATCTCGCGCCAAAGAACGGGTTTATTCATTCCGTGATAAAAATCATCGTTGGGATCCAAAAAGCCAACGCCCTGAGCTTTGGAATGTATACAACGGTAAAGTGAATAAAGGTGAAAGTATTCGCGTGTTCCCTTTGTCAAACTGGACCGAGTTAGATATTTGGCAATATATCTACCTAGAAAGTATCCCAATTGTGCCGCTTTATTTAGCTGAAAAGCGTCCGGTAGTTGAACGCGATGGCACCTTGATCATGGTTGATGATGAGCGCATGCCTATTGGCGATGATGAAGAAGTGCAAATGAAAAGCGTGCGCTTTAGAACACTAGGCTGTTATCCGTTAACGGGGGCTGTTGAGTCTACAGCGACAACATTACCTGAAATAATACAAGAAATGCTATTAACAAAAACCTCTGAACGACAAGGACGCGTGATTGATCACGATTCTGCTGGCTCGATGGAGAAAAAGAAAATGGAAGGTTATTTTTAAAACTGCGTTTTAAAAAAGCTATAAGTTAAAAGAAAGCTATCAGCTTTCAGTAAAAACAAAGAAAAGAAAGCTTAAAACTAACAGCTTGCAGCTATGTTTTTCGGTTCTACTGAAAGCTTTAAACTAAAAGCTTACAGCTATGTTTTTCGGTTTTACTGAAAGCTTAAAACTGACAGCTTACAGCTATGTTTTTCGGTTTTACTGAAAGCTTAAAACTGACAGCTTAAAGCTATTGCTTTCGGTTTTACTGAAAGCTTAAAACTAACAGCTTACAGCTATTTTTTAGGCTGTTAGCTTTGTCTTAACAAGGATTTGTTATGAACTTTGAGAAGTTAGAGGTATGGAAAAGAGCTGCGCGGTTGTCGGCGGAAATTTATAAGCAAACGGCGTCTTTACGTGATTTTGGTTTTAGAGATCAAATTACACGTTCTGGGCTTTCTGTACCGAGTAACATTGCTGAAGGCATGACTCGAGAGACTCCGAAGGATAAACGACATTTTATTACCATCTCGCGTTCATCATTAGCTGAGCTGAGAACACAAATTTATATTGGAATCGAGATTGGCTATTTACCCAAAGATAAAAGCCAAAACTGGATTAAAGAAACAGAAGAGTTATCAGCCATGTTGACAGGGTTGAGAAACACGATTTAAGAAGAGAAGCGGTAAGTAAAAAACAAAGCGATAAGTTTTAAGCTGTCAGCTATCAGTAAAAACAAGTGCCACACTGATGGTTTGTCTTTTAACTGAAAGCTTAGAACTGACAGCTTACAGCTTTGTCTTTCTGACTGCTTTGAACTTCCAACTTACAGCTATTTTTATTAGGAATAAAGATGATTGATTCACCCGCGAAAGAAATGCTTGATAGCGATTTGCTTGAAACCGATATTGAATCTTACTTGAAGCAACATGAAAACAAGGAAATGGTACGCTTTTTTACCTGTGGCAGTGTTGATGATGGTAAAAGTACCTTAATTGGCCGTTTATTACATGATTCTAAAATGATCTTTGAAGATCAATTAGCGGCGATTGAAAACGACAGTAAAAAGTCAGGTACTACTGGTGAAGCAATTGATCTAGCGTTATTAGTTGATGGTTTGCAATCAGAGCGCGAACAAGGCATTACCATTGATGTTGCTTATCGTTACTTCGCTACTGATAAACGTAAGTTTATTATTGCCGATACCCCTGGTCATGAGCAGTACACCCGTAATATGGCGACAGGCGCGTCAAATTGTGATTTAGCGATTATTCTGATTGATGCGCGTCACGGCGTGCAAGTTCAAACGCGTCGTCATTCTTTTATTTGTTCGCTATTAGGTATTAAGCATGTCTTAGTCGCAGTAAATAAAATGGATTTGGTTGATTATAGCCAAGAGCGTTACCAAGAGATTAAGAAAGAATACCGAAAATTTGCTGATGACTTAGCGTTTGATGATGTGCGTTTTGTGCCTATTTCAGCATTGAAAGGTGACAATGTTGTTGAAGAAAGTGCCAATATGTCTTGGTATCCTGGCGCAACCATGATGAAGCTATTAAATACTATTAAGGTAGATGATCAAAAGGGCTTCACGCAGTTTCGTTTACAAGTGCAATATGTCAATCGTCCGAATCTCGATTTTAGAGGCTTTGCTGGTACAGTTGGCTCTGGTCATATTCGTGTCGGTGATGAAATTGTTGCTTTACCCTCAGGTAAAGAAAGTATTGTTAAGTCGATAGTAACCTTTGAAGGTAATATTGATCGTGCCGATCAAGGCATGGCAATTACCTTGACCTTAGAAGATGAAATAGATATTAGTCGCGGTGAAATGATTGTTAAAAAAGGGCATTCACCGCTCTCGACTAAAGAGCTCAGTGCTACTGTTGTTTGGATGCACGAAGATGAACTTGAACCGGGGCGAGAGTACTACATTAAGCATGGCAGTAAACTCACCACAGGGCATGCACTCAGTATTGATCATCGTATTGATGTTAATACCTTAGAAAAGTCTAATGCTGATCAATTAGCCTTGAATGAGATCGGTGTGGTGAACTTTGAAGTTGATGAAGCATTACATTTTGATGCTTACGATGATAACAAAGCCACAGGTGCATTCATTATTATTGATCGATTAAGCAATATTACGGTCGGCGCTGGCATGATTAATGGCGCACTTGAATCACAACAGGCTCATCAATACTCTGATTTTGAAAAAGAATTGAATAGCCTTGTGCGTAAACACTTTCCGCATTGGGGTGCTCGTGATTTGTTAAAGAAATAATAGTGCCAACTTTATTTCTGCAATATCGACTTACTAGGTTACCGTGATGCTTTGGTCTCAGTGGCTACTTGTGGCAATATTCTTATTAACACTGATCGGGCTTGTTTGTTTTCCAAACAAACCCGAACGTGTTTTTGGCAGTGCCACGCTGCTATGTCTAGCAGCATCATTTGTTACCAGTGAGAATATTCTTGCTAATGCGGTTAACCCTGGCTTAGTAACACTGCTGCTCTTAGTGCTCTGTTCATTTGCCTATGAACGTACCAGTATATTAAGACGAGTGTCGGCATTAATGCTAACTGGTAAAGGGTCGACAGCAAGTTTACGCACACTCATTTTTACAGCCCTGAGTTCCGGGCTTGTTAGCAATACTGCCGTGGTTGCTACCTTAATTTCTACGGTGAAAAAAAATACCGTGATTAACCCCGGTAAACTACTATTGCCACTATCATTTGCTGCTATTCTTGGCGGCACGTTAACCTTGATCGGCACGTCAACTAACTTAATTGTCAACTCATTATGGCTTGAGCAAGGTCGCGCTAGCTTAGGTTTTTTTGATTTTACAATTGTTGGTGGTAGCGCACTTGTTGCTTGTTTATTGGTTATTTTGCTACGACAACACACCCTAGCTGATATGAGAAATGAATACTTAGAAGTCAAAGAGTATCTTGTTGAAGCACAAGTAAAGCCACAATCCAAATTGATCGGTAAAAGTATCGAAGACAATGGCTTAAGAAACTTGGATGCGTTATTTCTTGTTGAGTTAGTGCGTGATGGTCGGCTTATTTCGCCGGTTACGCCAGATGAAATCATACAAAGCCATGATCGACTCATTTTTAGTGGTGATATCAGTAAGGTCTTGGTGTTACAACAATTTGATGGTTTGTCGTTATTTGCTGAGCAAGATGGTTTATTACGTGAAAATTTAACCGAAGTATTAATTAAGCCTGATTCTGCGATTGTCGGAGAAACACTGAAAACAGCGGGGTTTCGCGCCAGATTCGATGCCGCTGTTGTTGCCGTTCGCCGTGAGGGCGCTTCACTTTCAGGTAAGCTCGGGGATATCACTATTCAAGCGGGTGATTTCTTAGTACTAGCGGTTGGCTCTGACTTTACCGCCAGAACGAATTTAACCAAAAACTTTTTTATTCTTTCAGGCCATAAACCTGACAACATGCTTTCAGGTTGGCGAGGCTCTTTAGCGGTTTTCGGTTTTATTATCGCTATTGCACTAACCATGGTTACGGATATAAGTTTGCTGTCGAGTTTGATGTTTTACTTAGCGCTATTGATTTTTACTGGTTGCTTGACGGTTAATGAAATTAAACGCCGGTTCCCAATTGAAATTTGGTTGATTGTGCTTGGCGCATTGACCTTAGCGCAAGCGTTTGAGCACAGTGGTGTCGCGGCCATTTTTGCCAGTGAAATAGAAAGTTTATTGGCCGGGCAAAGTGCACTAATTGCTTTGATAGTGATATTTTTTATTACCTTAATTCTAACCGAAGTTATCACTAACAGTGCAGCTGCGGCCTTGGTATTCCCGGTTGCTTATAATATTGCCATTGGTTTGGGGGTTAATCCGCTGCCTTTGGTGATGGCGGTAGCGTTCGGTGCTAGCGGCAGTTTTATTAGCCCCTACGGTTATCAAACTAACATTATGGTATTTAATGCCGGAAATTATAAACTTGCTGACTTTATTAAATTTGGTTGGCCGATAACACTGACCTATAGTTTGGTGGTACTGATGTTACTACCGCAGATATTTCCATTTTAGCGAGTGTGAAGTTAATGTTGTAAGACCGTGACATCAACTACGTTTAGATAATCATTGTAAAAATGCCGTCAGTAACAATTCGACGCCATCATTAATTGGAACAATATGAAAACTGAAAATACCGTTTGGCATAGCCAGCAAGTCAGTAAAAGCCAAAGAGCTGAAATAAAACAGCAAACTGCCTGTTTACTTTGGTATACCGGGCTGAGTGGTTCAGGTAAGTCAACCATTGCTAACGCTGTTGATGCTATGCTTTTTGCACGTCAATGTCATAGTTACTTGCTTGACGGTGATAATGTTCGGCACGGCCTTAATGGTGACTTAGGCTTTAGTGATAGTGACCGTGTGGAAAATATTCGCCGTATTAGTGAAGTTGCTCAGTTATTTGTTGATGCCGGTTTGATTGTTTCTACGGCGTTTATATCACCATTTCGTGCTGACAGAGCGCTTGCTGCCAGTAAATTAGCGTCGGGCGAGTTTATTGAAGTATTTATCGATACCCCAATAGAAATTTGTGAACAACGCGACCCTAAAGGTTTGTATAAAAAGGCCAGAGCAGGTGAGATTAAAGATTTTACCGGTATTGATTCTGCTTATGAAGCCCCAGAAAATCCTATTATTCACGTGCGTACGGCTGACAAAAGTATTGAACAGTGTGCTCAGCAAATCATTGACCATTTAATTGAGCATGGTTTTATCGTGTAGTGATTTTCTCGGTTATCAATCATCTTGATAGAATATTGATAATAGGACATTGATAGTAGTTCATGGATAATTGGAAATCGCTATAAATGAAAAGCTTATTTTGAGTGTGTTAAAGGAAGTTTTCTATGCATTATGATGTTTTTAATGGCGATGCTGATGGCATTATTGCATTGCTGCAATTGCGCCTTGCTGAGCCAAAAATCTCGAGCTTAATTACTGGCGTTAAACGAGATATTCAATTATTGCAGCAAGTACCTGCCTTGAAGGCGACGTCGGTTACCGTGCTGGATATTTCGCTAGAAAAAAATATTACTGCGCTCGATGAGTTGCTCGCTAACGATATTGACGTGCTTTATATTGATCATCATCGCTCTGGCGCAATACCTAGCTCTGAGCGTTTAACTGCCATTATTGATACGGATCCTAATACTTGTACCAGCTTATTGGTTAATCACTATTTAGCTGGGAAATACGTGTTATGGGCCATTGTTGCGGCATTTGGTGACAATATGACATCGGCAGCACAGCAATTGTCGATACAACAAGGACTAACTGAGAGCGAGCAAGCAAAGCTAAAAGCTTTGGGTACTTATATTAATTATAATGGCTACGGCCGAAGCGTTGATGATTTACATATTGCACCTGATGAGCTATTTAAAAAACTGCTAGGATATGCCAGTCCGTTTTCTTTAATCGCTGAACCGAATTCAATTTTCACTGTGCTTGAGCAAGCCTATAACACAGATATGGCACAAGCTAAAAACGCTAAAGTGTTAGATGAAAACGAGGTATTGCAGGTCATCGAGCTTGAAAATGCACCTTGGTCGAGACGTGTGAGTGGCGTTTTTGGCAACGCGTTAGCAAATCAATCCCCTCATAAAGCCCATGCGGTATTGACGTTAAATGCCGATGATAGTTATTTAGTAAGCTTGCGAGCACCGCTAGAAAATAAACAAGGGGCCGGCGAACTGTGTGTGCAATTTGAAACCGGTGGCGGCAGAGCAGCGGCGGCAGGTATAAACAATCTGCCGAAAGAAAAACTTGGTAAGTTCATCGCGTTAGTGTCAAAATATTATCAAGATTAGCTAAATTTTTATTATGACTATTTAGTATTGCGTATTTGGACATTTTATAAGGACTTTTTAAATGAGTTTATTGATCACCGGCGGTACCGGTTTTATTGGTAGCCACACGGTTGTCGAGCTATTAGCGTTAGATAAAGATATTGTTATTGTTGATAATCTTGCTAACTCTTCGACGCTGGTGCTTGACCGTATTAAGCAAATTACCGGTAAGACAGTGACATTTATTGAAGCCGATATTTGTGACCGACAAGCAATGCAACAAGTGTTTTTAACGCACGATATTGACGCTGTAGTCCATTTTGCGGGTTTAAAAGCGGTAGGCGAGTCGAGTACTATGCCGTTGAGTTACTACCATAATAATGTTGCCGGTTCGATTACCTTGCTACAAGTGATGGCCGAACATGGGGTTAAAAACTTGGTATTTAGCTCATCTGCAACCGTTTATGGGGAAAATAATCCCTCACCACTTGATGAAACTATGCCAACATCGGCGACTAATCCGTATGGGCAAACCAAATTAATGATAGAAAATATATTATTTGATTTGGCTAAAAGTGATGAGCAATGGTCAATTGCTTGCTTACGTTACTTTAATCCGATTGGTGCGCACGAGTCAGGCTTAATTGGTGAAAACCCTAATGGCATTCCTAATAACTTATTGCCTTATGTGTCACAAGTTGCGGTTGGACGTTTAGCACAACTGCAAGTTTTTGGTGATGATTACCCAACACCTGATGGTACCGGTGTGCGAGACTATATTCATGTCGTCGACTTAGCTCAAGGCCACGTAAAAGCCTTAGAAAAACTTAAGGATATTAGCGGTTGTGTACCGATTAACTTAGGCACGGGTAATGGCACCTCGGTACTCGAAATCGTGAATACGTTTAAGGACATTTCTGGACAAGATATTCCGTATCACATTGCGCCACGACGTGCCGGAGATATTGCTACGGTATACGCTGATGCGAGTGTGGCCAATAATTTATTAAATTGGCATGCAGAGCGTGATTTAGCAACGATGATAGCCGATACATGGCGTTGGCAGTCGCAAAACCCGAATGGTTTTGAATAGATAATACCCTTATTCGTATGTCATGATGAATACTTAGGAAAGTTTAAATAAAAAAGCCTGACATAATGTCAGGCTTTTTGTTATCGATTTATGTTAACCCGCAGAATAAGGTCAACTGTTGTTCCCTACTATCATGTGAGTTATGGCTAATAGTTGTTAGCATCTGATTGCTCATCAGCCCACGCAATTGCTTCATTATAGTTTTTGACCACATGATCTTTTTCTAAGCCAAGCTTCTCAATTAGAACCGTGGTTTTTGGCCATTCTGCTCGCTCGATAAATTCTAGCAGTTGAATAAGCGCTGCCATAACGCCTTTACGAGTTAATAGGGTGTCTTTAATTTCTTGAGCCAAGGGCAGTTTAGCGAGAATACTAGCCAAGTCTTCATCAACAATAGCGTCAATTAACGATAACAAGCCGGTTAAAAAGGCAATTGAATTATCTAAAGGAGGCTTAACTTCACTTGCCATTAATTCAGCAAATTTTGCTCGTGCCATGGCTGCATTAATCAATTCTGACGGTTTTTCAGGGTTAATATTTGACGCAAACATTAAACCCAGAAAACGTTTTAACTCTCCTGATCCAAGGGTAACAAGCGCTTGCTTAATCGTGGATATTTCATTTCTTCGTTTGAAAATTGGCGAGTTTGCGTAACGTAGCAGTTTATATGACAACGTTATATCACGTTCAAATACTGAGGTGATGCTCGCCAAATCTAAATCTTTTTTTGAAGTTTCATAAAGTAACTCTGCCATTGCCATTTGTGACGGCGAGAGACTTTTAGTTTTTACCATTTCCGGTTTGGCGAAAAAAAAGCCTTGAAATAGTTCAAAATCTAATTCTAGTGCTTGGTTATATTCTTCATAGGTTTCGACTTTTTCCGCCAGTAATTTTATATGAGGAAAGTCTTTAATGGCTACTTTTACCGCTTTTATGGTCTCTAGCGAGGTGTCTTGCCAGTCGATTTTAATAATATGAATAAAAGGGTAAAAGTGCTGCCAAACCGATTGATGAATATAATCATCTAAGGCGATGGTATAACCTTTTTCATTTAAATCTTTGCATATTGATAATAATTTTTTACCGGGCTTTACGGTTTCTAAAATTTCGACAACAACTTCTTCGGTCGTTAAGGTTTCTGGGTACCCTTGGATGAGCGTTTCTAAGGTGAAATTAATGAAAGCTGGTTTGTTACCGGTAAACTCACTAATGCCAAGGTTAAAATTACTCGCTTCTATCATTTTAGTTGTTGCTTCGTCAGCATCAATGTCTGGAAAGACATTGATGATGCTATCTCGAAACAATAGTTCATAGGCAAATAGTTTTTTTTCTTTATCTAAAATTGGCTGCCTAGCCGCATAAAAGTGCATACAAATTCCCGATTAATCCGATTTTATAACAGATATTTTTATTATTATTACTGGCAATACTTTACGGTAAGGTTAATTTTAACATTAGCCTTCTTATTTATAACACAAATAAATATTATTACTCGCGAAAAAACATGGAAAGCGCTATTAACTCTGCATATTATTCCACTTCAAGTTCAATTAATGTCGATAAGGAAATTTATTTGAACAGTTTGCACACCGAGCGAACTATTCATGTTAAATTTGTTTGCTTGGTATAATCGTTTTTTTGGAGGTTAAATGGCTGTTGGAACAATGATTTCATTAGCGCTATATTTTGTAGTTATGTTGGGAATAGGTATCTATGCCTATAGAAAGTCAACCAGTGATGTTTCCGGTTTTATGCTTGGCGGGCGCAGTTTGGGCCCTGGGGTAACAGCACTTTCTGCTGGGGCTTCAGATATGAGTGGTTGGATGCTGATGGGGGTTCCTGGTCTGATGTATACAACGGGTCTCAGTAGTGTTTGGATTTCTTTAGGGTTAGCATTCGGTGCGTATTTGAATTACATCATTGTAGCGCCGAGGTTAAGAACCTATACCGAAGTTGCCAATGATTCGATTACCTTACCTGACTTTTTTGAAAACCGGTTTGCAGATCATACCCGCAAACTTCGCATCGCTTCCTCTATTGTTATTATCTTATTTTTCACCTTATATACTTCATCTGGCATTGTTGCTGGCGGTAAGTTGTTTGAAAGTTCGTTTGGCCTCAGTTATGAATCGGGTTTATATATTACAGCTGGCGTTGTCGTGTTATATACCTTATTTGGTGGCTTCTTAGCGGTCAGTCTTACCGATTTTGTTCAAGGCTGTATTATGTTTATCGCCTTAGTTTTAGTTCCGATCGTGGCTATCAATGAAATTGGTGGTACTGATGCGATGTTTACCAGTATTGAACAACTCAACCCTGATATGCTGAACGTATTTAATAATGTCGGTATCCTCGCGATAATTTCTGCGATGGCATGGGGTTTAGGTTATTTTGGTCAACCACATATTATTGTTCGGTTCATGGCTATTCGTTCGGTAGAAGATTTACCAAAAGCACGAAGAATTGGTATGAGCTGGATGATAGTAGCGCTGGTCGGTGCTATGGCAACAGGTTTTGCTGGCGCGGCTTATGTTGCAAATACAGGCCTAGTACTTGGTGATGCCGAAACTATATTTATTGTGCTATCACAATTGCTGTTTCATCCATTAATTGCCGGCTTTTTATTAGCGGCGATACTTGCTGCGATTATGAGTACGATATCTTCACAATTATTGGTAACATCGAGTTCATTAACTGGCGATTTCTATCAAGCGTTTCTTAATAAAAACGCCACAGATCAGCAATTAGTTTTTGTTGGGCGTTTGTCGGTAGCACTAGTAGCTATGGTTGCTGTTTTTCTTGCCTATGATAGAGAGAGTTCAATTTTAACCTTAGTTAGTAATGCTTGGGCTGGTTTCGGCGCTGCATTTGGACCTTTGGTTATCATGAGCCTTTATTGGAAGAAGATGAACCGTCATGGCGCGTTAGCCGGTATGTTAACTGGAGCGATTACCGTTTTAGTTTGGATATACGCCCCAATTACCATTGATGGTGAATCGTTAAGTTCCGTAATGTATGAAATAGTACCGGGCTTTATTATGGCAAGTATTGCGATTATTTTAGTGAGTCGATTAACTGCAAAAGAGCAGCCGGAATTAGAGGCATTATTTGATCAGGTTGCAGCTAAGCACTAATTATAAAACAATGTAAACGCTACCAAGCTTTGATTCAAAAATGGCTCAAAAGCAAAGTGTAAAAAGTTTTATTTGTGATACAAAAAAAGTCGTTAATGAATCATTAACGACTTTTTTATGCTCAAAATATAAATGATAGTTTGCGAGGTCTTATTGTTCTTACATCTAAAACCATAGCGTTAAGCTATGCTTTAATGTCGACGAATATAAGCTTGTATAGGCTACACTAATTTGTTTTATTCATAACTAAATTGACCAAGTAATACTTTTCTTAACCCGATCTTGCCATTGCTGTATTGGCTCTTTTTTATCACCGACAACAATGATATTGGAGTGATTAAAATTTAACGAACGACCTTGTAGTTTATCGTTGGCAAAGTTAGCAACAAATTCAATATCTTTATCATCAGGTAAAATAAAAACATTCACCGGACTTGATTGACCTTGAAACACTAAATGCAAGCTTTTACTGCCGTCAAAATGACAATAATCAGCGAACATTAGCGTACCAAAGGTACTATTGAAACTGCCTTTAAATGCTGCCATTTTATCGTTTAATGATGCCAATGTTACCGTTGGTTGGCCATTATTCGAAAAGTGGGATGCCTCATGATTAACATGGGCAATGGCATAGTCACCTAAATTTTTATAGGTGCTCGAAAACATCATAAAGTTAACGGTTAACCCCATCACAAATGCGACAGAAGCCGCCATCGCTAAGCGAACACGTGTTTTACTTTTTTGTTGCTGATGGCTAGCTAATGTTTGGCGTAGGATTAGCTTGTCATATAAACCATCAGGTACAGGAATATTCATTGCTTGCGCAATTTTATCATCTAATGCATCAATTTCTTGTACGAATTTTTGTTTTGCAATGTCATTTTTGATGGCTTCATTTAATGCATCATCACGACCTTTTGGATCTGATAATATGCTACGTCTTACTTGCAAATCATCCATTGTGTAGACCTCTTAATGTTGGCTCGTTGTCTACGGCCTCTTTCAACTGATTGCGAGCACGAAATAATCGTGTCATCACGGTATTTTTATTTAATGACAACATGCTAGCAATTTCTTCACCGCTGAAACCACCAATGACTTGTAGCACTAGCGGCTCTCGATACTCTTCAGGCATTTGCGCTATTTTTTCTCGTAACCAATAGTTTTCAATTTCCTGTTCATTACTGGTTGCTTTAACATCGGTAATTGTCGCTTCTTCGTATTCGCTCATGTCAAAACGCTTACGCTCAAAGCGACGAGCATTTTCTCGGCGAAGAATGGTAATTAACCATGACTTAGCGGCCTTTTCATCTTTCAATGAATCAAGTGCACGCCATGCGCGGAGAAATGTTTCTTGCACTAAGTCTTCAGCAATATGTTTATCGTGACATAGCCAATAGCCATACCGATATAAATCAGCATGTAATGCTTTAACGAGTGCTTCGTATCTAACTTGTTTTGTTGCCATGTTGTAAGAGACCTGAGGCTTTGTGATATTATTTCGCACTAAGGCAAATATTTAGATAAATAAATTATAGCGTGAATGGCTGCTTGATAGTTAACAGAAATTATATTCAGCCTTGAAGGTGCTCTGACGTTGGTTGGTGGTAATGAAGCTTTAATCGTTTTTGTAAAAAGGTATTGTGATACAAACTATGCCTAGTTTTACTTGGCATAGTTTGTCATAGCCCTGTGTGCTCTTATATAAGCGTTAGGGATTTAAGCCAATAGCAGGTGATTGTGATTGACGACTATTTTTTTTATCTAAGGCTTGTATGGCCTGAAGTAAATTGTTGCCTGACCATTGGTTAGGGTTTTTGCCATAATAACTTTGTTGTAATTCAATAATAGCGTCAGACAATGCTTGGTCGTTAAAGTAACCATGTATTGCGTCTAGCGTTGTTGGTGAATCACTTTGTTTAGTACCTAATACTTGCGATTGCGCCCACGGTAGTATGCACGACAATGCCGACTCGCCATCATTTTGTTTACATGCAGCCAATAACTCAAGGTGTGAGTTGTTGACTTTAGCGTTACGCATACTCGATAAAGACTTTGACTTAAACGGGCGCTTAGCTGATAGATACCAAGCAAGTAATGTTAATAACCACAAGGCTAAAAACAGCCATTGCCAAACCGTGTTTTGTTGAATTATCACGGTTTCGACTTTAGCTGCTGGTGTCGATTGCTCAGTGTTAGCCGTTGATGATTTTAGCGGTGTTATTGGTGTTACTGGTGCTAAGTCGGGGTTGGCTAGTATGGTAATGTTCTGACCCGGGATTTTAGCTATTTCTGCTTTATTAGTGACGGTATTCCACCAATTTATCGTAATTTCAGGCAACTGATATTCACCCGCTTGGCTGGCGACGATAGCAAAATTGACCACTTTTTGACTGACTAGACGCTCATTGTTTAAACCTGTATGCAGTTCAGCTTGATCAGGATAAACTTTGAGTCCTTGAGGCACGGTTAAGTTAATTTCGGGTAATTGCTCTTCTGACAGACCCGCTGCAGTTAGCGTAATGGTACGCGTAATAGGCTCGCCGACTTTAAATTGTTTTGGATCTGGTTGCCATTCTTGATGTAAAGCTAATAGCTCACTCGGTAACCATGCGCCATTAATTTTTGTGGGTATCGCTTTGATCGTTAATGGGATGTCATCACCGATAACACTCACTGGCTTAGTATCGGCAAAACTTAAAAAATTAGACCGTCTTGATGAAGGCATGATGATCTCACCAGAAAAAATCGGTGATTTTAATATCACCTCACCACTTTGCTGCGGACTAATGGCATAGACGCGCTCAATAACACGATACCGCTTACCTTTGATAATGCTATCTGACTCTTTATCTTTACCTATCTGAAGGATATTAGCACCAGTTAATGTTGGCTCGGTCAAACTACCTCGCTTTAATTCCGCGGCAAAATGCAATTTAACTTTCAAGGTAATTTGCTGCTGAACGTAGATGTCTGTTGCAGACACTTGGGTTGTGATAAATAAATCTTGCTGACTGGCAGCCGATGAGGTGTCTGCTTCCAGTGCTTTAATTGCGATAGCTTGGGTTTTTACGCCGCTAATATCAAAGGCAGGAATGAGCAGCTCGCCTGATTTTCGTGGTATTAAAACCGTAGTCCAGGTTGTTGTTCGTGTGGTGTTAAAATTCACCATACTGGTTTGTGAGCTAACCGAGGTACGGCCGACAATAAAGTCACTCAATAGTGCCGAGGTGTTTAAGGCGTTACTATCGACATCGTCATCAGCGACAACGGTCAATATTAATGACTCGTTAACCACAACAGGGTTTTTATCAACCGTTGCGTTGACCTTGGTTAATGCGTAACTATTAAGTGAGAATAAAATAGCTAACAAAGAAATTATTACTCTTACCACTTTTTCTTAACTCCTACATTTCGACGGTCTTGACGACGTTTTTGATACTCTAACTGCATTTTATTTCTTAATAACATATAAGGGTCATCAGTGACTTTATTGAGTAGCTGTTGATGTTTCTGTTCAGTTTCTTTGGCTAATTGTTCTGCTAATGCTTGTGCTTGCGCGCTTTGCTCATCAGTTGACTCTTCAGCATTTTCTGCTTGTTGAGCATCTTTGGCTTGCTGCTGTTCTGTTTCGTCTTGCTTATCACTTTCAGCTTGCTGTTGCTCGTTTTGCTCTTGCTGCTGATCGCTATCTTCTTGAGATGAATCACCTTGCTGTGATGGGTCTTGTTGTTCTGGGTTTTGTTGATCTTGCTGTTGCTCACTATTCTTGTTTTCGCCGTTTTGACCTTGCTGATCTTGGCTTTGGCTTTCTTGGTTTTCACCTGATTGTTCTTGATTTTCGTTTTGCTGCTCTTGTTGTTGCTGATCGTCACCAGATTGTTGCTCTTGGTTTTCTTGTTGCTGCTTCAACTGTTCAAGAATCGCTTTATTCTCTTGGGCATCAACTAAGTTTGGATCGCGCTGCAATGCTTGACTATAGGCCTCTATGGCTTCATCAATTCGTTGTAATTTAGCCAGGGCGTTACCTTGGTTAAATAGCGCATCAGCCGTACTCTCTTTTTGAAAAGCAGTTAAGGCTTGTTCGAATTCACCGGCCTTATAAAGTGCGCTGCCTTGCCAAAGTGGGTCGTTAAATTGTTCAGCCGCTTGTTGGTATTGTTCTTTGTTAAAATGGGCTTGGCCTTGTTGGTCTTTAGTTTTCCATAAATCTTGCCATACATTCGCTTGGGCTTTGTTTTGCGGGATAAGCATTAAGGCGAATGGCAAAGTCACCATCAGCGCACCGCGCCTAAAGTAAACTAATAGCATAGGTAGAACCAGTAACAATAGGTAAGGGCCAAACTCTTGCCATTGATCACCGGTATTGTCACTTTCTCTAGTTTTTTCTGTATCGGTAACCAGTGGTTGGGATGTTAGTCGTTCAATATCCTTATTATTATGGGTTAACGTGGTGTAGTTTCCGTTGCCACGTTTAGCAAGCCCTTTTAAATATTGCTCAGTTAACTTAGGGACAATAATCGCACCATTGTCATCTTTCATTAATTCGCCGTTACTGAGTTTAATAGGCGCGCCTGTTTTTGTACCCACACCCAGAATATTAAGTCGGTAAGGGTGCTCACGTGACCACTGGTTTATGTCTTGAATATCGATAGTATCGATACCGTCAGTAAACCAATAAATATCGCCGGTGTTATGGCCAGCATTAACTAACATTTCATCTGCTAGCGCCAATGCTGCCAAAGGGTTACTACCAAGTGCCGGCATCAATTCTGGGCTTAGAGACGGTAATAATAGTTTTATATTATTACTATCGTCGGTTAACGGACTGATGCTAAATGCATCGCCGGCATAAGCAATTAAACCTACCTCTCCATCTTTAATGCTGTCGAGTAAATCTATTGCTTTATAGCGGGCACGCGTCAAACGATTGGGCGCTACGTCGGTGGCATACATTGAGTACGACATATCCATGATTAACACAGAGCCCTGCGCTACTTGATATACTGGCTGTGGCAGTTTTTGCCAACTGGGTCCGGCCATCGCTAAAATTGCCAGTAAACCAATTAAAAACGGCAGTGCTAACGATGTCGACTTAGCCTTAGTATTACCTTGCACTAACACTTTGGCTAAGTGTGGTGGTAAAAGCTGTTGCCAACCAGATTGCTTAACACGTAATTTTTTTAGCAGCCAAAGCATTAACACTAAAATAATAATAGCGATTAGCCATAGTGGGCGAATAAAGTGAAAGTCAGCCATATTAATGTTTCACTCCAGCTGTGTTATTGCTTGTTGCGAGAAAACTGCCACTGAAAATTGTTTTGCTTAGCAAGGTCATTAAACTGATCAATAGTGCTAGACCGAGAGGCCAGTAATATAGTGCGGTTAATGGTCGCATTTGTTGCTGCTCTTGTTCTACCGGTTCAAGTTCATCTAATAATTGGTAAATTTTGCTCATGTCCTCACTGGCTCGGGCACGGAAATAATAACCACCGGTTTCATCGGCAAGTCGCTGTAAAGATTCTTCATCAAGCTCACTTGAAGGGTTTACGCGTCGCGCGCCAAATAATGAATTTTGCACCATCACATCAGCACCGATACCAATTGAATAGATGGTGATATTCTTTGCTACCGCCAATTCCAGCGCTTGATCAGGAGTGATTTTTCCCGCGGTATTTTGGCCATCAGTCAGTAATAATAAGACCCTGTTTGACTCTTTCTTTTCGTCAAAGCGTTTAACCGCAAGTGCGATAGCATCACCGATAGCCGTTTGCTTACCGACTAAACCTAATACGGTTTCATCGAGCATTTGTTGCACCGTTTTACGATCAAAAGTCATCGGCGTTTGCATGTAGGCGTCATCACCAAAGAGGATCAAGCCCAATCTATCGCCATTGCGTCGTTCAATAAATTCACCTAGTAACACTTTTAACATATCAAGACGGTTGACACTGCGGCCGTTGAGGGCCATATCTTCTACTTGCATACTGCCTGATAAGTCAACCGCAATCATCATTTCGCGGCCCTCAGTCGGCACATTTACCGCTTCACCGAGCCATTGCGGTTGTGTGCTGGCCAGCACCACTAACAACCAAATAAGGCTTAACACTAATAATGAGCTTTTTTTCTTTTCTGGGGCAAAATCTTCGCTTTGTACGCCTTTAATTATCGTCGGCATTCTCAGCGGTGCTGCTTGCACTTGTTTTTTAGCGGGTAACCAATAAATAAGTAAAGGTAGAGGCAGGGCGATTAGCGCCCAAATAAAATCAAAATGAATCATGATTTCACTCCGTCATTGTCATCAACCCGATTGTCTACAGTAACTTTAGCTTGCTCGCTGTGCTCTGAAGTCTCGGCAGCAATAGCCGATGAAACAGGCTCGGTTGTTAAGTTTTGCTGTGGCGGTAAGGCATGAGTTAACCATAACTTTGCCGCTTGATGGAATTCTGTTGATGATTGACTTGTTGTCTGTTCTTCGTAAGCCGAGATAAAGTATTGGCCACTGAGCTTAGTAAAGGTCTCTTGATGCTTAACGGGCAAGCTTGCAACTAAAAAGTTTTTAAATTCATGCCCAGTTAAATTTGCCACTGCTTGACGCGGAAAATACTGTAAGGCAGCCCATTTTAATAACGCTACAATAGTGCCAATTTCTGCCTTGGGTGATAGCTGTGTTAGCGCTGCTTTCTTATGCTTACGCTTAACAAGGTATTGTCGGCACTTTACTAAGCCATAAATAACTAAGGCGAGCAAGATAACAGCTAACAGCCACCAACCTGGCGCGACAGGGTAATTATTTATCTCGGCAGGTAAATGAATATCTTTTAATTGCGCTAGCGGATCCATGAGGCTACTCCTCGATGTAATTGAGTTTCCAGTGCTTCGCTGGCACAAAAATGCAGTAGGCGAGCGCCTGCTTTAGTTAATTTTTGTTCCATGGTGTTACTCAAGTTTATCGCCTGTTGGTGATATTTTTCAGCCAATGCTTTATCGCCCAATACCAGCTGTTGACGTTCTTTGTTATCACCATTTTCACCACTGGTAATCGTTACGCTTATTTTTACTGCGCTATCGGGTAATTGCTGCTCTAAAGGATCACTAATTAAACACACCACTAACTCACAATGTTGACTGACATTGGCTAAATGGCGCACTGCATCGTCGGTGAGGTTAAAGGCATCGGTGATCAAATACACTAAGCTACCGGGTTTAGCGAGTTGGCGTAAACGGGCACAATTTTGCTCGAACGCTAGTTTGGCTTGTTGATGATCTAATGGTTCGCTTGATGCAATTGCCGAAGTAGCATGGCTTTTCACCAGCGCATGCAAGTAATGTAATACACCTTGCTGTCTGCTGCGCGGCTTTAACTCAGTATGTGCATGTTGATTAAAAACCACACCACCGATGCGATCGCCACGTGATTTTGCATGCCAAGCGACTAGCGCAGCAACATGAGCTGCTTGTACTGATTTAAAAAGTAAGCGGCTGCCAAAAAATAGGCTAGCACTTAAATCGGTAACAATAAGCACTGGGCGTTCAACTTCTTCACGAAATAGCTTGGTGTGAGTTTTGCCGGTTCTGGCCGTTACCCGCCAATCAATCGCTCTAATATCATCACCATTTTGATAATGGCGAACTTCATCAAACTCCATACCTCGGCCTTTACTTCGGGCGAGGTAATTGCCTGACATTTTTCCATGTAAGCTTTTCGACGCGGCTAAATTAATGAGCGAGCTTTTTGTTTGATAGCGAATCAGCTCTTCAATGGATAAGTCGACCCCATTGCTAACTAGTTCATCAAGTAAAACTTGCGGATTATTTTGCTCGGTTGATTTTTTTTGATTAAACCACATAACGGTATCTGGCGCTTAGGCAACAGCCACTAAACTGAGTATATGATCAAGTAGTTGATTACTACTGATACCTTCAGCCTCTGCTTGATAAGTCATTAAGACGCGATGGCGCAATACGTTATGAAAAACCGCTTGTACGTCTTCTGGGCTAACAAATTCGCGATTATTTAGCCAAGCTCTCGCACGTGCACAGCGATCTAGTGCGATTGTGGCACGCGGACTTGCGCCATAAGCAAGCCATTGCTTTAACTTATCATCGTATTTTTCGGGATTACGTGTTGCCATGATCAAGTCAACGATATAATTTTCTACTGCTGGTGCCATGTGAATTTTCATTACTTGCTCGCGAGCTGCGAAAATATCATCTTGGGTGATTTCTTTAACGGTTTTCTTTGCTACTTTTAGCGCTTCACCACGATTAAGTTTTAAAATTTCTAATTCGCTGGCGGCATCAGGGTAATCAATTTCAACATGCATTAGAAAGCGATCGAGTTGAGCTTCAGGTAGCGGATAAGTACCTTCTTGCTCTATGGGGTTTTGTGTCGCCATAACCAAAAATAGTTCAGGCAATGGATAGGTATTTCTGCCAACAGTAATTTGGCCTTCTGCCATGGCTTCTAGTAATGCCGATTGCACTTTAGCTGGCGCACGGTTGATTTCATCAGCGAGTACTAAATTACGAAATAGTGGACCTGGTTGAAAAACAAAGGTGCCATCTTCAGGTCGATAAATATCGGTACCGGTTAAATCTGCTGGCAATAAGTCAGGGGTGAATTGCACGCGATGAAAGTCAGCCTCTAATCCTTGTGCTAAGGCGTTGACCGCTCGCGTTTTTGCTAAACCCGGAGGACCTTCTACAATAAGATGACCATTTGCTAAAAGCGCAATGAGTAAATTTTCGACCAGCGCATGCTGTCCAATAATTTGTGAAGATAAATGTTCTTTTAATGAGGAAAAATGTTCAATAGCCATAGTTTATCGTTCTTATTGATTGTGAAATTTAAGTCAGCATGTCTGACCCATAAATTGATATAAGGTTCAGCTTTAAAAAAAACAACCATAATGACAAAATTGTCGCGCTTTTCTTTAGCTTTTTAATGCCTTGGCATGTATTTGCTTAATTTTTGTCAGCTAAACATTGAATTATTTCTATTTATCGTTAGAATTATCTTAAACCCTAAGAGGTCAGACCTCTTGAGTATTGCCACAATATGGAAACAAAAATGACAAAATCAAAACTAATTACCGGCAGTGGGGAGCGTATTGCAGTTGTTGCTGGATTACGTACACCTTTTGCTAAGCAAGCAACGGCTTTTCATGGTGTACCTGCGGTCGATTTAGGAAAAATAGTCGTCAACGAATTACTAAAAAAGCATGATGTTGATCCTAAAATTATTGACCAACTTGTTTTTGGCCAAGTTGTGCAAATGCCGGAAGCACCAAACATTGCTCGTGAAATTGTTTTAGGCACGGGTATGAACATTCATACTGATGCTTATAGTGTATCTAGAGCATGTGCGACGAGTTTCCAATCAACGGTTAATATTGCTGAATCTATCATGGCTGGCTTTGTTGACGTAGGTGTTGCTGGCGGCGCGGATTCAACATCAGTTGCTCCTGTTGGCGTGTCAAAGAAATTCGCCCGCACTTTGCTTGATTTAAGTAAAGCCCGTTCATTTGGCGCTAAAATGGCGTTGATTCGTCAACTTAAATTTAAAGATATATTACCGGTTCCTCCGGCGGTTGCAGAATACTCTACTGGCTTGTCAATGGGGCAAACGGCTGAGCAAATGGCAAAAACCCATGGTATCACTCGCGAAGAACAAGACGCACTCGCGCATCGCTCACATACCTTAGCGACAAAAAGTTGGCAGGAAGGCAAGCTTGACGGTGAGGTAATGACTGCTCATAGCGAACCTTATAAAACATTTATATCAAAAGATAACTGTATTCGTGAAAACTCAGAACTTGCTAGTTACGCAAAACTACGGCCAGTTTTTGATCGTAAACACGGCACGGTAACTGCCGCAACAAGTACGCCCTTAACTGATGGTGCTTCTGCTATTTTAATGATGCGTGAAGGTCGAGCAAAAGAATTAGGTTATAAGCCATTAGGCTACATTCGTAGTTATGGCTTTGCTGCTATTGATGTTTGGGAAGATATGTTGATGGGACCTAGTTTTGCCTCGCCAATCGCCTTACAACGTGCCGGAATGAACTTAGCGGATTTAGACTTAATTGAAATGCATGAGGCTTTTGCTGCACAAGCACTTGCCAATGTTAAAATGTTTGGCAGTAACAAGTTTGCTCGCACGCATCTTGGCCGAGATAAAGCGATTGGTGAAATTGATATGGACAAGTTTAATGTCATGGGTGGTTCACTAGCTTATGGCCATCCTTTTGCTGCAACCGGCACGCGCTTGATTGTACAAACACTAAATGAATTAAATCGTCGAGGTGGTGGTGTTGGTTTGACTACTGCCTGTGCAGCAGGTGGTTTAGGTGCTGCTATGATTGTGGAGACAGATTAATGACTGATGTAACTGAAATAACACAACAAGAACAAAATAATACCTTTAGTTTGGTGCGTCAAGAAAATGGCATTGCCCATTTGATCATGGATGTAAAAGGTGATTCCATGAATACCCTAAAGGCTGAATTCTCCGATGAAATTGCTGAGATATTAAAAGAAATACGTGAAGATAAAGCCATTGTTGGTTTAGTGCTAGCAAGTGGCAAAGCGGACTCTTTTGTCGCTGGTGCTGATGTACACATGTTAGCAGGCTGTACTTCTGCTGCCGAAGCAACGGCATTGTCGCGCCAAGGACAAATGATTTTTGATCAGCTAGAGAACCTATCAATTCCGGTGGTAGCTGCTGTTCATGGTGCTTGTTTAGGTGGCGGATTAGAGCTGGCTATGGCGTGTCATGCCATTGTTTGTAGCGATAGCCCTAAAACAGCCTTGGGTTTACCTGAGGTGCAATTAGGTTTGCTGCCAGGCGGTGGTGGTACCCAACGCTTACCAAAGCGTGTCGGTATTCAAAAATCATTAGATATGATGCTAACGGGTAAGCAACTGCGCGCGAAGCAAGCATTAAAAGCTGGTTTAGTCAGTGATGTGGTACCTAACAGTGTCTTACTGGCGACGGCTGAGCAGTTAGCGCTTTCTGGTAAGGTAAAGCCTAAAGCCCGTCAGTTATCGTTTATGGATAAACTGCTTGAAGGCAATGGCTTAGGTCGTAGCATTTTATTTAATCAAGCAACAAAAACGGTATTAGGTAAAACTAAAGGCAATTATCCTGCACCGTTAAAAATTATTGACTGCATTCGTACGGGGGTAGAGCAAGCACCTTCGAAAGGTTACCAAGTAGAAGCAGAGCATTTTGGGCAGTTAGTGATGTCAGATGTGTCGGCTCAGCTTCGACAGTTGTTTTTTGCTACAACTGATATGAAAAAAGAGCAGGGCGTAGAGGGTGTTGAACCTGATAAAATTAGTCATGCAGCTGTTCTTGGTGGTGGTTTAATGGGCGGCGGTATTGCTTTTGTTACCGCGACTAAAGCTAAGTTGCCTGTGAGAATAAAAGATATCTCACATCAAGGTATTAGTTACGCTCTGAAATATGGCTATGACTTATTAAACAAAAAAGTTAAGCGACGTTTTATGCGTCATAGTGAGATGCAGAGTCAATTAGCCTTGATAACGGGTACAACTCAATATAGTGGTTTCAACAATGTTGATATCGTTGTTGAAGCGGTATTTGAAGACTTAACCTTAAAGCAAAATATGGTGGCAGACATTGAAAGCCATTGTCAGGAAAGTACAATTTTTGCCAGTAACACCTCTAGCTTGCCTATTGGTCAAATTGCAGAAAAAGCACAACGTCCTGAAAATGTGATCGGTCTACACTACTTTTCTCCAGTCGATAAAATGCCGTTAGCTGAAATTATTGCTCACGATAAAACATCGGATCAAACCATTTCAACGACAGTGGCGTTTGCTAAGAAGCAAGGTAAAACGCCCATTGTGGTTAAAGATAAAGCGGGCTTTTATGTTAACCGTATTTTAGCGCCTTACATGAATGAAGCTGCGATATTACTACTCGAAGGTTGTTCTATTGAAGCACTTGATAAAGCCATGGTGAAATTTGGTTTTCCAGTGGGTCCTATGCAGTTGCTAGATGAAGTGGGAATTGATATTGGCTCTAAAATAGGCCCTATCTTACAAGCAGAATTAGGTGAACGATTTGCGCCACCAGCGGCATTTTCAAAACTTATTGATGATGGTCGTTTAGGTAAGAAAGCTAAAAAAGGTTTCTATCAATATAATACCAAGAGCAAGAAAAAATTAGTCGATGAAAGTGTTTATAGCTTGTTAGGACTGCAAGTAAGTAATAAAGCGGTTACTGACGAACAGGCTGAACGTTGCGTTTATATGATGTTAAATGAAGCTGCTCGTTGTCTGGACGAAGAAATTATTCGTAATGCTCGAGATGGTGATATTGGCGCAATTTTCGGTATCGGCTTTCCGCCATTCCTTGGTGGACCATTTCAATATATGGATAAAGTGGGAGCAGCAACACTGGTCAGTAAATTAACACAGTGGCAAGCAGAGTTTGGCGAGCGATTTGCTCCGTGTGATGCTTTAGTGAAAATGGCAGAGCAAGGTGAGAGCTTTTACTCATAATATAGAAACGGATAGTAGTGCAGAGAAATTTTTGGTAATTTATTGCCGGTGCTACGGCAAAAATTAGTAAATCAAAGGGGCAATTTATTGCCTCTTTTTTATACTTTTAAAATATACTTTTTGAACAAATACTCTAAACTTGTTAACATGCGCACATCTGGTTATTTTTATATTTTTTAATGTTGATTTACAAGTAGGTAACGTGTGATTGTATTACTTATCGCAATATTATGTGTTGTTTTTTCTTTATTTTTTTATTGTCAGGCGATTAGTAGCGGACTCGGCGCTAAGCGTTGGGCAACGGCAGGTTTAATGTTCGGCCCATTGATCTGGCCAATGTTTTGTATGAAGAAACGCGTAAAGGTTTATCAACGTTTTGGTTTTGATTGCTTGTTATTCTCAGCATAATAATATAATTCGTCCCTGTTACTTTGATATAGCCTCTGAGATAAAGACGCTAACTTCCTTGTAGCGAAGTGTCCATTTCTCTTTTTAAGCTCTTAAATTGTTGTAAGAGCTTAATTCCACCAAGTGCTTGCTGGCATTTCTTTAATTTCAATACTGGCAGCTATGGTATTTTCCATTTGTTCTGTAATAAATAGTGATTTAATTAAGTTAATCATAACGCCTCCTAGATACGAACTTGATTACGGCGCGTTCCAGTTACAGTGACATCCAGCTTCTCTAAGTCAATACGAACTTGATTACGGCGCGTTCCAGTTACAGTGACATCCAGATTATCTAGGTCAATGCGAACTTGATTGCGACGAGTGCCAGTTGCATTGATATCTAGCTTTTCTAGGTCAATACGAACTTGGTTACGTCGAGTGCCAATACGAACTTGGTTACGACGAGTGCCGGCTTCTTCAACGTTGTATTCAGTTATGTTTGCTTCTACAGGTGCTGCTGACATTGCCAAAGAAAGAATGAGTGAACTAAGCATGCTATTTCCTTATTAAGATTATTTTGAAATTCAATAAGATATAAGCTAAAAGCGTGCCATAAGTGCTAAGCCTTTGTTTATAAGGCTTAGCACTTAGCGTTTATAAGGCGAGGGAAGTGCCAGAAAATCGACACTGATTAAATGGCAGTTCTACCAAAAGATGTTGATTTATTAGTGATTTGAAATGAAAGTAAATATTTTTGGAAATCATTTTCAGGTAACGGTTTACTATACAGGTAACCTTGTAATTGTTCGCAGCGTAAACCAGAAAGAAAGCTTAATTGTTGATTGGTTTCAACACCCTCAGCGACAACTTGCATACCTAGATTATGCGCAATGGTAACTATGGTGGCGACCATATTTCGCCCTTGTTCAGAGGTTTCAATATCATCAACGAAAGCCTTGTCAATTTTCAAGGTATTGAGAGGGAACTTTTTCAAATAAGCTAACGATGAATAGCCGGTACCAAAGTCATCTAACGATAAATGAATGCCCATAGCGCGAATTTGCAACATGGTATCAATCGCTTTTTGTGGGGAGTCCATTACCGTACCTTCAGTTATTTCTAACTCGAGGTATTTCGCCGCTAATTTACTTTCTTTTAAAATGCTCGCTATCATGGCGACTAAATTGGGTTGGGTAAACTGTACGGCTGATAAATTTACCGCGATGCGACCTTCAAAAAGCCCTGCGTCAACCCATTTTTTGGTGGCAAAGCAAGCCTTGCGTAATACCACTTCACCGATGTCGATTATTTGCCCTGTTTCTTCTGATACTGGGATGAAAACTACCGGGCTTATAATACCTTTACTGGGTGTTTCAAAGCGTACCAGTGCTTCCATACCAGCTATTTTACCTGTAGCAATTTCAATCTTAGGTTGATAAAAAACTGAAAAGAAGTCTTCTTTTAAACCGTGCCTAATTAAATTTTCTATTTGTAAGCGCTTAACCGCTGTTTTATTCATTGAGTCACTGAAAAACTGATACTTATTGCCGCCAGAATTCTTCGCGTGATACATGGCGGTATCGGCATTTCTAAGTAATTCTTGGGGACTTGCGCCATCTTCGGGATAAAGTACGATACCTATACTGCTATAAAGTACAATTTCTTGGCTTTTTAATCTCAGTGGCAGTGCAATTGACTCTAATACTTCTTTAGCGATGCTAGTGATGGTATGTATGTCATTTGTATTCTCAACAACTAAACTAAATTCATCACCACCTAAACGATAAACAGTGTCTTGATTACGCCCAAGCGTTCTTATGCGTTCGGCAACTTTACATAGTAATACATCGCCGACTTCGTGACCCAGTGAGTCATTCACTTTTTTAAAGTTATCTAAGTCAAACACTAACAAAGCATGATGAATTTTATTTTTCACTAAGCGTTGTTGGTTTGCCTGAAAATAAGATCGGTTTGGCAATCCCGTTAAGGTATCGGTATTGGCAAGTTTTCTTAATTCAGCTTCTGTTTGCTTACGTTTGGTGATATCAGAAAAAACACCAACAAAATGTGAGATATTGCCATTTTCGTCTTTAATAATATCAATATTGAGATCGGTTAAGTAGAGTGCGCCGTTATCACGTAAACTTTCTATTTCACCATGCCAATTGCCTTTGGTGATTAAGTGTTTCTTAACATTTTGATTAAAACTCTCAGGGTATTGCTCAAATTTAAGT
Organism: uncultured Colwellia sp.; assembly: GCA_913061475.1. Classification (GTDB taxonomy): domain Bacteria; phylum Pseudomonadota; class Gammaproteobacteria; order Enterobacterales; family Alteromonadaceae; genus Cognaticolwellia. Next base: position 8,068 of record CAJXUN010000040.1, on the reverse strand, counting down.
AAGGTGCCACGCATTTGTAGCTTAGTTTTCCCGGTAATACGCTGAAAAGCTTTATTGACATCAACAACGGTGAATTGGCGATCGTAAATAACGATAGCATCAGAAATATTCTCGATACACTTAGCAAAGAGCTTTAAGCGTTCATCGGCACGCTTTATTTGACTAATATCTTTTAGGGTCCCTGTCATTCGACTAGGTTTATCTTTTTCATCGCGTTCGACAATTTTTCCGCGATCGAGTACCCAGATCCACTTGTCGTCTTTGTCTTTTACCCGATAGGTCGCCTCGAAATGCTGGCTGCTATCTTCAAAATGCTGATTTAATGCTTCACGTACTCGCGGAATATCTTGCTGGTGAATATTGGTTTGATCGGCGCCAACGTTACGTTTACCGTCTTGTGGGAATTCTAAAATGCCCCAAATGTTCGAACGATATATTTTGCCTTTTTTGATATTCCAATCCCACATCTCATCGCCGCTCCCCCAAAGTGACAGTTTAAGGCGCTCTTCACTTAATTTTATTTGTAAATGATAGAGGCGTTTGTGGCGCATCTGTTGAAGAATATAAGCAATAATTAATAGCGTTATTAGACTGTAAACCAATATTGCGCTGCGAGATAACCACCAAGGCGGCATTATTGTCAGGTTAAGCGTTTTTATTGCACTTTCTTGATTATTCTGTAAATCATAAGCTTGTACTTCAAAAGCATAATCACCGGGGCTTAAATTAGTGTAGGTAGCTCGTAGGTTGTTTTTACCGGCATCAATCCATTTATCTTCCCAACCTAATAGACGATAGCGATATTTTAAGTAGCTTGGCATTTTGATGTTTGGAGAAATAAACTCAATACTAAATTGGGATTGTTCATGAGCTAAAATTAAGGTGTTTAGTAAGTTAGGTATTCGTTTTAAGTGAAAAGAATTCGTGCCATTTTTGAAGACAGGGACTTCTTTATTTGCCACTAAAATATTCGATATATACGGAGTGGGTAAGTTTTGTGAAAGTTGCAAAATATCCTGTGGTGAAAAAGCATGGTAGCCATTCAAACCGCCGAAATAGACTAGTTGTTCTTTGGTAATCAATGCACTGTCACTAATAAATTCATTATCATAGAGCTTTAACGTTTTATTAAATGTACGCACTACTTTTGAAGTGGGATTTATTGTGTTAATACCCTTGTTAGTTGATATCCAAGCATTCTCTGAGTTGTCTAATTTTATGGCCGCAATAAAATTATTTGATAAGCCGGTTGTCTCGCTGATATTAAATTCTGTTAAATCGAACCGATTCAGCAAGGTTATGCCTTGTCCTCTAGAGCCAAGCCAAATCCAATTTTTTGATATAGAAATGTTTTTAATGTATTTGAAGTTATCTTCTTCTGACTTTAAAGCAGTAATTGTTATATATGCTTCATCGTTAATGTCAAATTTTACAATTTTATTATTTTCACTGGCAAGCCAGATACCACCATCATCACTGGTCAAAGCTGTAAAATAGAGTGAAGCTTCATTTTTAAAGGTAAAAAATGTCCTCGTTTCAATATTATAATTTGATAGTTGACCTTGTTGATCAATAAACCACAAATGATCGTTTAAGAGTAATAGTTTACTGGTGTCTCTATGCCGTGATTTTTTTGCCCACTCTGGGTGTTCAATTAATTCGCCAGTGCTAGTTTCAAAGTAATATAAGTCACCGGGGGTAGATTGAGTTACAGGTTCTTTTTTTAACCAAAGGTTATTTTTATCATCAGCGATAAGGTGGCTAAATGGTCTTTTGTTTGGTGTGGGAAAACTCTCAATTTCGCCATTAGGGTTTATTTTATTCAGCTGGCCATTATCAGTAGTAAACCAGGTTGTGCCATCAGATGTTTCAGCAAGTGCATACACTGCTTGTTCGGAATCTGCATAATTGAATAGGCCATGATTTATCTTTAATTGAATAGGGCTGAAGGTATTTATTCCTCCTCCATTCGTACCTAGCCATAACTTGCCGGCATTATCTCGATAAATTTTTAATATAAGGTCAAAAGATAGTGCATTTTTATGTTGGACACTTTGATATGATTCTACTTCACCGGTTAGCGTATTAATGCTATTTAGACCATTTAATGTGCCTAACCAAATTGCGGAATCGTTAAGTTTTTCAATAGTTCTCACTTTATCAGACAAGATATTTAAGCTAACATCAGCACTATTTTCTGTATAGTGTTTAACTATCTTATAATCTTCTGAGACAATGTAGAGGCCATTATCTGTGCCTAGCCAATATTGATTGTCGATAAGCTTTAAGTCATAAAGCGCGTTCGCGTTAAGTTTTAAATTCCACTTGTTCTGATCGCTTAAAGAAACCGCCGAAGACAATGTACTGTTGGTTAAAAAGATACCTTTGTCATAGGTTCCTAACCAATAGTTGCCGTTATTATCTTGAAATATGGTTTTAATTTCCTTTAAGGCGGTATCAAAGCCGCGAATTCTTATCCGCGAAAAATTTTTATTTTCTTGATCAAACTTATGTAAGCCTTCTTTGGTGGAAATCCAAATATCATTTTGCGGATCTTGATAAATATCCCAAATTTCATTGTCTTTTAATGAATTGCTATCGTTACTTTGATGGAAAAAGTTATCAAAATTATTGAATTCCTCATTATAGGTACTTAAACCTTTATTTGTGCCAATCCACAGCACACCTCGATTATCAATAAACAATTTACGAATAAAGTTGTCGGCAATAGAATCTTTGTTGGAACTATTGTGACGATAATAGACGAAATTTTTACCGTCATAACGATTTAAACCGTCTTGTGTGGCAATCCATATAAAGCCATTTTTATCTTGTATAATATCGTAAACGTAGCTTTGCGATAAACCTTCGGCGATTGATATGCGCTCAAACTTTAATGAGGTTTTATTGATGTTATTTGCTAGGGCTAAGGTTTTGCCATTGGGGAATAGCAGAAGCAATATAGCCAAGATGGCAAAAATCGGAGAAAATTTAGAATTTAATTTATTTTGATAAAAAAACAAAAGCACTAACTCAACCTTTTGAAAGTGAAACTCATACCTATAATGTACTTTTAACTTAGGTATGCCATATATTATTATTGTTATTGGGTGCAATGACTCATTACAAATGATGTAAGGAGCTAAGTCAATCTTTGCTATTACTGCGCTGCGATAGTCTGATGGCCTTCCTCCCACTAACACACTTACCCATGCATCAATATGTATCGGCTAAATTAATATTTTCTTTGACATTTTTTTAATAAAGTTTTCAGATCCTTATTAATTGTCAGATCTTTGTTCATGGCTGATAATTGATTTTTGTTTTCGTAACTTAGTAAAGACAAGCGATCTTTCGTCATAGAACCATGAAAATGTTGTTGGAGAAACTCAGCAACGTCTGGTATTGATAAATTTTCAATGACTGTAATTAGTTTTTGCTTTTGAGTGAACGAAGCTTCTTTATTACAAATAGCCGCCCAGTAGCGCTGACTTTTTATTCTCAGGTTAGTATCTTTTTCTTGCAGCTGACTTGCCAAGCCAAATTGTAAGTGTTGCCAATGTTCATTGGGCAAGTGAGCAATATAATCTCTTGTTCTTGTTATAAAGTCATCCATAGCTTTAGTTAATGTGATGGCGTCGGTATGAGGTGATTGAATATAGAAGGCTATGCCGGGATAGCGATTAATAGGGATAAAACCGACACCCACTAAATAGCCATATTGTTTTTCTGTCCGCATTTCTTGAAAGAATGTAGGTGATAGCAACTGGTTAGTTAACATGGTTAATGCGACGGTTCGTAGATCTTTTTTCGGCATTGGGTAATAGAGCACCGCGGCATGATCGTGCTCTGGTAATTCCATAGGAATCGTTAACGTTCCTTGGCCTTGAATATCAATACAAGGTATTTTTACTTGGTTTGCTTGTGAGAGTTTACCTGAAAATTCTTGTTTAATATCAGCAATAATTTTGTCAGCTGATTGCCTTGACCAATTACCATGTATAAGCGCATCGACCGCAGTGTTTTCAAAAATACGAGGAACAAAACTTTTAAACTGGCTAAATTCTATCTTTTCAAGTGCTTCAATTAAGGTTTGGCTGCTTGGACTTTTGGGTTGCATAGTCGCGCTAAGCGTGGCAAATAATTGAGAAATTGATTTACTGTTTCCTGCATTCTTCCAGTGGCTAAGTAATTGTTGTTTAAACAATTCAAAGGTCTGCTTACAAAAGTTACATTGCATTAAGCTCGCCAATAGCAAAGGTAATAGCTGTTCTTGCTTGGTACTGATACCCGATAATTGCAGCGTTAAGCCACTTTGATGAGAATACAAATGATAGTGAATGCCTGCTAGTTCGGCATCGTAATGCTCTTCGATAACGGCATCACTATACAAGTCGATAAATAAACGTGTCATGGCTATCGTGCTAGCGCTTTCTATTACTGCCGGCGAGTCTATTGATAAGTAGATGTATCCTTTTGGGGTTTTAAAGCTAGTATCGTGTTTAAACCAAACATTTAGGCCATTTTTTTGACAAATACTCTTTGGTGGTGTTAGCGGAGTATTGTCGCTTGAATCATCAAGAATTAATTCAGGTCGAGACACGATGTAAGGGTTTTTATTGGGTAAAGATAACTCAGCTAGTGTGTCGGCGTGTTGCCACTGTTCAATTTCTGCTTGTGCTATATCCGTGACGGAGTAAGGAACTCGGTACCATTTACTGACACACGTATGCTCTTGTTCATGTTTGCCAATCGCGATGATGCGTACATTTGTCGCGACCATATAACCCAATAAAGTTTTAAACGCAGACTCGTCTAATCCTTGCATAACATAATCGCCGAAAATGTAGTCTTGCTCAGGATAATGCTGCATATTGACGACGAGTTGGCTGACAGAATCTAGTGGTGAGAGTTTCTCTTGGTAAGCAAATGACAATTCAGCTAAGGCTTTTTTTTCTCGGTAATATTGTTCATTAAGCGGTGCTTTTTTGAGTAAATTTAGATATGAAAACACTATGCTGATAATGGCGTTTATATTTTTCTCGCCGAGCTCAGATAGTGAAATACTAATATTAAAATCTTTAAAGTTAGAGCCGTTTATTCCTGACCCCGCGGTTAAGGCCAACGCCCACTGTTTACTTTTTAATAACGATAATATACTACCAGGGCCTTCATGGCCGATTAAATAGGCAAGAATTGATTCAGGTTTTTGACGGTATAACTTGTCGATACTCGGCATGGCGAAACTAATGATCAGTTGTTGATCGTTTTTTACCGGCTGTACCGATATCCACTTTTGTTGGTGCTGTGGATGATAAAGTGGTTGGCTAATTTCAGCTTTACTAATGCCGTTAGATTTGATTTTTGAAAAATGACTGTTGGCTAAACTTTCCAGCTCAGCGATTGATTGTGGGCCTTCTAGCACTAAGGTCATAAAATGCGCTTGATAGTTTTCTTGAAAAAAACTACAGACTTCATCACGTAAATTGTAACCGGCTTTATCGGCAAGTGTTTCACTGCTACCGACTGAAAACTTGGCAAATGGGTGCGCTTGATTGATGGTCTCTTTATGCACATCATAAAGGCGTCGAATATCATCTTTAAGCTTAAGTTTGAATTCAGCGTCAATGTTTTTACGTTCTTTGTTGACAAACTCTTCAGATAATAAAGGGGCGGTGAAAAACTCACCAAAGCGCTCTATCGCGGTGTCAAAGTGTTGATGACCAATATCAAAGAAAAAGCAGGTATGCTCGGTTGCCGTCCAAGCATTATTACTGCCACCATGCTCACTAATGAATTTCTGATATTCGCTGCCGTCAGGAAAGTTTTCAGTGCCAAGAAATAGCATGTGTTCTAAAAAATGTGCAAGGCCTTGTCGGTGATTAGGATCATCAAAGTGTCCAACATTGACGGCCAGCGCCGCGGCCGACTTATTTGACTCAGCATTATGCACCAATAATATTCTCAAGCCGTTGGCTAGAGTAATTGTTTTATATTGCTTAGTGTCATTTGGGCTTTTTTTCACTGTTGCTCCCAGACAATTTAGCCAATAACAGGCTTTGACAATGCAGCATGTTCTGGCTTGAATGTTATTTTTATTATCGTTCTAAATTACCTTAAGGAATAAGGTGAGTCCATTTTATTCTTAACCGATGTTATAAAAAGATAAATAATTCCTTTACTATAGCGGTAATTGATTAAATTTATAGTCAAAATAGTTAAAAATGCATGCTGATATTCGTTGGGGATGTCATCAAACCGCTTTGAAATTAAGGTATTTATGCAAATATTTGTTATGCGTCATGGACAAGCTGGGATGGTTGCCGCTTCGGATGCGTTAAGACCACTGACGGATAAAGGCATTAAAGAAGCGCAAGAGATGGGACATTGGCTGTCTAAACAGGCACCTTGTTTTGATTGTGTTCTGGTTAGTCCATACCTGCGAGCGCAACAAACGGCTGAGGCAGTGCTGAGTAAACTAGTGAATGTTGGCAAAAAAGAAACCTTAAGTATTATTACACCAGAAGATAATCCGAAAGCAGTACATGATTACCTCGATGCTATTTGTAGTATTGAACAATATCAGCATATTTTATTGGTTTCACATATGCCTTTAGTGAGTTATTTAATTGCCGAGTTAACTAGCGATAACGCGATGCCAATATTTCAAACCGCATCTGTCGCACAAATTGACTATGATACGGAGCAGATGAAGGGCGAATTGCTGGCCTTGATTTCACCTAGTGACATAAAATAGTAACGGTAATTTTGATTGTGCATTGGATTTTAATCGCGAACAAATTTGTCTTTTAATTCCACTAAAACCAGTAATGCGCCATTACCGCCCCATTCTAACGGTGCTTGATGAAATGCCATCACATCAGGGTGCTGCACTAACCAGTGCGGTACTTTATTTTTTAATATTCGTCCACCTAAACCATGAACAATACAAACACATTGAGCATGCTCTTTTTCGCAAGCAGCCAATAGGGCTGCTATCTCTCGTTTTGATTGTTGTTGATCTAAACCGTGTAGGTCTAAAATTAAGTCAGGTGAGTATTGTCCACGTCGTAAATTTTTAGCTTCAAAGCTATCGACCCCTTCACGGACATATTTTACCGGCCCCTGATTATTCAAATTAGGTTCAAATTCGTCAGAGAAGTGAAACTCGGCAAGGGCTTTTTTATCTTTTTGCCCTATGAATGTGGTTTTCTGCTTGATGGTTCTTTTTTCGGGGTGTACTCTGTCCTGCACCATAGGTTTTACCTTACCTATGGCGTCTTTAAATAACTTTTTTTCTTCCGCATTTAATGCGTCTTTAAATTTCATTTGCGAAGTCTAAAAACATCGACGAACAATAACAAGTGAAAGTATAATAAAAAACAAGCTATATGACCGAATTTAAGCCAGAGGAAAGTGTGGAAATAATAAATTTTGCAGAGATAAGCGAACAGTTGCATACCGTCAATGATTATGTGCGCTTTGGTGCTAGTCAGTTCAATCAAGCGGAACTGTACTTTGGCCATGGCATCAGCAATGCTTGGGATGAGTCACTTACTTTAGTTATGCATCAACTTGCTTTGCCGCAAGAAATGTCGACTGAGTTAATGCAATGCTGTTTAATATCACAAGAACGCTTAGCTATTTTGCAATTATTTGAACGACGCATTGTTGAAGGCATACCTTCGGCTTACCTAACCAATCAAGCGATGTTTTGTGGTTTACCCTTTTATGTTGATGAACGTGTACTTGTGCCTCGTTCGCCTATCGGTGAGTTAATCGGAAATGAGTTCGCAGGTCTTATTGATGTTTCTCCTAAGCGAATTTTAGATTTGTGTACGGGCAGCGGTTGCATCGCAATTGCCTGTGCGGTTGCGTTTCCTGAAGCGGAAGTTGACGCGCTGGATCTTTCTATCGATGCCCTCAATGTCGCGCAAATAAATATCGAAGGCCATGATTTATCGGCACAAGTTATTCCAATTCAATCTGACGTTTTTTCTGGGGTTGCAGGACAAAGCTATGATTTAATAGTGACAAATCCTCCTTATGTTGATCAAGAAGATGTTGA
>CAJXUN010000039.1 GCA_913061475.1 uncultured Colwellia sp. | reverse complement strand
TGGTTGAATTTGGTTTAACAACCAAAGCGGTAGGAAAAACCTCAATTACCATTACTTGTATCATGCGTAACAAGGTAACTAAAAAAACTATCTGCTTAGCGGATGATATTGTTTTCGTACAAGTTGACCCTGAAACTAAGCAACCTATTCCGCATGGAAAAACCCTCGCTTCTTTAACAGATCCTTTTGAAGACTAGTTTTATTTATCAGGGCTTAACTATAAATATTGTAGGTTAAGCACTGATTATGCTTCTGTTTATATTATGAAGCAGGGTATCGTTCGGTATGAAAAGGCAGTAATTGTCTTAACTTGTGTCTCATACGCAACTTGACTTGTTTTGATAAGCCGAGGGTGAAAAATAGTGTCGAAAGTGCAAATACTAAGCTCACTGTTTTGAAAAGTTTAATGCCAGATACCAACATCAGTAATAGCATCAGTACTGTATAAGCAAAACCTAACGCGGCTATGCAAAGAAATAAGCCTTGAAGTTCTTTGTTCATTGTTTGTCCCCTTATTGATTCCTAGCTTAGCAAACCGCGTGGTATTGAACGAGTAAAATCATTAGCTAAATGTTACGAAATTTGTCAATAAAGTTAGATTGATTGTAAGTCAATTTACTTCATTTTAATCAGTAGATGATAGAAGCACTAATGTAAAAATTAGCACCAGTAAAAACTTGTATTCGCCTGAAACGTTGAGCAGGGGTTATCTTAATCTATTTCATCAACAAGGAACTGCTGAAAGCCCTTGACGGCAAAGTAGCGAATAGACTTTTTTAAGGTGATTTTTTTAGCGATAAGGTGGTTATTTCGAAATATTTTTACAACTTGTTTATCGCCATTAACATCGCTTTGATAATCATGAAATGGATTCATTCGTAAATTATCAAACTCAGATCTCATGATTAATTTCATCTTAACACTTAGTCATAATGGACATATGAATAGACACGAGTTGTAGTTATAACTTATTGATTTCTTTTTGTACGTTGTACCCCTCATCCGTGACAATTTTTTCTAATACTTGCATACGTTCTTCAAGTGTTTGTACTTGCTTCTTCATCGTGATGAATTGCTCATTATTTTGGCTATTGTGGTTGAGGGTTTTCTCTTTAAACTCCAAGTGCTTTTTGTACATATCGAAAATGACGCCAAAACCAACCGAAATAAACACGATTGCCACAACCATTGCTGTACCCGACATATATTAAATCCTTTATTTTGTATAACATTATTGACATGAATTATAGTGTATATTTTTGCCGTTAGTTAGTCTATGAACAAGCCATTGAGCTCTTGTTTAGCTAAATAATTATCCATTGTTGAGCGTAATAGTTTATAGAGTAAAATTGAGCCATCTATTTCTTCTTTACGGTTTGTTAGGCTCTCAATATTAAGCCCTAAAGGTAATTTATACGGTAATACTGCATCAAGTATTTGCACTAAAGTATTGCTGCAAATTCTAATTGATTCGTACAGTGGTCGTTCAGCATTTAAAATGCGTAAACTGGTTGCTTCAGGAACACTAACACCAAGCCATTCAATAAACGCTAAGGTCTTCTCACTACCACAAGGTGAGAAAGTTAAAATAATGCGCTGTGGTTTCAAACCTTGCTGCTGACATTCAATAGCGTATCTGGTCAACATGTCAATTGTTGCTTGAGCGTTATAGATGGCTTGTGAAATAAAAAACTCACAACCTTGTTGGTGCTTTTCAATTAACTTTGTATGCTCGTTACCTTTATTGGCGTGACGTTCCGCGATAGTAATACCGCCAATGAAAAAGTCATTGTTATTCGCCACTAAGGTTTTATAGGCATCGCCCAAAGGTAAGCTAATATTATTTTGCTGTGACGGGCTACCCACCAACACAATATCGCGAACGCCATATTCATGCCAAGCCTCATTAGCCCATTGCTCGAAATCATCATCATTTGACTGCACAACACTCTTATAAGTGATCACCGGCCGAGTTGATTTTTGATTTAAAAGTGACGAGTAGAGTCGAGGATCATGGGTTGATTTAAAAGGAAATGGGCGGGGCTGAGACGTGCGAGAATCTTCATCTTGAATGTCATAAACAATTAAACCGTCAAAGTCGATGTCACTAACACGTTCAAGCAGTTTATCGGCGATTGCTGAAACTTGTTCAATAGGAGTATCGCTTTTTGGAGGGGTAGTACCGATAAAATAGACCCCACGATTTACGTCATTATATCGTGCTCTTAACTCTGAACCGTTATTCACTGTAGTTACTTCTTATCTAGGTTAAAATTACTGTTTCTATTAACAATTATCTTACCTTGTTGTTTAGTAAAAATCTGCGCCTACCTAATAATAATTTTCTCTACATTATGCCTCGATTGAAGATGAAAAAATATTGCTGGATATAAGGTAATGCGAAGGGTTTTGTTAGGTATTGGCGATTAAGTCGATTTGATGGAGGATCTGATCTTTATTTTTTAATACCTTAATAGCATTAAAAAGTGTCTCAGCCTGTGGATATTGTAACTTTAAATAACGTAGCCATTGTTTTAAACGGCTTGAAAAATAGTAGCTTTTATCGCCTTGTAATTCTAAATCACTATAGTACTTTAACAGTGAGCTTAACTCACGCCAAGGCATAGGCGCTTCACTTAATTTAATTACATTGGCTAAATTAGGTGTGGCGAGTGCACCGCGACCTAGCATTAAGTTTGAAGTTTGGCTTTGTGTAATACAGTTGTCTGCATCTGCTTTATTCCATATTTCACCATTGGCAAATATTTCAATGTCATATTTTTTTTTCACTTCAGCAATGAAATGCCAATAGGCTGGTGGGCGGTAACCATCTTGTTTTGTGCGAGCATGAATAGTTAATTGATTCGTATTTGCCGACACCACAGCACTAACAATTTCATCTAACTTGGAGGCGTCGTTAAAGCCCAGCCTAATTTTTGCCGATAAAATAGCATTTTCACCAATTGCCGCTCTGATGCTAGCCAATATTTGATAAATTTTTTCGGGTTCGTTTAATAGTACCGCACCACCTTTACTCTTATTGACCGCTTTTGCCGGGCAGCCAAAGTTAATATCTATACCGTGTGACCCCATCTCAAGTGCTCTAACCGCATTTTCTGCCATCCATTTCGGCTCTTGTCCAAGTAGCTGCATGCGCAGCGGAGTGCCACTTTGGGTTCGGCAGCCATTATCAAGCTCAGGGCACATCCGTTGAAAAACATGCTTAGGCAATAAGGCATCAACAATACGAACAAACTCGGTAATACAAAAGTCGTAGCTGTTTAATGAGGTGAGTAACTGGCGCATTAACTCGTCAGCTACACCTTCCATAGGTGCCAAAATTATTTTTTTTACTTGGGGTTTTACTAAAGTATGCATACTTCGCTAGTTATATAGTTTGAGGCAATTGAGATATGATTTAATTTAACGTTTAACTGTCTAATGCTAGGGGCTATATTTTAACTAAATATAGCAGACTTGCTTTTTCTGGTGAGGATTATCAACTATTGCTGCACGAGTAGCAATAATAAGCTGATGATAAAAAGTAAGAGAAAAAGCTTGCGCTTAATTCTCCTACTTTTAAGCCATATTGAGTTAATTACAACATATTTTGATTTAAAAAATTCAACACATCTTTCATATATTTAGTTTGGTTTTCAGGATTATAAAAACCATGAGTTTCGGTGCTGAACTTATACCAAGTGTAAGGTTTGTTTGCTTTGTCTAGTGACGCTCTTAATCGCACCGCATGCTCAAAAGGTACTTGGGTATCTTGCTCACCGTGAGCAATCATTAGCGGTATTTCGATGTTTTCCACATGATGTACCGGCGACATAGTTGCACGGAAGACGTCATCGCTGCCTAATGTTTTATTTAAGTAAGACTTACCAAAGCGAAGGTTTTTAATATTACCTTCATCGAGCATTAAATTTAGATCATAAACACCAGCATAGGCGATTGCACAGCGGTACGATTTTGGATATTTAATAGCACTTTGTATGGCTGAATAGCCCCCAAAACTTGCCCCCATGATACAAGCTTTATCTTTAGCAGCAAGACCTGCGCTAATAGCCCACTGATAAGCCTCATAAATATCTTGTTGTATTAAGGTGCCCCAGTTTTTGAAACCAGCAGCTTCAAAACTTGCGCCGTAACCGGTTGAACCGCGAAAATTGACTTGTAGCACTGAATAGCCATTTAAAGCAAGATACTGCACTTTTTCCGAATATCGCCAATAGTCACGCGCATGTGGTCCACCGTGAACCAAAACAACTAATGGCGGTATTTCGCCCTTAATCTGTTTTTTTGCTTGAGTAATATAACCACTGATAGTTAAACCATCAGAAGAAGTAAATTCAAAAGGGTCTGTGTAAGCTAGCTGCTTAGCATCAATTTCTGGATAGTATTTGAATAAACTTGATAGCTTATTATTAGCATGGTCGTATATGAAAAAGCGTCCAGCTTCAATATCAGAAGATACCCGAACAATATATATATCGCCATTTTCCGTGCGGCTTGTAATATCAATAGATTGGTCTGGAAACGTTGCGACTAATTGTTTAAAAACTTGGCTTTCTGTTAGCTCTGGATTAATTAAATAATAATTAGGAAAACCATTATATGTGCCGACTGAGTAAATGTTTTTTTCATCACTGGTTAATTTTACCCGAGTAATATCACCTTTATCATCCGAGATAATAGGGGTCATCTCTCCACTTTGTAAGTTTAATTTAAACAGTCCCGTTTTATCTTGTTTAAAGTTATCTAAAACAAATAAATTTTCACCTGAGTTGTCAACTACGAGTGCTCTAAATTTAGAACCATGCTTTTCTGTTGGCAATTGTTGCCATTCATCACCCTTACGTACATATACTGCTACACGATCTTGATCATTAATACCCGTTAGGGCTTTAACTTCACCATGTTCATCAGTGATATAAGTTGCATAAGGTACAGGTGCACCGATAACTAATTTCTTGGTTTTACCATTATAAATATTAAGTTTATGTAGTCCTGAAATTGTGCTGCCCCATGGGGTTGAACTAATTAAAATATGCTTTTCATCATCAGGTAGCATATCAATGATTTCGGCCCAACCATCTATTTTCTTTTTCTTTTTAAGGCGATGACCTAAATCTCTATCGACGTTACGATACCCATAAATAAGCTCGCTAGCACTGCCGTCAAAGTTAACCGCAAATAGTTCGCCATAAAAACCCAGCTGTTCCGACCATGGTTGACTTTGATTAATTTCAATAACTACACGCTCGTTATTAGCCCAATAATAACTACCAACTTCATTTTTGCCCGGTAATTTAGTCGCGCCAACCATTTTCATTGTCTTGCGTTCGATAAAAATTAGTGCGCGCTTACCATCTGAATCCATTGCTACAGCAAGATGCTTGCCGTCTGGAGATATTTTTACTGCTTGATATTTTGGATTTTGAAATAAATGTTCCCAATCTCCAGCATTTGCTGAAACGCTACTTAGCAGTAATACGAGAGCAAAATACAACGCTTTCATTATTAAATTCCCTGTTTTATTCATTAGTTAAGTTATTGAAATGTTATGTTACAAAGATGTTAACAAGTTATTGTTCTATCGGCAAATAATGAAAACGATTAACCTTATGGGCAACAACACCGGACGGAAAATAGTGAAAATTTTTTTACTTGAGGTTTTATGGTGATAAAGCTAGGCTGATATAGGTAAATGAATAGAATGGCTTTAAAATGATGTATAAAAATTTACAGCGTTTGAAATTTATTTACACCCTGTATGGTCTTTGTAAATAGCTATACTTATAGATGTAGTGTCAAATTGAAAAATTAAAAGGAAAACAGTATGAAATTAATTAAAAAATCTTCAATTGCAGCTTTATTAGGCTTATTTGCATTAACTGTTGCGGCAACAATGCCAGTAAAGGCAGAAACTAACCCATTTGCTGCACAAAATGTTATGACCGTAGTTGCTGCTGACGACCATGAGAAAGGCAAGTGTGGTGAAGGCAAATGTGGTGAAGGTAAAGCTAAAGCCAAAGGTAAGTGTGGTGAAGGCAAGTGTGGCGAAAGTAAAATGAAAGCTGAAGCCAAAGGTAAGTGTGGCGAAGGTAAATGTGGTGAAAGCAAAATGAAAGCTAAAGCCAAAGGTAAATGTGGCGAAGGTAAATGTGGTGAAAGCAAAATGAAAGCTAAAGCCAAAGGTAAGTGTGGTGAAGGTAAATGTGGCGAAGGTAAAGCTAAAAAAGCAACTGAAGGTAAGTGTGGCGAATAAGGCCAACACATAACAATTAAGCTTTGTTGCTTGAGAGTATATAAAAACCACTTCACTTGAAGTGGTTTTTTAGTTTTAATGATAGCGAAAGCATAAAAGACTAAATTATAGGTATTTTGATGAGTAATAATATTGTAATTACCGGCGCCAATCGTGGTATTGGTTTAGCGCTATGCGCAGAGTTTAAAGCACAAGGAGATCGAGTTTTTGCCTTATGTCGAAAGTCTTCTGCTGAGCTAGCAGCACTTGATGTAAACATCATTGAGAATATCGATGTCGCAACTGACTTTGGTATTCGCGCTATGGTCTCAGCATTAAGCCATATTGACATTGATGTACTGGTTTGTAACGCCGGTATCTTACGGGATGAAAGCCTAGATGCTTTAGATATCAGCACTATACGTGCTCAATTTGAAGTCAATGCCTTAGCACCATTGAGAGTTGTTGAACGCTTACAAAAACAATTGACGCTCGGGGCGAAAGTAGCACTTATCACCTCAAGAATGGGCTCTATAGCTGACAATACTTCAGGCGGTCGTTATGGTTATCGAATGTCAAAAGCGGCGTTGAATGCTGCGGCCATGTCGTTAAGTCATGATCTTGCGAGCAGAGATGTTGCGGTGGGGATCTATCACCCGGGTTATGTGCAAACCGATATGGTTAATTATGGCGGAGATATCAGTGCCAACGATTCAGCCAATAAGTTAGTGCAATTAATTAATCAACTGACCTTAGCTGAAAGTGGCGTTTTTAAACACTCCAATGGCAGTATATTACCTTGGTAATAATTAGCAATATTGTGTCAAGCACCGCTAAGCCAGTTAATAATAAACATGTAAAAATTTGGCAAACTGTGCAGGCTATTCCGTTGGGGAAAGTCGCCTGCTATGGTCAAATTGCCGATCTTGCCGGCTTACCTGGACGCGCCCGCTTAGTGGGGAAAGCGTTAGCTGCTGTGCCAAAAACCGGCTGGTGTGGGCAAGCGGTGCCTTGGTATCGAGTGGTTAATTCTCAGGGAAAAATTTCATTTGCCCCAGACACAGAAAACTTTCAGCGCCAACGAGACTTGCTGCAAGATGAACAAGTCGTGGTTATTGGCGCACGTATCAAACTAAAAACTTTTCAATGGCAACCTGATCTAGCAGAATTACTCTTTGTTTTAGAGCATTGATGCTTATTGCGAAACTAGCCGTATCGCGCTATTTATAAATGCGTTCGTACTTCAAAAAGTTCTGGAAAAAAGCTGACATCCAATGCCTTTTTCAAAAAACCAACACCAGACGAACCACCGGTACCTTTTTTATAACCTATGATGCGTTGTACGGTATACATATGCTTGAAGCGCCATTGCTGGAAAGCATCTTCTATGTCGACTAATTTTTCCGCTAACTCATAGAGTTCAAAATAGGTTTCTGGCTGTTGATAGACATTAAGCCAAGCAGTTAATACGCTGTCATTACGTTGATAGGGCTGTGTAACATCACGCTCTTTGACGTCAAAAGAAATGTCAAAACCCGCTTTTGCTAAGGCAATAATCACTTCATCATATAAGCTATTTTGTTTTAGTAGCGTATCTAATTCTTGGTAGGCTGTGCTGTTTGCTTGGTGAACTTTAAGCATTTCGGCATTTTTATTGCCAAGTAAAAACTCCAGTTTTCTATAGCCACATGACTGAAAACCAGAGGAGCGACCTAAGTCATCACGAAACTTTAGGTAATCACTAGGTGTAAGGGTAGACAAAATATTCCAAGACTGTGTCAATTGCATAAATATTTGTTTTACCCGGGCAATAACTTTAAATGCAGGGCCAAAATCTTCAGCCTTAATGTAAGCTATTGCACTTTGCAACTCGTGGCCGGCTAGCTTTAGCCATAATTCACTGGTTTGATGAATAATAATAAAGAGCATTTCATCATGTTCACCGCTTAACGGCTTCTGTGCTGATAATATTTGCCCTAGTTGCAAGTAATCACCATAAGACATTTCATTATTGAAATCCTGGTGAATACCTTGCTCTAGCGTTCGAAAGTTTTCATCAACATTCGGTGCTTGTTGATGAAAAGGGCAGCCAGTTGTATTGCCTTGATTGTCAGTGGTATTTGTTGAATCAAACTTTGGCGACTTAGCTTTACTGTCGTTGGCTTTAGTCATTTTTTTGCTCCCCCGTTTTGCTATCAGTAGTGTAATGACTGTGATTAGCGCTAACAGATACTTGTGCTAATTCTTGTAATTTTTCATAAACGAAGTCTTCTTGCCAACAGTTTTCAATATTGGAGATTTGCATAATTTCCTGCATAATTTTTTGTTGGATATCACCAATAGCTAAGGCTTGTGAATAGGGCAGGTTTGGCGAAAAAGTCACCATAGAGTACAACGGAGTCCAAAGTGTCGGGTGGCGTTTGTGAAACTCGGCTTCGATCTGCTTTTGTAATAAGAATTTGGCTTGCCCTGAAAGCTCACTCATTTCAACAAAGTTACGCTTGGCTAATTCTGTGATAGCGTCGGCATTTATTTTTCTCGCCGCTTGGTAGCCGGGAAATATTTTTGACCAATCGTGCTTATGTAACGTAATCAATTCACCTAGTTCTCGACAGTCTTCAAAACCGCAGTTCATACCTTGACCATAAAATGGCACCATAGCGTGAGCAGCATCGCCAATTAGGGCGACTTTGTCATTGATCACCCAAGGATCAACCTTGAGCAGAAACAGTGGGTTGGCGGTTTTAGCGAGAAATTCATCAACAGGATTCTCCAGTAATGCCATGGCATCGGCAAAATTAGTTTGGAAAAACTGTTCAACGTCAGTACGCTGAGTGAGTGATGAAAATGACACATCACCTTGAAAGTCGAGAAATAACGTACAGGTAAATGAACCATCAGGATTAGGCAGGGCGATCAGCATGAACTTTTTACGCGGCCAGATATGCAGAGCGTCTTTGGCCATTTTAAATGAACCATCTTCATTGGCTGGAATGTGCAGTTCAATATAGCTTTGTGGCATATATGCTTGACTGTAACTAAAGCGCGGTGTTTCTTGCGCTAAGCGCCGCACTTTTGAATACGCGCCATCGGCACCAAATAAAATATCGGCGGATACTTTTTCAATAGTATGCTCGTGCATAAAGTCTGCACTGGCGCTGTCAAAATCAACGTCGACTAAGCGCTGGTCAAATTTGATTGCGATTAATGGCTCTTGCTCCGCTAAGTCGAGTAATTGTTCGTTAATGCCGGCACGAGAAACTGACCAAATCGCCTGCTCTTGTGTGCCATATGCTTGTTCGGTAATGCTGCCGTCAATAGCGTGCATGACACGTTTATGCATGGCAATGGCTTGCTGTTTTACCTGTTGCTCGAGACCGACCGATGCTAACGCCAACCAACCCCTGTCTGACAGGGCAATGTTAATGGATTTACCTTGGTAAATGCTTTTTACCCGTGAGTCAGGGCGCGATTCAAACAAGTTAATACGATGACCATGTCTGGCTAAAATAACGGCTAGCAAGGTGCCAACAGGCCCTGCGCCGGCAATAGTTATTTTTTCTCTAGGCGACATTACAGGCACTCCTTTAATATTCTGACAAAATGATAAACATCTTGAAAATTATTGTATAAAGGTACTGGCGCAACTCGAATAACATTAGGCTCGCGCCAATCGGTGGTTACGCCATTTTTTTCTAAGGCATTAAACATAGCTTTGCCGTCAAGTCCGTCGACGTTAACCATTAATGATAATTGGCAGCCACGTTCTGTTGGCGCTTGTGGGGTGATAATACGAATTTTGTTGCCAAGCTCAGTTTTGATTAATCTCATCATGTAATCGGTTAATAACAAAGATTTTTTGCGCAGTGCAGGCATGCCTCCGGCAATACTAATGGTGTCAAACGATCCGCGTACAGCAGCAAGTGAAAGCACTGGCGGATTGGATAATTGCCAACCTTCTGCACTAGGGATGGGCTTAAAGGTATTTTCCATTTTAAAGCGACTCGATTTGTCGTGTCCCCACCAACCGGCAAAGCGATTAAGTTCGGTATTTTCAACATGTTTTTGGTGAACAAAACAGCCGGCGACAGAGCCGGCACCGCTGTTAAGGTATTTATAGCTACACCAACAAGCAAAGTCGACTTGCCATTGGTGCAACGATAATTCTATATTGCCAGCGGCATGCGCAAGGTCGAAGCCAACTTTAATGCCCCTAGCATGCGCAACTTCGGTAATGCGCTGCATGTCGAGTACTTGGCCAGTATAATATTGAACGCCAGGTAATAATATTAAGGCAATTTCATCACCATGTTGCTCGATCAATTGCCAAAGATCTTGATAGTTTAGTAACTCTTCATCTGCTCTTGGTGTCCATAATAGTAAATTGTCGTCGACACTTTTACCGTGATGTTTTAATTGCGACTCCACCGCATAATGATCTGAGGGAAAGGCATGGTGCTCAATTAATATTTTCGAGCGCTTGGTCGTTGGTTGATAAAAACTGGCCATCATAAAATGTAAGTTGGCGGTGAGTGAATTCATCATCACCACTTCTTTTGGCAAAGCGCCGACGATTTCAGCCGCTTGTTCAGTTAAAAACTCATGGTAAGGCAGCCAAGGAAATTCGCCTTCAAAATGGCCTTTTACGCCGCGTGCTTGCCAAGCATCAAGCAGTTCAATAACTGCGGCGCGAGCCAGTTTTGGTTGTAAGCCTAACGAGTTGCCAGTGAAATAGTATTCATTGGAGCCATCCGCTTGTTTAGGGATCGAAAAGTGCTCACGCATGGCGGCAAGTGGATCGTTTTGATCTAAATTTTGCGCGTAAGCTAAAGAAAACATATTTGTCTCAGTGCTTATTTCAGTGTTCATATCAGTATGTGGTGTTGAATTAATGTCGTTGCTCATCTTGTACTCATTTTAATTATTATTGCATCGATTTTTTAGTCATTTCAGTACTTCAAACTCTGTTGCTAACTTAGTCGTTCTGCCTGATATAACATCGGCCGACTTGGTGCAGCGTCATTTACAAATGCCGGTGTTTGTAAGTTCAGAAAATAGAAACCATCATCTAGGTTGTTGTCGATATAGGCCATTTCAGTGATGGTTTTATTGACCAAGCTATTGGGGCTCGGTTGATGAGTCCCTGCCATCACTTGCCAAAAAATATGGTGGCACGTCAGTAGACCATCGTCATTAAGTCTATCTAACGAAGGTAAGTCGAGTACTAAGTGCTCAACCCCACGTTCGTTAAGATATAGCACAGCATCACTAGTGAAAAATGCCGGTTGATTCGCCTCGTTATAACTTGCCTGACATTTATTAGCGTTATTGGGCAAGGTTCTTACCACTAAGCTTTGCAATTGAATATCAGGGTAAGGCGCTAACGCTTGCTCAAGCTGCTGGCGACTGATCACCTTGTCGTGCACGCTAAAATTTGGCTGATATTGGTCAGGGGTTTCGCTTGCCTTGAATGGGGTAATTGAAATTAACGTGCACGGCATGAGGAGGGGTAATGTCAGTGCTGAAATCGTTTGTGCTAAGGCATTATCTTGATCGCAAATGTGGCCAATAGTTTCGGTATGCGTGCCATTACAATGTGGATTGAAGCTTAATTCAAAAACATTGCAACTGCCGCCTTGAGTGGTATCACCTATAAAACCACCAGCTTGCATCGGCTTAGCTAATGCGGGGGCAGCGCCAAAATGATTTGGCTGATTCTCACTGTGCTCAAAGTCTAGTGCGATGGCCAACGAGTAGCCAAAGTCAGTATTAACATTGTATTGTTGCTCGCCTAGGTCAATAGTTACTTTCATTATGTCTCCCAGCTGAAGCTTGTTTCAGTCATGCTTGTCATCATAGAAATTGCTCTTTGCTTAAGCCGAGCCAATTAAGGGCACTGCCATGCAATAACTTGGCTTTAATATCATCGTCAAAGTGGCTATCTTCAATCAATTTGCCAGGGCTAAGTTCACCTAAAGGGAAGGGATAATCTGTGCCAAGAGCAATATTGTTTGGTCCCATTAAATCGACTAAGTATTTCAGCGCTAAGGGGTCATGTACTAATGAGTCGAGATAAATTTGCTTGAGAAAGTCGCGTGGGTTTATTGGGCAATCAACCGCACATAAGTCGGGGCGAACATTAAAACCATGTTCTATTCGGCCAATCGTCGCTGGAAATGAACCACCGCCATGTGCGAAAGCCACTTTAAGATCAGGTAAGCGTTGTAACACGCCGCCAAAAATCATTGAACAAATAGCTAAGCTAGATTCTGCCGGCATGCCCACTAACCAAGGTAACCAGTATTTAGGCATTTTTTCTTTTGCCATCATGTCCCATGGATGAACGAACACCGCGGCGCCAAGATCTTGGGCCGCTTCAAAAATTGGAAATAGTTGCTCATGATCTAAGTTCCAATCATTAATATGCGAGCCAATTTGGACACCGGCTAAGCCAATGTCTTTTACACAACGCTCTAGCTCTTTTATGGCTAAATCAGGTGCTTGCATGGGTAAAGTGCCTAAACCGACAAAGCGTTTAGGGTAGTCGTTTACAATGCCGGCGATGTGGTCATTTAAATACTTTGATAAGTCTAAGGTATCTTTGGGTTTTGCCCAGTAATTAAACATTACCGGTACAGTGGACAGTACTTGTACATTGACATTATGTTGCTGACAATCTTTTAAACGTACTTTCGGATCCCAGCAATTGTGATCTATTTCGCGGAAAAACTTTTCGTCAACCATCATTCGCGCACAGCCACATTTATGGTGATCTAAACTAACAAAACCGCCATAGCCATATTTCTCACGTAAATTTGGCCAAGTTTTTGGCAAAATATGGGTATGAATATCTATTTTTAGCATCATGGCTCCCTAAGTTTTATCTGCGGTAAAACCACACTTTTTACATTGGCAGTTGGCATTATCGTTATAAAAGTTATTGAACACTTTTGGCAAGTCAGTTTCGATGTTCTCTAAGCAAAACTGTTCGGTGTATAGCGGGTTTTTGCATTGCTGACAAAACCAAAAAAGTGCGTCTTTTTGGCCATGATCCCGTTTTTGTTCAACGACAAGGCCGACACTATTCTCAAAACGTTGCGGAGAGTGCAGTACTTTTGGCGGTAGTAAAAATATTTCGCCGGCTTTAATCGCGATATCACTAAAGGTTGGTGCTTGGTTATTTTCAGGCTCGCTAGCATATTCTTCGTTGACTACACTGAGCACCATTTCACCTTCAAGTTGATAGAATAACTCAGGGGTTTCGTTGTAATGATAGTCGCGACGATTATTTGGCCCACCAACCACCATGACAATATAATCGTCTTGCTGAAATATTTGTTTGTTGCACACCGGCGGTTTTAAAAGCTCGCGATGTTCATCAATCCATTGTTGCAAGTTAAAGGGCATGGAAAATTTTGCCATGATTTATGCTCCTTGTTTAGCCGATTTCTCTGGAAGGGCTGCGATGCATTTTAATTCAATCGCAATGGGTGTTGGCAATTTATTAACTTCAACCGTCGTGCGACAAGGCATATTTTCAGCAAAATACTCGGCGTAAATACGGTTGTAGGTGGCAAAGTCATCTTTCATATTGGTGAGGAACACAGTGACATCAACCAAGTCCATCCAATCAGCGCCAGCTGAAGCTAATATGGTACTGACATTTTGAAAAACGCTGTGACACTGTGCTTCGATGTCATAGTGGATGATTTCACCCTCAGCATCGAGTTCAACTCCCGGAATATCTGAGCTGCCGGCTTGACGTGGGCCAACACCTGATAAGAATAATAAATTACCCACTTGTCGTGCGTGTGGGTATAAACCTACCGGTTTAGGGGCCTGATCGGCATTAAAAAATTCTGACATAATGTTATCCATTTAAAGTGTTTTTTTGTTTTAGTTATTTGTTTTTTTTCGCTGGTTAACTTTTAACGCTAAACGGGGGCTGTTAGCCTTAAGGTTAGTCACTTTGTCGGCTAAAACAGTTTAATCGCGAAAAACTTAGCATCTAAGTTTACATCGAGGCAGGGGAGGGTCAGATCAAGGTCCATTTGCAGCCTAATGCGCTGGCAAATATTGCTCCTGATGATTTAAATTTAGTACATGTTTGATTCATAAAATGCTCAGCTTAAGTGCCTTTTTATCGTGACTGTTAGTATTTAACGCAAACATTTTTACTTTCGGTAAAAAATCGCATCGCTTCTACGCCACCTTCACGGCCAAGACCCGAATGATTCATACCGCCAAATGGCGTGCGTAAATCTCTGAGCAGCCAACAATTTATCCAAACAATGCCGGTGTTTAGATTTTCAGCTAAATGATGCGCGCGTGCTAAATGATTAGTCCATACTGTTGCGGCCAAGCCGTATTGACTGTCGTTGGCTAGTGCTAGTGCTTCTTGGTCGCTATCAAAGGGTTGAAGGGTAATCACTGGGCCAAAAATTTCTTCTTGATTACAACGAGCGCTGTTGGCTAAATTTTCGATAATGGTTGCTTGCAAAAAGTAGCCTTGTTGACAGCGGCCGCTAAGTTGCACTTGTTCACCACCGGCGAGAATTATACCGCCTTGGCTTTTCGCATCTGCTATAAAGCTTAGTACTTTTTGTAAGTGTGCCTTAGATACTAATGCGCCCATTTTACTCTTTTCCAATAAAGGGTCACTTGGTTGCAAAGCTTGTGCTTTAGCGATTAATGCCTGTTTAAACTTTTCATAAATCGGGCGTTCTATATAAAGGCGTGACGCACATAAACAAATTTGCCCTTGATTAGCAAAGCTGGCGCGAAATACTTGTTCAACGGTGCTGTCAAAATCACAATCAGCAAAAATTAACGCTGGATTTTTTCCGCCAAGCTCTAAAGATAGTTTTTTGAATTTTGGTGCTAAAAGTTGTGCAATAGCAGCGCCAGTACTGGTACCTCCAGTAAAAGAAATAGCTTTTACTTCATTATGTTGGCAAATAGCCTGACCGACCTTTGCGCCAGTGCCATGCAAAATATTTAGTACCCCATTGGGTAAACCAACCTTTTGGCAAATTTCACCGAGTAAAGCTGCTGTTTTTGGCGTGACCTCAGAAGGCTTGGCAATGACACAGTTACCGGCGGCTAAAGCCGGCGCAATTTTCCAAGTAAAAAGGTACAGCGGTAAGTTCCATGGTGAAATACAACCTACTATACCCACCGGTGGTCTGAGGGTATAATTTATCGCGCTACCAGCTATAGCGTGAGATTCGCTGGCAAACTGTGAACAGGCGTGGGCAAAAAACTTAAAATTACTGGCGGCACGTGGTATATCAACTTCGCGCGCTAAAGAAATTGGTTTTCCGTTATCAGTGGCTTCAGCCATTGCTAACTCATCGATACGCTGCTCAATTTCACGCGCAATAGCGATTAAATAGTCAGCTCTTTGTTCTAATGGCATCAATTGCCATGCGGGTAAGGCTTTTCTTGCAGCAGTAACCGCGAGCTCAACATCGTCATCTCCGCTGTCAGGAATTTGCCCGTACACTTGCCCCGTTGCAGGCTCGATATTATCAATATATTGCTGCTGACATGGCGCTTGATATTGACCATCAATAAAATTTGCAATGATATCCATCGATTACTCCTCTACAAGCAACTCGTGCGACCGCCATCAACAGGTAAGTTAATTCCGGTAATATAACCGGCTGCTGGCGAGGCTAAAAATGCAGCTGCAGCAGCAAATTCTTCAGGCGCTGCAAAACGGCGCATTGGGATCTGTTTTTTCTCATTTATGGTTGCTTGTTCAATGGAGATATCTTGTTTTTTCGCTTTACCGGCAATAATGGCGTCTAATCTTGCGGTTGCGGTTGCCCCTGGTAATACATTGTTGACCGTGATACCAAAAGCGCCAAGCTCATTGGCCAGAGTTTTTGACCAACTCGCCACTGCACCACGAATAGTATTTGACACTCCTAAGCCTGGAATAGGCTGTTTCACAGAAGTAGAAATAACGTTAATGATACGACCATACTGTTTTTGCTTCATTGCTGGCAACAATGCTTGTACGAGATGATGATTGGTAACGAGGTGTAAATTAAATGCTTCGATAAAGGCGCTAACATCGGTTGTGCTTGCTGGACCGGGCGCTGGACCGCCAGTATTGTTGATTAAAATGTCATAACCACCATTTGTCGCAACATCATCAAGAATCACGCGATTAACTTCTGTTGGCTGAGAAAAATCTGCAATCAGCACTTGGTGATTTTGCGCTTGAGCGGTACTAAGTTCATTTTTGACCAACTCAAGTTTTTCTTTATTACGTGAAAATAACGTCACACTGGCGCCCAAATTGGCAAGTTCTATTGCGCAAGCGCGCCCAATACCTTGACTGCTACCACAAACTAATGCTCTTTTAGAGGCTAAATTGATATCCATGATTGACCTTGTTGTTGTATTTTTTCGTCAAATTTTTATCATATATTATAAAAAATATAAGCTTGAAAATTAAAGTGTAATTATTTTAATAGCACTTTTTTAGCACAATAAAAAATTTAATGTCAGTAAAATTTTGACAAAAATTAGGCTCATAATCTCCGTTGTTGTCAGCTTTAATTGCCGCTAATTTATTGAGCTTTATTTGTTGCAAAAAAAATCTTATCCCCGAGATTCATAAATCAATAAGTAAGCAAATAGTACTGTAGTCGCATATTCAATAGGCGAAATGGCTGTTGTACGTACTATTTGATGAAGCATTATACGGTGAATAATCGTACTAATTATCAGCAGGTATATCGTGAAAATTCAACAAAAAGTGATGAATAATTAACGGTCACTTATCGTTGAATGCATACAGACTAACGAAAACAACAAGACATTAACGGTCAGGCTAGGTACATTAAGTTCACAATAATAAACCACATAAGAAGCCTGAAATGAATCGTAAAGCACTTTCTGTTTTAATTGCCTCAACGTTGGCAATTTCATCGTTTATCCCGACTACCGTTTTAGCATTTGAACAAGCGACAACTGACTACATCGCTAAAGATTATCAGCAGCATTTAGCGCCATTATGGGATCATTTTCATCGCAACCCTGAATTATCTTTAATGGAAACTAAAACGGCAAAACGCTTAGGCCAAGAACTAGCAGCGGTTGGTTTTGATGTTACTCATGGTGTTGGCGGTACCGGTGTTGTGGCAATAATGAAAAACGGCGCTGGTCCTATGGTGATGGTGCGAGCTGACATGGACGGCTTACCGGTTGTTGAGCAATCAGGATTAGCAAATGCTTCAAAAGTTAAAATGCAAGATTGGAATGGCGAAACCGTTGGTGTTATGCATGCGTGTGGTCATGATGTTCATATTACCAGCCTTGTAGGAACAGCTCGTTATATGGCTGAAAACAAAGATAAATGGTCAGGCACTTTAATGCTAATAGGGCAGCCTGCTGAAGAAAAAGGTCCCGGAGCTTCGGCAATGATGGCTGACAACATTTGGCAACGCTTTGGCCAACCTGATTACGCTTTTGCTTTTCATGTAAGTGCGAATTCAGAAGCAGGTAAAATTATTGTTGATGAAGGCTCGCCTTATGCTGGAGCAGATACTGTTGATATAACGGTGCATGGTATTGGTGCGCATGGTGCATCACCGCATCAAGGTAAGGATCCTATCGTGATCGGCGCGCAAATTGTTAATAACCTGCAAACTATTATTAGCCGCGAATTAGCACCACGCTATGCCGGTGTTATTACCGTAGGCGCATTTCATGCAGGTACTAAGCATAATATTATTTCAGATGAAGCTAAATTACAGCTAACGGTACGGAGTTTAACGCCAGAAGTGCGTGAACAGCTATTATCAGCGATAAAGCGCGTTGCCATTGGCACTGCTCGTACGGCGGGTATAGCTGAAGATAATTTGCCAGAGGTGGTGGTAAGTGAGTTTTCTTTTCCTCCGACGTTTAATGATCAAAAACTCGCTAAGCGTTTAAAAGGTGTGCTGAGTGAAAAAATGGGGGCTGATGCTTTACTAGAGCCAGCTGAAACCGGCATGGGGGCGGAAGACTTTGGCTTTTTCACCTCTGACCCTTATATTCCTAGCGTTTACTTTAAAGTTGGTGGCACACCAAAAGCAGATTTTGAACGTGCTGCGGCCGGAGGTGCGGCGGTGCCAAGTCACCATAGTCCACAATTTAAAATTACACCTGAGCCTGCGATTAAGTCGGGTGTTGAAGCCACGGTTCATGCTTTATTGGATGTAATGGCAAAGTAAGTAGTGAAGTAGCATTCGTAAAATGTGAATTTTCTGGCAGCAGAAAATTCGCGAAAAAAAAGTAACAATACAATATTGTTACTTTTTTTGTGTTTTGTTTATTTTGAACGAATATTAGCTCTTAGATTAAATTAACCATAGATTGGCGCCATCGATTTCTAATCGTCGAATATACCCCTTGTTGTTCTAATTTTTTCATGGTTTTACGAAGTGAATCGATAATAGCTCTTTCAGTTTTCAAGCTACAAGCAAAATAAAAATCTAGCGTAAGGTCTTGCAATAAGAAAACACTTTTATATTTTGTCGCCTCGTTAGAGTTTTTAACGCGATTATTAAGTAAGTCGTCGTTGAGTACAACCAAGTCAATTTGACGGCTTGGTATTTCCAATAGTTGTAGTAAGGAATCATAATTATTCATAACATAAAGGTTTTCATTTTCCACAAAACCTTTTGACAGCAGAAAGTGATGAGTTACGTCATCTTTTATTACGGCAATTTTATAATTTAACGCTTGAGATAAACTGGTTATTTTTATCTTATTTTTGCTTAAAGCATAAAGAGAAATACTACTAGCAGTGATATTGCCTATCCATTGAAATAATGGCTTTCGCTCAGGAATGTAGGCTAGGGAGTAGATACAGGTGTTTTCCTTATGCAAGGCTCTATTGTATGAAAGCGACCAAGCATGAGCCTCTAGATTATAGCGAATATTTGTTTCTTTTAATGTTGTTTCAATTATTTCTGTTGATAAGCCGCCAATAGTTTTATCTGCTACGATTTGAAAGGGGGCTAAATGCTCGGTAACAATATTTATTTTTGCGCCAATGGTGCTACTACAAAATAATATTGTTGATAAAAAAATTCCTTTGATTAGCGCCTTATTCATTTCTCTGCTCAAGCATGAACCTTTGATCTTAGGTTTTGACAACGATTATTTTCCGCGTCATACGGCGGATAAACTTCAGTTATCATAAAAAATACGTAGATAATTCGTACTACTTTAGCTGAAAACAAGCCTGAATGGTACCAGTGCTAATATTCGTTGCGGTTTTAGGCATTAGTAAAAGCTTAACTTAAGTCGATTATTTTGAAATTAAGACATAAAAAAGCCCAGTCAATGACTGGGCAAAAATAACCAAGAGAGGAGTTAATCAACTATCGCTTTTAACTTTCTGCCTCTAGAGTAGTTTTTTCTAATAAGCTTTTACCATTGATAGCAATTTTTCTTGGTTTTAAGGCTTCTGGTATTTCTCGCTCTAAATCGATATGTAACAGGCCGTGTTCCATAAAAGCAGCGATAACTTTTACATGGTCGCCTAATTGAAATTTACGCTCAAAATTACGTTCTGCAATGCCTTGATGTAAAAACTTACGTTCAATTTTGCTAGCGCTAGCGGCTTTTGTGCCTGTAACAACTAAAGTACTTTCTTTTGATTCAATGTCGAGTTCTTCTTCAGCAAAACCGGCAATTGCCATAGTAATGCGATATTTGTCGTCCGCAAGTAACTCAACGTTATACGGAGGGTACGAAGATTGTTTGTCTGCTCTTGAAGCTTTATCAATTAATCCGGCTAAGTGATCGAATCCGATAAATGAGCGGTAAAGTGGGCTGAAATCTGTAGCTGTACGCATAATTCATATCCTATTTAAGTTTAGCAATATGTTGTCTCTATCAATGTTTTCCGATGCTAAAACCAGCATAAGCCGCGAATTATTACATCTGAAATTTAGTATTGTAGAGTTTAATTGTGCCTTTCAATATTGAACAGGCGGTTAATGTAGACCCTATTGGCGACTACATTATTAAAGATGGGATTGATGGATATAAATTCAAGAGGATGAGTGAAAAAAAAGTTAATTTTTTTACAAGTCATTGTCTAATAATGTTTTAATTTAATTTTTTATAAGTCTTGTTAGACTTTCAGAGCTAATGTTTTATTAGCTCTGAAAAGAACATTGAGTTTTAAAGACTAATCTGCAGATTTATCAGTTGCAGTTTCAACCGGTACGGTTAGTTGACTTAATGATTTTAGTTTTGCTAATGCCGTATCGTAATCGGGGTGTTGAGAAATATTACCCACCAATTCTTTGTAAACTATTTTTCCGTCCATATCTATGATAAAAATGGCACGTGTTAGCAAGCCCATATCTTTAATAAGTAAACCGTAGCTTTGACCAAAATCACGCCAAACAGCATCAGACAATATTTTCATATTATCTACCTTTTCAGTTTTACAAAAGCGCTTTTGAGCAAAAGGAAGATCGTTACTAATGGTTAACATTACAACATCCGCAGGTAAGTTTGCTACTTCTTCATTAAAACGTTTAGTTTGAATCGAGCAAACACCTGTATCTAAGCTCGGAACGACCGAAATTAGTACTGACTTATCTTTAAATTCTGATAGCGTTATCGGGGAGAATGTCTCAGTTACTACTTTAAAGTCTGGAGCGTTATCTCCTAGGTTTACTTGATTGCCAAGTAAGGTGACGTATTTATTGCCAGCCATCACTAAATTGGTGGTTTCAGTTAATTCTTCAGCAGCAATTTCAGCATTGGCTGAAAACGCAAATAGTGAGCCAAGCAATGTTATTGCAGATAGTTTTAAAATATTCATCATTAGCTTATTTACTTAAGGTAAAATATTGTTCAAGCTTACCTTTGTGTAAGAAAAAATGCGAATAAAACGTGTTTATTTTTAAAAGCAAACTATTGTTTACTATAGTAGTGTCAGTATTTATCTAGCAATATGTATTGTCGAATATATATTGCTGAGCAATCTGATTGGGCAGTCTTTTGATATAGCAACCGAGGTCTTTTTCCTTTATGCCAACAGCTTTACTTATTTGTGATGATTCTAATATGGCGCGAAAACAAGTCGCGCGCTCGCTTCCTGATGGCTGGGATGTCGATATAACTTTTGCTACTAATGGCGTTGAAGGCATAGCGGCAATTAAAGAAGGTAAAGGAGATGTATTGTTACTTGATTTAAACATGCCAGAAATGGACGGATATCAAGTGCTTGAAGCAATATTAAAACAAGATTTACCGACATTAGTTATTGTCATATCAGGTGACATTCAACCAGAAGCACATCAGCGCGTTAAAAGCTTAGGTGCGTTAGATTTTATCAAAAAGCCAGTTGATAAAAGTAAGCTTACTGAAATACTAAGTGCTTATGGCGTCTTTAGTGCAAATGACCTTATTAAGCATGAAGCCCCAACACCCGTTCCCATTACAACCGATAAGCATATCCCAGAAAAAGCTGGTAATATTGCACCTTCGCCAGTTTTTGAAGCGTTACCTGTTACCACTGATGAAATACCCTCGCCACCTCAGTCGACCATTGAAATCGACAGTGACATGCGAGATTGTTACCAAGAAATTGCTAATGTGGCAATGGGGCGCGCAGGTGATTTATTGGCGCGCTTACTTGATGTTTTTGTGGTTTTACCGATTCCTAACGTAAATTTAATTGAAGTTAGCGAGCTAACCATGGCGCTTTCAGACGTTGAAAGCAAAGATAAAACATCGGGTATCTGCCAAGGTTTTATTGGCGCAGGGATCTCAGGAGAAGCACTGTTAATTCTCAACGATTCAAGCTTCAAAGACGTTGCTACCTTGATGAAATATCACCATGAACTTGATAAAAGTGTAGAATTAGAGCTGTTAATGGACATGGCGAATTTACTCATTGGTGCCTGTTTGAGTGGTATTTCTGAGCAGCTTGATATGTCGTTTAGTCAAGGGCACCCTGTAGTATTAGGACAACACCGAAAAATCTCTGAGTTGATCGCCACTAATACTAAAAAGTGGAAGAAAACTCTCGCTATAGAAATTAGTTACAGTATTGAAAATTACCCAATAAAATGCGATTTGCTGTTACTCTTTACTGAAGAGTCAGTCACTACGCTTAATAATAAAATTTCTTACTTGTTGGATTAATTATGTCAGTGCAAACAGAACAGTTAAATGAATTACATTGGTTGATGGAAATGCTTCATACCATTGATGTTGGCTTAGTGGTGCTTGATCGTGATTACAGTGTGCAAATCTGGAATGGTTTTATGGAAAATCATAGTGGATTGTTGCCACGAGAAGCGAAAGGAAAGGTGCTGTTTGACCTTTTTGATGAAATACCTGAAGACTGGTTTCGTCGCAAAGCAGAGTCGGTATTTCTATTAAAAAATAAAGCTTTTACTATTTGGGAGCAGCGGCCTTATGTGTTTAAGTTTAATAATTATCGTCCCATTACCGGTACCGCTGACTTTATGTACCAAAACACCACATTTATTCCGTTAATGTCGACTACTGGTGAAGTGTCTCATTTATGTTTGTTGGTTTATGATGTTACAGATAATGCCACTCATAAAAAACAGCTAGAAAAAGTTAATGCCGATTTAGCTATTCTAAGCCAAACCGAT
Organism: uncultured Colwellia sp.; assembly: GCA_913061475.1. Lineage (GTDB taxonomy): Bacteria > Pseudomonadota > Gammaproteobacteria > Enterobacterales > Alteromonadaceae > Cognaticolwellia. The sequence goes on along the minus strand of CAJXUN010000039.1, from coordinate 19,017 downwards.
GGCTTAACTAAATTGTTTAATCGCAATCATTGGCAGCATTGTATCGAAGCTGAATTTAAGCGTTATAATCGTAGTCAACATTCTAGCAGTTTAGTGATGTTGGATATTGATAACTTTAAGAAAATCAACGATAGCTACGGTCATTTAGTGGGTGATGATGTTATACGTCATTTAGCAAAACTTATTCGTGAGCAAGGTCGAGAAACCGATATTTCAGGGCGCTATGGTGGTGAAGAATTTGTCGTTCTGTTAGCGGATACTCATCTTGATGATGCCGTTACCTTTGCCGAGCGTTTACGCACAGCCGTAGAAGAGTCTGTGGTTATTTATAACGATATTGAAATTAAATATACCATTAGTTTGGGTATTGCCGAAGTTGAGCCTTCTTTTAGTACGGTTTCACATTGGCTCGAACATGTTGACGAAGCCCTGTATCAGTCAAAAGAAAGTGGCCGTAATAAAGTCACGGTTTATAAAAAATGATGGTGAAGCGAATATCGTCATAAGAAAAGCCCAAATGGGCTTTTTTTTATGACGGGCACCAAAGTTTCGCACTAATGACAATAGTTTATTGTCGCTGGTCAGCTTCGCGTCTTAACGTTAACCAAAGCATTCCTTGCGCTATTATTATCGCTATAAATACCCCCCCAGTATTTGCCAACATATCTAACCATTCACCATAGCGATTAACGTAGGGCTGAACTAATTCGATTAATCCGCTCCATAGGATAAAAAACAAGGCAAATGCTAACCAGTATTTAGGGCGACGTAACGCAGCGGGTAGCATTAATGCGCAATAGGCAATAAAGTGGTGTGTTTTGTCGCTTCCGGGAGCTGCCGGCAGATGTTCTGCCGGAGATAATGAACCTACGGTGATTAATAATAAAATAATCACCGTTATAGCTTGCCAAAATCGTTTAATAAAGTTTGTTATTGAAAGTATCATGATTATTTTTTATAGACCAATTTGCCATTTACCCAAGTTTTACTGACGGTAATTTTCCAAATATCCTGCTCAGGTATGGTAAACAAGTTTTGCTCAAGTAAGACAAAGTCTGCTTTTTTACCTTCGGCGAGACTACCTATTATTTTTTCTTGGTGGCCGGAATAAGCAGCATCTAAAGTGAAGCTTCTAAACGCTTCTAGTGGCGTCATTTTTTCATCAGCAAACCATCCACCTTGAGGACTATTGTTATGATCTTGACGAGTGATTGACGCATGTAAGCCAAAAAAAGGATTGGGCGATTCAACCGGAAAGTCAGAACCTGCAGCAATAACAGCGTTGGCATTAAGTAATTTTCTCCACGCATAAGCGCCTAAGATTCTACTCGCGCCAAGTCTATCTTGCGCCATGTTTTTATCGCTAGTGGCGTGAGTTGCTTGCATAGACGCAATGATATCGAGTTCAGCAAATCGAGGGATATCATCGAGACGTAACACTTGAGCATGCTCGACCCGATGACGTAAGGCTTTTGTTTTTGTTGCTTTAATATGCTTTTCATAAGTATCAAGCACGAGTTTATTAGCATGGTCACCAATCGCATGGCTATTGACTTGAAAGCCTTTGCTCATCGCTGTGTGTACGAGATGATCAAACTCATCAGGTGTATTAAGCAGTAAGCCGCGTTGGCCAGGATGGTCAGAATAATCAGCAATGAGCGCAGCGCCTCGGCTACCGAGTGCGCCATCGGCCTGAATTTTTACACTATTAAAAGTGAACATGTCATCTTTGCTTTGATATTGTCCATCCGCCAACGTTTGTTGCCATTTCTCAGAAGGTAGATATAGCATGGCATTGACGCGAATGCTCATGGCATTTTCTTGACTTAGTTCTTTAAAAGCCACTATGTTATCAGTGTCTATGCCAGCATCATGAACACTGGTTAAGCCAAAGCTAGCTAAAGCGTCCATTGCTTTTACTAACACTGCTTTTTGCTGTTTGATGGTTAATGGCGCAATACTGTTGTCAATCAGCGCCATGGCATTATCGATAAAAACGCCAGTTGGCATACCATTTTTGTCTCGAATAATATCGCCACCTTCCGGTGATTTTGTTGCTTTTGTAATACCGGCTAAAGCCATGGCTTTTGAGTTGGCCCAACCCGCGTGACCATCGACACGTTTAAGCCATACTGGCTGATCTGGGAAGTGTTTATCTAGACTTTTTGTACTGGGAAACGCATTACTCGGCCATTGCGTTTGGTTCCAACCTCGGCCTTGTATCCATGTTAAGCCACTATTGGCTTTGGCGTATGTTAAGGTTTTAGTGATAGCATCTTGTTCAGAACTGCTATTAACTAAATCTGCTCGTAATAAGCTTAAACCGTAGTTTAAAATATGGCCATGGGCATCAATTAGACCCGGAATTAAAGTTTTTCCTTGGCCATCAATGATGGTGATGCTTTTTGTTGTCGGCAGCTTATCGTTGACGAAATAAAGTTTATCTATTTTATCATCGGTGAATGCAATGGCGGTGAACCGTGTAAGCTCATTATTTGCTATGGTATAGCCATCAATATTGGTAATTAGCGTGCTTTTTGCCAATACCAGTGCAGGGCTAAATGCTGCTAAAAGTAATGCCAATTTGACTGTTTTTGATAAACCCATCGTCATGCTTCCTTGTTATTTTTTTCAATATTAGCATGAAAAATTATCATGCTTGCTATTTTAAAGAACAAAAAGTTAACGATATGAAACAAGAAAAGAGCCTTAAGGCTCTTTAATTAAATGTAATAACGATAACCCAGTTTACAAGTTTAAAGTTTAAAGTGATGGTAACTACATAACCTGCGTTTGGGATAGCGGATGTGCGAACAAGTTAATATAGTGCAATGTTTACTATCACTTTAGTCAGCTTTTATGAAAATAGTCGCATTGACGGACTTAGCTTATCCCGATCTCAGGTTACATGGTACGAGTTGCTGTTGCTGGTGCTATCATCGCGGCTTTTCTAGCCGGATAAAGAACCGCCAATTGCCCGACAATAAAGAGGGTAACAACACCAAACGCTATTAGCTCAAAACTGATAGGCGATAAGCTAAAGGTATGCACTAGCCACATATTAAGTGCGACAGCGCCTAGGCAGCCAATCATATTACCAAAGGCTGAAATAATAAAATTCTCCATCATAAAATAACGCATAATTTGCCCTTTCGTTGCGCCAAGTGCGCGCCGTGTGCCAATTTGCTTGGTACGACGATTAATACTGAAAATAGCCAAGCCAACGATGCCAAAGCCAGTGATCAGGGTTAATGTTATTATCACAGTGGATAAAATTTTGTTAGTGGCGTTATGTTGTCGGTAGCTGCGCAGTCTAGTATCTTCAACCGTGGTTACACGACGAATGATGCGCTGTTTATCACTTTCTGCTAAAACTTTTTCAATAATAGGCATTAACTCATCACGACGACCCGCCTCTGTGCGAATAAAGTAATAACTGCCTTTAGATTCTCGTTGGAAAGGCACTAGCATACTGCGTTCAACACCATCCCAACCATTCCACGGTGCTTGTAATGCTTTTATCACGCCAATAATTTGCATGGGTTGAGTTTGTGAAATATAGACCGTTTTACCAATCGCAGATTGCCAGTCATCAGGATACAAGTTTTCAGCGAAAGCCTTGGTAATAATAGTTTTTGCCGGCCAAGTTGATTGTCCATCTTTACGTAATTCAATATCGGCCTGGCTAAAGTTAGAGCCCGCGATTAACTCTAATCCCATACTGTTAATCGCATGTTCATCCACCATGTAAATGGCAGAGCCAATTGCATCTTTATCTTCCCCTGATTCGTGTTGTAAAGCCATTGACCAGCCACTGCTGCTTAATGGTATGGCATTAATTTGAACCGCATCAATAACGCCCGGTGTGTTACGAATGGTATGAAGGTCGGTTTGTAAGTGCGCTTGTATATTATAGTCTTGAGCAAAAACTGTATTGGTTAAATAAAAAGTATTTGCTTCATCTAAGCCACTGTCTCTTTGCATCTGTTGCTGGCGATCTTGGATCATAAAAATAGCGTTGACCATAATGGTCATGGTTAAGGCTATTTGCAGCGCTATCAGCAAAGCCCCTACTTTATTACGCGCCAATGCACGCAGTATCAATCCTGTTTCTAACATAAGTATTTCCTACTTTATCTGCTGGGCTTATTGGTTTTTAAGTTGTTGAGCGGGCTGAATATTACAAGCGCGCCACGTCGGGTATAAGCCAGCGAGTATGGTTGAAATAAGCGCTAGTAGTACGGCGAATATCGCCATGTTAGCGTCTAAACTTGCTAAGCCTTTCATGTAATCACCATAAAGACCTTCAACGCCTTTTAAACCAAGGTAAGCGAGTATTAAACCCAGCACGCCACCTAATATGCCTATGCATGCCGACTCAATAATGTACTGGCTAAATAAGGTGCTTTTACTCGCACCTAGGGCTTGTCTTAAACCAATTTCAGGGGCTTTACCTAAAAATTTGGCCAGTAATAAACCAACCGTATTGAGTAAGCAAACAATAAGAAACATAAATGACATCGCCATCATCATTTGCGCGTCATCAGCAACCACTTCTTGAGACTCTAACCATTGCATAACATTACTTAAGCGGTTATCAAGTGGGCGTTGGAAACGGCCGAACTGCTTTTGCTCCTGCACATAGGCATTGAGAAACTGTTGATAATCGGCTTTATCTTGTTCGGTTTTTAATTCCACCCAAAACTGCGTCCAAATACATTCAGACGCTAAAAAGGCTTTAAAGCCATCACCGCTGGGTTTCCAACAATTGGTATTGCCTGAACGAGATATTTTTTCGTCAGCAATTAAATGAAAGGGCACAAAAATATCTTCAGAGTCGTTAAATGCGCCGGTGCTAATATCGTAGAATCGAGGTTTAGGTTGCCAGGTGTCAATAACGCCGACTACACGGAACATATTACCTTCAAGTTTAATTGCTTTACCTACCGAGTTTTCGCCGCCAAAAAGCTTGTCATTGGTTTCTTTACTGAGGACGACAACAAACTCTTTGCTTTCATCGCTTTCATTTGACCAACCACTGCCGTAGATAAAAGGCACGTTGAACATAGGAAAAAAATCGGCTGAATTGGCTCTGCCATTAACAATTAGTGGCAGCATTTCGGGATCATTAGGTTCAATTACGCCAAAAGCTTGTGCTTGAACGTTTTGTCTAAAGGCTTTTTTAGCCCGCATTAAGTTGCTTGAATCGGTAAATGTTAGCTGATCGGGCGGATTTAAACCGTCATCAAATGGATCGTTAACATCCCAGCTGTCGAGTTGAACATAGTATAATTGCTGACTTTTTTCGGGAATAGGGTCCGCTGACATCAAATAGTTCACGGTAACGGTGGTCATGGCGGCGCCAATACCCAGGCCGATAGCACAGACCATTAATAGGCTCAAGCCCCAATGCCTTAGAATGCTTATCCAAGCCAGTCGTAAATAATAACTAAACATAGTGTTTCCTTGTTTTGCAGGTGTTGACGCTTGAATACCTTAAGCAATCGCTTGATTAAGGTGTGGTGTAACGATAGCTAGCTCACTGACTCTGCCATCTTTGACCTGTATGGTACGTTTAGCTCGCTGCGCTAATTGTGCGTCATGAGTTACCATAATAATGGTGGTACCTTGCTGATTAATATCTTCTAGCAAGCTCATGACACTTTGCGCCATTTCAGAATCTAAATTGCCGGTTGGTTCATCAGCTAAAAGAAATCTTGGGTCGGTAGCTAGCGCCCGCGCAATGGCAACGCGCTGCTGTTGTCCGCCAGAAAGTTGGCTAGGTAAATGTTTCATACGAGATGCAAGCCCAACCCGCTCGAGATTCTCTTCTATTCGACGTTTACGTTCTTTGCCATTAAAACCACGGTAGCGCAGTGGTACGTCAACATTGTCGTAGAGATTGAGATCAGGAATTAAATTAAAGCCTTGAAAGATAAAACCAATTTTTTGATTTCGCATGCGTGAGCGGCCATTGTCATTCAATTTACCAACGTCTTCACCATCCAATAAAAACTCACCATTACTATAGGTTTCAAGTAGCCCAGCAATGTTCAAAAAAGTGGTTTTTCCTGAGCCTGATGGGCCGGTAACACTAACAAAATCTCCTTCATTTACCTGTAAGCAAAAGTCACGTAGCGCATGAGTTTGAATATCTGCAGTTTGAAATATTTTATTGATGTTTTTCATTACTAGCATGTTGAATTCCCTTGTATATTACGAACAGTTTTTTGTTCTGCTGTTATGCTTTCATTGTGCAAATGAAGCTGCTTTAATTTTGTATTTCGTATTAGTCAACTATTCACTAAGCAAGACTTGCTCTGCGGCGTTAAAGGTGTCGGTACCTGAAATAATAATTTGGTCGCCTGCTTTTAGCCCTTGTAATATCTCAATATGGCTTAAGCTACGCGCACCTGTGGTAATCGCGGTTTTTTCCGCTAAGCCGTTTAGCACTTTATAAGCAAATCGACCGCCACTACTTTCAAGGAATTGCCCACGTTGAACTTGTAAGACGTTTTCTTTGTGCTCAAGGATAATCTGGGTATTTAAACGTTGATTTTGACGTAGTTTTTTTGGAATATCGTTAGTGAAACGCACTCGCCCAGTCACCTGATTATTCAGTATTTCGGGGGAAATTGTGACCAAACGAGCACGAAAGGGCTGCTGTTCAAATTGAATGTTTACGTCCATACCAATCGCTAGATCGTCTGCGTAACTTTCGGGTATTTCAATTTCAACTTCAAACTGCGATAAATCGACAATGGTTAAAATGGCTTGGTTTTTAGTTAAAAAAGTTTTGTTATCAGCACTTAAATTGCCGACAATACCTTTGACTGGTGAAGCGATATTCAAGCCATCAACCTGGCGTTGTAACTCTTTCACCAATAAGGTTTGGCGTCTGATATCTAACAGTAATGATTGACTATCAAAGTCCAAACTTTCGGTATTCAAGGCCGCATCTTGCACCGCATGCTTATGTTGCAGGTTTGCTTGTTCTAGCTCGTCTTGTGCTTTTTCAAAGTCAATTTGGCTAATGGCACTTTTTTCATAACCTAAATCAGCGCGACGTTTTTCTCTGTTAGCGGTGATCAATTTTACGTTGGCTAAATCGACCGCCTTTTGATCAATCAAGCTTTGTTTTTTTGCTTGAATTTTTTGACGGTCAAAACTTGATTGCAAACCTTCTAGTGTTGCTTGCTGCTGAAACAAGCGACTATTAAGCTCTGGGCTTTCAAGTTTTGCGATGATCTGTCCTTGTTTTACTTCATGGCCTGCTTCGATCATTAAGGTGATTGTGCCATCGGCAGGACTATAAACCGTTGGACTTACTGCGGCGACGACTCGGCCTAATACCGAAATGTCTCGAGTGAAGTCACCTAGTGAAATTGTTGCAAGGCGAACCCTATCTAATGCGATGGATTGCTCTGCCTTACTCCAACGAGATGCTGAAGGAGCTACTTGCCAGATAACGCAAGCCGCTATGATTATCACTAATGTGATGGTTACCCAGCGAGCTTTTGATGATGTTTTTGTTAGTACTTTACTGTCTTGTGCACTGGTGTCTTTAATCGACATGACTTTTCCCCCGAATGTCAAATCAGCGCGTCGCAAAACCTTTTGCTAAAGTGCACTGATATAAACTAAGTCGCTGGGAGAATGAAAAAGGTTTAAAAGTAGTGAATATAAATTTTACGGGTGCAAGTTGTGATAAAAAGCGAGCAAAGATAATGAGAGAAAATGTTATGTAATGGGAGTGTTATTCTTGCTAGTTTCATGCTTTCTATAAAACAATTGCCTCATTAGCGCGAAGGCTAATAATAATAAAGGAATGCTAAAGTCGATAATACGCGTGTAGCGAGCATAAGGTGTTAATCCAGTAACGAGTTGCACACTAACGCTGAGCACGGCTTCTTCAAATTGTGGTATTTGCTTTATGATCTCACCGTGATGATTAACTGCCGCTGTTATGCCGTTATTGGTTGCCCGTAGAAAAGGTCGACCAAACTCAAGCGCGCGCATTCTGACAATGTCCAAATGCTGATGTGGTCCATGTGAATCACCAAACCATGCGTCGTTACTTACGGTTAATAACAAATCGGTTTTATTGGAGAAATTAGCACTAAGCTGTTCAGCAAAAGCCACTTCAAAGCAGATCAAAGGTAATAAATGATAGCCATTAGCGATCAGGTTTTTTTGCACATATTCACCACGACTAAAAGCTGACATCGGTAAATTAAAAATAGGGGCAATGGGCCTTAACCAGTCTGCAAACGGCACAAATTCACCTATCGGCAGTAAGTGATGTTTTGCGTAGCGGTTTTTATTGTTGTAGTGATAGCTACCTTGCTCATCATCAACGCTGTGTTTACCCAGTACTACTAAATTATTGTAATAGTTTTTGGTATTAATGTTGTAATCAATAATTCCGGAAACGATGGCGCTATTGTTTAACAAGGCTGAGCTTTGTGCTAGTTGCAAAAAATCTTGTGCTTGTGTACTTGGCTCTACTGCAGTAATAGCTGATTCTGGCCAAATAACAATATCAGCAGGATAATGTTGTCGAGTCAGGTCTAAGTACTTTAGCATGCTTGGCCAAGTTAACTCAGGCGCCCATTTCATTGCTTGCTTTATATTGCCTTGAACCAATACCGTTTGAATTGATTTACCGGTTGGGGAAATCCAAGTTGTATTCTGTAAGGCTGCACTCGTGATGCTAATTGTGATGAGTAAGGCAATGTTAAGAAAGGTTTTACGCCGTTTAATAAGATAAACCACGGCGATGCTGATGATCAGGACGAGAGCGCTAAGGCCTTTTTCGCCAATAATAGGTGCAAAGGCAGCTAAAGGCCCGTCGATTTGACTATAACCTAAGGTTAGCCATGGGAAACCTGTTAGGAATACGCCGCGTAAAAACTCAGCCAACAACCAAAAAGGTAATAAAAGCCATAGATTTAACTGCTGTTGATGAGAAAAACGAGCCGCCAAATTACACGCGAGCGCAAGAAACAAGGCTAAATATAGGCACAGTAATAGCATTAACAATATTGATATTACCAGTGGTAGGCCGCCAAATTGGTCGATACTGACATGTACCCAACTGATGCCAGCAGAAAACCAACCCAAGGCAAAAATAAAACCTTGCTTAGTGGCATCTTTGGTTGACTTGCCCTGCAACGAATACAACCAAGTCGGTAATATTACAGCCAACAACCAGTAGTAAGAAAAAGGTGCATAGCAGAGAACTAATGCTAGCCCTAAGAAGAAGCTAAGCGCATTATCTTTATTGCTGATATTGCGTTGAATTCGCTTAAAAAGATTGTTTAGCATAATGACTTAGTCAGTTACTTTACCTGGAACAACATGTTCTTTAGGTAAGGTAATTTGTAAGGTTTGGATACGGCGACTATCGGCAGCGGTTACTTTAAAAACAACTTTGTTAATGGTTATTTTCTCACCTTTTTTCGGCATATGACCAAAGTGCTGTATCACAATGCCGCCTATGGTATCGGCATCACTTTCATTAAATGCAAAATTAAAGTAACTGTTAAAGTCACCAAGATCTGTCAGCGCCTTTACCTGGTAAACTTGGCCGGCAAGGTATTTAATGTCTTCTTCCATAGCATCATCGGTTTCGTCTTCAATTTCACCAACGATAAGCTCTAGAATATCTTCAATGGTAACAACGCCGGAAACGCCACCATATTCATCTACAACTACCGCCATGTGATAGCGTTGCTGGCGAAATTCTTTTAACAGCGGATCGACTTTCTTACTTTCAGGTACAATAATAGCGGGACGAATCACTTGTGAAATAGTGAATGCTTCTTCGACTTGGTTAAAGCCATAAGCTAGTAAATCTTTCGCCAGTAAAATTCCTTCGACATCGTCAATATCATCATTAATAACTGGAAATCTTGAATGCCCTGAATCTACGATGACTGCAAGAGACTTCTCTAACGGGTCGTTAATATCTAGAGTGACCATTTGTGAGCGAGGGATCATGATATCGCGTACTCGCATATCAGAGACTTCAAGCACACCTTCGATCATTTGCTTAATTTCAGGATTAATAAGCTCACGGTCTTCAGCATCATTCAATGCATCAGCGAGTTGGTCTGTGCTTCTCGGTTCTCCGGTAAATACTTGCATAATTTTATCCAAGATTGACTTATTTGAAGAACCGTTACTAGAGTGGGGTTGGTCGTCGCTCATAGAGCCTTTTTAATTCCTTGTTAGTTTAATTTAGTCTTGCTTAACTATTTGGTTAGTTTGTAGCCGATCAGGGCTAATTTCAAGTACTAAATTATTGTTTACTCTCTTCGGTAAGCATTTTACTGAAGTAGATCAAATAATGATCTGGATGATATACATATTTACCGCTAATTGACATCATAAGGTGCAGCAAACCCTAAAGCAGTTATTAATTTTGTTTCTAGTGCTTCCATTTCTTCTGCTTCGTCATCTTCAATATGATCAAAACCTAATAAATGTAAGCATCCGTGAATAACCATATGTGCCCAATGTGCTTGAGGTGTTTTGTTTTGTTCAATGGCTTCTTGCTCAACAACTTCAACGCAAATAACTAAATCACCCAACAAATCAAGTTCAATACCATCAGGGACTTCAAATGGAAACGATAATACATTTGTGGCTTTATCTTTATTGCGATATTGGTGATTAAGCTGACGGCCTTCATCGCAATTGACTAATCTAATCGTCAGTTCAAAAGACTTTTTATAAGGGCTGAGTACCGCTTCGACCCAGCGTTGAAAATCCTCACTGCTAGGTACCGCTTTATCACCACAGGCTAATTGCAAATCAAGGATAATAGTAGGACCGTTATTGCTCATTTTTATTTTCGCTTGATTGAATTATCAGTTGTGCTTGTTGCTGCTCACGCTGTTGTTGTTTTTCTTTTTTTATACGACTTTCTTTTTGTTCAAATGCTTCGTACGCTTCGACAATGTGGGCAACAACAGGGTGTCGTACAACATCTTTTGCTTGAAAAAAGTTAAAGCTAACGCCTGGAATATCCACTAATACTTCAATAGCATGGCGTAAGCCAGACTTTTGCCCACGCGGCAAATCTACCTGTGTTATATCACCGGTGATCACGGCGCGTGAGTTAAAGCCGATACGGGTTAAGAACATTTTCATTTGTTCTACGGTCGTATTTTGACTTTCATCAAGAATAATAAAGGCATCGTTGAGTGTTCTACCACGCATATAGGCTAATGGTGCCACTTCAATAACATTACGTTCGATCAGTTTCTCAACTTTCTCAAAGCCAAGCATCTCAAATAAGGCATCGTATAGTGGGCGTAGATAAGGGTCGACTTTTTGTGATAAATCACCCGGCAAAAAACCTAATTTTTCACCAGCTTCTACCGCCGGACGCGTAAGTAATATACGTCTAATCTCTTGACGCTCTAAAGCGTCAACGGCGCAGGCTACAGCTAGGTAAGTTTTTCCAGTACCAGCAACACCCACACCAAAACTTATATCATTGGTAAGGACATTTTGCACGTAGCTTTGTTGGTTTTCGTTACGAGGTTTTATGATGCCGCGTTTGGTTTTTATCGTCACCATATCATCGTATTTAGCGTCAATCTTACTTGCTGAAACTTCTAGTACACCCGCATCGACGATGGCTAAATGTACCATTTCGGGAGATATACTAATGGCTTTACCTTTAACAGTTTCTGTTTCAAGGTATAAATCGATTAAGATTTTTTTCACCGCCTGACAATGTAAATTTTTACCGGTAATTTTAAACTCATGACTTCTATAGCTGATTTCAACGCCCATACGACGCTCGATAGTTTTGAGATTATCATCGATAGCGCCACATAAATTGGCCAGACGATTGTTATCGGCGGGAGATAATTCGAAGTTTATGCTGATGTTTTTGCTCAATTTATTATCCTGAGTGTTTGAAACGTTAGGGAAAATGGCAACTAATTACTTACTTGCCATTTATACAACTCATTTAGCGAGTGATTAACTTATGGAGTGTAAGTTGCTACGCCAAGATCATTAGCTGAATTTTCGTTTACTTGGTGATGACTATTCGCAAGAATGTCAGCTGGCGAATGCGCGATACGCAAGCCCATTTCATTTTCTTGGCGAACTAACTCACCACGCAGTGAATTGGCATATACATCGGTGATTTTTACATCAACAAATTGACCAATTACTGTGTGGGGAGCAACAAAGTTTACGATGCGGTTATTTTCAGTGCGACCACGTAATTCCATCGGATTCTTTTTCGATGGCCCTTCAACTAAAATACGTTGTTCGGTATTAAGCATCTGACGAGCAATATGTAATGCTTGTTGGCTGATACGGTCTTGTAATATTTGTAAACGCTGTTTTTTAACATCATCACTAATATCATCAATCATATCTGCTGCCGGCGTACCAGGACGAGCGCTGTAAATAAAGCTAAAACTTAAATCAAAATCTACTGCCTTGATCAAGTTCATTGTTGCTTCAAAATCGGCATCAGTTTCACCTGGAAAACCAATAATAAAATCAGATGACATACAAATATCAGGACGTACTTTTTTTAATTTACGAATTTGAGATTTGTATTCTATAGCCGTATGACCACGTTTCATTTGTGTTAAAATACGATCAGAACCACTCTGTACAGGTAAGTGTAAATGGCTGACTAGCTCAGGCACATCAGCATAAACATCAATAATGTCGTCAGTAAATTCAATCGGATGAGACGTGGTGTAACGAATACGGTCAATACCATCAATAGTGGCAATTAAACGTAATAATTCTGAGAAACGACAAATACTGCCGTCATGCGAATCTCCACGGTAACCATTAACGTTTTGTCCCAATAAGTTAACTTCGCGAACACCTTGTTCGGCTAATTGAGCAATTTCATATAATACATCATCAAGCGGGCGGCTAACTTCTTCACCACGTGTGTAAGGTACTACACAGAAAGTACAATATTTACTGCAACCTTCCATAATTGACACAAACGCGGTAGCGCCATCTGCTTTTGGCTCTGGTAAACGGTCAAACTTCTCAATTTCTGGGAAGCTAACATCAACGACCGAGCCTTTATTCCCGGTTACTTGCTGGATCATTTCAGGTAAACGGTGCAAGGTTTGAGGGCCAAAGACCATATCAACATAAGGAGCACGTTTACGAATAGCCTCGCCTTCTTGAGAGGCAACGCAACCACCCACACCGATAACAAGTTCGGGCTTGTTAACTTTTAGGTTTTTCCAGCGACCTAACTGGTGAAATACTTTTTCTTGGGCTTTTTCACGAATTGAACAAGTGTTTAGCAAGATCACATCGGCATCTTCGGCTTCTTCAGCCAACACAAATCCGTGGGTGGAATCTAAAAGTTCTGCCATTTTCTGCGAGTCATACTCGTTCATTTGACAGCCCCAAGTTTTGATGTATAGCTTTTTACTCATTTATTCGCGCCTAATCTTTTCATGAAATTGATTCTAGTTTTTGCTAGAGAATTTAAGGACGCATATTTTACTCTTTCTTTGCTTATGATGCTAGTTTAGAAGTGTGCTGTTAAAAAAATGGTTTTTTGTTATTAGGACATTTTCATTAAAGGGATTGATAGTATGATTTCGCTGCCGTGTTCTTGATTATCATAGGTATGAAACGTGGCATTAAATTTATTTGCTACTTGGCGGATGTAATACATCGCCATATCGAAATTAATTTTACTATTAAATTGTGCAAAACTTTGTTCATTATCGGTTATTTTCAACCAGATTTTTTCATTTGCTTCGTTGATATGAATCGCGAAAACACCGCCATTACCATTAGTAATCGCCGCGAGAATGGCTTCATAAACAATGCGATAAATTGCGGACTGCACAGCATAGTCCACTTTACTCACTTCGATATCGAGTTGTAAGGTAATTAGCACGTGATATTGCTGATGAAAGTAGTCAGCTAAGTAAGGTAAGGCAACGGTTAACGAACTACCTGATAAACTGCTAGGAGCGGTGTGATTTTTATTTGTTGATAACTCAGCTAAACATGCGTTTATAAGGGGTTTAATCTCGGCATGTGTGATGTCATTATCGCTAGTAATTTCTTGCTGATGTATTTCCTTAGGTTCAATACAATACTGTATTTCAATTAACTTTCGGCGAATAATCGCGGTTGATTGACTATTTGTGCTTATTTCTTCATTGAGTAGTCGATGAATGTGGCTAATGGAGCGAGAGCGCAAATACATCAACCAAAAAATGAACAAAATTGTTGCGATAATCAGTACAGCATAAATGATGCGGCTATTGGGGTGCCAATACCAAGGGTATGAAACATTGATGTCAGTGTAAGCTTTAAAGTTACTCCATTGGCCCAAACTATTAGTGCCCATAATCTCAATATGATAATTACCTGAAGACAGTCCGGTTAACGTTAGCTGACCCCCGTTAATATCATGCCAATCGCCACCATTAATCTGATACTTGAATTGCTTTTCTTGTCCAGGCCTAAAGTCGATACTGGCGAGTTCGAAGGTAACAACGTCGTTGGATGAATCGATGTTAATCGTGCGACTTAAAAGCTCGGCTTTTCCTGATGCTATAGTTTTGCTGATGTATATTTTTGCCTGTATTGTATCTTCAATGGTTAGTGGCACTTCTAATACACCGCCATAATGACTGGCATATACCTTGTTATTCAGTAAAGCAGGCTTTTTATTAAAGGTGAATTTTTCTGTATTTGCCACCATATTTAATTGATAGGTTTCAGGGTTGAGTCTATACAAACCCGGACGACCTGAAATCCAAATTTCGCCATTAATAAAACTCATGTAACCAAAAATAATATTTTTCGCAAAGTGCGAGAGCAACTGCCCCTGCAAGTTGAAAATAAAAAAGCCATCGCCTTTGGTGGAAACAAAAATTTTATTTTTGTATTCAAGTAAGGCAATAACCTTATTTTCGCCAAAATCATTGATTTTTTCGACTGTTTGCTTTTTGATGTCGATAATATCAATGCCAACCGGCGTTGCGGCCCACAATGTATTATTGTTTAATGGTAAAACATCAATAACCTCGGCTGAGCTGAGTTTTGAACCTTGAATATGATAAGCAATTTTTTCAGTCAACAAATCATATTTTATTATGCCATGAGTATTGGTTGCCAAATAAAGCGCATCGTCCTTATAAGTCATGGTAAGTAACAGTAGATTATTACTAGGGAAATCTACTCGCTCGATAGTTTGGTTTACCGTATTAAATTGCCATAGGCCATCAAATGTTGCCAAGTAAATGCTATCGCCATAGGAGTAAAGGTCGCTAATGACTTTTGCACTAGCCGGTAAGCTATCGTTAATTTTTTTGGGTAAAAAGTTTTTATTTTCAGATAATAAACCTAAACCTTTGCCGTAACTGCCAAGCACTAATTGATTTTTATGCACGGTTAGCACCATAGCATTAATAGATACATCAAATACTTTAGCAATGTTTTTAGCTACGGAAGGCATAATTTTATTGACACCATGATTGGATAAAATCCATAAAACTCCCGTGTCATCATGGTAAAGCTGGGTAATAATCACCGGTTTAATATCAGGATAACTATGGGTAAGTGCAGTTAAGGTAGTTAATTGATATTGTTTAACTTCACCCATTTTATTGATAGCAAAGATGGTCTGTTCATCATGTGAATGCGTTAAAGCGGTGATCGGTGAAGTGACCGTGATACTTTTTTTGTCGTTGTTATCAGACAGAATAGTTAATTCATTACCTTTAGCTATCACTAATGACGTTCCAAAAGCTGCCATTGCTGATATGGGACCTACTTCAATTTGCTGTAACGCTTTATCGATAACTTTGAATACGCCGCTCGGTGTCGACACATAAACATTGTTTTTAGTGTGCTCTAGGCTATTAATTGAGACATTGCTGGCTAATAGTTGAGTTTCTTGTGATGCGGGATTTATTTTATACAGTTTATTCGGCGCATAGGCGTAATATATGCTTTGATGTTCAATAACTTGATAGACACTATTGTGGTGAATATCAGCGACTACGGGTTCCGCTGTGCCTGTTGATGTGTCAAATAACCATAATTTATGCGTTTCTGTTGCTAAAAGTAATTTACCATTTTGGGTAAGTTCAATGTCATTTATCCAATTAAAGGGTAATGGCCAATTTTTATTATTACTATTGATAACGATATTATGTTCACTATCATGTCTGATCAGGCCATTTGTTGCCGCTAACCAAATAAAGCCCTTATTATCTTGGCTTATGGCTCGGCTATGAATAAATTGATTTTTTAAGTTGTTTGCTAATACTTGAGAGGAGAGAGTACTTACTAATAACAGTGGCGCAATTATGCACCACTGCGTTTTTTTTCGCTTAACAGCGTTAGAAATAAACCTAGGTAATACTTGCTGGCGCTTCCTTAGGCGGATGACGGACATCACCACATACAGCATAAACATTGGGTACTTTGCCATTAAGATCAGGCTTTTGTACCAAAAGATATGTCGGCTTTCGAGGTGAGCTATCGTGTTGTTTATTTGCCCATGCCTCACGCACCTTTTCTGCATGCTCTTTTCCATATTTTACTTCAAATGCTGTGGCGACCATTTCGACACCAAAATCGTCCATCACCATGATGGCGTTATCATGGTAGCCACTTGTGCTATCAAAATCTATATCAACCGTTAAAATCTTATTGCTAGGTAGCACTAAGTCAGCTTTTATTTTGGCAATGACTGCACGATCTTCTTGCGCTTTAAGTTGGCTTAAATTAGGTTTTTCCGAGAGATCGTAAACTAAGTTAATATCCTTAGTAATGCGTTTTTCTTTTCTTAATGCTGACATAATGCTTGCCTTTAGTTATTGGTATTTATCGTTAACTACAATTTTTTAGTTTTTTGATTATAGCCAAATAAAATCTTTATGATAGTGTTAATGAAGTAGCTTTAGGAGCAAGATGAATGCAATGGATTGAGCGATTAGAAAAACAAGGTTTTGTACAAATAGATAATTTCTTACCTAGCCACGAGGCGCAGCAACTAAGCCAAAAAATTATTAGTCATAATCATTTTAAGAAATGGAATTTATTAACCACGCCTTACCGTCCATTAATGGCGATTAAAGATAACATATCAACCAAGGTTATTGATAAGCGTAGGCATGTTCAAGCGGTTAAAGCCTTTAAACGTCGCCAATTTTCTTTTTCGTTCTATCGTTCTAGTAATAAGCATGCAAAACAACATCAACAAGCGCAATTACACCAAGACGTAGGTGGAAAGGTGAGTGTCTTACTTTCTGACAATTCATTAGCTAAAGGGGAGTTACAAGACTCATTTTTTGCAGCCTATAAAAAAGGTCAATTTATCAGTTATCATACCGATGGCAGTGCCGGTAAATATGCTTTTATTTATCAGCTATCAGCGGGCTGGCAACAAAAGTTTGGTGGTCAGTTAGAGCTTTATCCGAAAAAAATTAAGTTTTTTAAGCGTATTCTAATGCCAAAGTTCAACACGCTAACGATTTTAAAGTTATCGCACCCAATGCCTCATAGCGTCAGGTTGCTAAATAATCCTACATATAAACATCGAATTACCATATCAGGTTGGGTAGAATAAGCTTATGTCAGTAAAGTTATAAAGCGCATTATGAATCAATTTGATTGTGTTGTTGTTGGTGGTGGAATGGTCGGGGCCGCAAGTGCTTTAGCACTGGCTGAGTTAGGCTTAACTGTTGCTATTATTGAAAAAAGTGCACCGTTAACTTTTTCTCCGGAGCAAGCCTTTGATTTACGTGTTTCTGCAATATCGTTGGCCTCTGAGCAGTTATTGAAACAACTAGGTGCTTGGCAACAATTGCAACAGTGGCGAATGTGCCCATACAAACGCCTAGGTGTTTCGGAAAGCGAGCAAAGTTACACTGAGTTTGATGCCCAAGATATTAGTCAAAGCCACTTAGGCCATATTATAGAAAATAGATTGATACAACTTTCGTTATGGCAAAAAGTACAGCAACACAGCAATATCACCTTATTTTGTCCCGAAACATTAATTAAACTTGAACAAAGCTCAGCTGAGGTTGAATTGACATTATCGACGCAAATACTACGTGCAAAAGTAGTCATTGGCGCTGATGGTGCTAATTCATACGTGCGAAAATTGGCGAATATTGGTACTACAGGTTGGGACTACGCTCAGTCAGCCATGTTAATTAATGTTTGTACCGATAACCCACAGCAAGATATTACTTGGCAACAGTTCTTTCAAACGGGGCCACTTGCCATGCTGCCTATGCCAGGAAACAATGCATCTTTGGTTTGGTATCATAATAAAGATGAAATAAAGCGCTTATCCGCATTATCAAATGCCCAGCTAGAACAGGAAGTTATGCAGCAGTTTCCAGATAAGTTAGGAAAAGTTAGAGTGATAAATAAAGCGGCATTTCCATTAACACGTCGTCACGCCAATCAGTACCATAAAGATCGAGTTTTACTCGTTGGCGATGCCGCGCACACGATAAACCCGATGGCAGGGCAAGGCGTTAATTTGGGCTTTAAAGATGTAAAAGCGCTTCAGCATGTGATTGCAAAGGCAATTGGTAGCGGAGAGGCATGGCATCAGGCTGAAGTACTAGCACGCTATCAGCAGAAAAGGCGTACAGATAATTTATTAATGATGACAACGATGGACGCTTTGTATTTGTCATTCGGGCATGTGTCGCCACTAGCAAAGTTCGCTCGTAACGCTGGCTTAATGATGGTTAATAAGTTGCCAAGCATTAAAAACAAAGCATTAGCTTATGCGTGTGGTATTTAGGGAGTGTTTCTATTGTGAACCGCAGTGGCAATATTAGAATAAAAGGGGGATTAACATATAGACTGCATGGGTGATGGTGTCGTTATCGAGAAGTATTGGTTAATTTAAAAAAAGATATGTTGGTGTTTTCATTTTGAAATGGTGCGGAAGGAGAGACTTGAACTCTCACATCTTGCGATACTGGAACCTAAATCCAGCGCGTCTAC
>CAJXUN010000038.1 GCA_913061475.1 uncultured Colwellia sp. | reverse complement strand
ATGTTCAGGATGAACGGTATGTCATGATCACATGGATGTGAATGAATGGCGATGTTCAGGATGAACGGTCAGGTTATATGTTCCCGACATAGCCTAAGTACCTAAATCCGTATAGGCAATGTCATGGTTAGGAGAAGCGAATATATCGTTATGCTACGAGTATTAAGGCACGATGACGTATTGGCAGCTAAGTTAAGCTTTTATACCCAAACTACTGAGACCGCCTGAGGTTTTGCCTTTACTATCATAGGTCATAGAAGATTTATTATGGTTTTCCAGCAAGGAGGTTTTCATTCGCTCAACAGCTATTTGTGATTGGTGAATGATCAGACCATTAACTTGATTTTGTTTCTTGCAGCGCTCTAAACTTGCTTTGATTGCTGATAATTCGTCACTGAAATTACCGGCCAACTTCTCTTGTTTGAATTCGAAGCTTTGCCCAATAGCATTATCAATGTCTTGAATGGCCAAAAGTAAGGTGTTTTTATCTGAGGTGGCTTGGATCAGCGCGTCAGGATTTTGCTGCTGAAGCACTTCTTTTTCCGTGGCTAATAACGCCTCTAATTGCGTCAATTGCGATAATTGTTGAGAAACCAATTGTTGCGGCGTTATTTTTTCAGACACGTATTTACTCCACTATTAGGACAAGTTAGCCAAGTTCAAATTCAAAGTTGGCGATACTTGCTGCTAGTTTTTCTGGATTAATTTTATAATCGCCCGATGTAATAGCACTTTTCAATTCATCAATTTTTTTCTGATTGAGTGCAGGAGAAGAATCAGCGGCCTTTTTTTGCAGCTCATTCATTTGTTTTGCTTGCGGAGTAATAGATACTGAATCGCGCGTTGCTAATTTAGCTTGTTGCGACGTATTAGCGTTTTCGTTAACTTGCTGTTTCGTCTGTATTTGTTGATCAAGTTTTTGCTTTACTTGATTGGTATTACTCAAGTTGTTGATATTTATAGCCATTATTATGTCCTATTGACAACAGTTATTGGTTTCTAACCTTTTATCGGCAAAACAATATAAAACTTAAGAATTATTATAAATTAATTACTACTTGGTTAATAGCGTTAACTTGGCCCTGAACTATGCGGCCTGATTTTTTATTTTCAATTGGTATAAGCTCACCTAAAACACCGTCTTTTAAAGCTATACCAAACGATTTGATTTCAAAACTCGCCGACTTTGCAATGATATTTACCGGCTGCCCTTTACAGACGAAGCAGGTGTTTCTATTAGTTATCGCACTACCTTGGGATAAATTGCGTTTTGTTCTTGCGCCGTTGACGATTGCAGGATCAGTGAGCACTGTGCCACGTATTTGTCCGCTATCTTTATAAATGACTTCTATATTAGAATTATCAAGTAAGGTACCTTTAGATACTCGTACCCTTGTCACCAAGATTGGCACTATGGTCTGTATCTTTACCGGGATAAATAAATACCATGACTCATCGTCAGGACAAACAATTTTAACATTTACGTTTCTACCGTTATGTTTTTCAGGTATATTTGCCGTTAATGGCGATAAACAAGGCTGTAAAGAAATTCTTGGGTCGATTGGAGAAACTTCGATTTTCAGCTTGCCCTGAGCAGGTATGTCCACATGATTTTTAAGATGCGATTCGATGAAATTATAAATATAATCTCGATCGAATGTCATGGCAGTGCTCGGATTAACAAGGGCCAAGTAGATAAGTGTAAGTTTTACTAATATCTTTAATTTACTCATAATTTTTTGATCTTACAGCTAGGGAAATAAAAATACTCGTCTATGCTTATTAACTTAAGCTTAACTAAATACAATTTAGTACGAAGAACGTCAAAATATTTACGTTGTCGTTATAAACGATAATACAATCAAGAATTGTGCCTTTGTTATATTTTCATTGGCATTACCAAAGAGGTTTTTTATGGCAGGTATATTAGACTCAGTTAATCAGCGTACTCAAATGGTCGGCCAGAACCGACTTGAACTGCTGTTATTTAAGCTTATTGGTAGACAACGCTTTGGAATAAACGTATTTAAAGTACGCGAGGTTATGCCGTGCCCTAGGCTTACTCTTTTACCCAAGCAAGATAAATTTATTAAAGGTGTGGCGCATATTCGAGGCCAAACTATTTCCATCATTGATTTGAGTAAAGCCACCGGCGGACCTGAAATAAAACAAACAGAAAGTAGTTTTGTCATCATTGCAGAGTATAATCGCAGTGTGCAGGGCTTTCTTGTTGCTGGTGTTGAGCGTATCGTCACCTTAAGTTGGAAAGATGTTATGCCACCGCCAGAAGGTGCAGGTAAGTCAAGCTACCTTACGGCTGTCACCGAAATTGATAATGAAATGGTATCAATTCTTGATGTTGAAAAAATTCTTAACGAAATTAGCCCTATCTCGACAGAATTAAGTGAAGGTGTAGCTGATGTAACCGTTGGTGAAGATATTGGCGATAGAGTTATTATGATCGCTGATGATTCGACCGTAGCACGAAACCAGGTTAAACGAGCGCTTGAGCCGTTAGGCTTGAATATGTTGTTGGCAAAAAATGGTCAAGATGCACTGAATCAATTACAAGATATTGCCGAGGGATGTCAACATAGTCTCACTGAAAAAGTAGCCTTATTAATTTCTGATATTGAAATGCCTGAAATGGATGGATATACCCTAACTGCGGAAATTAAACGCAATGAACGCATGAAGGATATTCCAGTAATTTTGCACACGTCGCTCAGTGGTGTTTTTAATAATGCTATGGTCGAAAAAGTAGGTGCAGAAGATTTTATTCCAAAGTTTCATCCTGATGAACTTGCGACCGCCGTTAAGAAGTGGTTAAAGCATGATGAAGTCTCTTAATGTTTTGTTTAGATTATTTAACTAAGGTGATTATAGCTAGTGTCAACTAAGCAACTTGATGATAAGAGCTATCATCAGTTTAGAATTTTCCTAGAGCAGCAGTGTGGTATTGTTTTAGGCGAAAGTAAGCAGTACTTGGTCAAAAGTCGGCTAGCACCATTGATGATAAAATTCGATGTGGCGTCTTTGTCTGATTTAGTGGCACAAACACTTAATCCTGTTAAGCGGCAATTGCGTGCAGCCGTTATTGATGCCATGACCACCAATGAAACATTGTGGTTTCGAGATGAGTATCCGTTTGAATTATTAAAGAAACGTTTACTGCCTGAATTTAAAGGACAACGAACACCATTAAAAATTTGGTCAGCGGCAAGCTCTTCAGGGCAAGAGCCTTATTCAATTGCCATGGCTATTTATGAATACCAGCAAAGTAACCCCGGCGCATTTTCTGCCGGTGTTCAAATTATTGGCACTGATATTTCTAATACCATGTTAGAACATTGTAAATATGGTCATTATGATAGTTTAGCACTATCACGAGGCTTATCTTTAGAGCGCAAAAATCAGTTTTTTGAAGCTGGTGATAATGGCATGTTAAAGGTCAAAGATTTTATTAAAAAAATGGTCAGTTTTCGTCAGCTTAACTTGTTAAATAGCTATAGTTTAATGGGGCGATTTGATTTGGTTTTTTGCCGTAACGTCTTGATTTACTTCTCTCCTGAGCTTAAATCACAAATAATTTCTCAAATTCATGGCACACTAAATAATGACCGTTATTTATTTCTGGGTGCCTCAGAATCACTTTCTGGTATTAGCCAAGATTTTAATATGATCCGCTGTAATCCTGGCATTGTTTACCAAAAAAAATAACCACCACCTAATACCTCTGGCATAAATCTTGAATAAATACCTTCATTCATTTGGAGGTATTTTTTTATGGCTATTAGTTTTGAAAAAGCATTTGGTATTCATCCACAAGGTTTGCAAGTGCGTGCTCAACGCGCTGAGCTTATTGCCAGTAACATTGCTAATGCCGATACTCCTGGCTACAAAGCGAGAGGAATGGACTTCAAAGCGGCATTAGCGCAAGCAAGCTCCAAACAACAAACCGGTATGACTCGTACCAATGAAAAACATTTTGATGTCCGTATGGAGTTGAACAATGGCGTTGGCTTTAGACAATCTGATCAACCTGATACGGGTGATGGTAATAACGTAGATGTACAAGTGGAACGAAACTTGTATCTAGAAAACTCTATGGAATACCAAGCAAGCCTACAATTTTTAAACGGCAAAATTAAAGGCTTGAGAAAAGCCATCACTGGAGGGCAATAATAATGAGCCTATTTAATGTATTTTCTATTTCTGGTTCGGGGATGAGCGCACAGTCAGTGCGCTTAAATACGACGGCCAGTAATATAGCTAACGCGGATAGTGTTAGCAGCAGTGTCGATAAAACATATCGCGCACGTCACCCAGTTTTTGCCGCGGAGATGCAAAAAGCTGCCGGCGGACAAAATGAGTCGGTAGGTGTTCAGGTTTTAGGAGTTGTTGAAAGCGATAAGCCGCTTAATGTTGAATATGCTCCAGACCACCCAATGGCTGATGGCGAAGGTTATATCTACAAGCCTAATGTTAATGTTATTGAAGAAATGACTAACATGATATCGGCTTCACGCTCATATCAAACCAATGTGCAATTAGCGGAGTCAGCAAAAAATATGCTGAATAAAACGCTAACACTTGGTCAACGCTAAGGTTATATAGGAATTTACTATGGATACAGTATCGGGTTCTACGCCATTAGATAATATGCGTTGGCAGCAAGAAACGAGCACACCTGAAACGGATCAAAATCGTGGCATGTTAACGCAGGAAGATTTTTTTGCTTTGTTAACAACCGAACTTTCGCATCAAGATCCCACTAAGCCGGTTGAAAATAATGAGATGATTTCGCAAATGACGGCATTCTCAACCACAGATGGTGTGTCAAATCTAAATGATCAATTTACTGATTTTGCCGCTTCAATGTCGTCTAGCCAAGCCTTGCAAGCGTCGTCATTAGTTGGACGTAGTGTGCTGGTTGATGACAATGTCTTTGGCATGGAAACTGGCGAAGAAGTTAAGGGCAAGTTAGTCACGGATAAAGCGGCAAGTAATGTCAATATTTATGTCGAAAACGTTGCCGGAGAAATCATTCAAACCGTTCCGGTGGGTAGTGTTAAAGCTGGCGAGTTTACCTTTACCTGGGATGGGCAAGGTTCAGATGGCGAGCCAGCACCAGAAGGCGCTTACCGCTTCCGTGTTGCTGGTTTAGTCGAAGGTGAAGCATCGGAGTTGCAAGCCATGACTTACCGAAAAGTTGACAGTGTCACTTTAGCTGGGGCAGGTGGCAGTATTTTATTAAACCTTAATGGTGGCAGCACGATGAAACTATCGGATGTTATTGAAGTAACACAAGGTTAAGTTAGCAAAATTTATTACGAGGTGAAATTATGTCATTTAATATCGCACTGAGCGGGTTAAACGCAGCTCAAAAAGACTTGGATGTAACGTCCAATAACATTGCAAACGTAAACACAACAGGCTTTAAAGAGTCGCGCGCAGAATTTGTTGATGTTTATGCTGCATCTTTATTATCATCAGGAAAAACCAAAGTCGGTGACGGTGTTTTGACGGCTGATGTTGCTCAACAATTTTCTCAAGGTAGTATTCAGTTTACTAACAACGCCTTAGATTTAGCGATTACCGGTAATGGTTTCTTTGCCACGGTACCTGAGCTGGGTAGTTTGGAAACGTCTTATACCCGAGCAGGGCAATTTAAGCTAAATCAAGATAACTTTATTGTTAACTCACAAGGTGGTCACTTACTTGGCTTCCCGGTTAATCCTGATGGTAGCTCTGCTTCAGTCAGTTTAAGTACTGCTGAGCCTATTCGTATACCGACGGCTTCAGGTGCGCCGCAACAATCATCAGAAGTTGATATTCGCATGAACTTACCTGCTGGTGACGCTTATATTACAAGTGCGCCAGGTAACTTTGATCAAACAGATCCGTTAACCTTTAATCATTCAACGTCAGTGACAATATTTGATTCACTCGGCGATAGTCATATTATGACCTATTACTTCGTTAAAGATGATCCGTCAGTAAACCCGAACCAGTGGATGATGTTTGCCGCTGTTGATGGCGATATGGTTGATCTAGAGTCAGATCCAGGACTAAATAATCCAATAGCCGGTAATGTATCTGGACCGTTATCAGGGCGTCCTTTACCAATTCCTCCACATCCTGCAGGTAGCACGGGGGTTGTTGGTGCTAGGCTTGAATTTAATTCATCAGGTGACTTTATTGATCAAGTGCCAAGTTTGGCTAACGGTGGCATTATTACCAGACAACTAGGAGCTGGTATACTCTCCAACGGTGCTGATCCTATTCAGACAATCAAAGTTGATTTCAACTTAGATGTATTAGCACCTAACCCAAACGAGCCAACGCAATTTGCCTCTAATTTTGAAGTAACCTCACTACAACAAGATGGTTTAGCGGTTGGTCGATTAACCGGTATTGATATTGGTACTGATGGATTAGTGCGCGCAACATATAGTAATGGTACTTCAGAGCCATTGTCGCGTATCGCTATGGTAAATTTTGCTAATGAGCAAGGTTTAACACAAGTGGGTAGTACCGGTTGGAAAGAAAGTATCACTTCTGGTGAAGCACTTGCCGGCGAAGGTGGCTCTGGTACCTTTGGTACCATAAACTCTTCGGCGTTAGAGCAGTCTAATGTTAACTTAACGTCAGAGTTGATTGACTTAATTTCAGCGCAACGTAACTTCCAAGCGAACTCTCGAGCATTGGAAGTTGATAATCAGTTAAACCAGACTATCTTACAAATTCGTTAAGTTTAGTAGTGTTTAACTGAACAAAAGCCAGATAATCAGCAAATGATATCTGGCTTTTTTATTTTTCATGTCAGGGTACTCAGCCTTCCTACTTTCTATTTCCTCGTTTAATTTTATTGGCACTTAATTTGCAACGTTTCAGTTATTACTAATTTTATTGAGTGAAGTTTATTATGGATAAGATGCTGTATATCGCCATGAGTGGTGCAAAGCAAAACATGCAAGCCTTATCAGTCACTGCCAATAATCTTGCCAATGCCAAAACTACTGGCTTTAAAGCGGATTTAGCCAATGCTCGCGCGATGCAAGCTTTCGGAGAAGGCTTGCCTACTCGAGTGTTTTCTATGACCGAACGAGCGGGCCAAAACTTTGACAGTGGCGCTTTACTCACAACCGGACGTGATCTAGATATTGCGATTAAAGGTCAAGGTTGGTTAACCGTGCAAACTGAAGATGGCAGTGAAGCGTTCACCCGTAATGGCCAATTAAAATTAAGCGAAAACGGCGCACTTGAAACCTCAAGTGGCGAGCTCGTTATCGGTGATAATGGCCCTATTTTCTTACCGTTACCGGTTAATAATATAAGTATTTCCGCTGATGGCACTATTCTGGTTCAGCCAGAAGGTGCTCCGAGTTCAGTGCAAGAAGAAGTTGGCCGCCTTAAATTAGTGAATCCAGATAATCGCTTTTTAGAAAAAGGTAATGATGGTCTATTTCGTCGTAAAGATGGCAATAATGAACCGGCTGATATCACGGTGCAAGTTGCCAATGGCGCATTAGAGTCAAGTAATGTAAATCCTATTGGTGAAATGACCGATATGATCGCGCTGCAGCGACAATTTGAAATGCAGTTAAAAATGATGAAAACCGCCGAAGAAGTTGACTCAAGTGCAGCTTCATTACTACGAGCGTTCTAAATAAATTATTTCGAGGTGATGTATGAACCCAGCATTATGGATCAGTAAAACAGGCTTAGATGCGCAAACAAAAGAGATTGCGGTTATTTCTAACAACCTAGCGAATGCGAGTACGGTTGGTTTTAAGAAAAGTCGTGCCGTATTTGAAGACTTACTCTATCAAACCATTAACCAGCCAGGTGGACGTTCAGCGCAAGATACTGAAATGCCGTCAGGATTAATGCTAGGTGCTGGTACTAAGGTAGTGGCGACGCAAAAAATTCATACTCAAGGTGACATGTTAAATACTGATAACGCGCTTGATTTAATGATCCAAGGTGAAGGCATGTTTGAAATTTTAATGCCTGATGGCTCTTCTGCTTATTCTCGCAATGGCCAATTCACCATGGATGAAGAAGGCAATATAGTAACGCCAGGCGCTGGCTATTTGATGCAGCCACAAATAACCGTCCCTGATGATGCGTTAAGTATTATTGTTTCTCAGGATGGCGAAGTTTCAGTGACCTTACAAGGGCAAGCTGATCCCGCTGTTGTTGGACAAATAAATACCGTCAACTTTGTTAATCCGACAGGTTTACAGCCAATAGGACAGAATTTATATGTTGAAACTGCGGTAAGTGGTGCGCCACAAGAAGGCGTTCCTGGATTAGAAGGTTATGGCATGATAGTGCAAGGAGCACTAGAAACCTCAAATGTAAATACCACCGAAGAATTAGTTAATCTTATTGAAAGTCAGCGTGTATATGAAATGAACTCAAAAGTTATTTCGGCGGTTGATCAAATGCTTAGCTATATCAATCAACAATTATAAGGTTGAGGGGTACATCATGACAAGTCAACGTTCTTTACTATCGTCGCTAATGACCCTGAGTATTGTTATTTTAATGTTTACCGGCTGTGCCAGTGTTGAAGAAGCAAAAACATTACCCAATGATCCTGACTTTGCGCCTATTTTACCCGAAATGGAAGATGAGCCTTTAGTACCAACAGGCTCTCTTTTTAGAGCCAATTATGTCAATAACATTTATTCAGATTCTAAAGCTCATCGAGTTGGCGATATTATTTCTGTGGTCTTGAGTGAAAGTACTCAAGCACAAAAAAATGCCAAAACAGAATTAAGCAAAGAAAATAGTGCGACGCTTAATCCGATTATTGGTTTTGGCGGTGAAGCGCTGAATTTTAAAAATAAAGCACTACAATTTGGCTACGATCAGTCATCAGATTTTTCTGGTGACTCTAAGGCTAATCAGGGTAATAGCTTGTCGGGCAATATTTCTGTTCATGTTTTAAGAGTACTACCTAATGGTAACTTGATGATCCGCGGTGAGAAGTGGATGTCACTCAATAATGGTGACGAATATATCCGTTTAACTGGCGTTGTACGCTCACAAGATATTAGCTCAGAAAATACCGTTACATCAAGCAAGGTGGCAAATGCGCGTATTCAATATGCCGGAACTGGGACTTTTGCTGATGTTCAAGAGCAAGGTTGGTTATCTAAATTTTTCAGTAGCTCATGGTGGCCTCTTTAGCAGGATAATATGATGAAAAAATACCTATATAGTTTTTTATGTCTCACCTTGTTGGTGTTAATACCAGAAGCCAATGCACAGCGTATTAAAGACTTAGCTGATGTTGCTGGCGTTCGCAGTAATCAATTGATTGGTTACGGTTTGGTGGTAGGTTTACCTGGCACAGGTGAGCAGAGTCCTTTTACCGAGCAAAGCTTCAAGACCATGCTAAGTAATTTTGGTATTAAAATGCCAGCCAATTTAAAACCCAAAATTAAAAATGTAGCCGCAGTTGCTGTGCATGCAGAGTTACCCGCCTTTTCAAAACCAGGGCAAAAAATTGATGTGACTGTTTCATCAATGGGTAGTGCACAAAGTTTACGTGGTGGTACGTTAATTCAAACCATTTTAATGGGTCTTGACGGTAACGCCTATGCCGTTGCGCAAGGGAGTTTAATTGTCAGTGGTTTAGGGGCCGAAGGGTTAGATGGCTCAAAGGTTATTGCTAATACACCTACCGTAGGTCGTATTGCTAACGGTGCTATGGTTGAACGGGAAGTTGTATCACCATTTACTTCGGGTGATCACATTACCTTTAACTTACATAATGCAGATTTTACCACGGCCAAACGCTTATCAGATACCATAAATAATTTGATTTCAGGCTCTGCCCGTGCGATTGATGCTACATCCGTAAAAGTTAGTGCACCTCGCGATGCTGCGGATCGTGTTAGTTTTTTGGCAACATTAGAAAATTTGGAATTTGAACCCGGTACTCCATCGGCAAAAATTATTGTTAATTCACGCACAGGCACCATAGTGATTGGTGCAGATGTTCGCTTATTACCTGCAGCTATTACCCATGGCGGCATTACTGTGACGATTAATGAAATGGAAAATGTTTCCCAACCTAACGCTTTTGCAGACGGGGAAACGGTTGCCACCAACCAATCCATTATTGATGTTAAGCAAGATGATTCTCGCATGTTCGTTTTTGATCCTGGTGTAACTTTAGATGCCTTAGTACGAGCGATTAACCAAGTGGGTGCTGGTCCAGGCGATGTTATGGCAATTTTAGAAGCGCTCGATCAAGCTGGCGCGTTACGTGGAGATTTGATCATTATTTAATGATCTTATAATACTTATGACAACACGTATTGCTGACGCGCAAAACTTTTTAGACATTAACGGTTTAAACTCGATTCGCCAAGATGCTAAATCGGGTGATAAGGCGAGTAAAGAAGCAGCATTAGATCAGGCTGCTAAGCAGTTTGAAGCTATTTTTGTCCAAATGTTAATGAAAAGTATGCGTAAAGCACAAGATGTGTTGGCGTCTGATAGCCCTTTTAACTCTGAATCGACAAAGTTTTATCGTGATATGCATGATCAACAAATGTCGCTTGAATTATCCAATAATGGCGCACTAGGTCTTTCTGAGCTTATTGTTCGTCAGCTTGGTGGAGATAGCGATAATTTTACTCCTCAATCGGTTTTGCGCTCCGATGGTAATATTAATAGTCGAGCAAATGTTCGTATTACAGAACCGTCGCTTGTGACAAGTATGAATTTTGTCAATCAATCGACAGCCGAGCAGGATCCTAGTAAAGATCGTCAAACAAATGGCTCTATTGCTGCCCAAGCTTTAGCTTTGTTGCAATCTCCGGTATTTGAAAAACCCACTGATTTTGTTACTGCCCTGATGCCTGATGCAAAACGAGTACAGGAGAAAATTAATGTGCCGTTTGAAGTTGTCATTGCACAAGCCGCTTTGGAAACGGGTTGGGGGCAGAAAATGATTAAAACAGACAGCGGTGAAAGCTCTAATAATTTGTTTAACATAAAAGCCGATAGTCGCTGGCAAGGTGAGAAAACACATAAGGAAACCCTTGAATTCGAAAATGGCGCTATGGTTAAAAAGCGCGAACCTTTTAGAGTTTATGACTCGCTTGCACAGAGTGTAAATGACTACGTAGATTTATTAACTAATAGTGAGCGATATCAAGGTGCCTTAGAACAGTCGAAAAATGTGGAGCAATTTTTGCATAACCTACAAAGTGCTGGTTATGCCACCGATCCCAATTACGCTAAAAAGATAATGGGAACACTTCGGACAGTAACTGGCTTATTAAATAAATAAGTTTACCGATAATTTCACTGTTGAAATTAAAGTTACTGCAGGAGTTTAGGTCATGTCGATTAATCTGTATCAAACTGGTGTTAGTGGTTTATTAGCTGCGCAGCAACAGTTAGCGACTACAGGCAATAACATAGCAAACGTCAATACCGAAGGTTACAACCGCCAAAGAGCCGAACAAGGGGCTGCTTCAGGGATTGTAAATGGAGGAAATTATATTGGCGGCGGCACCTATGTTCAAGATATTACCCGTATTTACGATCAATTCTCCCATAAAGAACAACTACTGAGCCAAAGTAACCTCGGTAATGCCGACTCTTTAAATATTAACTTAAATCAGCTTAATGAAATCATGACCTTTTCAGGTGATGCCATTGGTGGTTCGATAGAGCGATTTTATCAAGCCATGAACGGTATTGCGGATAATCCGAGTGATTTAGGCTTACGTAGCATTGCGCTAAGTCAAGCCGGTATTCTTGCCAGTGATTTTAATACACTAAATGCAAATTTCGATCAGTTGGAGAAATCAACTAACGGTGAAATTGAGCAAATTGCCAGTAAAATTACCCAAATATCTCTAGAAATTGCCAAGATTAATGAACAAGTATTGCAAAGTAATGATCTAACCGTTGCCGGCCAACCTAACGGATTATTGGATAAACGAGATCAGTTAGTTGGTCAGTTAGGTGAATACACTTCTGTTAATACCATCCAAGATAGCAATGGTGTAATGACAGTAATGATAGGCAACGGTTCAACACTCGTTGCCGGCATTACGCCATTAACTGTCAGTGTTCAAGCCGGCAATCCCGATCCATTACAAACCAAGTTACAGTTAAATAGCCGTAATGGTAGCGTAGCCATTGACGGTAAAAAACTTGGGGGTTCTATCGCCGCTAAGATGGAATATCGTGACGAACATTTATTAAGTGCTCGCAGTGAAATTAATCTCTTAGCCATGGCAATTTCAGAAACGTTAAATCAAGCACAAGCTCAAGGCTTAGATTTAGATGCCCAACAAGGACGCGATTTATTTACTGATATAAATAGTACTGCCTTACAAGCATCACGAGTTTTAGATCATTCAACTAACTCAGGAACGCTCAATGGTAGCGTAAATATCACCGATGTTTCTTTAGTTCCTACTGACGAATTTGAAATTGAATTTGATGGCACTGATTACATTATGACGAATAGAACTAATGGCGCAGTAGATAACTTAGGTCCACCAGGCTCAGGTACCTATAGTACGTCATATGGTTTCGAATTTAACGAAGTTTCAGGTGCACCAAGCACCAATGATAAATTTTCAATTCGTCCGACAGAAAATAGCGCTTCATTGATGGCATTAACCTTGACAGACGGTAAAGGTATCGCTGCAAGTAGTGCTGTAGGAGCAAGTGCCGACGCTAATAACGTCAGTGATGGCGCGGTTAATATTATTAATGTCACTGACCCTGTAACAGCAAGGGCTTATACCGAAGGTACTAATGCAAAATTAACCGTTGATGTTTATGAAAGTGCCCCTGGGACATTTGATTATCGTGTTTATGATGCTGCTAATCCTCCGCCAGCTCCAGTGCTTTCCTCGGGAAGTTTTGCCGCGGGCGCCTCAGCAGTTATTGATATGCCACCAGCACCTGCGACTGCTGCTTTTCAAATAGAAATATCCGGAGCTCCGGTGGGGCAAGGAACTTTAGCACGTGAGAAATTTACTGTTTCTGACGCATTTGGCCCTGGTAATGGCAGCAATGCAGGCTTTATTTCTGCAACCCAAGAGCAAGCTATTATTGGGAAAAGCACACAAACATTTAGCCAGAGCTTGGCTGTAACCACAGCAGATATAGGCTCAAAAGCTAGCTCGGCTGAGCTAGTTTCGGGTACAGCAGAAGCACTGTTCACCCAAGCATATAACCGCAATCAATCTACTTCTGGGGTTAATTTAGATGAAGAAGCCGCGAATATGATCAAGTTTCAACAAGCTTATCAAGCTTCATCTCGAATTATATCGGTAGCGAATACCATTTTCGATACCTTATTAGCCGCGGTTTAAGAGGAAATATTATGAGAGTTTCAACTGCACAGTTTTATTTTCAAAATAGCCAGCAGCTAACCAATAAACAGTCTGAAGTGAATGACCAAATTAACTATTTATCTAGTGGTAAAAGAGTGATTACAGCCAAAGATGATGCGGTTTCATATGGCACACTTGCCGGTTATAAAGATGAACTTGCCAACATAGAAAAATATAAGCGTAATATTATTCAGGCGGAAAATAGAAATTCATTACAAGATATCTCTTTTGGCAACGCTGAAAATTTGATGCAAGAGCTGAAAAGAATTTTTACCCAGGCCAATAACGGCACGCTTTCTAGTGCAGATCTTGATTCGTTAGCTGAGCAAGCAAAAAATTCACAATCCCAGCTACTTGATATTGCTAATACCAAAGATGAAACCGGTGGTTATATATTTGCAGGCTTTCAAACCCATAAAGAACCCTTTTCTTTGCAGCCCGATAATACGGTTTTGTACCAAGGTGACAGTGGTGTAAGAGAGTTACAAATTGCGAAAAATGTCTCGGTCGCTACTAATCAATCGGGTGATGTCGCATTTTCTAACATTCCAAATGAAATTGGTGACTTTAGTGCCAATTATATTAATAACAGTTCAGGCTTTAGTGTCAATAATGCCACGATCACGGATCCTAGTAGTTACGATACAGCAACCAATCCACCTGATTATAAATTCCTTTTCAGTGCACCCAATGATTTAACGGTTACCGATGGCAATGGTGTTGTTGTTGTTCCAACCGCTCCTTATACCGCGGGGCAAACCATTGCCTTTAATGGTGTTGAAGTACAGCTAAGTGGCAACCCTTTGCCGGGGGATGAAGTTGATATATCGCCAGAACAAAGCATCAACATTTTTAATACCATAAAAAGTGCCATAGATTGGATGCAAGCGGGCAGTAGCCCAACAAATCCTCTGCAGCATGAGGTGAATTATGGCGAAATATTGTCGCAATTAGATCAAGGGCTAAATCATATGACAACGCGTCGTAGCGAAGCCGGTATACGATTGCAGCTCATTGGTAGCCAAGAAAGTAATCATGCAGATGCTGAATTAACACTCGCTTCCGGTAAATCTAATATTGAAGATCTAGATTTTGCTAAAGCGGTGGCGAATTTCGAACAATCTAAAGTGGCGCTACAAGCCGCCCAGCAGAGCTTTGTACAAGTAAAAGATTTAAATTTATTTAATTTTATCTAACAAACGCTAAATAAAAAACGTTTTGGCACATGATATGCATTAATTGTTTGTGTCAAAAAATTAGAAATGTGGTTCCACCAATGTGTTGTTATCAGCAATAGAGCCACACCCTAAAACCTAGGAGATGATAGCAATGGCTTTAGTCGTAAATAGTAATATCGCATCTTTAAATGCGCAACGTAATTTGGGCGGATCTACCAACGATTTGCAAACTAACTTTGAGCGTTTATCTTCTGGTAAACGAATCAATAGTGCGAAAGATGATGCTGCAGGTTTGCAGATATCCAGTCGTTTAACCGCACAAATTAATGGTTTAAATCAAGCGGCACGTAATGCTAATGATGGTATATCATTATCACAAACCGCAGAAGGAGCATTGGATGAATATACTAATGCTTTGCAACGTATGCGAACGTTGTCAGTACAGTCACTAAATGGCTCTAATAGTAATGCAGACAGAAAGGCACTTGACGCTGAGTTTACCGAGTTGGAAACAGAATTAACGCGTATTTCTACTGATACTGGTTTTGCCGGTGAAAAACTATTAAATGGTACCTATACATCGAAGTTTTTCCAAGTCGGTGCTGATGCTGGTCAGAAAATTGAAGTCAGTATTGGGCGAAACTTTGCCGCAGCTTCAACTATTTCTACTGTGGGTATTTCTGCAGCGAGTCAGGCATCTCGTGCATTAGTTAAGATTGATGCAGCTTTAGCAATCGTAACATCAACACGTGCTGATTTAGGTGCCAAGCAAAACCGTTTTGCTTCTGTTATTCGAAGTAATGATAATACAGCACAGAACTTATCCGCATCTCGTTCACGTATTCAAGATACGGATTATGCAGCCGAAAGTGCCGCATTAGCAAGAAGTACTGTATTACAACAGGCGTCAAGCTCAATGTTGGCGCAGGCAAATCAGCAGCCGCAAATAGCCTTATCTTTATTGCAGTAATTATTTCGCGCTAAAGTATATAATTGCTATTATAAAAGCCTCTTCGGAGGTTTTTTTGTTATATAAACTAAAAGTTATTAGTCGTAATAAAGAAAATAATAAATTTTTTATTATTTTTAAATTTAGTTAATACAAAAGGTTACTGTTATTTTTAGCAATGATCGATAAAAAGTGATAAAAAAAATTAAAGTAAAATATTTACTGTCCGATACAGGTTGCAAGAAGCATTTATCCATACTGAATAATCGCTTCGTAAATTAACAACTTTGAAAGGGCAATAAGCCCAGGAGCATCATCATGGCTTTAGTCGTAAATAGTAATGTCGCATCATTGAATTCACAACGTCAATTAGCTGGTTCAACTAACAGCTTATCTACTAACTTTGAACGTTTATCTTCAGGTAAGCGTATCAACAGCGCTAAAGATGATGCTGCGGGTCTTCAAATTTCAAGTCGTTTGACTGCTCAAATTAATGGTCTTAACCAAGCGTCTCGTAATGCAAATGACGGTATTTCTTTAGCACAAACTGCTGAGGGTGCGTTGGACGAATACACAAATACATTACAACGTATGCGTACTTTATCAGTACAATCATTAAACGGTTCAAACAGCAACGCTGACCGTACAGCACTAAACTCTGAGTTTTCTGAATTAGAATTAGAACTGACTCGTATCTCTACGGATACAGGCTTTGCCGGTGAGAAATTATTAAATGGTACTTATACATCTAAGTTCTTCCAAGTAGGTGCTGATGCGGGTCAACGTATTGAGATTAGTATTGGTAAAAACTTTGCTGCTGGTTCGGTGCTTTCAACTGTTGGTATTTCAGCAGCAAGTATGGCATCAAGAGCTTTAGGTAAAATAGATACAGCATTAGCGTCAATTAACAGCACGCGTGCCGATTTAGGTGCTAAACAAAACCGTTTTGCTTCAGTTGTTCGTAGTAATGACAATACATCGCAAAACCTTTCTGCATCACGCTCACGTATCGAAGATACCGACTATGCAGCAGAAAGTGCCGCGTTAGCACGTAGTACCGTATTACAGCAGGCGTCTAGTTCAATGCTAGCTCAAGCAAATCAACAACCACAAATTGCGCTATCACTACTATAATCATTACTGTAGTGTTATTGAAAGTGAAATGGCACTCAAGTTGAGTGTCATTTTTGTTTTTATATCTATAATTTGGAGGTTTGTATGAGTACGCAAATTAATGCAACACAAAGCAACTTTGCAAATCAAGCAACGGAATTTAACGCTACCACGCAAAATAAAACTCAGCCAGTCGCTGAGGAAGCATTAAATAAAGTTACTAAAGAAGCAGAGGTTGCTGAAACCAAAGTTAATCAATTTAAAGACCAGCAAGAAATAACTAACAAGTATTTTAACAGCGAAGATACATTAAATGAGCAAAATGAACCGTTAGTTATCGACGAAGCACTTGAGTTAATCGCTGATTTTATGCAACTATCATCTCGTAATATTAATTTTCAGCAAGATGATGCCAGTGATAAAACGGTGATCAAGTTTTTTGATGCTGAAAGTAAAGAATTGATTAAGCAGTTTCCTTCAGAAGAAGTCTTAGAAATTGCACAAAAAATAGTTGCGCTTCGTCAAGACGTCGGTGAAAAAACTGGCATATTTCTTGAAGAAAAAGTTTAATCGCATTTAAAGCACAGTAGGAGGTCTAATGAATATTACATCGGCAGGTATTGGTTCTGGTCTTGATCTTGAATCTCTTATAACGGCATTTGTAACGGCTGAATCTGTGCCAACAGAAATACGACTGCAGAAGAAAGAAGATCGCTTAACCTCAGAACTTTCGGGTTTAGGTACTTTTAAATCAGCACTAAGTTCTTTTCAGAGCGTTGCTGATAAATTGAAGTCAGTCGAAGACTTTAATGAACAGGTTATAGATATTGGCAATGATGATATATCAGTAACCACCAACGGCTTTGCCAGTAATGGTGCTTTTGAAATTAATGTCCTGCAGCTTGCAGAAGCAACACGCATTCAAACCCCTGATTTTGCCAGTTCAGCGACGACAGTGGGTACCGGAACATTAACCTTTGGTGCTGGTGCCGATAGCTTTGACGTCGCCATTGATGCTGCTGATGATCTGTCGACGATTCGCGATAAAATAAATGCTCAAAGTGGTAACTTTGGCGTCACCGCATCACTTGTTAATAGTGACTCAGGTACCTACTTAAGTTACACCTCTAATACCACCGGTACTGCGAATGAACTTTCTGTCACTACTGCTGATGCGGCGCTTGATAATTTAGCAACGAATGCTACCACAACTCGTAATGCTAAAGACGCTATTATTGAAATTGATGGCGTGGGTAATACCGTAACAAGTTCTACTAACGAGTTTAAAAATACCATTGAAGACGTAACTATCGTGGTTAATAAGGTCAGCGCCGCTGGTGCTGCAACGTTAGATATTTCGCAAAATACTGAAATAGCAACAGATTTAGTTAATGAGTTTGTTACTTCCTTTAATGCCCTTTCCGATAGTATGGACGCTTTAGCATCGCCTAAGTTTGGTAAGCTAGCTTTTGACTCAGACTTACGTTCTATGAAAGGGCAACTAAACGATATTTTAACGAACTCTGTTGCCAGTATGGCAGGAGGAGATATTAAGTCGCTCAATGACATTGGTGTTGGCTTTAATAAATTTGGTAAACTTGAAATATCAGCCGTTGGCATCGGCACCCTAGATAGTGGCGTAGAAACCCTTGCCAAACGAGTTGATAATAATTTGGATGAACTTGGCCAGCTTTTTGCTTCTCCTGATGGTATCGTCAGTCAATTGACAGCGTTAATTGAAAACTATAACGATAGTGACGGTACCTTAACAAAAAGGCAAACTGATCTAAGCGAAGATTTATCGGGTATACCTGATGAATACGAAGATTTAGAAACACGTTTAAGAGATTACGAAGACACATTAAGAAAGCGTTTTTCCTTTCTTGATTCGACAGTTGCAGGTTATAACGCAACAGCAAGCTTTTTGACTGCTGCGTTACAGCCGATATCGAAAGACTAGTGACTTTTTCGTAGTGAACGAAAACTGGTAGGAGTAACGTTATGAGACAGAATTTAAAAGCTTACAAGCAGGTTGACGTAAACAGTAGTTTATTAGAATCAAATCCTCATCAAATTATTTTAATGATGTTTGATGGCATGCTGCAGGGCATAGCCGTAGCTAAAGGTGCTATTGAGCGCAAAGATTATGAGCTTAAATCTCAATCATTAACCAAAGCAATTAACATTTTAGAGGCATTACGTCAGTCTCTTGATTTTGAAAATCAACCTGAAATATCAAAAAATTTCGATGTAATGTACAGCTATTGTATTGATCGACTTGCGGATATTAGTGTGTCCTTAGACATTAGTGCTTTTCCTGAAGTGGTTGATATGCTCAAACCGCTTCGTGATGCTTGGTTTGCGATGCCAGAAACGAGTAAACAAGAAGGTTTGTCATTACTCGCAGAAAAAAATAAGCTTGCTGAAGGCGCATAACGTGTCATTTGAGTGTTTAACAAGCCAAATAAATGGCTTGTCTGAGCAAGTGGAAGCATTAATACTCGAAGGTGATGAAGAGCAATGTTCTGCGCTGCTTGCGCAGCGTCTTGTATTGCTAGAAGAACTCGATTTGTTAATGAGAAAAGATAAATTAGTGTCAAAAATATACCACGATTTTCTGTTAAGTATTCAACATCGAGATCGTGAAGCGCTTAATATGATCAATACAAGTCAAAATAAAATTATCTCTGACGGTAGTCATCAAAAAAAGCGTACAAATGCTTTAAATACCTATCAAAAATTTAGTGAGTGATTACATCAAATTAAATCAGTGATATTATCAACAAACTTACTGATTTTTTTAGGTTTATATTTATGCTGAAAAAGCGTGTATTAGTTACTGGTGCAGATGGTTTTATTGGTTCTCATCTTGTTGAGTTATTATTGGCCAATAATTTTCAAGTTACCGCGTTAGCACAATATAACTCATTTAATTTTTGGGGCTGGTTAGATAGTATTCCCGAACACAACAATTTAACTATCATCAGTGGCGATGTACGAGATCCGCACTTTTGTCAAAAAATTACTAGAGATATCGATGTGGTATTTCATCTGGCAGCATTGATAGCAATTCCTTACTCTTATAGCGCCCCGCAAAGTTATGTTGAAACGAATGTTACCGGCACACTAAACCTTTGTCAGGCCGCGTTAGATAATCATGTAAGTCGCTTTATTCACACCTCAACAAGTGAAGTGTACGGTACTGCTCAATATGTACCAATCGATGAAAAACATCCTCTACAAGCCCAATCGCCCTACAGTGCTTCTAAAATCGGTGCTGATGCTATGGCAATGAGCTTTTATAATGCTTTTAATTTGCCATTGAGCATAGCACGACCATTTAATACCTATGGCCCAAGGCAATCAGCCCGAGCGATAATTCCGACGATTATTAGTCAAATTGCTAACGGTGAAAAACAGATTAAATTAGGTGATTTATCACCAACACGTGATTTTAATTATGTGGCTGATACCTGTCGCGGCTTTTTGGCCATCGCCGAAAGTGAACAAGCGATTGGTGAAGTGATTAATATTGGCTCAAATTTTGAAATTAGCATGGCAGATACCTTAAATTTAATTAAAGAAATCATGCAGAGTGATGTTGAATTCGTTACCGATGAGCAAAGAATCCGACCTGAAAAATCAGAAGTTTTTCGCCTTTGGTGCGATAATCAAAAAATGATTGATTTAACCGGTTTTAAGCCTGAGACTTCAATTAAACAAGGGCTAATTGAAACGGTTAATTGGTTCACTAAAGCTGAAAACCTAAGTAAATATAAGCATAATATTTATAATGTTTAAGGGCTCAGACAAGGTAATATAATATGAGAAGTATTGCCGTATTCACCGGCACGCGCGCTGAGTATAGTTTATTGTACTTTTTGCTCAAATACCTACACGACGATGCAGACATTAACTTGCAGTTATTTGTTGGCGGTACGCACTTATCTAACGAATTTGGTCATACAATCGATCAAATTGTCAGCGACGGATTTTCAGTTACTGAAAAGCTCGACTTTCTTTTACCTGCAGCTACACCAAATGCTATCAGTAAATCGTTAGCGTTAGCGATTACCACTACAGCGGATGCCATTGTTAAGCATTCCCCAGATGTTATTGTTGTCTTAGGGGATAGGTATGAGGCCTTAGGGGTAGCTCAGGCTGCTATGATTAATCAAACGCCTATCGTTCATATTCATGGCGGTGAAATTACCGAAGGGGCGTACGATGACGCCATCAGGCATGCTATTACAAAACTAGCTCAACTACATTTTACCGCTACAGAGTCTTATCGAAAAAGAGTTATTCAACTTGGAGAGCAGCCGGAGCATGTTTTTAATGTTGGTGCGCCAGGTATAGATAGTATCAAACAACTGACCTTATTGAGTCGTGATGAACTTAGCGATTACTTTGCTGGAAAATTAATTAAACCTTATTTTTTAGTTACGTATCATCCTGTTACCTTATCAAAAGCTGGTGCCATTGAGGGCTTGAAAAACTTATTATTAGCGCTTGATAGCTTTAAAGATTATCAAATCATTATCACTTATCCTAATGCCGACAGTTTTGGACTTGATATTATTGAGTGTTTACAGGTATACGCGAAGCAACATCAAGAAAAAGTATTGTTAGTGAAAAGTTTAGGGCAGTTACGCTATCTTTCCGCCATTAAGTATGCCGAAGCGGTTATTGGTAATACCTCAAGCGGTATCATTGAAGTGCCCTCGTTACAGGTGCCAACCGTTAATATTGGTGATCGGCAAAAAGGTCGGATCGCCAGTGGCAGTGTTATTCATTGTGGCAATAGCGTTGATGAGATAAATGTCGCGATAGATAAAGCGATTTCTAGCGAGTTCAAAAGCAGTATTGCTTCATTAGAAAACCCCTATGGGCAAGGTGGTGCCTCGCAAGCAATATACAATACCCTGAAGTCATTTGAATTGCGGGGTATCATTCAAAAAACATTCTTTAATCTCCCTGTTCAATAGAGTATCTAATACTTAATTTAAAAGAGGCAATTGTGGACTCGACATTAATTATAGCGGAAGCAGGTGTTAACCATAATGGGCAGTTGGACATAGCCTATCAATTAGTGGACGCCGCCGTTAATGCCGGCGTTGATATTATAAAGTTTCAAACCTTTAAAGCTGAAAAGCTTGTTACTCAACACGCAAAACAAGCGGACTATCAAAGTATCAACACTAAAAAAGTTGAATCACAATACTCGATGCTAAAGAAGTTAGAACTCAGTTTTGATGAGCATTCATTAGTGCGTGATTATTGTCAGCAGAAAGGTATTGAGTATTTATCGACGGCCTTTGATGACGACAGCTTAGCGTTTTTAATCGATGAGCTTGATTTAAAACTGTTGAAAATACCTTCGGGAGAGCTAACTAATACGCCATTATTGCTTAAGCATGCATATGCTGACCGGCAACTTATTGTTTCAACCGGTATGGCAACAATAGCCGATATACGCCAAGCATTAGGTGTTATAGCCTTTGGCTTTTTAAATTCGTCATCGCAAGATAATAAGCCAAGTTTACAAGCCTTTAAAATGGCTTATGACTCTAGTGAAGGGCAGAAATTACTTGCGGAAAATGTTTCGTTATTGCATTGCACCACGGAGTATCCGGCACCAATCGCTGAAATTAACCTTAATGCCATTGACTTAATGCAGCAAGAGTTTGCTTTGCCTGTGGGGTATTCTGATCATAGTGAAGGTATTTTTATCCCGAGTGTTGCCGTTGCTAAAGGCGCGGTTATTATCGAGAAGCACTTTACCTTGGACCGTACTATGACAGGTCCAGACCATAAAGCGTCGATAGAGCCTGATGAATTAAAGCAAATGGTTGGTGAAATAAGGCGAGTAGAGCTGGCATTAGGTAATAAAAAGAAAGCACCGTCTCCAAGTGAAATTAAAAATATGTCGGTCGCTCGAAAAAGTATTGTTGCTAATAAACCGATAGCGAAAGGAGAGAGCTATACGGTTGATAATTTAACGGTATTAAGGCCTGGTGGAGGTATTTCACCGACAAATTATTTCGACCTGCTGGGCAGCAAGGCGAATAAAGATTATCAACATGGTGAGTTAATAACGCTTTAGCGGTGCTTGTTGGCGTAATAATTGTATTAATAAATGTATCTTTATAAATATGTAGCTAATTTTTCATCAATACCGTTGCAATATGGTCAATATTCGGGAGTAAAGTATGGGGCATAAATGGCAAGAAATTCTTGTATCGCCTAGTACCTCAATGGAAGAAACGATTTCTGTCATTGACAAAGGCGCGTTAAAGCTAGCATTAGTGGTTGATAGTGATTGTCAATTACTTGGCGTAGTTACCGATGGCGATATTCGACGGGCACTGATTAAGCATTTAAGTATGAGCGCAGAAATTCAGCAGGTTATGCATAAAACACCGTTAGTATCACCGCCAAATACCTCGCGTACGAAACTGCTTAATATGATGAATGCTAAAGGACTAACCGCCATACCTATTGTTAACAATGGCCAAGTGGTTGGTTTAGAAACATTACAAAAAGTCATGGATGCCAAGCGCTATGATAACCCTGTTTTTTTAATGGCTGGCGGTTTTGGTACCCGATTAAAACCACTGACGGATAACTGTCCTAAACCCCTATTAAAACTAGGCGACAAACCAATACTAGAAACAATTCTAGAAAACTTTATCGCCTCTGGCTTTCATCAGTTTTATATTTCAACTCATTATATGCCGGAAGCCATCGAGCAGCACTTTGGTGACGGTGAAAAGTGGAATGTTGATATTCATTATGTCCATGAAGATACGCCATTAGGCACCGGAGGAAGTTTAGGATTGTTGCCGAATAATTTGCCTGATTTACCGGTTGTTATGATGAATGGTGATGTACTGACCAAAATTGATTTTGAATTACTACTTGAATACCATAATCAGCATCAACCGATTTGTACTATGTGTGTTCGAGAGGATGAGTACCAAGTGCCTTATGGCGTAGTAGAAGCGGATGAAAGTAGAATTATTAGCTTAGTTGAAAAGCCAGTGCACAAATATTTTATCAATGCCGGTGTTTATGTTGTTAGCCAAAGTATGATTAGCAAGGTGCGTGAAAATCAGCGTATTGATATGACTGATTTAATTGAAACTGCTATTAGCAATAATGATTATGTTGCCATGTTCCCAGTGCATGAATATTGGTTAGATATTGGTAAAATGGTGGATTTTTATCAAGCGCAAAAAGATGTTATGCAAGGGGGGAGATTTGATGGCTGAACACAGAAGTCATAACCTTGAACAACGTATTTTAGCTATCATTCCTGCGCGAGCCGGCAGCAAACGTTTACCCGGAAAAAATAGTAAGTTATTATTTAATAAGCCTTTGATCCAATGGACCATTGAAGCCGCAAAGCAGTGTCAATATTTGACTGATATCCTGGTCAGTACAGACAGTGAAGCAATCGCAAAAATTGCTGAAAATTGTGCGCTGCCAGTGCCATTTATGCGACCAGCAGCCTATGCAGGCGATAAATCTGCCGCAATCGACGTGATTGAACACGCGATAACGTATTTGAATTCAGTGGGAAAGTACTACGATTATATCCTTTGGTTACAGCCAACCTCACCATTACGTACGTTGGCAGATATTGACGGCGCGATAGAAACCTTAATCGCGAAAAAGGCTGATGCGGTGATCAGTGTTTGTGAGTGTGACCACTCTCCATTGTGGAGTAATACACTCGATGCCGACGCGAGTATGGATAACTTCTTACCTGAATTTGTCAAGAATAACCCGCGTAGCCAAGCTTTACCCGATTACTTTCGCTTAAATGGCGCGGTATATATTGCTCAAGTAGATAAATTACTACAGGAAAAGAGCTTCTTTTTAAATGAAAATGTTTTTGCTTATAAAATGGCAAAAGAATCGTCAATTGATATTGATAGTCCTTTAGATTTTAAATTAGCGGAGTTATTACTGGCCGATCGTTGCAGTCAGTCACTTGAACTTGATAAACGTTAGGTACCTTAACTACGTTAGTTTTAACGGTCGCTAGGTTAAATGCATCATTGTCAATTACAGCGCTTTTATTTGTCAAACTAAAAGCACTGTAATTGAACAGAGGTTATTTTGGTTCAGCGGTTATCTTATCCATATAGACTTTGGCCCTGACATGAGAGCTGTCTTGTGAAAGTGCCATGTCGAGCGCTAACTTTGCAGCATCGATAGCGCCAATATCAAAGTAAAAAACACCGAGATTACACCAAATAAATGTATCTTCAGGGTGAGCTTGTAAAAAGCTTGTGTAGCAAGTTACTGCAGCGTCTTTTTCACCTAATAGTAATAATAACTTGGCATATTGCGGAATATATATATTGGCAATATCGGTTAGTTGACTAAGACAAGCTTTTGCTAAATCGTAATTTTCTAATTTAAAAGCAATAGCAGTAATTTGCTGTAGCTCATCTTCCAATATGTCTTCGCTTGGCAAAAGCTCAAAGTTAGCTAATGCTTCTGAATGGTTATCGGAGGCATTAAAAAAATACGCTAAACATAAGTGGTAGAGTGGTCTAGCCTCGTCGTTTGTTTCTACATGTAACTTTAAGCTTTGACTTAAGGTCTTTAAGGCGTCGATATTTTTTTGATGAAATAGTGTGATTATTTTACGTCTAACGCCATGTAACGATGCTTCGTTTTTTGTGCGAGCTAAGTGACGAGTATCCTCATTGGCGATAATCTCTTGAAACTGTTGCTCATACTGAATAAATTGTTCTCTGATATCGTTAGGGTATAAAGTTGTGTCTTGCTGCGTAGCTTTTAGCCAATTTTTTGCGCGCCCGGGTACTTTGTCGTTTTGCCATTGCTCGAGTAGGGCTGAAATATTTGCTTTCGGCTTTTGTTCTTCAATACGACTGACTATTCGTGTTTGTGTACTGGTTAGATGAACCAATAAGGTTTTACAGGTGTCGATATAAGCTTGATAGTATAGTCGGCCGGTTTCTTCGAGTTTTTCATTAGACCATTCTACAGAAGAGTCGGTTTGCGCCGAAGTAATAAACTTATCAATACCAAAGTTTTTCACAAACTTAGCGGTTTTTTTAAATTTAGTGTCTAGCTGTTGCTCGATTTTATCCATTTTAACTTTATATTTAAAATTTTCGCTTTCTTGACCTTTGTTTTGAAAAAGCTTGCTATTTGCTTTCAGTGCATCTTCGGCAAGTAGTTTGATTTTCTTAATATTTGAAAGTGT
Organism: uncultured Colwellia sp.; assembly: GCA_913061475.1. Taxonomy (GTDB): domain Bacteria; phylum Pseudomonadota; class Gammaproteobacteria; order Enterobacterales; family Alteromonadaceae; genus Cognaticolwellia. The sequence goes on along the minus strand of CAJXUN010000038.1, from coordinate 18,066 downwards.
TTTTTCTACTTCAGTAAGCACCGCTTTATAGTCTTGTACAATCATATGACTGGGCTTTTTTGGGATAAGTTGTTCAATTTTATCGTTAAAGTGGCATTGCTCATCGGTAAACGTAAGGGCAGACGTTGGAATATGAGTGATATGACTTACTTTCGCGGCATTGGAAGATAAGTTATAAATGTCAGTGGCTTGCTTTTTCGCTCGCGATGCCTCTGCAGCCAAGCCTTCTGCTGCTTGTTCGAAAACAATTAATGTTTCAACCGTATTTCCGCTGTAAGTTTCTACCCATTTGCCCGACTGACCAAGTGTTGGGCCTATTTTTGCCTCATTACTGCCAGTGGCATGAGTAACGCCTTTTTCCGAAAAGCATAAATCTACGCCGGAAAGTAATATATTACTGAAGCCCATATCAATAGCGGCTTTAAGGGCGGTATTGGTGACGGTTGGTCCACAGGACATTAAATTATCGGCATCACCTTTCACATCCCATGGAAAGCGTCTATCCATGTAGACACTTTTACCGGGCCATTGCCCTAATAATAAAGGTGTGACGTTATTGCTATGGATAAAAAGTACTGAATCAGGAAACAGTAATTGCTCTTTTGAGACATCAAAACTGATTTCAAAAGGATCTACAGATACCACAATACTAGGCACGATACCCACTTGTAGCAGTTTTTTCGCGACACGAGAAACCGCCATTATGACAATGTGCTTTTGATTTTTTTTCAGCCAGTCGATACTTTCATCTAGCGAAGGACCACCAGCTAAAAGTACACAGGTTTCGCTGCTAAACTGACCTTTAAGCACACAAGCTGGCGTATTGTTTTCGCAAATGTTTTGCAGTTGAGTGCCCATAAAAGGCGATACAGCTAGCGTTGCTCGGGTAAAGAACCGTAAACTTTGAAAGTCTTGTTCAAATGATAATATTGCATTGTTATAAGCAGGTAAGTAAGAATCAATCGCGGCTAAAGACTTAATATAGCGACATTTGTCTTTATATAAGTAGAGCTCGATACCAAATTCGCCCGCTTTATCTTGCCATTGTTCTAATGGGCAAATATCGATATGTTCGGGTAAGTCATCAAGGTTGTATTTACCTTCAAGCTTTTCGATAACTTGAGGCAGTTCAATAAACAGGTAGCGGGAATCATCTGGCGCTTCTTGCTGCAATATATAATCCAGTAATAGTCCAGAATCGGTCCCTAACACGATATAAAAACTGTGTTCTTTTTCTAACTTATCTTTGTACAGTCTTTTAAAAATAGATGCAGATGGTTCTTTATTAAAACTATTGCGATTAATTGAATACAAATAGTCTTCATTAAATGAAGACCTTAAAAAACTTTCACTTACGTCCATAATTTACTCATTACTTAATGGCGACAGGCTCTACATTCATTACCGGTATTGCTAGTGGACCTGCTTCTCTTAATGGTTTCAAATTAAAAGTAACTTTTGGTGCTGCTACTGGCTGAGTTAATGATTGCGCATTACCCCAGTGTTGTTCGGATTGCGCCAATAAGCGTAAATCTTTTAAATAAACAATTTGCTGCAAGCCAAGTAACTGTAGTGCTGAGAACTCATGTGAAATAACGGCGGTTATCTTACTCGCATCACCTAAATCCATGATATAGGCTTCTAAGTCACCACTATATTGCTCTAAGATAGAATCTTTATATTGATAGTACCATTCCGAACCAGGGTATGGCGTGGCAAAGTGGGGCTTTGCGGTAATACCAAGTTCCTTTATTGCGGTTATGGTATTTCTGACACTTTCAAAGCTCTCTTCTGGGAAGCCAATAATAATATTCGGAATAGGTTTGATACCTGAATCCAAACACGTTGCTATGCTATTGAAGTTTTTCCTAGCATTTGAGCCTTTACCCAAATTTTTTAAAATATTAGGATCAAAGGACTCTAGACCATAGACTAAATGAGTGCAGCCAGCTTCATGCATCAACTTTAACGTTGCTGGGCGATGAAGGCCAGCATGGCTAGTGCCATTCCAATGTACACCGGTGCAGTTTTCATCGTGCTCAATGCCTTGCTGACGACAAGTCGGTTGCAAGCCGGCTTCAATCCATTTTGCACATAACTCTTTCAGCCAGGTACCTTTACTCGCGACATCCATGGTCATTAAGTTTTCATCGATAAATGCGGCAAAGTCAATGTCATAAGTTTCATGCAGATGTTTGACCATGGCAACAATATAGTCAGCACTGTGATAACGAATATTGCGGCCGTAGGTAAATACCACATCATTGTCACCGTCTGCATTTGGCTCTATCAACATGTCGCCCGTAGTGCCCAAATGCCAGCAATATTTGCATGTCAGGCCACAACCGAAGCTACCATTAATATCCATTCTACGTTTTGAAGTAAATGATTCTTCGCTAAATAGTGATGCCGAATTTTCAAAATAAATATCTAAAGGGAATAATTCCCATGCTGGCCACGGTAGTTCATCTAAATTATGAATATTGGGTCTAACATTGGTTAAGTGTGATTTGCCACTTGCATCGCGATGAATAACACCAAGTATTTTAGAAAAGTCGCTGTCATTATTATCAACGCTTTTTAGCACTTCAGGAAAAGTAACAAAAGATTCACCGATGCAACCTACGTCAAGCTCAGGAAGCCAATTAAACATTTCGTGTGGCATACTGGTTAAAAAACCACCGCCAGCAATGATTGTCGCTTGAGGTGCCGCTTGACGGATCAATTTGCAGGCTTTTTTTATGTAGTTATACGAAGTGGTTAAACCGCCAATACATATAGCGTCCCAGTCGTCGGCTTGGCAAACTTCTGAGATGGTATTAATAGGTAAACGCCATGCATTAGCGTCATATACCTGTACTAAATGACCCTCTTTCATAGCAATTGCTGCCAATAATGCGATGCCATAAGGAATATGTCTTGGTACGTCTTCTTCGCGAACCGTTGGGTTAATAAATAAAATTTTAGCCATTTTAGATATACCTAAGTTATGTATTCGTTAAAGGATTTACACGGCAAGTTTTCAGCAAATAAGGTGCCTGCTTCTGAGCAATTAAAGGTTTCACCAACTGATTTTTCTAACAACTGCAGAAAATTATTTCGGTACCAGAAGTAAGTCGGATCGGTATAAAAAACTTCGCCAGTTAATGGGAAAGTAAACTTGGGAAACAAGGCTTCAAGTTCGTCACGCGAGTTCACAAACTCTTGTAATTCATAATAGGTTTGGGTCATCTCAATGGGGGTATCGAGATGATAACCTAAATCCATTCCGGTTAAGGCTATACGTGGGATGTTTAAAATTGCATTAGCAAATACCCAAGCTGCAGTACCTACGGTGCCGCCCGTGTTCATACATGGGCATTTATTGGTTTTGTAAATTTCACGGGTTAAGCTTTGCTCCTGCTGCGGGTCATCAACAATAGGGTTCCACCAATACATTTGAAAACCGGCTTCTTGGACTCGCTTTACGACATTTTTTGGCGCAGAAGAGCAAATGATCAGTTTAATTTCTGGCGCATATTTATTGATCAGCGCGATATTTTCTTCATTTTCTCTAATCGAGTTATTTCTAAACTCTACATCAAGATCTTGACGGCTAAAGTAGTCGTCGTTGCGGGTGTTTTCTTCAAAATCATCATCGCCAAACCAGCGGATCATTCTTGTTGGATGTGGGTCGAGTGTTAGGACATAATCAGGAATAATACCGTTTTTTAAGCATTTAACCAGAGAGCCGTCAATGGCTACAATCGTGCCTTGGTAATGAGATTCTTTTAGCTGTTTTAAAACGTTTTGTTTATGCAAGCTTGGGCCAGCACTTACCACGATAGCATTTTTCTGCTTTATTTTATCAAGCGCGGGCAGGTCTTTTATACTATTCAAGACGAACTGCGCATTAAATCTTGCGTTGATAAGTAAATCGCTTGAATGCCACGCTTTACCTATGTCGGTAATCTGAGCCACAACATTTTGAAAAGAAACGCTTAAGTTTTTATCTTGCATAGTGCTACCTAAGTTAACAACCAAACCTTAGTTTATTCATCGTCACCTGACCACGTTAGGTCAGTTCGTTCAACATAAACCATGCTGCCACCAATAGAGTTCAGGGCTGCTTTTTTAAATTCATCTTGCAAAGAATGGCTTTCATTATCTTCTTTTTTTGCTTCTACTTGCTTTTTGGTAGTGAAATTGCCTTTTAACAAATTACTCATGACGATATCTCGCTAATAAAGGATGCTGGTTTTAAATCAATGTTCTGCTATTTGTTGCTGTACGCATTAAGCGCAATATTAACTATAACTGACAGAACATTTTTAATCTTTAAAAAATACTAAGCATTATTCATGCCGTAGTTTTATTTTAACTGTCAAGCAATATGGTGTGGATAAAGGGGTCCAATAGGCAGTAAAGTGCTGATGCTTTTGCTATGAAAAGTCAATAATATGACGTGTTGGTGTCAATTTTTTGTTGATTATTCATCAGAGCAAGTTAATATAATGATAAATGATTATAAAAATGAGCTATTTGGGAATTATGCAAGGGCAAAAACATATTCTAGTCGTCGATAATGACGCAGCGAGACGCCATCAAATAGAAACCGTTTTAGCCTTTGTTGGAGAGCATTTTTATGTTTTTTCTGAAGATGAAGTTGATCAGCATTTAACTGATATTTCCAATGTTTTGACGATTATTTGTTGTGGTGAAATATCAACTAAATTACAAGCTGTTATTAAAGCACACCCTGCTTGTCCTTTTATTTATCATGATATTGTTGATAAAAAGCAAGTGGATGGCTATGTAAATGTTATAGGTGAATTAACCACACCACTTAATTATGCGCAACTGACCGAATTGGTGCATCACAGCCATCAATATCATAATAATTTACCCTCAAAACGAGGCCTGAGTGGGCCAAATTCATTATTTCGTTCATTGGTCGGTACTAGTGAACCAATGCAACAAGTACGTTTTCTCATTGAACAAGTGGCAAGCACGGAAGCGAATGTGTTGATCTTGGGTGAGTCAGGTACCGGGAAAGAAGTTGTTGCGCGTAACATTCACGATCTATCTGCTCGAAGTAAAGGGCCATTTGTGCCGGTGAACTGCGGCGCTATTCCCGCCGACTTGCTGGAAAGTGAGTTATTCGGTCATGAAAAAGGCGCGTTTACTGGCGCTATTTCTACCCGTAAAGGCCGATTTGAAATGGCGGAAGGGGGAACATTATTTCTCGATGAAATTGGTGATATGCCGCAACCTATGCAAGTAAAGTTATTGCGGGTCTTGCAAGAGCGAACGTTTGAACGCGTTGGCGGTGCGAAAAGTATAAAAGCTAATGTCCGCATTGTCGCCGCAACACATCAGCATTTAGAAGACATGATCAAAACCAATCAATTTCGTGAAGACCTTTACTACCGCTTAAATGTTTTTCCAATTGAAACACCAGCGCTAAGAGAGCGAAAAGAAGATATTCCATTATTGTTAAAAGAGCTTATTTCAAGGTTTTCTGCTGAACAAGGCCACTCAGTACGCTTTACTGATAAAGCGATTGAATCTTTACAAGAACACACCTGGGCCGGTAATGTACGCGAACTGTCGAATTTAATCGAACGTATGATCATCATGTATGGTGAGCAAGTGGTTAATGTTGGGCAGTTGCCATTGAAATATCGACATTTAGACGTAGATGACTATCAACCTGAGTACCCTGAAGAGTTGCAAGAACGTGAAGCCATTAATGAACTATTTTCTGGTTTTGATTACGATGATGATGAAGACGATACAGCAACGCTAACTTGCGAGCAAGATAGCGCGGGGAGCGCTCAAGGTAAGACCGTTGACCTATTGCCTAACGATGGTCTTAATTTAAAAGAATATTTAGCGGAATTAGAAGTATCATTAATTAAGCAAGCGTTGGATAAAAATGATTGGGTTGTTGCGCGTTCAGCCGAACTTTTAGGTATGCGCCGTACCACTTTAGTGGAAAAAATGCGTAAATATAACCTGCAAAAATAAGCGCTTTAAAATAAGCGTTTATTTGACTTAAACGCTTATTCCCCCCCTCGTATATTTGTTATGTTTAATTCCTCAAGTTAGCGACAACTACTGACCTTAACCGCCATGGTTTTTTGTCTTTGAATAGCCTCAGCCATTTTATTGACAGCGAAGTTTAAATGACATTAATCAGTCATTAATTACTGAATAATATAGCTTTAATTGATTGGCATAGTTCATGCTTTATTCAAGTGTACTTCTTTACTTGGGTAAAATATTATGGCTCTTGCCTCTTCGACATCGACCAATTCTTTCTCAGCCCGTCCCGTGCTGAATCGTGTATTAACTTCACTTGATGAGGTGAGTTTACAGCATGAGCAAACTAATCGATTAGAACGCGAAAACTACGCAGGTGAATTGGCGTTTCTACGTCAACAAAATAAACAACTACAACATGTGATTGATGTGATGCCAACTGGCATGATTATTCTCGATGGTAACGGCGTGGTGGTAAAAATGAATGACACCGCAAAGCTATTGCTTGATGAACCCATTTTGGGACAACCTTGGTTTGATGTTATTAAACGCTCTTTTAAGCCGCGCGCTGATGATTGGCATGAGGTTTCATTAAATGATGGTCGTCGTGTAAAGTTAGAAATTACCGCTTTAGGTGGTCAACCTGGACAGTTGATAATGATCACCGACTTAACAGAAACAAGATTATTACAAGATAAATTGGGGCAATTACAGCGCCTATCGTCTTTAGGGCGTATGGTATCCAAGTTGGCCCATCAAATTCGCACACCATTATCTGCTGCCATGTTATACGGCGCTAATCTGCGAAATAAAAAATTGAATGAAGATTCCCGTGTTAGTTTCCAAGATAAATTGATGTTGCGTTTGCATGACTTAGAGCAGCAAGTGAATGACATGCTGCTATTTGCCAAAAGTGGCAAGCAAGCTGTTGTTGAGCCATTAAATATTAATCAGCTCATCGAGCAAGCGAAACAAGCTATTGAGCCGCAAGTTAATCAAGCGGGGGCAAAAGTTAACTTATATTTTTGTCAACAAGGCTGTGAAGTGCTAGGTAATATTACCGCGCTATCAGGCGCCATTCAAAACCTTATTCATAATAGTTTATCGGTGATCAAAACCGATGCCATTATCGATATTAGCGCGTATTGCCAAGATGAATACGCTTATATTAGTGTTCGTGATAACGGCCCCGGCATTAGCGTAGAGTTAGCAGATAAAATATTCGAACCCTTTTACACCTCACGAAGTCAAGGCACAGGGTTAGGACTTGCTGTTGTAAAATCAGTGACTAACGCCCATCAAGGTGAAGTCAGTTTACTGAGTAAGCCTGGTGAAGGTGCACATTTTTGTATAAAAATTCCCAAGCTTGCGGGCGAACCATCTCAGCCTGAATTCACTAACAATGAAAACGACGTAGTTTTGTCGGAGGAGTTAAGTAATGACCATAAGTAAAATCATGGTAGTCGAAGATGATGCAGGGCTCAGAGAGGCACTTGTAGATACCTTGCTATTGGCAGGTTATCAATGCCTAGCGGTTGATTCCGGTGAAGAAGCATTAATAAAGTTAAAGTCAAATTCAGTCGATTTAGTGGTTAGCGATGTTCAAATGGGTGGCATGTCAGGGCTATCTTTGCTGAAAAGCATACGTAACAGTTACCCAAAATTGCCGGTATTGATCATGACCGCCTACGGCACCATTGATGACGCAGTACAAGCTATGCAAGACGGAGCGTGTAATTACATGGCTAAACCGTTTGCGCCAGAAGTATTGTTGAACATGGTCAATCAGTATGTACCCTTACAAACTAATGATGGCTGTGATCCTGTTGTCGCAGATGCTCAAAGTCTTGAGTTGTTAAACTTAGCAAAAAAAGTCGCGAATACTGAGGCTTCGGTAATGGTTTTAGGCCCGAGTGGCTCAGGTAAGGAAGTACTCGCACAGTATATTCATAACTACTCGCCACGTAACCAAGCACCTTTTGTCGCGATTAATTGTGCTGCAATTCCGGAAAACATGCTAGAAGCAACACTGTTTGGTTATGAAAAAGGCGCGTTCACTGGGGCTATTCAAGCTTGTCCTGGGAAATTTGAACAAGCACAAGGCGGTACTATTTTACTTGATGAAATAACCGAGATGGATTTGAGCTTACAAGCAAAAATTTTACGTGTTTTGCAAGAACGAGAAGTAGAACGTTTAGGTGGACGTAAAACTATTAGTCTAGATGTTAGGGTAATAGCCACAAGCAATCGAGATCTAAAAGATGCCGTACAAGAAGGTGTTTTTAGAGAAGATTTATACTATCGCCTCAATGTTTTTCCGTTAACTTGGTTGCCACTAAATGAACGTCGTGATGATATTTTGCCATTGGCTAAGCATCTAATTTCACGTATTTGCCAGAAAGATGGCAATGTTATCCCGGAATTTACCGCTGCTGCACGTAGTAAATTGCTGGCTTATGATTGGCCCGGTAATGTTCGAGAGTTAGACAACGTTATACAGCGTGCACTCATACTACAAAGTGATCGCTGTATCGATGCTAATGACTTATTAATCGATGATTTTCAACCTGTTAAGATAAAAAACGAAGCGTTAGAGCAAAATAAAGATGACAAGCTAGGTAGTGAGCTTAAGCTGCAAGAGCATCAAATTATATTGGATACCTTACATGCATGTCGAGGTAGTCGAAAAGATGTTGCTGAACGTTTAGGCATAAGCCCACGAACGCTGCGCTATAAAATTGCTCGTATGCGAGATAGTGGCATCCAAATACCGCTGTGATCTGCATTTTAAAATGTGCTCAAGTCAATATTATTTTGACTTCAAGGCAGTGAGGATATTGTGAGATTTGTAATAGGCAACCTGATTCAGGTTGCCTTTTTGTTGTTTCTGTTTTTTACTTTTTCGCTTTTGTATGTTGATTTATATCGTTAATTTTTATTTTTTCAAACATGGCTCAACAAGCTGCGTCTAACCTCATTAAAATCCCTACTGCTTTGGCACTATGCTTGCTTTAACCTTAGTTAATACTAAATAACAAGAATTTGACGCAAGTGAGTTAGCCATGGATATAAAAACCAATTCTCTATACGCACAAATGCAAAGCATGTCGATGGAAGCTATGGGTAATCGTTTACCTATAGGCGATGAAAGTGGCATGGGTACACCCGCGGTTAGTAAAACCAGTAGTGACTTTGGTAGCCTGCTAAAAGATGCTGTTAACTCTGTCAACGACTTACAAAAAGAAACAGGACAGAAGAGAATGGCATTTGAAATGGGTGATCGTAGCGTTACCCTCGCTGATACCATGATAGCGTCATCTAAAGCGGGTATCGCGTTTGATGCCACAGTTCAAGTACGTAATAAGTTTGTTGAAGCATATAAAGAAATTATGAGTATGCCGGTATAGCAACCCAGTTGTTAATATAAATATTAAAAAAGCACGGTTATGCGGAGAAGTTAAGTGGCAGATTCAACAGACAACACAAATTTAATGCTAGCGGATGGTAATAACGACCTTGTTGCTAATGACGATACCGATGGTGTTGTCGGTGAGCAAAAGTCTGGCTTAGCGGGTGCGATGGGTAATGTTGATTTCTTACGTCAAATTACCATTGTAATGGCGTTAGCAATTTGTTTAGCGATAGCTATTTTTGTCATCATGTGGGCCAATCAAGCCGAATACCGATTTTTAACTAAGTTGCCAACAGAGCAACTGATCAAAACCATGGACTTTCTTGACAGTAACAAAGTTGAATATCGTCAAGAAAATAACACCATATCAGTGCAAAGTGATGAGTATCAGAGTGTTAAATTGATGCTAGCTCGCGAAGGTTTAAGTGAAGGGCCATCGCAAGGTAGTGAAATTTTGATGCAAGACATGGGCTTTGGCGTTAGTCAACGTCTTGAATCTGAACGCTTAAAGCATTCCAGAGAACAACAATTAGCCCGCACTATTGAAGAGCTCCAAACTATTTCTCGTGCCCGTGTCTTACTGGCTATTCCTCGTGATAATGTTTTCGCTAAACGTGAAAAAAATCCATCAGCTACCGTGGTGTTAACATTACGTCGCGGCCGTCTGCTTTCTGAAGAAGAAGTTGACTCAGTGGTTGATATTGTCGCATCAGCGGTGCAGAGCCTTGATCCTAACCGCGTTACGGTTACCGATCAAAATGGCCGTTTGCTTAATTCTGGTTCACAAGATTCAGTTTCTTCACGCTCACGTAAAGAATTTGAAATTGAACAAAAACGTGAAAAAGAATATATGGATAAGCTTGATTCAATTCTTATTCCTGTTGTCGGTTTAGGCAATTATACCGCGCAAGTTGATGTCGCGATGGACTTTACCAATAGCGAAGAAACTCAACGCCGTTACAATTCTGACTTACCAGCCTTACGTAGTGAAATGAAAGTAGAAGACAACACTATTGGCGGTTTACTCGGTGGCATTCCCGGTGCACTAAGCAATCAACCACCACTTGACAGTAATATTCCAGAAGACGCTACTGGCAATGGGCAGCAACAAGCTATGCCAGGTCGAAAACATACCGAGTCGACACGCAATTACGAGCTAGATGAAGCGATTAGTTATACCAAACAACAAACTGGCGTTATTCATCGTATTAGTGTTTCAGTTGCGTTAGATTATTTATCAGAAGTTAATGCCGAAGGTGAAGCAATTCCAACGCCACGTTCAGTACAAGAAATGGCTAATATTCGTCGCTTATTACAAGGCAGTATTGGCTTTGATTTACAACGTGGTGATTCCTTAGAGGTTGTCACCTTACCGTTTTCTCGCGCCGATGTAATTGAAGTTGAAAAGCTGCCAATATGGCAAGAACCTTGGTTCTTAAAAATGTTAAAGCTTGTCATGGGGGCTATTGTTATTATCGTGCTGATTTTAGCTGTGGTGCGTCCTATGCTGAAACGCTTAATATACCCTGACCAAACCCCGAATGACTATGGCGACAAGTCGCTTGATAGTCATATAGACTTGGGTGATGAGACGATGGATATGCTAACATCAGACTTCGACGCCGGCGCAGTTGGCTTCGCTCCTGATGGTAGTTTACAATTACCTGATTTACACCGTGATGAAGACGTCTTAAAAGCCGTACGCGCCTTAGTGGCAAATGAGCCTGAACTGTCATCACAAGTAGTTAAAAGTTGGTTGAACGAAGATGAGTGATGAAAACCAAGAACTAACAGAAGTACAGTCATCAAGTGGATTTGATGTCAGTAAACTTGATGGCGGCGAAAAAGCGGCAATTTTGTTACTGAGTTTGTCGGAAGAAGACGCTGCACAAATATTAAAACACTTAGAGCCGAAGCAAGTGCAAAAAGTGGGTATGATCATGGCCGGTATGGAAGATTTTACTCAACAAAAAATTACCGCGGTACATAAGTTATTTATTAACGAAATTCAAAATTTCTCCACTATTGGTTTCCAAAGTGAAGAGTTTGTTCGTAAAGCGTTAACGGCGGCATTGGGTGAAGATAAAGCTGGCAACCTGATTGACCAAATTGTCATGGGGGGCGGTGCTAAAGGACTCGATTCATTAAAATGGATGGACTCGAAGCAAGTGGCTAACATTATTCGCAACGAGCATCCACAAATTCAAACCATTGTTTTATCTTATCTTGAACCTGAACAATCAGCTGAAATAATGACGCAATTCGCCGACAAAGTGCGTTTAGATCTCATGATGCGCATTGCTAATTTGGAAGAAGTTCAGCCAGCGGCATTACAAGAATTGAATGAGATCATGGAGAAACAGTTTGCTGGTCAAGCAGGCGCACAAGCTGCGAAAATGGGCGGCTTGAAAGCAGCAGCAGATATCATGAACTATTTAGATACTAACGTTGAAGGCATGTTGATGGATTCAATTCGTGAACATGACGAAGAAATGAGTCAACAAATTCAAGACTTAATGTTTGTTTTTGAAAACCTTGCTGATGTTGACGACCGAGGCATTCAAGCCATCCTACGAGAAGTTCAACAAGATGCGCTAATGAAAGCGATTAAAGGTACCGACGAAGCCTTGAAAGAAAAAATTATGGCCAACATGTCTAAACGTGCAGCTGAAATGTTAGCCGATGACCTGGAAGCAATGGGACCTGTTCGTATCAGTGAGGTTGAAGCAGCCCAGAAAGAAATATTATCAGTTGCCCGTCGACTGTCCGATGCTGGTGAAATTATGTTAGGTGGGGCAGGTGGTGGCGATGAATTCTTATAATAGAAGTGCAGCGGATTTAAATTTATGAAGCCGCTTTCACCGTCGAGTAATGCGGCGATAACGCCAGAAGAGGCCGAGCAGGTAGATACTTGGACCGTGCCGAATGTACAATCTGCGACAACAGCAGATGACGGTAAAACTAATGCATTTGGTAAATCACGCACGTGGCATTTTGAGCCACCGGAAGAAACTGAAGTTGTTGACCCTATTCCGCTAACAGCCGAAGAGATAGAAGAAATCCGTCAAGCGGCTTTTGAAGAGGGATTTAATCAGGGTAAAGAAGAAGGTTTTGCCAAAGGTTTTGATGAAGGTAAAACCAGTGGTCATCAAGAAGGTTTAACTTCGGGTCATGAAGAAGGTGTTGCTCAAGGGTTAGCGCAAGGTAAAGAAACCAGTGAGCAACAAATTGCAGCTATGCAAATAATGTTAGAGCAGTTGCATGAACCTTTGGCTAATGTTGAAAAAAACGTCGAAGCGCAGTTATTACAGTTAGTGGTGCAATTAACTCAAGCAGTAACCAAGCATGAAGCAAAGACCAATCCTGATATTTTATTATCAGCAATTGCAGAAGGTATTAAAGCACTGCCAGGACAAGAGCCTCAGACACAAATCTTACTTAATCCACAAGACATTAAATTGGTAGAACAACAATTTGGTGCTGAACATATCCAAAAGCAAGGCTGGCGTTTACTTGCTGCGCCGCAATTGAGCCCAGGCAGTTGTCAAATTGAAAATAGCACATCTAACATTGACCTTAGCGTTAAATCACGATTAAACGAGGTACTGGAGTCGTTTTTACAAGAAGCATTATACCAAAAAGATTAAATTTTTGGCTTGTTCAGTCATTCAATTTAATGGCTGCTATATCAATAAACTCTATTAAAACAGTGTGTAACTTCTATGGTCGACATAAATCGCATTACCGAACGTTTAAAAAACTGTGAAAAGTTAATTCACCCTCATAGCGTTTCTGTCGCAGGACGATTAGTACGTGTGGTTGGCTTAACGTTAGAGGCTGTAGGTGTTAAAGCCCCCGTAGGTAGCCAATGTTTAGTGGAAACGTCACAAGGTGACCTGATTGCTGAAATCGTTGGTTTTTCGCAAGATATAACCTTTCTTATGCCTGAGCAAAGCTTACAGGGTGTATTACCGGGTGCACGGGTTGTTCCCTTATCGACTAAAGTACGCTTACCCCTTTCAATGGACTTGTTAGGAAGGGTAATTGATGGGGTTGGTCAACCGCTCGATGGTAAAGGGCCAATTCAAGCATCGGAAAATTATCAATATGACAGTAAACCTATTAACCCACTTTCGCGACGTGCTATCACCGAACCGTTGGATGTTGGTGTACGCTCGATCAATAGTTTTTTGACCGTTGGCGTCGGCCAACGGATGGGCTTATTTGCCGGTTCAGGTGTTGGTAAAAGTGTCCTGTTAGGTATGATGACTCGTGGTACAAACGCCGATGTGATTGTGGTTGGTTTAATTGGTGAACGTGGGCGAGAAGTCAAAGAGTTTATCGAAGAAATTCTCGGAGAAGAGGGGCGTGCTCGCTCCGTTGTGGTGGCAGCGCCTGCTGATAACTCACCACTGATGCGACTTAAAGGCTGTGAGACAGCAGTACAAATTAGTGAATATTTTCGCGATCAAGGCCTAAAAGTTTTATTGTTGATTGATTCGATTACCCGCTACGCACAAGCACAGCGAGAGATTGCTTTAGCCGTGGGGGAGCCACCAGCAACCAAGGGTTATCCACCATCGGTTTTTTCTAAATTACCTCAACTTGTTGAACGAGCTGGTAACGGTGGTGACGGGCAAGGTTCAATTAGTGCATTTTTTACCGTGTTAACTGAAGGTGATGACTTGCAAGATCCTATTGCTGATGCGGCCCGTGCTATTTTAGATGGGCATATTGTCTTATCGCGAAAACTTGCGGATGCTGGCCATTATCCTGCTGTTGATATTGAAGGTTCAATAAGCCGGGTTATGCCGATGGTAACGAGTGAAGAGCATCAGCAACTTGCACGACAACTACGCCAAGTTTATGCCTTATATCAAGAGAATAAAGATTTGATTTCAATTGGTGCTTATAGTCGTGGAACCGATCCAAGAATAGATCAGGCCATTGATTTACAACCGGTAATTCAGTTTTTTTTACAGCAAAAAATGCTAGAAATTATTCCTTATGATCAAAGTTTGGCTCAGTTACAGGAAGTTTTATCGGCGGCGCAAGCTCATGCTCAGAAAAACCAGCAAGCCAGTTAACCTATAGGTATTAAGCCAATGAAACAGTTGAACACCTTATATAAATTCGAGCTAGATAAAGAGCAAAAAGCCTCGCAAGCTTTGCAAGCAGCTGAATTCGATTATCAACAAAACCAAGAACGTTTAAAAAGCGTCAGTGACTATCGTCTAGAATATATGAAACGGCTTAATCAACGTTCATTAGAGGGCATTGATAGCGCTACATACAGTCACTTTCATGCCTTTATTGCCAAGCTAGACAACGCGGCGCAACAAGTGAAAATTGCAGCCCATCAAGCCAAAGCTTTGGTCGAAACCCGAAAGAAACAATGGTTAGAGCAGAGAAGAAAGATACAAGCGGTGGAGCTATTACGGGATAAAAAGTTAGCGGCTTTGCAATTAACAGCAAATAAGCAAGAGCAAAAAATGTTTGATGAAATAGCGACCCAACAATTTGTACGACGTCAGAGATAGGCATAGATTCATCATTTACAGCATCATTATATATTTTAAAATAAATTTTGGAATAAAATTTGCTTGTTCAATGGTTGGCACCATTATTTCAATTGCTTTTAAGTCTACGTTTAAGAAAGGTTTATTATGTCTCAAGTGAGTTTGTTATCTGTTGATGTTAGCCAGACCCCAGATATAAAAGGTGGTAGCAGTGATGCATCAGCAAAAGGCCAAGCTAAATCTAGCACTTTTTCAGTTGCGATGGAGCAACATTATCCAACAAAGAAAGTGGTCGAGTCGGATGGAAAAGTTAAGCAAGACGGCAATCTAGTGTCTAAAGCGGCAACTAGCCAAGAGCAAAATTTCGATAAGGATGGCTCGTTAAAGGCAGTTAACGTAAAACGTGCTGAGGATGCACATACGCTACCTGTGCCGTTATTGCCTGAAGACGAAGCATTGATTGCTGATTCAACAGTTAATGATGACGCTCATACTTTACCTGTACCTGTATCACCAGAAGAAGCAGCTCTTCTCACTAAATTAAGCTCGGCAGATGATGCTCATACACTTCCGGTACCCGTATCGCCAGAAGATGAATCTTTGCGCGTTAAATCAAGCGCAAGCGGTGACGCCCATACTTTACCAGTCCCAATACGCGCTAATGATGAGCCGTTAACCTCTGCGACAAGTGATAAAAATAGGGCAAGTGATAAAAACGATGCCCATACATTACCTGTTCCGGTAACCCCATTAAGTGTCGAAACTGTGCTAACTAAGTCGGGAAATGCAACTGTTACACATGAGATTAAGGGCATATACAATCAGCAAAAATCATCCATTGATCTTCACCCCCAATCGCCAACGGGCTCAGTTAAGAGCACTGAAAGTGATGATGCGGTTGATTTATTGAATATGCTAAATGGCGCGCAAAAATTACTCACTAAAACCAGTGCAGAACAAGTTTTAGTTGATCAAAATAAGGTTGATCAAAGTATTAAGGTTTCGGATCTAAAGAATGTTCAAGTATCGTCTAGTAACCTAAATACTGCCTCTGAAGAGCAAGTTAAACAACTCATTGCAGAACAAAGTATACTAGAAAAAACCGCTAAAAATGAGCAAGTGCAAGCGTCATCAGACGCCAAACTGGCAGCTACTTCAGAAGCTAAAGCCACTGCCTTCGCCATTGACCAAGGATTAGTAGATAAAGCTCAAATAGCAGATCAGACAGATGCTCAAACTATATCTCAAGGCGGTAAGTTGACATCAGATAATAAGCAAAATATCACGTCAAGCTTGGTGGACAATAAAACCCAAATCCAGACTGAAGATTCAAATCGTGAATTAGTGATGACGAATAAAAAGATATCACAAGCGTTAGATACACAAAGTAAAACATTAATTGATGAAAATAATAATGCTAAAGTACAAGATGAAAAACTAGCTAACGCAGCAGAAGTTAAGCGCACGATTGATAATCAGCAAGCGTCAACTCGTCCCGTAAATCAAAGTACCGCCTCCGCTGTTATCACGTCGCCCGCAGAGCCGAAGCTAGATGGTACTCAAAAATTTGTCGCAAATGCTAACCCTGATAAATCAGCGAGTAGCGAGATTGAGTTGGCAGCGCAGACAAAAGCTGAAAATGATAAGCAAGCACAACAACCTGAAAAAATACTGTCTAGCTTTAATCAAACCTTAGACGCTCAAGCAGGTCAACCTATCGCAAGTACTGCTGCGTTAGCAGCACAACAAGAGCAAAGTTTTGATAGTGTAATGAATACATTAACGACAACGACGGTAGAAACGCAAAAATCAATAACAGCGCTAAATACCGAAACTATTGCTATCTATCGTAAAGATTTTGCCGCAGCGGTGAAAGATAAAGTGATGGTGATGATTAATCAGAAAATTCAACAAGTGGATATTCAGCTTGATCCACCAGAAATGGGTAATGTTCATGTCCGCGTAAATTTACAAAATGAACAAGCGGCAGTGCAATTTATTGTGCAGAACCAACAAGCCAAAGATGCGTTAGAGCAAAATATGGGTAAGTTACGTGAGATGCTAGCTGAAAATGGTGTTGATGTAGGTGATGCAAATATCGAGCAACGTCAAGCCAATGAACAAAATAGTCATAGTGCTAACGGGCAAGCTAATAAGGGTCAACGTGGTGACTCCGGTGACGAAGTTATCGATGAAAATGATAACGTAACCCTGAATATGGTTAAAGCATCGTCAACTGGTGTCGATTACTACGCCTAATTGATAAAACTCGTTGGATTAGCGGCTATTCGAGGATATAGTTTAGCAATAGATACAAAAACTCTTTAAAGGTAGGAACCATGGCTGACGAAAAAGAACTTGAGCTGGACAATTCAGGTAAGAAAAAGAAGCTAATTATTATTATCGCGATTGTCGCAATATTGCTTGTTGGCGGCGGTGCAGCTGCATTTTTTATGTTGGGTAGTGAGGACGAAGTATCTCAAGCAGAGCTCGACGCAGCGTTAGATTCCGGTTCAACGAGTGAGGTGGCTGCAACTGGCGATACTAACGCCGAGCTTGGTTCTGCATTGTATGTTCCTATGCCAAGGCCGTTTCGTTTTAATGTACCTGGTGCAGCCCGAGACCGTTTTGTTGAAATTAGAGTACAGCTATTAGTTAGAGGCTCGGATAATGAAGAAGCGGCTAAAAAGCATGTGCCGTTGATTGAAAGTACATTACTGGCCGTATTTTCTCAGTCGAATGCCGATGACCTTGCTACTAGTGCAGGTAAAACGTCGTTAAAGCAAAAATCGTTAGCAGAAGTTCATAAAATAATGACCGAAGTAGAAGGCAGTAAAATTGTCGAAAAAGTACTATTTACCGGCTTTGTTATGCAGTAAGTTGTGTTCAGTATCACTAAATTAATAGATAAAGAGACTACCGAGTGAGTGATTTATTATCTCAAGACGAAATTGATGCACTTTTACATGGTGTAGATGATGTCGAAGAAGAAGAAATAGAAGAGGACTTTTCTCAAGCAGAAGGGACTTCCGATTATGATTTTTCTTCGCAAGATCGTATTGTTCGTGGTCGAATGCCAACACTGGAAATGGTTAATGAACGCTTTGCTCG
>CAJXUN010000037.1 GCA_913061475.1 uncultured Colwellia sp. | reverse complement strand
TAGTTATTTATTAAAAAAGGAGGCTTAAGCCTCCTTTTTTAATAAATAACTATTGAGCAAAGCTCAATCAGCCTGAGTTTAGTTTGGCATCACAACGAAATACACTTAAAATAGTGACATTAAAAACATAGGGCTAGATTTTATATGCTAGAAATTTCCAACAATGTTGCTATTGCCGATTGGGAAATTGAGCTGACTGGAATAAGAGCGACTGGCAACGGTGGGCAGAGAGTCAACAAGGTTGAAACTGCTATTCATTTGCGTTTTGATATAAAGCGTTCATCGTTACCGTCAATATATAAAGAGCGCTTATTAAAATACTCTGATAGCCGTATATCCAGTGACGGTGTAATCATTATTAAAGCGCAATCCTATAGAACACAATCAATGAATAAAGATGATGCGCTAAAACGGCTAAAAGAGTTAATTTTATCAGCAATGGTTGTGCAAAAAGCTCGGCGAGCGACTAAGCCAACCAAAGGCTCTAACCTTAGGCGCTTAGATTCAAAAAAGAAGACCAGTTCTAACAAAGCATTGCGTGGAAAAGTAGATCATTAGTTTTTATCAATTACCATTTGCTTCTTGACTACAGTTTATGTAGTTTACTACTCAATATGTAGTCATTAAGGAGCAAGCTAAATGTCATTACCGATCCCTGGCTCGCCTGTGCGAGGTTCTAAAACGGGTAAGCCTATTATGGCCTTGCTGGATTTATTAGGGCGTACTTGGGCGTTAGGAGTTATTTGGCAGTTGCGTCAAGGACCTCTAAGCTTTAGTGAATTACAGATGAGCTGTGAAAATATCTCGCCTACCTTACTCACTAAGCGTCTTAAAGAGCTACAGCAAACTAATCTCGTTGAGAAAAATTTACAAGGTTATCAATTAACTGATAATGGTTTAGCGCTGTTTAATGTTATTTCACCTTTGAGTCAATGGGCAAGGTTGTGGCAATTATCTTTTGATAAAGACAAAAAAACTCCAGGAAGCTCTAATGAATAACGCATTAACTTTTTGTCAGATGCCACTTGATCGTGCGTCGACGTTAAGAAAGGACCCTATTTGGCTGCAAGCGCAACTAGGCGCCAAAAAAAGTCAATTCTATTTTTTTTGGCGTGGTAAATTTCTATATATTGAACAAAAAATATGTGTTTTTACCAAGGAAATAGATAACCGTCTAAAACGTAATTTTACTGATGTAGCAATGTTTACTGATGTAGCAATGTTTACTGACGTTGTGCATGCCAGTAGCCCGACTTTTTTGGGCACCAATGCTGACGTAGCACATTTTGTTTGTGATCTATCGCAAATGGGCGAAGATGAACTAGGGTATTGGTTGACAAAGCTCGCTATTGATAAGATCAAATTTATTGACTTTAGGCGTTCATTGTCACTTTTGAGACCACAACAATCAGCTATTTTGAGTTATGGAAAAGCATTAATTCATTGGCAACAAAGTGCGTTATATTGTGGTTGCTGTGGTGCAAAAACTAAGCAGTTAGATGGCGGCCACCGTCGACTTTGCCTTAATAATAGTTGTCAAAAAGAGCACTTTCCGCGTACTGATCCTGCGGTGATTATGTTAGTGGAATATCAGCCAAAATCGGGCCCCGCCGTTTGTTTGTTAGCAGAACACCATCGAACCCCTGAACAAGTATATTCAACGCTTGCAGGCTTTGTTGATCCAGGAGAATCATTAGAAGAAGCGGTGACTCGAGAAGTGTTTGAGGAGGCGGGTGTCGTGGTAACAAACGTTCGTTATGTTGACTCGCAACCCTGGCCATTTCCAAACTCTATAATGTTAGGGTTTATTGCTCAAGCTCAAAGCATGGAGTTATGCTTAGAGGAAGCAGAGCTGCGCAGCGCTAGTTGGTTTACCGCAGAGCAGTTGGCTGATTTTAATGACTGGGGAGATGATGTTGAAGGTCCTAAGTTACCACGAAAAGAGTCAATAGCGAGGTTACTCATAGACTCTTGGTGTAAAAGCCAATTAGCTGATGCGAGCATTGCAGGTTAACGCTGTTAATTTAGGTGTTAAGTTTAAAGTAACACCTAAATTGAAACGGCATGAATCTAAAGCATAAACTATTTAAAACGTCTTTTTAGGGCAATTAAACCGGTAAACAATAAGCTTAACCATGACATTGAACCACCGCCACTGCTTGAACTAGGCTGCTCAGGTGTTACCGGTGGTGTAACCGTTAAGGAAGTGTTTTTCAGCGGTGTTAAGCTGGTGGCCGAATTTACGGTTGCGTCAATAATATCTACCGAAACTATGGTGACGAAGTTCTCTGTGCCTGGAACATAGTTAACGTCGGCACATTGCTCAGCCGTTAAGCCTGGTGCAGGTGTACTGCCACAAAGTGTTAATCCAGCAATAGCATCAACGCTATCCATGCCTTCAATAACCTCACCAAATACTGTGAAACCACCATTTTGAAGATCTAATTTTGCATTTCCGCCGCTGTTATCTGCCAAGTTAACAAACCACTGACTTGTGGCGCTATTCTCATTACCGCTAACTTTTGCCATGGCAATGGTGCCACGAACATTTGAGAACACCGGTTCATTTTTAACGGTATTATCGGTTGGAATAGCTGTTAACGGCAAGCTGCCGGTAAATTCAAAGCCGCCAGCTTGCATTACAAAGCTAGGTTCAACGCGATGCACAACCGTATTGTGATAATCTTCATCTGTAACGTATTTAAGAAAATTACTTACTGTTTCAGGGGTTGTTTCGTCATGTAAATTAACTGTGAAATTTCCGTGAGACGTTGTAAATTCAACTATAGTCGCGGAAGCTGAGAGACTAATAAAGGTAAGTGCTGCGATTGAAGCTTTTGAAAAATTCAGGAAATTCATAGATGATTGCTTATATTTTTACGTAATAAAAAGTGCATGAATAATAAGTGCCTTTAAGTAAAACAACAAGACTAGCATGTATTTTCTTCTGGATTAATTTAATTGTACGGGGCAGTTTAGCCACTCTAGGTGTAGTGTAAATATCACCCTTCAAGCGGTTAACTTTTCGTTGTATACCGCGAAACATGATCAGTTATTGAAAATTATTTTATTAGTAGAGTAGGTGGTTAATCCCCATATTAAAGCTAAAAATGACTGGAGCTTGAGAACAGTTGCAAGCACTTGCTTTCAAGGTTTGTTTTTTGCCTTTTAATGAAAGTAATATGCGCGATAACTTATTGGTAATCGCGCTTTAATGATGTTTGAACTATATATCCTTTAGAAAGCGCTCACTGCGCGGCATTAAATATTGTTGATAATTTAATGAAAATGCTACTTTTTTAGAGCGACCAATAATCTCTTTACGAGGAACTAAGCCAATAACTCGTGAATCGGCACTGTTGTCTCTGTTATCGCCCATCATTAAGTAAAATCCTGCAGGAATGGTAACTTCTCGAAAATTTGCTAATCGTGAAGGTGTTGTGGCTCCAGGCTTAACTTTTGTACGTATGAGATGGCTATTACCTGCAATATTTTCCTCACTCAGTATATAATCATCATTTTGAGTGACCACTCGATAGTTGGCCACTTCTCGGTTAATCACTAATTTATTATTCACCAATGAAATAGTGTCACCAGGAATACCTATCACTCGCTTTACCAAGCGTTTATCGGCTACTTTTGATTCAAAAATTACGATGTCATTACGTTCAGGATCGGTAAGTTTTATTAATGTTTGCTCGCTAAAGGGCATTTTTAAGTCATAGGCAAGTTTATTAATTAGAATACGGTCACCTTCAACAATGGTGGGCTTCATTGAACCAGTGGGAACATCATTCCAGTCAGCGACGGCGCTACGAAAAACCAGCATTAAACTGATAAATAGTAATAGTGATTTGTTGTCTTTAAAAAAGCGCGAAATAGTTTTAGTCATAGCATTACCTTTTAATTGTTCCAATATAATAACGACCTAGCTTTCGACTAAATCGCTATTTTAAAGTTCCACTTTGGGCAGCTAATTTACTGGGATAAATGTAATTGTTTATGTCTAGAGGGAGCAATTTACACTAGTTACTGTGGTAGCTCTTAGCATATATTGATTATTTGTCACTATAGCCCCAAGGTGCCGGTGGTGGTGTTATCGACGTTGTTAAATCAAAATCAACACGAAACTCACGGCCTTGACGAATAAGTCGGTAAGTAAACTTTTCTGGATAGATATACATCTGCCAAGTATTTCCGGCTGATTGCGGGATCCCGGTTTTGGCAAATAGCTGTTTTGAATACTCATCAGCAGGGAATGATTGTACTTGTGGCCAACCTGCGTCGTTGGTATGTCCGCCATACATAGTCGATTGATCAAAGCTACCATCTTGATGGCGATGATCGTGTTTTAGTGAAAGGCCCGATCCAGTTTTAGTGATAATCCATGTTCTTGAGGCATCGTCCCCAACATGAAAAGGAACTTCGAGCTTTTCATCGGTACAATTTCTGACGTGCATCACAAGCTTTTTATTGGCGAAGCCATCACCACTGGCATTATCTACCGTGACTTGCCCTTGAAATGCTTTCCCACAATGAGCTTTTATATTGTCAAAAAAACTATCATGTGTGGCGATAGAAACGAGTGGCGCGTCATTCGCTATTGCAGGATGTGAAAAAGAGACAATACTGCTAGCAAGTATGACTTTTAAAATATCTTTTTTTGTTTTCATTAAATATACCTAAATTAATTTAACACTAAAATTATTACCTTAGATGCTATCAGATAATCTCTCAAGAGGTAGCTGAAATATCGATTAAATAAAGCTTAGGCTCGGCTGTTAAAAAAACTTTGCTTGTAGTCTTATCGCTGGCAGCGCAAAATTACACAAAATTTATTAGTGCAGTTAGTGGTATTGCTCGAAATGATAAAAGAAAATGTTGTTATTGGATTAACCGACCCAAAAAGTCCTTCAAATGTTGGCGCTGTAATGCGCGCGGCAGGTTGCTATCGAGTAAATGAAGTACGTTACACTGGCGTAAGGTATGCTAGAGCAGCAAAATTTCATACAGATACTAAAGATGTTTTACGAAAAATCCCGTTAAACTCGGTTGAATCCTTAGTCGATAATATATTGCCGGATCAGCAACTTGTTTGTGTTGATTTAGTTGAAGGTGCCACGCCATTACCTGATTTTGAACATCCAGATCATGCGCTTTATATCTTTGGGCCAGAAGACGGTACGATAGCGCAAGAGGTTATTGATCGCGCCGATGCGGTTGTTTATGTGCCTACGGTTGGCTGTATGAATTTAGCTGCAAGTGTTAATGTCGTGCTTTATGATCGTTTGGCAAAATCAACACAAACTGTTATCGGCGATGAATTAATTAAAAATAGTCGAGATACTAACAATACCGTAAGAGTGAAAACCGATTAAATTGTTTTAAATTCAATTGATTGCCTGACTAAATGGTCAGGTATTTGAGGTGGATATTGTGTATTCAGCACAAAAAGTAGTTTTTTAGCAAAAGAATGATAAATTTTATAAAAACGGCTTGACTCTTAGCAAAAAATCTATATTATCCGTCTCAGCTAGAAAGTAAGACCTATATTTATGTACCAAGTTTCGAAGTTATATTAGTAAGTAGCTCGTCCTGTTTAATAAGTAATAGCAACACTTCCTGCAACACCGCCTTATTTTTGAGGCATCAATTACGAATAAATAGGATAATACAATGTCTAATACAACTACTGGTACAGTAAAATGGTTCAACGAGTCTAAAGGTTTTGGTTTCATCGAGCAAGAATCTGGTCCAGACGTTTTCGCACATTTTTCTGCAATCTCTGGCGACGGTTTTAAAACTCTTGCTGAAGGCCAAAAAGTACAGTTTACTGTTACTCAAGGTCAAAAAGGTCCTCAAGCTGAGAACATCGTAGCACTTTAATTAGTATTTCTTAGCTGGCTTAATTTACTTAAGTTATCTAAAATATTAAAAGTGTTAAAGAAAGGGGAGACATTAGTCTGCCCTTTTTTGTGTCTATAAATAAATGTCAGTTCTTGAACAATATAAGCAACTCGTTGAGCATAAAACACTTAACTATGATGTTGCGCAGCGCCAAGCGGCCTTTGCTTTGGACAAGCTTTCACAGAAGCTAATACTTAGACATGCTCAACCCTCTTTACTTACCTTATTAAAAAAACTTTTCACTAAGCCCGAAGCTATTCAGGGGATTTATTTTCATGGCCGTGTCGGGCGTGGAAAAACCATGCTGATGGATTTATTTTATCAACAGCTGAGCTTAACGCGTAAAAAACGTATGCATTTTCATCACTTTATGGAAGATGTACATCAAAAGCTAAATGACTTTAGCGGAAAAGATAACCCCTTGCTACTGATCGCCAATAGTTGGGCGATAGAAGTTGATTTGCTTTGCTTTGATGAGTTCTTTGTCACTGATATTGGCGATGCAATGCTGTTAGGCGGTTTGCTTAATGTCATGTTATCAAATGGAATTACCCTCGTTGCAACATCAAACTGCCCACCTGAAGCATTGTATAAAAATGGCCTACAACGTAGTCGATTTTTACCGACTATAGCGACAATTCATCAATTTTGCGAAATTATTTCAATTGATGGACCACAAGATCATCGCTTGCTAACTAATGGGCTAGCTGAAGTTAACCATCGAGATTTTAGTATTCGTAAGGAAAGTGATAGTCAATTTTTAGCGCAACATTTTACTGCGCTGGCCACTGGCAATATTCAATACAGTAAAAGTATCGATGTCCATGGTAGAGCAATAAAATATCTAGCTTGTAGTGACAGTGTGATTTGGTTTGATTTTATGATGCTTTGTTCAAGTCCAAGAAGTCAGCGTGATTATATTAAATTAGCCGATCATTATCGTGTGGTGCTTATTAGTGGCGTGCCGCAATTTAGTGGCGAATTAATTCCTGCGGTTTTCTCTGGTGTTGAAGATGGCTATCAACGAAGTGGGGTTGTGATGGGGCAATTAAGAGCGCTTGACGATGAGGCTCGACGTTTTATTGCCCTTGTTGATGAATTCTACGACCGAGAGATTCGTTTGATTATTGAAGCACAAGTCGATATTGCCGAACTTTATCAAGGTACGCAGCTTGCTTTTGAATTTGCCCGTTGCCGCTCTCGCTTGTTCGAAATGCAAAGATTGAATTACGCTTAGAAGGTGCTCTTTAAGTTGAAGTTAGGTAAATTAGTCTGAGCTGAAGTTATTTAGCATTCTGTTATTATGAAAAATTTGCCGCTCACTGTCATGTAATTAATGTTGAACGTTACTTTGTTCTCTTCTTGCTATGCGTATCAGTTAAAATTTTTCCATTGTTTAATTGACTTATATTGAATTTATAACCGGTAGTTAAATTAACCATAAAGTTATACTTTTCACGACTTTTTAGCTTGCTAGTTTTATCTTTATATTCGTGTTTAATGCTTGTCTATTGATATTAAACAGTTTTTTATGTTGGCATTAGTTTTGTAAACAATAATATTAATAAGAGTTAACTCTCGCTCCAACTAAGACCAATTTATAAAGGAAGGTAATATGAAAACTTTAATCGCAACAGCATTAATTATCGCCAGTTCAGCAAGTTATGCCCACGATAATTCTTTTTCTAGTGATTCATGTAATGTGGACTTAACTGGCGGTATTAATATTAATAGCAAAAACATTACCTTCTCTAAAGATAAAATGCCGCTATATACCATCAGTAATAATGACATCTTACTGATCAATGGCGAAGAAGTTTATTTAACATCGAGCCAGCAGTCATTATTGCGAGAGTATTCAACCAGTATCCGTAATGTTGTGCCAGAGGTTAAGGTAATTGCCTTAGATGCTATTGATTTAGCCATTGATGGAGTTAATTTAGCGTTTAACGAACTTTTGGGTGAAGGTAATAATGTCAGCTCAGAGTTAACCACACAATTAACCGGTATTCGCGGTGAAGTTGAAGCAGAATTTAGTAAACATAAAGACTTTTACATTGATGAAGATGGCTTTGCCGGTGAAGATTTTTTTGGTGACGATTTCGAGCAACGTATAGAGTCTGCGGTAGAAAGTACCATTCAAAATTCTCTCGGTAGTTTAATGATTGCTGTTGGCCAAGAGATGCTATTTTCGGGTGGAGATATGGATGCGTTTGGTAGTAAAATGGAAAAGTTTGGTGAGCAAATAGAGCACGAAATGGAAGCGCGCGGTGCTGGACTAGAAAAACGTGGGGAAGCGTTATGCCAATCAATTATCGCAATAGACAAAATGGAAGAACAATTGAAAGACAGTATTGATGAGCTTTCAGGTTATAATTTCATTACGGCTAGTGAAACAAAGCATCATAATAAAGCTTAAGTTAGCGTGAGCAGCATAAGTTAGTAAAGCCTTGTAGCTATATATAAAAGCGCCCTAATGATTGATAGGCGCTTTTATATTGCCAATCCGACAAGTGCACGTTAAAGTAGCGCCCCCAAGTTACCTGATATATTTTTTATGCACGCTGTACAGCAACTCCACCAATATCGTAAAAGCCTAAGTACGACCACTTATAAGTCAAGAGGTCAGCGTGTTATTCGTTGTGAATTATGTCGCTTAGCAAAGCAATTTTGTATTTGTGAATTAGCGCCTAAAGTAGATTCACAAGCCGGGTTTTTATTGCTGATGTACGACACTGAAGTATTAAAACCTAGCAACACAGGTAAGCTAATTGCTGATTTAATCCCTGATAGTTTTGCATTTCTCTGGTCTAGAACAGAAGTAAATCCAGAAATAATCGCTTTGCTTGAAGATCCTATATGGCAGCCAATGATCGTTTTTCCTAAAGCATATGTAGGTGAGGAACGAGAAATTTTTGATAATGAGATTACCCTCACGTCTGGAAAAAGACCATTATTTATCATGCTTGATGGTAGTTGGCGCGAAGCGAAGAAAATGTTTCGGCGTAGCCCTTATTTACAACACTTACCTGTTGTATCATTTACGCCAAAAGTTCCTGAAAATGAAGAAGAAATAAGCTCTCGCTACCAAATTCGTTTAGCAGCTAATAATACCGAATTAGCGACTGCTGAAGTGGCCGCTCAAATATTATCTTTAGCTGGTGAGCAAACAAATGCCGATTTATTGGATCTTTGGTTTGATGTGTTTAGCTATGAATATCAACGTGCGGTTTGCCAAGGTAATAAAGGTAATCCTGATGCGGTTGCTGATTATATAGCGTTCACAAAACAGCATGGAATTACTCTTGCCAAAGACCAGTAAAGTAGAAAATATAACGCAGTTAGCGTAAATGTTATGACAAGCTTAGTTTTAAATGCATGAAAACACTGCAGCTAAGGCAAAACTATTTTATAATAACGGACATTATAGCTTTGAGGTTAATTTATGAAAATATGTGGTGTAGAGTTAAAAGGTAACGATGCAATTATTTGTATCATGTCGCGGGAAAATGGGTTGTACGACATACCAAATACGCGCGTACAAAAAATTAGTCTTGTTGATGCCGCAGATGCTGAGCAAGTACAAGGTTTTCAGTTTGCTTTTGCTAAACTAATGGAAGATTACAAAGTTGATAAAGTGGTGATTAGAGGGCGTGCTTTAAAAGGTAAGTTTTCTGGTGGTCCGGTTGGTTTTAAATTAGAAGCTGCTATTCAACTTATTAAAGATCTTCCTGTGGAAATTTTAGCCGGTAGCTTTATTAAGAAAGCTTTAACACGTAGTCAAGTTGATATCGATTTTCGTGATACAGGTTTAAAACAATACCAGCAATCAGCCTTTGAAACGGTTTTTAGCTTCTTTGAAGGCAGCATGTATTTACAATAATATTCAGTGTATTGCTGGTAACTATTATCAATAGTTAAATGAGTCAAATAGTTAATAAAAAGGGGCGCTAACTGCGACCCTTTTTATTTTCGTCATATAGATAGTTGTGACTATTTACTGGTTAATCCACGACGTTCAATGAGTGCTTCTACTTTTGGATCTTGACCTCTAAAACGACGATACATAATCGTTGGATCGTCTGTACCACCACTTTCTAGCACGTGCTTGCGGTATAAATCAGCAGTCTTTTGATCAAATATGCCGTTTTCTTTAAAGGCTAACCACGTATCAGCGTCATAGATGTTTGACCAAATATAGCCATAGTAACCAGCAGAATACCCACCAGCAAAGATATGCGAGTAATAGCCCGTTTTATATCTAGGCGCAATTTGTTCAATCAAACCTATTTCTTTTAAAACATTTTTCTCAAAACTATTAGCATCTTGTAATTCAGCTGTTTCCAGTGAATGCCAACTCATATCAAGCAATGCAGCCGCTAAATATTCTGTGGTACCAAAACCTTGGTTAAACTTGCCCGAGGCCTGAATTTTTTCAACTAGCGCTTGAGGAATAACTTCGCCTGTTTGATAGTGCTTAGCAAAATTTGCTAACACTTCTGGCTCAGTCATCCAGTTTTCCATGACTTGTGATGGATATTCTACATAGTCTCTTGGTAGCGCTGTACCCGTTTGAGAGCGGTAGTAACCGTCAGACAATAAACCTTGAATAGCATGGCCAAACTCGTGGAATAACGTCGATGCTTGGTCGAAAGTCAGTAACGTTGGCTTGTCACCAACTGGGCGTGGATAATTTAATACATTGTAAATAATCGGTGTAACTTCTTCACCATTCATACGATATTGCTTACGGAAGCTACTCATCCAAGCACCACCGCGTTTGCTTTCACGTACGTAGTGATCTGTCATGAAGATACCAACATAGCTACCGTCACGGTCGTTAACTTCAAATGTACGCACGTCTGGATGATACTTAGGTAAGTCATCACGCTCTTTGAAGGTAACGCCCCAAAGTTTCTCTGCGGTATAGAACACACCCTGTAAAGTTGCTTCTAATGAGAAGTAAGGTTTGGTTTCTGCTTCGTCGATATCAAAACGTTGTTTACGAATTTTTTCAGAGTAATACCACCAATCCCAAGCCGCAACTGTAAACTTACCACCTTCGGCATCAATCATCGCTTGAATGTCAGCCGTTTCTTCTTTTGCACGTTCTAGTGCCGCAGGCCAAACTTTATTGAGTAATTCAAAAACGTTTTCAGGTGTTTTGGCTGTAGCATTTTCAAGCACAAAATGAGCATGCGTTTTATAGCCTAGTAGTTGTGCTTTTTGAAACCTAAGGCTAGCCATTTCACTGGCGATTGCTTGGTTATTATTGGCATTGTCGTTATTGCCACGCATGGTGTAACCGTTATAGATGGTTTCACGTAATTCGCGATTGCTTGAATAAGTCAAAAATGGATTTTTGCTTGGACGATGTGTGGTAAATACCCACTTGCCTTCGTGACCGCGTGCTGCGGCTGTTTCGGCAGCTGCAGCAATGATGTCAGCAGGTAAACCAGCAAGATCGGCTTTATCCGCTATAACCATTTCAAAGCCATTAGTTTCAGCAAGAAGGTTCTCGCCAAACTTTAAACTTAAGCCACTTAATTTTTCATTTAATTCACGTAACTTTAGTTTGTCAGCATCGTTCAGATTTGCACCACCTCTAACAAAACTTTTGTAGGTTTTGTCTAACAGTAGTTTTTGGTCTGTGCGTAAGTCGAATGCTTCTTGGTTATCATAAACGGCTTTTACACGTAAAAATAAAGCATCATTTAGGGCAATGTCGTCACTTAGCGCGGAAAGCTTAGGCGATATTTCTTTGGCAATCGCACGCATTTCTTCATCGGATATTGAGCCAGTTAAACCATAAAAGGTATTACTGACTTTATTTAAAAAGTTACCTGATTTTTCCATGGCAACAATGGTATTTTCAAATGTTGGACGCGATTTAACTTTGGTAATAGCATCAATTTCAAGCTTGTTTTGCTCGATACCGTGATAAAACGCAGGTAAGTAGTGAGCTTTCTTAATTTTCTCAAAAGGAGGAATGCCATACGGCGTGTCGTACTCAGAAAAAAATGGATTGCTTGCGGTACTTTCGACTTGTTCGACTTTTATCACATCAGGAGCGGTGGTATTTGGCTGACAGCCGGCTAAAGCAATAGCAATTGCCACTGGCGCGAGATAACGAATTTTCATTAAATGACCTTTTAGTTTTTATTTGGACGAATGAATTTTTATCCAGTGCGATTGAATCACAATGAAGTTGCCTACGATTCTATGTTGCAGAGACGTTACGCACAAGAGAAGGAGAGATAAATTCGATGAATGGTTAGTTATCGGCGTTAGAATTACGCAATAACTAACTCCGTTACTCAGTGATATTTCTTTCCGGAGGCAAATGTACTTAAGGAGGATGTATGCTTATTTTATACCTAGTGTAAGCTTTATGTTCGAAGGGCTAACGGCAGTTAATCTGCGCTATTTTTCTGTCAATATTAAACATTTATCTCTCTAGTCGTTATCTAGCAAATATCGGGCAGTAATGGAGTTATTTAGAGCTGAACTCGCCTTTTAGTTATAAAATTACTAGACAACGGTCGTTGTAATTTTATAAGCTGTTACGATGTCTTTCGTATTATGGGGCATAAGTTTCGTAATTTGTGGCGTAAAAATTAGCCCAGTTAATTATGTCGTACATAAGGAGTTGATGATGAAAAAGTATATACACGGGCTTTTGTTACTTATTTTCTTGTTTACATTTGGCTGTACAAGTATTGAAAATATTGAAAAAAATACCTTAGTAAAAAGAGTGGCTTTAAATAGCAATTTATTTGCCTCGGTAGATACAGTGATTTCTGAAAGTGAGATCTATGATTTAACTGAATTACAGCAAGAAAACTTTTTACGCTTTTATCAAGAGAAATTAAAAGAAGGCTATTTACCACATCAAGTTATTAGACACTTTTTAGAGAGTAAGTTATCTAATTTTACCTATTATGGCAAAACCTATACAGCCAGTACTGCGATGTCTAAAAATAGTGGTAATTGTATGAGCCTCGCTATCTTAACCACCGCATTTGCACGACTTGTTGGCGTGGAAATGGACTATCGAAAAATACATTCTATTCCTATGTATGAAAAACATGGCAATATCGTTTTATCATCTGATCACGTGCAATCCTTGTTATATGATCCCAGTTTTGAACCGGAAGACAATTATGTTTACATTAGGCGCCCGTCTATTGTTATCGACTACTTTCCACAAGAGGACAATATTCCTTCTAAAATTGTAAGTTCTGACAAGTTTTTAGCGATGTATTATGTCAATAAAGGTGCTGAGTTCTTTATTGAGCATGACCTCGATATGGCCTTTGCTTATGCAAATAAAGCTTATGGTATTGATAATGAAAGTGTATCGGCAATGAATTTGCTGGCTCTATTATTTAAGAGAAAAGGTGATATCGATAGCGCCGAGCAATTATATTTAGCAGCAATAAAAAGTAAAAGTGTAAATATTAGTGTTTTAGATAATTATATTAACTTGTTAACGCAACAAGGACGAATAAAACGCGCTCGAAATGTTAAAAGAACTATTGAAGATATTTATGATCCAAACCCTTATCATTGGCTAGAAAAAGCACAAGTAGCGAGTGCTGAAAATGAATATGACGATGCGGAACGATATTATCTTAAGGTGATTAAATTAGCGCCTTACGTTAAGCAAGCATATTATGAATTACATCATATTTATCTATTACAAAATAAGAAAGCGCAAGCAATAGCGACATTAGAAAAGTCGTTGCTTTGGTTGCATGAACCAAAGCAAAAGCGAAAATACAAAAAGCAACTGTATCAATTAAGTGCTGCTATTTAACCTCAGCTAGGGTGAATGGGTTTTATAACTAGTGATATATATTTTATTGGCTAAATTTTCACTATATCGTTTTAATTAAAAAATTTTCAAAGCCTCAAGTGTGATACTTAGGTGCTTAGCAGAGCATTATTACCAACCAATAGCGAGCTATTTAGCATGAAAATAACGCAGTTAGGCACTTAAATAGCACGGTTGAGTAAAGTAGTTTAACCTGAACTAGGGTTATTTAATTATTTCTTTCGTCGCAAGTTCAAGACGAGGGTCTGAGGTATCAGAGCTTGTTGATTTAAAGATCACCTGATTATTTTTATTAATAAAAAAAGTGGTGGGTGTACCTTTTACACCATATTTAATTGCAACCTGATCACCGTTGATAGCGGTGGGGAAGCTATAGCCTCTTGAGGCTAACTCATCTTGCGGTAATGCGCCGTCATCTTCATTAAAGCTTATTGCGACTATTTTAACGCCTTGGAGTTGATACTTCTTCTCAAGTTCGACGAGTTTTGGCTGTAATTTTTTGCAATATGGGCACCAGGTGGCCCAAAAGTGTAAAATAACCCCTTGGCCTTCAAACTGACGAGATGAAATAGTATCACCCGCTTGGGTTTTAAGTTGCCAAGCGGGGGCTTGTGGAGCAATAGCGGTGTCTTCGGCATTAGCATTTATCGATGGCAATGTTAATGCAATCAATATTACGGTAATGAGTTTTTTGCTGGCAGTAAGTAGATAAGTCAAAAGAAATCCTTATTTAAGTGCTAAGTTAATTAAATTGACCTAGCGAAAGGGGATCTCGTTTCAAAAAAAAATTATTTATTTCGATTTAGGCTAATTGCTATTTTTTTGACAATGCATGTTCGGCCAAAATCATATCAGCAGCTTTAGCCGCAATCATCATCGTAGGGGCGTTGGTATTGCCGCTAATTAATGTTGGCATAATTGACGCATCAATAACACGTAATTGCTTAACCCCTCGAACTTTTAATTGCTCGTCGACAACAGATAATTCATCTTGTCCCATCTTACAGGTGCCAACAGGGTGATAAATGGTATTGCATTTTTCTTTTAAAAATTGATGAATTTCTTGGTCACTGTTACAGTTTTCATCAGGGAAAATAGTTTTAACATGGGTGGTTGATAAAGGCGGTGTAGATAAGATTTTTTTCGCTATTTTGACACCTTTTATCATGGTATCGATATCATCTTGATGATCGAGCATATTGAGTTCAATACGAGGATGTTGGTGAATATTATTACTATTAAGTGTGACCGTACCTCGGCTTTTTGGCCTCAGTAGGCATACATGTAAGGCGATGCCATAAGTGCATAACAACTTATGATTTCTGCCATGATCGTCCATAGCAGCCGGTACAAAATGCAGCTGTAAATCCGGTTCAGTCAAGGTCGGATCTGACTTGATAAAGCCACCGCTTTCAGCAATGACCGTTGTCAGTAATCCTGCACGTTTAGTGATAAACTTTAAGGCTTCTTTTGCACTCCACCACATGGCTTTTGGCCTGTAGGCTAATACTTCAGTTCTATTATGTTGAGCAACGTTAAGCACATCAACGTGATCTTGCAAATTCTTCCCGACCCCTTCCAACGCATGCACTAGTTTTATATTGTGTTTGGCCAACTCGGCTTTTGGCCCAATACCCGACAACATTAAAATTTGTGGTGAATTGATCGCGCCGGCACTGAGAATAACTTCTTTATTTGCACTGAGTTGTTGAATTTTACCGCGATGCTTATAAACAACACCGGTGGCAATTCCATCGCTAATAAGTACTTTTTCAACTTGTGTTTGGGTGATCACGGTTAAATTTTTACGATGTAAGCTCGGAGTTAAAAAGGCTTTTGCTGCACTATGTCTTAAACCATCTTTTTGCGTGACTTGATAATAACCAATGCCTTCTTGCGAAGCGCCATTAAAATCATGATTTTCAGGGTAACCTGCGGCGATTGCTGACTTAATAAAGTCTGCATTTACTGCCGGTTTAGATACTGAGTCTGCAACATTAAGTGCACCGTTAATACCATGAAATTCGTCAGCGCCACGCTCTTGATGCTCTAGCGCTTTAAAATACGGTAGTACCTCGTCAAAACTCCAGCCATTGTTACCTAAACTTTGCCAGTGGTCATAATCTTGTTTCTGGCCTCTAACGTACAGCATGGCATTAATCGAACTGCTACCGCCAAGGGTTTTTCCTCGTGGCGTGAAAATTTCTCGATTATTCAGTGTTTTTTCAGCATGGGAATTAAAATGCCAATTTAAGCTTTTGCTTTGCATTAGGCCAATAATGCCAATAGGCAAATGAATTAACCAGTTTTTATCGGCTTTACCGGCCTCTAAAAGGCAAACGCTATGTTCGCCGCTGGCTGACAATTTATCAGCTAATACACAACCCGCTGAGCCCCCACCAATTATTACAAAATCAAATGCTTTCACACGGCTACCTTCAAATTAATTTTTATTATTATAGTTTTAACAAGTCAGACCACTATGATATAAAAATGTTGTTTATTCAAGTGTCTGTTTAGGCACATAGCATAGGGCATGCTTTGCGCTTTTTAGCGTGTGTTTTATTGTTTTATTGATGGGGCATTATCCTGCTTTAATAATTTTTAGGTATTTGTTGGTAGAACATGATTATGGTTTGCGACTAAATATTTATTATTAGCAGTGCAGTGTCAAATTTTATTAGCTGTTGATAAAGAAAAAGGCTAAACAATAGTTTAGCCTTTTTAACGTAGCGTAATCGTTTAATGAGTTTCGCTCAAACGATATTAACTTGCGCTAGCGCGTGATTAATTCAAGCCCAGTACTTTTTTACCTTGCTTAAAGGTAATATCCACTGGAATTTTTGCCGTTTCTAAGCTGGCTAGGTCTTGTGCTAAGTCATGGTTAATGACACCACTTTTGGCCACTAATTTATCAACACCGTCATAATCGCCGTTGCCTTGTAAGGTTAGAATTAATTCTGACAGTGAATCAATTGCTGCGGTCATTTCTGCAACATTAACTTTATAAAGCCCTTGTTCATTGCGCGTGAAAGCGCCTTGTTCAGCAAAGTAGTTAAAACGTACCATATTGGCTTTTCCATGAGCTGAACTTGCGCCAAAGCGCACTGAACGGAATATGCCGGTTAAGAACGTGGTGTAGTAGTCTTCTAGTGTACCTTCAGTGATAACATTTTTAGCTAATAGCTGGCGTATCATATATAGACCCAGAATATCGGCTTTACCTTCTTCCAAGGCCGATGCATGCTCTTTTAATGATTGGCGAACCGTACCTTTATCATTAATGGTGTTTTTAATACCAAGGCCATGTGCGACTTCATGAAACATGGTATTAGCGAAAAAAGCGGTAAAGGTGACGTTTTTACGTTGCTCTGGCACAATTAATGTTTCGGATATTGGTGTCATGATGGCATCGAATTTGGCGCGCATTGCATTTTTAAGCTGTAAACGTCGGGTGCCTTTTTCTAGTTGCACTTGTTCGTCATTCGGTAAGTTAATGGCGATGGTTTTACCACCGGCATTAGCATGCCCAGCGTAGTAAATAACGTCATAGGCATTTAAATCGGCATCAGAGCCAGGGACTTCTGCTTTGTATTTTTTACTGACTGGCAGGCCACGTTGTAGTTCTGGTAAAAACTCAGCATATTTGGCGAGTTTCTCACTCCACGACATATCTTTGATCAATACGTAAGATTCAAAGGCGGCACGATAACCAAATAATTGATCTTCATAAGTTTCGATAGGACCGATAACCACATCAATAGGATTGGTTTTCATGTCCATCCAGGCAAAGTCTGAGGCTTGAAAATCATCGTTACGTATCGCTTTTGCGCGCATATTAAGATAATTGGCAAATTCTTTATTGTCAGCGAAGGTGGCGGCTTTTTCTAAAATAACCGCAATGCGATTGATTTCGTCGCTATAGGCTTCAGAAAATGCAATCGACGTTAATTCGCCATTTTCGTTTCTCTGCACCAATGAGTACAAACCATTTTTGTCGTTGAAGGTGGCTTTCTCAAATTCGTCTTTACTCATGTTTGCCGGATAAAACTGAGCGCCAAGGGCCTTCTCAGGTGTATCGGTCAAAAATGCTTTGTCGCCATTTAAACGATCCCATGGACCATAATTAATACGGGCAAATTCTCGTACTTTTTCGTCCTTGATTGACGCTAAGAAAGTGCTTTTATCTTGACCGAATGCTTGTTGCCAGAATAAGCCATCAATAATCTCAGACGCTTCAATAAGCAATGACAGCATTTTTTTCTGGTTAGCGGATAAATGTGATAAGTCGGCGGTTAGCGTGACTGTTTTGTAGATATTTAAGCGGTCTTGGTATTCAGGTAATAAGCTTACGCTTTTAGATGTTGTTGCTTCGTTGTTGTCGCCACAAGCGGTTAATGTGCCAGCAATGAGCAGTAATGAAGCGATTTTTGATAGTTTCATGTCAGGTCTCTCTTATTATATATGGGCAAAAGACTAACAAAATCACTGATAAGCGCAAGAGGTGAAATCAATAAAGCTTATCTTTGAGTAATTTACATGCATAAAAAAACCGGCAGAAGCCGGTTTTTTAATTCTTTACAAAAATTAAAGCGCTTTAATAGCAGCGTTTAAACGACTCTTGCTACGAGCAGCTTTATTTTTGTGAATAAGACCTTTGCTTGCATAACGATCTAAAATCGGTGCAGCAGCAGCAAATTCTGTAGATGCTTTTTCTTTGTCACCGGCTTCGATAGCAGAAATTACTTTTTTAAGTAAAGTACGCATCATTGAGCGACGGCTTGCATTGTGTTGACGGCGCTTTTCAGATTGTAATGCGCGCTTCTTAGCAGACTTTGAGTTAGCCAAGGTGAACTCCTAAAATTGAATAAATATTGCCTAAATTTAAGGCGACGAAATATGCCTGTTTTTAACTGGTTTGTCAAATGGTTTACTGCTTTAATTTGACCGTTCGGATAATTACCCGTTTGTATAAATAAAACCAATAGCGCATTCTAAAGTTTTTAGTGAAAAGTTGAAAGGGGTGTTCTGCTTTGATTTTGCAAATTTTCGATATATTTAATATTTTGTCGCTATTTTTATCCAATATCTCACGCAAAATAGGTATTTATCATCTTGCTAAGGGCAATTGTTGGTAAATGCCATTAAAAACTTGTTTATCGATTTATAAAAAACGCATAATACTCCCTCTGTGCTGATTGTTATCTTATTAGGCTTATTATTTAGAGCTCAATGGAATTGTTGGATTTGCAGGTGTCGGAGTAGATTAATCATTAAATAGGATAAAGTCGTTTGAGTAAAAAATTAATTAAGTCGGGCATTATTGTCAGTGCTATGACTTTAATATCTCGCGTTCTTGGCTTAGTAAGAGATGTTGTTATTGCCAACATTATGGGCGCAGGCGCATCAGCCGATGTTTTCTTTTTTGCCAATAAAATTCCTAACTTTTTACGTCGACTTTTTGCTGAGGGCGCTTTTGCTCAGGCCTTTGTGCCGGTATTAAGTGAATACCATACACTCGATGAAGCAAATAATACCAATGAAACACGTAAGTTAATTGCACAGGTGTCTGGTACGCTCGGTGTTCTAATTAGCCTAGTGACCTTATTTGGTGTGATTGCCTCATCATTGTTTGTCGCGTTGTTTGGTCCAGGCTGGTTTTTAGACTGGCTCAACGATGGCCCAGGCAGTGAAAAATTCGACCTTGCCAGTACCTTACTAAAAATTACCTTTCCGTATTTGTGGTTTGTCAGCTTTACCGCCTTATCTGGCGCAATTCTTAACACCTACGGCCGGTTTGCTGTATCAGCATTTACGCCGGTATTATTAAATGTTGGTATTATTGCTTGTGCTATTTATTTAGCGCCTCTAATGGATGAACCTGCTTTTGCGCTTGCTTGGGGGGTGTTTTTAGGCGGTTTGCTGCAATTTGCTTTTCAAATACCCTTTTTATATCGCTCTGGTGCCTTAGTTAAGCCAACGTGGTCGTGGCATGCGCCAGGGGTCGCTAAAATACGCAAGCTTATTGTTCCTGCGTTGATTGGTGTCTCTGCTACGCAAATTAATTTATTACTTGATACTGTTATTGCCAGTATGTTGATCACTGGCTCAATTAGCTGGCTGTATTATGCCAACCGGCTCTTGGAGTTTCCGCTCGGTTTGTTCGGTATTGGCATCGCAACCGTTATTTTGCCAAGTTTAGCTAAACTGCATACTAAAAAAGATACTGAAGAATTTAGTGACACGATAGATTGGGGCTTAAGAATTGTATCTTTGTTTGGCTGGCCCGCATTGGCAGGGCTAATGGTATTAGCACAGCCGATTATTATGGTGCTGTTTATGCGTGGAGAGTTTACCCAAAACGAAGTGCTACAAGTTTCTTATGCCTTATTTGCCTATCTTTCTGGCCTGCTTAGCTTTATGTTTATTAAAATACTTGCGCCCGGTTATTACGCTCGCCAAGACACTAAAACACCGGTAAAAATAGCCATTAAAGCTATTGTGGCAAATATTGCTTTTAATTTAATGTTAGCGCCATTTTTTGGTTATTTGGGTTTAGCGATTGCGACTTCACTCTCTGCGACGTTAAATGCCTTGATGCTTTATCATGGCTTAAAATCCGCTAATGTTTTTCAGTTATCAAGGAAAACTTGGTGGTTTATCATCAGGTTGGTTTGCTCAGCTGCAGTGATGGCGGTTGTGGTATATCAAGTGTCGCCCAATTTTGATGTATGGCTTTCTTATGGCTTTAGCCAACAAATAACGCAGTTGCTGCTGTGTATCACTAGTGGCATAGCAAGCTATTTGCTTTGTTTATACTTATTCGGTATCCGACTTTCAGATATTAAAGTTGCACAAAAAACGTCTAGCTAAGACTAAATTTATCATAAAATAACTACGGCTAAGGGCTGATTCTTATTGCTGACTGATATATAATTTATCGGTTTTTATTCTTTTATGTTTTAGTTGATAGTCAATCACTGTTGGCAGTAAGGTTTTTTCATTTTATGCAATTAACACGTGGCATTCATAACATGCGCATTAACGTTGACAATAAACGTCAAGGTAGCGTGTTAACCATCGGAAATTTTGACGGCGTTCATTTAGGCCATAAGCAAGTGATTTTAGCTTTGGTTGAAAAAGCCAGACAACTTAACTGTGAAGCCGCTGTATTAGTATTTGAACCTCAGCCACAAGAATTATTTTCGCCTGAAACGGCGCCAGCGAGATTATGTCGATTACGAGATAAATATGTATTGTTAAAAAATCTCGGTATAGATAGATTAATTTGTATCAATTTTAATAAGAAATTTGCTAGTCTAAGCGCCAAGACTTTTATTGAAGAGCTATTGGTTAAACGCTTAGCGATAAAACACCTTATTGTCGGTGATGATTTTCATTTTGGTAAAAATCGCCGAGGTAACTTCTCCATGCTTAAAACCGCAGGGGAAAAATTTGACTTTTCAGTTACTGATACCGCTAGTCACAAATTAGCGGGTTGCCGGGTAAGCAGTACGCAAATTAGGCAGTTGTTAGAAAAAGATGACTTAGCCGGCGCAGCAAGCATGTTAGGTCGGCCGTATTCTATTATGGGTAAAGTATTTCATGGTGATAAACGTGGCCGTGAAATGGGTTTTCCAACGGCAAATATTAGATTAAAGCGCCGCGTTTCTCCTATCTCGGGCGTATACGTGGTTCAGGTTAAAAGCCAATATGGTCAACACTTTGGTGTTGCAAATGTTGGTTCAAGACCAACAGTTGCTGGTATTCGGCAGCAATTAGAAGTACATATTTTTGATTTTGATAACAATTTGTATGGCGAAGTCATTGAAGTAGTGATGTTGAAAAAACTACGCAGTGAACATAAGTTTAGCTCGTTAGCTGAGCTTATCGAACAAATTACTATAGATACAGAACAGGCCCGCACTTTTGTGCAGAACTTAGCTTAATGTAAATCGGTTAAGAACACACAACATTACACTAAATAAAACATTAGTGACTACGACAACGGATATTAATTTTAATGAGTGATTACAAACAAACCCTAAATTTGCCAGCAACTTCTTTTGCGATGAAAGGAAATATGGCGAATCGTGAACCGAGTATGCTAAAAGAATGGGCTGAAAAAGATTTATATGGTCAAATTCGTGCGGCAAAAAAAGGTAAAAAATCATTTATTTTGCATGATGGACCTCCTTATGCAAATGGTAATATTCATATTGGTCATGCTGTTAATAAAATTTTAAAAGATATTATTGTTAAAGCAAAAACCTTATCTGACTTTAATGCCCCTTATGTTCCCGGTTGGGATTGTCATGGTCTGCCGATTGAATTAATGGTGGAAAAAAAGGTCGGCAAGCCAGGTAACAAGGTTTCTGCCGGTGTTTTTCGTGAAAAATGTCGTGAATATGCCGCTAAACAAGTTGATGGCCAACGTGAGGACTTTAAACGCTTAGGTGTTTTTGCTGATTGGGATAAGCCTTATCGCACCATGGATTTTGATACTGAAGCGA
The DNA here is from genome assembly GCA_913061475.1 of uncultured Colwellia sp. Classification (GTDB taxonomy): domain Bacteria; phylum Pseudomonadota; class Gammaproteobacteria; order Enterobacterales; family Alteromonadaceae; genus Cognaticolwellia. The sequence goes on along the minus strand of CAJXUN010000037.1, from coordinate 21,932 downwards.
ACATTATCCGCTCATTAGGCAAGATTGCTGAAAATGGTCATTTACATCAAGGCTTCAAGCCTGTGCATTGGTGTACTGACTGTGGTTCATCTTTAGCGGAAGCTGAAGTGGAATATAAAGATAAGCAGTCTCCGGCCATTGACGTGAAATTTACCGTGGTTGAGCAAAACGTAGCTGATAAGTTTGATCATCCAGAGAGTCATCAAGGGGAAGGCTTAGTGTCTGTGGTTATTTGGACCACAACGCCTTGGACATTACCCGCTAACCGTGCCGTTTCAATGCATGCTGAGGTGGAATATACCTTAGTACAATGTGAGACAGAACATGGTAAAGAGCGTTTAATCATCGCCTCTGATCTTGTGACTTCATGTATGGATCGTTTTGGTATCGATAAATATCATGCTTTAGGTTTTTGTAAAGGCGCTGAATTAGAACTAGTGCAACTTAAACATCCGTTTTATGACTTTACAGTGCCGGTTATTCTTGGCGAACATGTGACTACAGAGTCAGGTACCGGTTGTGTACATACTGCGCCGGGTCACGGTGTAGAAGATTTTGTTGTTGGTAAACTTTATAACTTAGAAGTAGCCAATCCTGTTGGCGCTAATGGCGTGTATTTAGACGATACCGAGTTGTTTGCTGGTCAACATGTCTTTAAAGCCAATGCTAATGTTGTTGAAACGTTAAAAGAACATGGCACTTTAGTGCATCATCATGCACTAGAACATTCTTATCCACATTGCTGGCGCCACAAAACGCCGTTGATTTTCCGTGCGACTCCACAGTGGTTTATTAGCATGGACAATAAAAATTTACGTCAAGATTCATTGAAAGAAATTGAAAAAACTCAGTGGATCCCAGATTGGGGCCAGCGTCGTATTGAATCTATGGTTGAAGGTCGTCCTGATTGGTGTATTTCACGTCAACGTACGTGGGGAGTGCCAATGGCACTATTCATTCATCAAGATACAGGTGCCTTGCATCCTCGTAGCATTGAGTTAATAGAGTCTGTTGCAAAACGTGTTGAAGAGAAAGGTATTCAAGCCTGGTTTGATTTAGACGCTGCAGAGCTTATTGGTGATGATGCGAAAGAATACATTAAAGTACCTGATACGTTAGATGTATGGTTTGACTCTGGTACAACGCATTATTCAGTGATTAATGCTCGTGAAGAGTTTGACGGTATTGCTGATTTGTATCTTGAAGGTTCAGATCAGCATCGTGGTTGGTTTATGTCATCCATGATTTCTTCAGTAGCGATGAATGGTAACGCACCTTATAAACAAGTGCTAACTCATGGCTTTGTGGTTGATGCTAAGGGCCATAAAATGTCTAAGTCATTAGGCAATGTCATCACACCAAAAGAAATTACTAATACGTTAGGCGCTGATATTTTGCGTCTATGGACAGCCTCGGTTAATTACACCCAAGAAATTACTGCTGGCGATGAAATCTTTAAACGTCAAGCAGATGCTTATCGTCGCATTCGTAATACCTCGCGCTTTTTATTATCAAACTTGAATGGTTTTGATCCAAAAACAGATTCAATTGCTTTTGATGATATGGTGGCACTTGATCGTTGGGCGGTTGATAAAGCGGCACAACTACAAGCCGAAATTATTACCGCTTATGATGAGTATGAATTTCATGTTGTTGTGCACAAGTTAATGAATTTTTGTACCACAGAGCTAGGTGGGTTTTACTTAGATATTATTAAAGATCGTCAATATACCGCGAAAGAAGACAGTGTTGCTCGTCGTTCATGCCAAACGGCAATGTATCTAATTGCTGAAGCAATGACACGTTGGATGGCGCCTATTTTGTCGTTTACCGCGCAAGAAATTTGGCAAGCATTACCAACAGCCTCAGGTGATATTCGTGAAGAGTTTGTCTTTACTGGCGTTTGGTTTGACGGCTTACCAAAAACTTCAACAGCCAGTGCGTTAAACAACGATTACTGGAATGATATTTTACTTGTGCGCACAGAAGTGAATAAAGCACTAGAGAATGCGCGTAAAGAAAAGCAAGTAGGTAAGGCGCTTGAAGCAGCTGTAACATTATATACTACAGCTGAATTAGCTGAAAAACTACAGCAGCTAGGTGAAGAGCTTCGCTTTGTATTGATAACATCTAAAGCGACAGTGAAGGTTGTAGAGGCGGCTCCTGCAGATACGCTAGCAACTGAAATTGAAGGTTTATGGTTAACAGTATCTCCAGCTGAAGGTGCAAAATGTGATCGCTGTTGGCATGTTACTGAAGATATTGGTCAAGACGAAAAACATCCGGAGCTTTGCGGACGCTGTATTACTAATGTTGAAGCTGAAGGTGAAGTTCGTAAATTTGCCTAACACCTTGAATGAATTTAATCGGTAATATTAAAACGTGCAGCACTTTTAATCGAGTCTGCACGTTTTCTAATTATTACCATAATAAAAGTTAGTGTTTGACGCTTAATAGCGTATTAGAGAATTATGTATGAAAAATTTATTTACCCAAACTGGATTACGTTGGTTGTGGTTAACGATAATTTGTTTAATTGCCGATCAAGTTACTAAGCAGCTAATTGTTAGTAATATGGATTTATATCAGTCGATTGACATTCTGCCTTTTTTCAACCTGACCTATGTGCATAACCTAGGAGCCGCGTTTAGCTTTTTAGCCGATCAGGGCGGTTGGCAACGTTGGTTTTTCACCGCAGTAGCCGCTATCGCCAGTGTTGTTTTCATTGTTTGGTTAGCTAAAACGCCTAAGCAGCAAGCGCTACTTTCTGTTGCCTTTGCATTAATGCTAAGTGGTGCGGTCGGCAACCTTATTGATCGTGTGCTATTTGGCTATGTTATCGACTTTTTAGATTTTTACGGTTTTGGTTATCATTTTCCTGCCTTTAATGTTGCTGACTCAATGATATTTTTAGGGGCAGCATTAATGATCTTCGATTCATTTAAAAATGGCGAAGCAAATAACGCGCCTTCAAATATTAACTCTTAAAGAGAATTTTATGACAAATTTAGTAACAGCTTCATCGGCAATTATCGCGCATATCACCATGAAACTTGCTGATGGCTCTGCAGCTGATAGTACCAAAGTTAATAAGAAACCCGCTAAAATCATTATGGGGGATGCAAGTATTTCACCGGCATTTGAGTCTGAGCTTATTGGCATGTCAGCGGGCGATAGTAAAGAATTTACCTTAGCAGCAGTTGATGCTTTTGGTGAGCCATTGCCTGAGAATATTCACTATATGGATATTAGTAAGTTTAGCGAAGAAGCACCGGCGAAAGTAGGCAATATTATTACCTTTACTCAGCCTGGCGGAGAGTTGCCCGGTATGATAAAAGATGTGTCTGGCAGTTCTGTAACCATTGATTTTAATCATCCGTTAGCTGGCCAAGAAGTCACCTTTGTTATCGATGTTGTTGAAGTTAATTAAGTTAAAAATACTGAGAAAACTATGGAAATTATATTAGCTAACCCGCGTGGATTTTGTGCTGGTGTCGACCGAGCGATTAGCATCGTAGATAGAGCACTCGACTTATTTGAAGCACCGATTTATGTACGCCATGAAGTGGTTCATAACAAGTTTGTGGTTAATGGTCTAAAAGATCGTGGTGCCGTATTTGTCGATGAGCTAAGCGAAGTGCCAGATGACAGCACGGTTATATTCAGTGCTCATGGCGTTTCAAAAGCGGTTCGAAACGAAGCGAAAGATCGTGGCCTAAAGGTATTTGACGCCACGTGTCCTTTGGTGACAAAAGTGCATATGGAAGTCTCAAGAACTAGCCGAAAGGGTGTAGAGTGCATTCTTATTGGCCACGCAGGACATCCTGAAGTAGAAGGCACTATGGGACAATATGAAAGTGCGGAAGGCGGGATTTATCTCGTTGAGTCAACAGAGGATGTTGCGACATTAGTCATAAAAAACCCTGAAAAATTATATTATTGCAGTCAAACGACCTTGTCTGTTGATGATACAAGTGATGTTATTGATGCGTTACGAGCTAAATTTCCACTAATTGAAGGCCCACGTAAAGATGACATTTGTTATGCGACACAAAACCGTCAAGATGCGGTGCGTGCAATCGCAGAGCAGGTCGATCTATTACTGGTTGTTGGCGCTAAGAATAGTTCTAATTCGAATCGTCTACGCGAATTAGCTGAGAAAATAGGGACAACCTCATACTTAATTGATACCGCTGCTGATATTGATGTTTCATGGTTAGAAGGCGTTACAAAAATTGGTGTAACCGCAGGTGCTTCAGCACCAGCTATTCTGGTTCAGCAAGTGATTGAAGCGCTTAAATCCTTTGGCGGTCAAGAGGTTATTGAATACCCTGGTAGAGAAGAAAATACTGTATTTGCGGTACCCATTGAATTACGTTAGTCTTAAGTGATGTTATTTACAGTTATCGTTCGATTTTTTACTTCTAAATTTGTTGATTATTGATAACTGTAAATTTGCTTTCAAGTAATAATAACGTTTGAGTACAAGGAAGGTTACTCGTTATATTGTTTTAAGGTATGGGTTAATGTTGTTCACCAATGTGATTTTTAACACATATAGACTTTTTTTAAGTAGTGATTGTTCTGAGCACTACTCAACTACGCATGCGCCTAAAATTTCCTACTCCAATTTGTTGCTTTTTTCAGCTATAGTAACTTTACCATACGCTAATTATTCTTATTTAAAGGGAGATTAGGTGTTGAATAATCCACTTTTTCGCAAGTCTCATGGCAATCCTCAGCTAAATAAGGGCATGACATTTATTGAGGTTTTAGTTGCTGTTTTCATTTTAGTTACCGGTATTCTTGGTGCTGTGGCAATGCAAGCAACAGCTAAAAAAGGTAGCTTTGATGCGATGCAGCGCTCTGTTGCCTCTGCGTTAGCGCAAGATATTGTTGAACGTATGCGCAGCAATAACGCTACGGCACTAGCGGGATATGCAGCAACTGACTATGGTGAAACGTTGGACTCTGTACCTGCGAAACGCTGCAACACCGTTGCCGGTGTATGTACAGCAGCCGAAATGGTGATTAACGATCGTTATGAATGGGAGTTGTCTCTCATGGGGGCGGATGTTGTTAATGACGGTAACAATATGGCTGGATTAACCGGTGTAAGAGGTTGTATAAATCATGCATTGAATGCTGTAACCGTTGTCATAAGTTGGGAAGGGCGCACAGACATTTTTGATGCAGAAAAAAATAGCTGTGGTACGGCCGGCAGTAAAAGGCGGCAAGTGATAGTTGAGGCGTTTATAAACTGATATGAATAACCAACGCGGATATACCTTAGTAGAAATATTTGTCTCCCTTGCCATTGGTTTGGCACTTTTTGCTGGTGTGCTCAGTGTTTTTGTTGGCATAAAAACCACAACAAATGAAACTGCAACGTATGGCGAGCTACAAGAAAATGGCCGCTTTGCGTTAAGTATTATTAGTGATGATTTATTAAAACAAAACTTCTGGGGTGACTATACTGGCATGCTAGATTTCTCAATGCTTACTACTGATCCAGGCACCCCTGGTGATGAATGTGTAGGTGAAGGGTTAAATAATGGTAGTTTCCCCATCGCTGTTGGTCATTTTAGAGCTATCTGGGGGCAAACGGTAACGAAATCTGCGGTTATGGGGTGCATTGATGATGCTAAAACCACGTCTGATATTATCCAATTTAAGCGAGTTATCTCTGAGCCATTAACGGTTAGTACTAGCAATAACTACTATATGGTATCAAATTTAAACGAAGCTGAAATTTTTACTGGAACTGACATTCCAGTGATGGCAAATAGCCAGCTTTGGGAGTATCAACACCATATCTATTACGTTAGGGAAGAAGCACAAGGAAATAATACCGTACCGGTATTAATGCAAGGGCGCCTAACGACAAAAATGACCTTTGATCCTATTATTGATGGTATCGAGATGATCCGTTTTATGTATGGTTTAGATACGGATTCACCTAATGATGCAGGCTATGGCATTGTTGATACCTTTGTTGCAGCCGATAATATGACCATAACGCAGTGGGATCATGGTAACGATAATCGAATTTTAGCCGTACGTATATACGTGCTAGCACGTAGCATTCTTCCCGATAACAAATATACTAATACTAATACCTATAACTTAGGCGATTTGCCCGTAACCTTTAATGACAATTATCGGCGTTTGTTATTTAACTCAACGGTTACGTTATACAATGCAGGAGTTGATTCATGGTAAGTACGGAAGAGTATTCAAACGTCAAGATCGCGTCGCGACATCAACAAAAAGGTGTAGTCTTGATTGTATCTTTGGTGTTTTTAATTGCCTTAACGGCAGTAGCAGCTGCTTTGATGCAAAACTCCACGTCAGATATGAAAATGTCAGGTGCAAGTGAAGAAAAAGTCGTCGCAACCCAAGAAGCGATAAGTGCCAGTGATGAAGTACTATTTAGACAAATAAATGGTGGCCAAGGCAACAATGCCTTTGCCTCTAATATGGTGCTGTTTCCGCTTACAGTGACAAGCACTTTAAGCAAAACGAATACTGGTAGTGATACCACGGCAAACATTAATATTGCCAACAATGCCCTTGCGCTAGAAGCCGATTGCCCCCACTCCCGATCGGCATCATCAGCGCAAGTATTTACTTGCAACGTTTTACGCGTGCAAGTGGTTCGAAAATACGGACGAAAGAATACCAATAATGTTGTCGTTAATACCGGCGTTGCTCAGCAACTCTTACGATAATTTTGGTACGTCAGCTAAATACCGGAGTATAAAATGAAAAAATATTTGGCCATAAGCCTACTTTTACTCATCTCAACCATGTCTTTTAGTGAAGATATAGAGCTGTATGTTAGTGAGGCGGTTAAACTTGCAAGCAAGAAAACCCAAGTGCTTATTATTTTTGATAATTCAGGCAGTATGACGAAAGAAGAAACTGTTAAATTCAGGTATGAACCTGGGGAAAACTACCCTGCAATTCCTGGGCAAACCAAGCTTGAAAAAACTTATCTTTATTACAATCGAGGCGGCGAAATTCCAATTCCGGACAAGTCTGGTGAGAATCGTCGTTTTGAAGCTTCATTAAACGGTTGTGAAAGTGCTAAAGTCGCGTTAAATACATTAGGTTTCTACACTGGACATATTAGACGTTATAAGTTCAAGAATAATACGGGTAAATGGAATAACTTAAATAAAAATAATGGTAGTAATATCTACGTTCTCGATTGTGAGGATGATGTTGTCAATAATATTACCACTAATGCGAGTGGTGTCGAAGCTGGCTACCCGGTAAACTTCCTTGGTGATGAGTCTAGCCCTGAATACTATGCGGATGATATTACTAAGTCGGACGTAGTGTGGAGTGGCGAGTTTGTTACTTTGTATACGGCTAATTATCTACGCTGGTTTTTGGGTGATACGGTAAAAGAAGAGACCCGCAGTCGTATTGATATGGCAAGGCAAAGTATTAATGATGTGGTAAAAGCCGCACCTTCGATTGATTTTGGCTTACAAGTTTTTAATTACGACAGCGGTGATTCCGATAGCAGTGAAAATGGTGGTCGTATTATCTTTGGCATAGATGAAATGACTGATGCCAACGAAACAAAGCTGTTAAAACTGGTAAATGACGACATTTTTGCTCAAGGTAATACGCCACTTTGTGAAACTTTATACGAGGCATCATTATATTTTTCGGGTAAAGCTGTTGATTATGGCAATGACGATAAAGACAGGGGAACTTACTACGACGGAAATATACCTCCGAGAGACACAACAATAGAGAATGCAGGTACTGGCAAGTATATAACGCCTTTTTCAAGTTGTAGTAGTAAAGCTTATGTGATTTTAATTACCGATGGCGTACCTACGCAAGATAAACACGCAGATGGTAAAATTGAAGCGCTGACAACGGTTGAAGATGGCAGTACGATTACATTTTCTGGTAGTAAGTTCAGTAGCAATTACTTAGCGGGTTTAGCTCAATGGATGACGAATCGAGATTTGAACATTGATCTCGCTGGCAAACAAACCGTCGATTTATACACTATTGGCTTTAGTGCTGGCGCTGATGATGCCGCGCCGTTATTAAAAGAAGCGGCAAAATTAGGTAACGGAAAATATTTTAAGGCTACCGACAGTGCGCAATTAACTGCGGCATTAATCGGCGCGCTTGAAAATTTAGAACCAAGCAATGATAGTTTGACCTCTGCGTCAGTTGCTTCAAATAACTTTGATCGCACTGAAACATTAAATTCTGTTTACTACGCAATGTTTCAACCTGACAATGGCCCTCGTTGGCAAGGAAATCTAAAAAAATATAAAGTTGTTAATGGTAAGCAAGTAGGTAAACATGGCAAATCTGCACTAGACGAAGATACCGGGCAGTTTTCTGAAGATGTTACCAGTTTTTGGTCAGCAGATAATGCTAAAGATGGCAATGCTGTTGCTGATGGTGGCGTCGCTGATAAGTTGCGCAACAAAACTGACCGAGTCATTTATAGCGATATAGGTACAGATGGCGCACTTGCGTTGTTAACGAAAGACCAAGCAGTAACTTCATTTGGTGGGCTTGATAAACTTGCTGACGATATGGGGGTAGCGCAAGATAATGTCGAAGAGTACCTTGATTGGGCTAAAGGCAAAAATGTTGATAAAGTTGCCTTAGACGATGGCACTATTCCGGCCATGAGGGCGGATGTTTTTGGCGATCCTCTGCACTCTAAACCACTGGTTATAAATTACGGCGACAGCATACGCATTGTTATTGGTACAAATGCTGGTGCACTACATATGTTTCAAGATAAAGATGATAGTGTTGATGAAAATTGGGCTTTTATGCCAAAAGATTTTTTTAGCAATATTTTACCATTACGTGAAAATTTCGCTACTGCGGATAAAATTTATGGTATCGATGGTGCTATCACGTCTTATATAAACGATAAAAATGGTGATGGTGTCATCGATAGTGCCACAGACGAAGTATGGATTTTCTTCGGTTTACGCCGTGGCGGTTCGTCATACTATGCGCTCGATATTAGTGATCCTGCTAAACCCTCAAAACTCTGGCATATAACCTCTAAGGGGGATTTCTCTGAACTTGGACAATCATGGTCTAAACCGAAAGTTGCTTACTCTAAGCTAAATCTCTCAGGATCTGGTGATAATAAAGTTGCAAACCCTGTTTTGTTTTTTGGTGGTGGTTATGATGTCAAAAAAGATGTGCTTACTCCTGGCGGTAATGATAGTAAAGGTAGAGCTATTTACATGGTTGATGCTAAAACGGGGGCTAAAAAGTGGAGCATGTTAACTTCTGGTGGCGATACCACATATACAGGCACTGATAGTATAGCATCAAGTATCGCTATACTAGACAGTGATGGTGATGGCTTAACCGACCGGCTATATACTGGCGATACGGGTGGCAATGTTTGGCGTGTTGATATGCCAAGTGCAGATCCCGCTGACAGCGACGACCCATGGACGGTATTTAAATTGGCTGAATTAGGCGGTACGACCAACAGCTCTGATTTACGCTTTTTTAATGAGCCTTCAATTGTTCGCACGTTTATCAGTGAAACAATTGAAACTGAAGTGACTGATGTGGATGGAGAAACGACAAAAATTGTTAGTCATCAAGAAAAGCCTTATGACGCAGTGCTTATTGGCAGTGGTGACAGATCTAATCCAATTGGAACCGATACTGATGATACGTTTTTTATGATTAAAGATAGCAATATCAAAACCCAATCATTCTATAGTGCTGTAGAACCTAAAATTCCTGAAGCAATCGTAAAAAGTGCTTTGTATAATTATACCAATGATCCTTTTGGCAAAACGCTAACAACTCAGCAACGTGAAACACTCGAACTTGCGGTGAGTAAAAAGTCTGGTTGGTATATAGACCTAGAAGGTTCAGGTGAGAAGAGCACAGCGGAAGCGATTGTTATTAATGGTATAGTTTATTTTACCTCATTTATTCCTCCTGATTTAGACCCAAACAAAGTTCATTGTGTTTTACCTAATGGCAAAGGTTTACTTTATGCTGTTGATCTTGCTCTGGGCACTGCGATTTACAATTGGAATAAGGTAGAGCCAGATGGCACTGATGCAGAGCCAGAACGAAGTGTTGAAATTAGTGAACAATTTTTAGGGGCTCCGACATTAATTGTTGTGCCTCACGATGATGGTGATGATACAACAGTTGATAAAGCTGTCGGTAATATTATTGTCGGTCGCGAAATAATTCCAGTAGGGTTTACATTGCAGACTATGCGCACCTATTTGTATATTAGCGAGGAGCAATAATGTTTAAAAGAAAACCAGCTAATGGCTTTACCTTAGTTGAGCTATTAATCGCAGTAGCAATAGTCGGTATATTAGCTTCAGTAGCATTTCCGGCGTATACCGACTTTGTTGCACGCTCAAATCGTACGGAAGCACAACGAGAGCTGTTACGGATAGCTAACCTTCAAGAACAGTTATATGTCGATACCAGAGGCTATACCAGTGACATGAAAGCATTAGGCTTAAATAAAGACCCGTTTATCACTGAAAATGGTTACTATAGCATTGATGCAGCACTCGCCAATGGTGGCTTTGTGTTAACCGCTACCGCGCTTGAGCCTCAAAAATCAAATGATAGTAGCTGCCAGACATTATCGGTAAGTGAAACGGGAAAAAAATTGCCGGCTAGCGCCTGCTGGGAGCAATAATATGAAATATCAGATTTACCTATCGCTTTTACTATTAACATTTTTTAGTTTCACTAGTGAGGCAAAAAATATAGATCAGCAAAAGATTGATGTAAAGTGTCATGTAGAGTTACACGGTGGTAAGCAAGTTATTTATCTAGCATATATAAAAGAAAAAAAATTAGCAGGTCTAGATAAAAGCCTAATAAATAGAAAAATATTAACGGCAGGCTCTAATGAAAAAATGACAGTGTATAAAGTATTCGAATGTAAACGATCAGAAGATCAGTTTGCATCGTCTAAAGCAAACAAACTATTGACTGAACAGGGAATGTAGCTCTGCAAATAAGCTATAATGATTGAAGTTATTTAATCATTATAGCTATTTCATTATAAGCAACTCACATCGGTACCATCTCTATTCTCGTCTTTGTTGTCATTATCGGTATCTGACGTTGCATATATTCTACCTGATAATGAAATTTCAACGCCACGGGATAAGTCGCTATGATCCTTCGGACAATAGCTAAATCTTCCATTACCACCTGAAATTAAACGGCCCGTTGGAGAAAAAGTAATGATATCTTGGCTGAATATTAAGGTATCGTTGTTGGCTATTCTTCCTTTAATCTTAATTAATTCCTCATTTGCAGCATCGTAACTTTTATTGTTAGCGAGGGTATTGTCGCTATTTATAAAGACACTGAGTTCGTTTTGCCAGTTTGTCGTACAGCTTGTGCCACTCAGTGGGCAAATAGTGACACTTTTACCACTATTAATCGCACTGTTTCTTGCTGATAATAACAACCTATGCATTTCACTTACTTCATTATCAACCCTTGATTGCACCATGAAACTACTTAAACTAGGGCTAGCAATGGCGGTTAATATTCCTACGATGGCAATACCAATAAGTAATTCGGTAATCGTAAAACCTTTAAAATGATTTTTTGAAGTGAAGTTTTTAGTGATAAATTTGGGCATAACTACAGCTAAAGTTAAGGTTAGTGCTTTATTTATAGCATTGTTGCTTAAACTCAGCTAGTAAATTTGTCGGACAGCTAGTTTACTAAACTGAAGCTGTTACCCGAGCTAGCGTCTTTTTTAATAGCATTATTTAGTGGCTAGCGACACTTTATTAGTGCACCGGTGCGTCTTATATTTTTATTGTTAGTGATATTTTTTGCACTCACGTAGGCTCTTCCTGAAGTGTGAACCACTATGCCTCTGTTTTTATCCGTATGATGGTTAGGGCAGTAGCTAAAAGTTGCATTTTGACCCCAGCCAGCTAAATGTCCTGTTGCCGCGTAGGTTAAACCAATGCGAGTTGCGCCATACTGTAATTTATCGCCTGTTTTTATTGCTGACTTATGAGCGACGAGTTGTTCATTTAAGAGCGGTTCATAGACTTTATTATTGTTAGTATCGGTAAATACACTCAGTTCTTGATGCCAAGTGTTTTTACATTGTTTTTGTTCGTTTAATGGGCAGAGGGTCACTCTAGTGTTTGTAGTTAATGCGGTGTTTCTAGCGGTTAGAAGTAGGCGGTGGAGTGTGAATATTTCATTGTCTACACGAGTGTAAACAATGAAATTATTGAGGCTTGGGATACCAATAGCAATTAAACTCAACAAGACTGCTAAAGCAACGAGTACTTCGATAATCGTAAATCCAATAGTTTTTGACATAATAACCATTCCTTAGTTGAGTATACTTTTTCTAGTGGTGGTCAAATTACCTAAAATGACAATTATTATACTGAAATTTGACTATATAGTTATAGTCAATAAGTGTACGGATTTCCACATGATAACGCTTAGTTTTCATATATTGTTGGGATGGCTAAACGCTTATGTTGCGTTTTCATATAGATAGCGATAATTTTTTCTTCAACTGATTTATCGTTATTTTTGCCTTCTAAGAAGTCGTCTAATTGGTCGTAACTGAGTCCTAAGGCATCTTCGTCTTTTTTACTCGGCGCTAGTTCTTCTAAGTCGGCGGTTGGCGCTTTATTAACTAGTTGCTCCGGTGCACCTAAAGCATTAGCGAGTTGTTTTACTTGCCGTTTAGATAACCCAAATAATGGCGCTAGATCACAAGCACCGTCACCCCATTTAGTAAAAAATCCGGTAATGTTTTCTGCTGAGTGATCTGTACCTAGGACTAAACCACCTAATATACCGGCAATATGATATTGCATTACCATACGAGATCTTGCTTTAACATTGCCTTTTGAAAAGTCTATTGTAGCGACGGTTGCGGATAAAAGCTGAGCATCGTTTAATGCTTTAATTGCTTCATTATGAATACCTTCAACACCAGAAAATATATTCGTGCTTAAACTATGGCTAGGTTTTATAAACTTCAATGCCAGTTGTGCATCATCTTCGTCTGCTTGGATATTAAAGGGCAGCCTTATGGCGATAAATTTGTAAGTTTTTGTGGCTGCCGATATTTCACTATTTAAGCTATCAACGGCCAGTTGGGCAAGACGTCCACAAGTAGATGAGTCAACACCGCCACTTATGCCTAAAATCAACGATGTTAGTCCAGACTGTGTTAGCTTTTGCTTGATAAACTCGACTCGACGTTCAATTTCAAAGGTCGTATTAATTTCAGGTAATACTTTCATCTCATCGATTATTGCCTGCGCGTTCATTATATTTCCTTTTTGTGATATGTGTAGGTAAGTGACATATTATTTTTAGCTGATATTTTACTTAGAAGAATAACAGTGTAACAAAATCTATCTTTGATTAGAATTATTGCACTATAGCTGTGTGCCATTTCTGTGTACAATTGCTTGATAATAAGCTTTGATGTAGATAATTATTGTTAATAAAATGCTGCGTCTCAAATCAAACTATAGGCCGTTAAAATGAAGAAAATTGAAGCGATAATTAAACCGTTTAAAATGGATGATGTACGTGAAGCTTTAGGTGAAATAGGTGTCACCGGTATGACAGTATCTGAAGTCAAAGGCTTTGGCCGCCAAAAAGGCCATACAGAGCTTTATCGTGGTGCTGAATATATGGTCGATTTTTTGCCGAAAGTAAAACTAGAAATTGTTGTAACAAAAGATAATGTTGAACGCTGCGTAAATACAATTTTAGAAACGGCGCAAACAGGAAAAATTGGTGACGGTAAAATCTTTATCACAGATGTTGAGCGTGTAATACGCATTCGTACGGGAGAAGAAGACGAGGAAGCAATCTAAGTATAAAAAAATACCAGCTTAAAGCTGGTATTTTTAGTTAAATATAGTGAGAAGTCATTAGTATTAAATTATCTCAGAGGATTATTTAGCAACCATGGCATTTTTAGGATAGTTAGCAGCTAATACTTGTTGAGCATTAATACGTAAATCACTTAAACCTAATTTTTCGTAGCATACGATCATAATTTCTAATGCTTCTTCAGTTTCTGGGCTAGGAGAGAAGTACTCCACAATATACTTACCTCTATTAGCTGAAGATACATAAGCCTCGCGTTCTAAATAGTAGTGTGCAACAGATAGCTCATACTTTGCTAGACGCGACTTTATCGCAATCATACGTTGGCGAGAATCAGCAGCATATTTACTTTCAGGGTATTTTTCTAACACTATTTTTAAATCATTAAATGCATCGCGTGCAGCACTAGGATCTCGATTTGAGCGATCTATACCCGCTAAATCTTGAAATAAATTCTCTTGAGTAGCAATGTTGATTAGAGCCCGCATATAATAAACATAATCTACATTGGGGTGTGCAGGATTGAGTCGTAAGAATCGATCGGTTAACGCCAACCCTTGCGCAGCATTACCGCTTTTATAGTAAGCATAAATCAGATCCAACTGTATCTGATGAGAAATTGGTCCATAAGGAAAACGAGAATCTATCGCAGATAATATTTGGATAGCCCTTTTGTACAAACCGTTATCAAGAGATTCTCGTGCATCGGCAAATAATGCTTGTGCGGACTTATCCGGCACTTTTTCAATTTCTTTTTCGTTTGTTCCTGAACACCCAGCTAATCCTAGTATTAGCGTAAGGCACATTATTTTTATTGTCATTTTTTCCATAGACTTCAATATCACTACTTTGGTTTAGTTAAAATAAATATCTTCTTCGCCATAATTACTTAATGTAATTGCTTTAGCAAAGAGGTAAAATAAGCATTGGCATTCTAACCTAGCAATCATGCCTTGCACAGTGCTAATTAATAGAGAGTTTAATGGCTGAAATAATTCAACACCGGGACACGGTTCCCGAATCATGCTTAGGTAAACGTTTCGACCAGACTTTGGCCGAGATGTTCCCTGATTATTCACGTTCACGATTAAAAGAGTGGATTTTAGCCGGTCATGTTACGGTTGATGGCCTCGTCGTCGACAAAGCACGCGAGAAAATGTTTGGTGGTGAAGAAATTGCCATTGATACAGAAATAGAGGCTGAAGTGCGTTTTGAAGCGCAAGACATACCTTTGAATATTGTTTATGAAGATGATGATATTTTAGTTATTAACAAACCAGCAGGCTTGGTTGTACATCCTGGTGCCGGCAATCCTGATGGAACAGTGCTAAATGCGCTATTACATCATTGTCCACAGTTAGATGTCGTGCCTAGAGCAGGCATTGTACATCGTTTAGATAAAGATACGACTGGTTTGATGGTGGTTGCAAAAACAATTGCTGCGCAAACCAATTTGGTTGAGTCATTGCAAGCGCGTGAAATCACTCGTGAATACGAAGCTATTGCGAGTGGCATTATGACCGCTGGCGGAGTGGTTGATGAGCCTATTGGCCGACACGCGACAAAGCGTACGCACATGGCCGTGACATTTTCAGGACGTCCGTCAATAACTCACTATCGTGTGATGGAAAAGTTTAGGCTACACACACGTTTGCGTTTGCGCTTAGAAACAGGACGAACGCATCAAATTCGTGTTCATATGGCACATATTACTCATCCTTTAGCGGGAGATCCTGTTTATGGTGGCCGTCCTCGACCACCTAAAAATGCCTCTGAAGAATTACGTGAGATGTTACGCCAATTCAAACGTCAGGCTTTGCATGCAGCAATGTTGTCTTTATATCATCCTATCACGGGTGTACAAATGACCTGGCATGCGGATATTCCTGCTGATATGGTAAAACTAACGGATATGTTACGTGAAGACACAAAATTGCATTTAGTTGAAAGTGATTACTAATAAGAAGAATATTATCTACATTGACTGGCCAATACCTAAAGTATTGGCCTTTAGTACAACTCGATTACCCCTTAGCAATCAAGCCACTTCCAAATCTCCTTTACATATACGCCCAAATATCACTAATACAGTAAACACCCAGTCAGAATTTGATTATTTCAATCTTGGCAATCATGTTGGTGATTGTCCCAAGACAGTACTTAGAAATAGAACGTCGCTACTTAACTATTTACCCGTAAATGCAAAAGTGCAGTGGTTAGAGCAAGTTCACGGTAGCCACGTTGCGGAAGTTATTAAGCATGATAAAAGTCCTATTGTGGCTGATGCAGTGATAACACGTAGTCGAAATGTTGCGTTGGCTATAATGACGGCAGATTGTCTACCTATTTTACTTTCTAACAGCGAAGGTAGTGAAATTGCGGCAATTCATGCTGGTTGGCGACCGTTAGCTGCAAACATTATTTTGAATACACTGTCTAAGATGACAGCAGAAAATAAAGATATTCACGCATGGCTTGGCCCGTGCATTGGTAAGTCAAATTTTGAAGTTGGCGTTGAAGTGCGGCAAGTATTTTGTGCGCTATCACAAAAGCTGTCACGCTTTTTTATAACAAGCACGGGTGACAAGTATCATGCAGACTTAAGCGGGCTTGCGAGACATTTATTAGAAATGGCGGGTGTTGTTTCTATTACACATCACCAAGAATGTACTTTTGCTGATAAAGATAAATTTTATTCTTATCGAAGAGAGCATAAAACTGGACGAATGGCGTCTATCATTTGTTTAAAAAAGTAATTATGGCGTAGGCTTTTATAAAAGCTTTAGCCACAATAAATAAAAATTAATTCAAGGATTCGAAATGAAAATTTTGTATATGGTTATTTTATTATGCCTAGCTAGTTGTAGTGATTCAAGCAAAGGAAATAGTGATACTAGCCAAGGTAATAGTGCACCACCGCCGCCACCTAAAGGAAGCCCGACGATTGCTATTCCAGATAACAGGGATGTAGATCATTATAAAATTCTTTTTATAGGTAATAGTCATGTTGGGGGATTGGCAAACATCGTTCAAAAAATGTTTGAAAATAATTTAACCACTAAATTAGTCACTAGCCAACTTGCACCCGGCAGCGCGTTTTTAGAAGAACGGGTTAGTGATGGTATTACCTATGAAAAAATTAAAAGCGAGCAATGGACTCATATCATTTTACAGGCGCAAAAGGTGTCATCAAGCCAATCAAGGCTTTACCCCACTAAAGCTGCTGAATTTTGGGTAGAATTAGTTAAAGCTGAATTATCCGCAACACCAATAATGTTTCCAGAGCATCCGCAAAAAGGCCACATTTTTGAAGCTAGATATATTCACGACATACACTTAGGCATTGCGGAAATAACCCCTGCTTGTGTTGCCCCCGTTGGTTTAGCATGGGATCTTGCTTTTAAGCTTTATCCAAATTTGATATTACACCAAGATGATGGCAATCACGCTAACATTAAAGGTCGATTTTTAAGCGCGTTAGTGTTTTATCAGACGATAAGTGGCGAGTCAGCTGAAAACTTGTCTTATATCGAAGATGTGGGAGTTGATAGTATTACGCAAGAGCAACTTGCACAAGTTGCTAGTCAAGCAATTGCGAATAATGAACCTTGTCAGTTTTAAGATGATTTGTTAGCTAAAGCTTGAATTAACGCTGACCGCCCATAAATTAGTAGTAAGAATATTGAAAGCCTTATTAAAAGCATTAGGAGAAGGTTAATGCGTTTAGAGCGATTTACCCAAACTTTTCAAGTAGCTATATCTGATGCACAATCCATAGCGTTAGGTAAAGATCATCAATTTATTGAACCTGTACATTTAATGTTGGCGTTATTAAATCAAAATGCCAGTAGTATTATCCCATTATTAAAAAGCGCCGGTATTAATGTTCGAACATTGAGAGCGCAAGTAGAAGCTGCTATTGAAGAATTGGCACAAGTGTCAGGTACGGGTGGTGAAGTACAGCTATCTTCTGCAATGGGAAATATTTTAAATCTTTGTGATAAATTCGCACAAAAGCATGGTGATAAGTTTATCTCCTCAGAAATATTTATGCTGGCAGCGTTACAAGATAAAGGTAAATTGGGTCAAGTTCTTAAAGGTTTAGGAGCAAATGAGCAGAGAATTCAAGATGCTATTGTACACATTCGTGGCGGAAAAAATGTTGATGATGCCAATGCTGAAGAAACGCGTCAGGCCCTAGATAAATATACTGTTGATTTAACTGAACGAGCTGAGCAAGGAAAGTTAGACCCTGTTATCGGTCGTGATGATGAGATCAGACGTACAATTCAAGTTTTACAACGTCGCACTAAAAATAACCCGGTATTAATTGGCCAGCCTGGTGTTGGTAAAACAGCGATTGTTGAAGGTTTAGCGCAACGTATTGTTGATCATGAAGTTCCGGAAGGAATTCGCAATAAACGCGTGTTATCACTCGATATGGGTGCTTTGGTAGCTGGCGCCAAATATCGTGGCGAATTTGAAGAACGTCTCAAAGCCGTACTCAATGAGTTAAGTCAGCTCGAAGGGCAGGTCATACTTTTTATTGATGAGCTGCATACTATGGTTGGCGCCGGTAAAGGTGATGGTGCGATGGATGCAGGGAATATGTTGAAGCCTGCATTAGCCCGAGGCGACTTACACTGTGTCGGCGCGACTACATTAGATGAGTATCGTCAATACATTGAAAAAGATGCTGCTTTAGAACGGCGTTTTCAAAAAGTATTGGTAGATGAACCCAGTGTTGAAGACACGATTGCTATATTGCGTGGCCTCAAAGAACGTTATGAGCTTCACCACAATGTAGAAATTACCGATCCTGCTATTGTTGCAGCAGCAGCGTTATCACATCGTTACGTTAGTGACCGACAATTGCCCGATAAAGCAATAGACCTTATTGATGAGGCTGCGTCGAGTATTCGTATGCAAATGGACTCAAAACCTGAAAACTTAGACCGATTAGAACGTCGTTTAATTCAGCTGAAATTAGAGCAGCGAGCACTATCAAAAGACTCAGATCCTGCTTCGATAAAACGTTTAGATTTGATATCAGATGATATTGTTACTTGCCAAGCGAGTTATGATGAATTGGACGAAGTCTGGAAAACCGAGAAAGCGGCATTACATGGCACACAGGCCATTAAAACCGATTTAGAGCACGCGAGAATCGAACTTGAAGCTGCACGTCGAGTTGGTGACCTTAATACCATGGCCGAATTGCAATACAGTCGTATCCCAAATCTTGAAAAGCAGCTCGATCTTGCTAGCCAAGCAGAAATGCAAGAAATGACCTTGCTACGCAATAAAGTTACCGATGTTGAAATTGCTGATGTGTTAAGTCGAGCTACCGGCATCCCAGTATCAAAAATGTTAGAAGGCGAGTCCGACAAGTTATTACATATGGAAGATAACCTCCATAAGCGTGTCATTGGCCAGTCAGAAGCGGTTGTTTCAGTATCAAATGCTATTAGGCGATCACGTGCAGGCTTAGCAGATCCAGACCAACCAATAGGTTCATTTCTCTTTCTCGGGCCAACAGGTGTTGGTAAAACAGAATTAACAAAAGCGTTAGCGCATTTTCTATTTGATAGTGAAGACTCATTAGTGCGCGTTGATATGTCTGAATTTATGGAAAAACACTCTGTCGCTCGTTTAGTCGGAGCACCTCCAGGTTATGTTGGTTATGAAGAGGGGGGATATCTAACGGAAGCCGTAAGACGTAAACCCTATTCTGTTATTTTGCTAGATGAAATTGAAAAAGCTCACCCAGATGTTTTTAATATTTTACTGCAAGTACTCGATGATGGTCGTTTAACTGATGGACAAGGGCGTACAGTAGATTTTAAAAATACGGTTATTATTATGACCTCAAATATTGGCTCCGATATCATTCAGGAATATGGTGATGATAGTCAATATCAACAAATGAAAGCTAGAGTGATTGCCGAATTAGGTCAACACTTTAAACCCGAGTTTATTAACAGAGTTGATGAAACTGTGGTTTTTCATCCGTTACTTGCGGAGCAGATCAAAAATATTGCTAGTATTCAAATATCGGCTTTGACTAAGCGGCTAGAAGAGCGGGATATAACCATGACATTATCAGAAGAGGCATTATCTTTTGTAGCGGCTGCAGGCTTTGATCCTATATTTGGTGCAAGACCCTTAAAGCGTTCTATTCAGCAAGAAATAGAAAATCCACTGGCACATAAATTACTCGCTAATGAATTCTTGGCAGGCGATCATATTATGGTTGAGCATGGTGATAATAAATTAAACTTCAATGTCAGTGCGAAAAGTCATTAATAAAGCTTTTCGCGATTAGTGATGAGGTATATTCAAACAGAGGTTTATTGATTTAGTTAGCACAATAAACCTCTGCTTGTTTGGTATTCATCGCTAACTGTTGTTCTTTTTCTACCGCTCCTAAAACTTTGACATTACCTTTTGCATCTTTATATTGAATTTTATCAAAATTTTGTAAGATTTTTATATTTTCACGAGCAGTAACACACTTGTCATTATTGTCGTTTGTATCGCTAGGTACAATATCGATTGGCTGAGGTTTTTCTGTCGATGTTTTTTCGTCTATAATTGCTGATGACTTTTTATTGTTTGCCATGCTGATTTCAATATAATCATCATGACTTGGTTGGTTTTGACTAAAATGAACAACATTATTCTTGTCAATCCAACGATAAACCGTGAGTTCTTCAGCGGCCAAAACATTGCAATACACTAATATCATTAAAAGTATTAATAATGTTTTAATGTTCATAAAGGTACCTATCCATAAATTAATGCTGAATTGTCTATATCATTAGTATAATAGTTAGAGCAATAGTGACTGACGACTAAAATCTAATTGCTACAATGTTTTATAACAACACAACGGACAGTTTACAAATTTTTGATTCTTTTATTTACTATTCGTTAATACTACAGCTTTCGTTAATAATTAAACTTATGCTAGATTAACCCCTATACATTAACTATTAACGTACCTCGGTTTTATTTATGCCAAATAAACATAATGACGATTCGTTGCCAACACGTGGTATATACCTCTTACCTAATTTATTAACGACAGCAGGTCTATTTGCAGGATTCTATGCAGTAGTGTCGTCAATGAATGGTCACTTTATCAGTGCCGCAGTTGCTATTTTTATTGCTATGATTTTTGATGGTTTAGATGGGCGAGTAGCTCGTATGACTAATACTCAAAGTGAATTTGGTGCTGAATATGACAGTATGGCAGATATGGTGTCATTTGGTATAGCACCTGGACTCGTTGCTTACAATTGGGCATTGTTCAGTTTTGGTAAATTTGGCTGGTTAGCTGCGTTTATATATGTTGCTTGCGCTGCGCTGCGTCTTGCCCGCTTTAACACGCAAGTAGGCAGTGCAGATAAACGCTACTTTCAAGGATTAGCTAGTCCGGCAGCTGCAGGTGTTATTGCTAGCCTTATTTGGGTTGGTAGTGAATATAAAATTAACGGTGAAGACTATGGTTTGATTATCGGCATTATTACCATTGTTGTAGGCTTATTAATGGTGAGTAACTTTCGATACAACAGTTTTAAAGACGTTGATTGGAAAGGTAAAGTGAATTTCGTCTTTGTTTTACTTATTGTATTAGTATTTGTAGTCGTTGCATCAAGCCCAGAAAACATTCTACTTATTATTTTTGGCCTATATGCCTGCTCTGGACCGTTTACAACGATTCGCTCAGTAAAAAAATTAAAATTTGAACATGTTTTGGGAGATGATCAAGATGCAGACTTCCACAATGATAAAATGAGTAAGACCGAAAATGAGATTAAAGCCAAAAATGATGAGTCTAAATAGCGGATATTTGTAACGTAAGTTAAGAGTTATTAGGATAAAGACTTAGTGAAAGGGGGCTGTTAGACGCTTTCTTTACTTTATTTGAACGAAAAACAAACGACCTGTTTAATAAAAAAGCAAACAAACACATTTATGCAATTTAATTGCAATTAGCGGTTGACGCGGGGCGA
>CAJXUN010000036.1 GCA_913061475.1 uncultured Colwellia sp. | reverse complement strand
AAACGCTTTACTATCTTTAAAAAGCCGAACAAAATTTAACCGCGAAAGATCAACAAACCCTAATGTCACGATGGAAAGTACAACTTATATTATGCTTGTTCATGACTACATTGCCAGCATATTTCAAATGACGCATCATTTTTTTCAAGGCATTGATTACAAATCCAATCATCCATACTCACTGACTTTTGCGCCATGGTGATGGCATTTAATGCCTTATCGTAATCACTATCTTCAATTACCCATATTTCAGGCCAGCAATCAAATGCGGATACTTCACCTACAGCACCTTGAGCAAATTCATTTTTGAGAAAAGTGTTAATGCCAGCCGCTGCAATAATATTTTTTGCATTATTAACTAAAAATAAATTTTCATTGGTATAAACCATCTTCATATTTAAATTCCCATGCAATTAAAGCTGTAATAATTTAGCATAAATAATCAACATATGGATTAATAAACTCGCATTATTATAAGGACAAATGTTTACCTTCCATTACCCCAGACGATTAATTCCAGACAAAAAGTCATAATAAAATAGCGCTAAAAATTAAAATTTTTATTATGAAAATAACGTATAATAAAGCGAGTGACGTTATATGTAACTGCTGTGATGAAACTCAACTAGAGGAATAATTACGTATTCAACTTGGCATAAAAAACAATAAGGTGTAATAAGTATAAGTGAATAACACGACTTTCATTCAAGACGAAAACCTTTCCATTAAAGTCAGTTACCAGTTATTACCTAGTGACCATCAAAGACTCGATCTCTATTTCTCTTTACCGGTTGAAATGGGCATTGGACCTAAAACCTTAGCTGAAGAACATTATTTTCATAGCGGTATTCAAAGCCATAGCGCATATTATTCAGATCAACTGCACTTGCCTTTAGTACGCAGTCGATTTATTAGTCAACAAAAAGGCGAACAAAGTGATTATCGCCTCAACCTTAATTTATTTTCTTATCAAATTCGTATTGCATTAGACACCGATATAAAGCAAACCATCAAACTTAAGGATAGTGAAGAGTTTTATCCACAAGCCATTGTACTCGCTGAGCAAATATCGGGGCTATTGAAAAAACTCAGAAGATATACGCCACCTGATCAAAAACTAAAACCATTTTTTGAAAATGCTGACAACTATCTTAGTTGGCAAGTGGAGCAATCATTTTTAAAACTATTATCTCGTGGTCCGAAAAATAGTGATTTTACCACAGAGAGAAACTTCCTAATTGATTTATGCCGTGGTGAAAACAAGTACCGTGAAGAGAACCAATATAATTCACAAGTCACTTTAGAGGATCCTAATCGTATCACCAATAAAATGCGTCTACTGCAACGATTAATCGAATACGGCGTGGTGTTTCAAAAAGAAGTAAAAAACCTTAACAGTAATTTAAAGCGTGTTGTTCGCGGTACGGTAACCGCCATTATTATGGCATTTGTTATGGTGTTAGTATTAAATGCACGAGCAAACTTTACTGAAGTTACCATCGCCTTAGTCGGTATGTTGGGGATTATTTATGGTTTAAGGGAGATATTTAAGGACGATATTACCCGCATCATTTGGCGGAGCATTCAAAAAGGCTTACCAAAATGGAAAAATATTTATAGTAATAGTGCCGATAAAAGTCGTGTAGCAACTCAAACAATTTGGCTCGAATATATTCGTAATAAAGACTTACCCCAACAAGTCGATAAATTATTTCAAACACGGCGACAGCAAAATAAGCAGGCCGCGCAATTACTGCATTTTCGTAGTGACACTAAAGTAAACGCAAAAAGCTTTTTACCCGGCTACGATGAAATTCAACAGCGTATCTATTTTAATTTAACGCCTTTTATTCGCTTCCTAAGGAAAGGTGAAGGTCGTTTATATTCACTCGATAATAGCAAAGTAACCAAACAAGCTGTTGAGCGCCGATATCAAATAA
This sequence comes from uncultured Colwellia sp., assembly GCA_913061475.1. Lineage (GTDB taxonomy): Bacteria > Pseudomonadota > Gammaproteobacteria > Enterobacterales > Alteromonadaceae > Cognaticolwellia. Next base: position 42,311 of record CAJXUN010000036.1, on the reverse strand, counting down.
ATGTCGTATTGATGCAAACTGATAAACAATATCAACAACAGATACAGCGTTTTAAAATTACCCTAAATCGCTCTAACATTATTAATATTGAAGCAATGAAGACCGACGACGATGATTAACGCTTAGGGGCTGTTGATCTTTGTTTATATTTAAACATAGATCAACAGCCCCTAGTATTTACCTTGCTTAGTTAGCGGCGAAAAACGTCATTTATTATAACGTCAATCAGTAACAAGCTTAGCTATGTTGCTTTAGCCAACCCGTCAATTGCACAAAGTGGTCATGTACTGCCAGTGGATGGGTTAAAATATTAATATGATCGTAATCAACGAGGCTGCCTGACTGTTTTGATAGCACTGAAAATTTTGCCTTGCTATTACCACACTCATTGATGAACAAGGCGACATCTTGCTGGTGCCCTAGCGCATGATCTTTTATACCCGTGAAATGCCATGTTGGTGGCCACGTTATATTTTGCGCTGCACGGTCATAATCATAACCATCATGTTGGTCACGCCACGGGCCTGGCTTTACCCAAGTAATACTTTCTGACAGCGACTGTTTAGTTTCACTGTCAGAGCCAAAACGGTATTTTTTTGCGTCAAGATAACCTTGTTTTTTTGCTAACATTGGTGCGATATAGCGCCATACGAAACCAAGTTTGAAATAGGCTTCGAAGGTTTTTGCGGTCACAACACGCTTGGTGCCAAAACAAGTTTTCGTGAGCACTTTATCAAGCCATTGCGGATAACGTGATAAAAAGCTCGTCATCAGTACACCGCCCCAAGAATGCGCTATAAGGTGCATTTTTTGATGAGTAATATTGGTGATTTTTTCTAAAAATAGTGGGATGTCACGGGTAATAGCTTCAAACTGGCCAAAAGACGAGGCGCGATTAATGGCCGGTGTACTGTTACCCCTACCACGCAAATCAGCAACATAAACATCAAAGCCCTGCTCAGCAAGGAAGCAAGCTAAGCCTTTACCCTTTTCGGTATAAAATATCAGACCGTTTTCAATCAAACCGTGCAACATAAAAATGGGTACACCGCCGGGCTTTTTCCATATATGGCGTAAATGAAGTTGATGGCCATCATCAGCAATAAAAATAGACTCTTGTTGCATTAACCTTTATCCCTAAACTACTTGTCTGTTGTTAACGTCGGCATTTATATCTTTTTAACCACAGAATATTAGTGGTCATACCAGGAGTGGATAGAGTACTTATTTTTACTGGTAAGAACAAGCCGCAAGAGTTTCGTTTATTAACGCTAAATGTTTAAAGCTTAGTCCGCTTATCAATACCGACTGTTGATTATCGCAACAGTTTTTGCCGCTTTGCGCACCAATTTAGATTTTCTCTATCTAATTCACCTTTATCGCTTGCGTTAGGCGATTTTACACGTATCATGCCGCCCTATTTTTAAATTTTTACCGTCGGAAATCGCTGTTACATGAGAAAACTGCTTACCTCTCCCAATGCCATGTCGCTTAGTTCTACTGAACAAACTATCTACCAAAATGCTTTATCATTTGTTGCTGATCTCAGCCTTAACTTAATGGCAGTAAAAGTAGAAAATCATCCTGACAATTTTCTTAACTGGTGCAGAGAGCTGTATCGAGTTTGCTTACACGACGTAAACCGCGATTTATTAGAGCCCGCTCAAGAAAAGCCGTTGAAAAAGCTTCAAGACACTTTGTCTAACGGTGTGAGTGCCTGCCAATTAAAAATGGCTCGTGTTATTCCTTGGCCACTCTACGCCAGCTTTATTCAGGAAAACACAACATTACAAGCACTACCTGAAAGATTAAGATTATTAAATTATATTGGTGAAATACGCGGCAAAAATTTAAGCGATATGATAGACGAAGATAGACTTGCATACGCTGGTAAGCATAGTTCTCAGCACGACATCAGTGTTTATGACTTTGATGTTGAATGGTTCGCCGGCACACGTGGCGCCAAAACTTTTCATCAACTATTAAGCTCTCACCCACAAGCATTTGATGAAGCACTTAATAACATCCCTTTAACCGATGATATTACTTTCAGCCATTACCAGAGTTTTGTTAATGCCTACAAAGCCATTTTTGCTGTTCATGCAAAAGGCGAAAAAGCACCATTAAGCGCAGCAACACGTTTATTAGCAATGCGCAGACCCGATCAGTTTATTGCCTTAAACAGTAATAAAATAGATACCCTGACGCAAGGCTTGGGCTTAGTAAAACTAAACAATCAAAGTTTTGATGATTATTGGCATGAAATGATAGCCAGTATAAGAAGTACGCAGTGGTGGCGTAGTGAAAAACCTACTGATGAAGCTGAACTTCAACTTTGGCACCATCGAGCAATACTGATTGATTTATTTTTATTTGCTGATAATTCATTGGCAGAAAACTCAAACTATATTCGTATGCGTGATAAGCCTAAAAAAATAAAAATTGGTATCGCGAAAGCGGTAAAACGTAGTAAAGAGTCTGCCGAAGCAATTGTTGATAAAGCGTTTGAAGCTGATGATATTCCAGAGTTTATCCTTAATATGCGCAGCACTATTGTTAATAGTGTTAAAGATGGTAAAACCGTTGATCAGGCTATTACCTTAATGCGTAATATTTTTGGTTAATTAGCCACTAATTTTATAGTTTCAGAGCTAAGTGCTAAGCCCAACATCGTTGGGCTTTGTTTACTCATAGCTTTTTTTACTCATAGCTTTATTTATCAGCGTGTTTACGGTTATCTTGCTCACGTTTAACCAATAAAAAGGTTAAATACATTTTTGTTGGTAATGAAAACATCAAGCCAAACGCAATACAGCTTGCACAAATAATTATGCCAGTTACGCCCATCGACGCAGGTAAATCAGCGTAAGAAAGCAAATAATGCCCTAACACGAGCAAGAATAGACCAATAACAATAAACACTTTTAATAAGCGTATTTGCGCTAATTCTGACATAGTATCTCCTCATGCAGTACCAATTCATCACGGGCATAGAATGCACACTTTAAGCCAAGCCCAAGAGAGTAATTAACATTTTTGTGCCATAAAGGGCTAACCTCGTTACCTGCGCCAAGAAAAAATCAGTTTAAAACTGACATATATTAAATAAACGCGTAACTAATTAAATTTAAACTGCCATTGAGTTTGACTCTGATCAAAAAATAACTTATTCAATAGAGCATACTAAATTTAAATCTAAAAAATTATACCCCTGATAGCCATTGAGCTTAGTCGCGCTATATATACTATGACATGAACACAGTAGAGATAAATTATGCCATTGAAAAGAAAAGACAAGTCCGCAATTAAGTGGTCTGACTATTTAAAATCAGGCAATCGAATTTTTATTGGCTCGAACGCAGCGGTACCTAATGCGTTAATTGATGACCTTATTGCCAATAGTGCTGGTTTACATGATATTGAAGCGGTGCACATTCTAACACTATCAGACAATGTTTGGGCTGATCGCAAGCATCAAGACTTATTTAAGGTAAATGCTTTCTTTATCGGTGGTGATAAAATTCGCCAAGCGATTAATGAGGGGCGCGCAGATTACACCCCTTCATTTTTATCTGAAATCCCAAAGTTGTTTAATGAAAATATTCTGCCGTTAGACGTCGCACTGATTATGGTGAGCCCACCTGACGAATATGGTTATTGCTCGTTAGGAGTCAGTGTTGATATTGTTTCAGCCGCCATTAAACAAGCTAAATATGTTATCGCACAAATCAACCCTAAAATGCCACGCACCAATGGCCATAGCTTTGTTCATCTGAATCAAATTCATGCTCATATGACAAAGAAACAATATTTACCCGAACTGCCAGAGCCTGAAGTAGACCAGGCTACTGAGCAAATAGGCCAATACGTAGCAATGTTGGTAGAAAATGGCGCCACTATTCAAATAGGTATGGGCAAAATTCCCTCCGCGGTATTACAGTATTTAGCCAATCACAAAGATTTAGGTGTGCACAGTGAAATGCTCTCAGATGGCATTATCGACCTTATGCTTTCGGGTGTGATCAACAATCGTAAAAAAACTTTTCATCAAGGCAAAACCGTCGCCAGTTTTTGTGTTGGCACTCGGCGTTTATACAAATTTGTTGACGGCAACCCGCATGTCGAATTCTACCCCAGTGAACATGTAAACTCGCCAGTCAACATTGCCCGAAACGAAAAGATGGTATCTATTAATAGTGCCATTGAAATCGATTTAACCGGTCAAGTAGTGTCTGACTCTATTGGTTATCATTTTTACAGTGGTATTGGTGGCCAAGTCGACTTTATTCGTGGCTCTTCCCTCAGTAAGGGTGGTAAACCCATTATTGCCTTACCTTCCACCACTAAAGATGGCAAAATATCACGCATTGTTGCACATATTACAGAAGGTGGTGGCGTAGTAACCTCACGTGGCCATGTGTCATATGTTGTCACAGAGTATGGTATAGCCTCGCTACAAGGTAAAAGCATTCGTGAACGTGCATTGGAATTAATTCGTATTGCTCACCCTAAGTTTCGCGACCAACTGCTCAAAGATGTGCGAAAACATTATTGGGTACCAGAATATCAAGAGAATACACCAACATCAGTACCTGAACTCGGTAGTATTGAAATTAAGCGTTTTACCTTTGCAGATTCAGAATATTTTCTTCGTCCATTAGCGCCTGCTGATGAGCGAAAACTGCAAGAATTTTTTTATTCGCACAATAAAGAAACTTTAATGATGCGATACAATCATCATGCAACGCAAATGACCCGTGAAAAATCATGTAATTTAGTCAGTGTCAATCAACATATTGACTTAGCGCTGTGCTTAACCGAACGAGATCATTTAGGTGAGTCGATACAAGCAGTAGCCCGTTATTATTACCTTGAAGCAACGAATAGTGCTGAAGTGGCTTTTGTCATCAAAGAGAGTAAACGTGGCAAAGGGATGGCAAAAGCGCTTTTATCTGAATTAATTGCCATTGCCAAAATTCGTGGTTTAACACAATTGATTGCCTGTGTTCGACGTGACAATGCCCCTATGCTAAAAGTATTTGAAAATGCAGGCTTTTTAAGAAAACCGTCTGATGATTATGACGAAGTCAGCTTAGCCTACACACTGTAACTTAAAAAAATCATAAAATATAATCACTAAGCCGTATCTTAGTATCTAAGGAGTTCGAATATGACCGTTGGCGTTATCAGTCACCACCAGTGCTTAACTCACGATATGGGTGAACATCACCCCGAAGCACCTGAGCGTATGGCCGCAATTCAAGATCAACTTATTCGCAGTGGTTTGGATTATGTGCTTCGACAATTTAATGCAAAACCTATCGATAAAGAGCTACTTTATTTGGCGCATGACCCCGACTATATCGAATCAATATTTAGTAATGCGCCAAGCGAAGGTACCTATCGCGTTGATGATGATACCATTATGAACCCGAATACCCTTAATGCCGCGTTACTATCGGCCGGAGCTGCGAAAGATGCAGTAGATCTGGTTATGTCACAAGAGATTTCTGCCGCTTTTTGTGCCACCCGCCCGCCGGGCCATCACGCCGAATATAGCAAAGGCATGGGATTTTGTTTTTTCAACAATATTGCCATTGCCGCGGCCTATGCAAAAGAAAAGTATAAATTAAAGCGTGTCGCTATTGTCGATTTTGACGTGCATCATGGCAATGGTACGGAAGATATTATTAAAAATAAAAAAGGCTATTTATTTTGCTCTACCTATCAATACCCTTTTTATCCCTTTGAAATTCAAGAAAGCACTAAAGCCCCGATTATTAATACACCATTGCACGCCACCGCGAGAAGCGCGGATTTTCGTCAGGCCGTTATCGATACCTGGTTGCCTGCGTTGAATAAATTCAAGCCACAGATGATATTCATTTCAGCTGGCTTTGACGCACATATTGAAGATGATATGTCGCAAGTAAGTTTAGTGGACGAAGATTACCGCTGGGTAACTGACCAGCTTAAAGACATTGCAGATAAATATGCCCAAGGGCGTATGGTTTCAGTATTGGAAGGTGGCTATTCTCTCAACGCTTTAGGACGCAGTGCCGTTGCACATATTAATGGCTTAATCGGTTACTAATATGCCAAAAATGCTCAATAAAGAGGCTTTGGAATAAACTTATATTCGTTATGTAAACGTATTGGCAAAGATTCATAGTAGCCTCCTCAATCTGAGGAGGAGGTGTCAACTAAAACGGGGGAACTTCAAGCCCTCGCTTAATGCACTTGTTAGCTACATTATTTAGTTTTAGTGTAATATTCCCTTATATGGCTATTACCATCACTACCCGCAGTTCCCATATATTCCCAATAAGTATTATCGTTTTCAAATTGCAATTGTGATATGTGTGTTTTTCCATATCTGTCATATTGCAAAACGATACTCTTATCTGTGCACCCCAAAACGTTGAAACTTATTTGTTCTTCTTTTGAAGGAAGTTTCATCACCTTCTCTCCCATTTTTAATTCAATTACAGGAGTAGAAATAAGCATTTCTTTATTGCTCTTAAATATAATTGTTTCAAAGCCCTGAGTTTGAGACATAAAAGACCATGCATTTTTATCTATTTTTGCCCACTTTTTATTGAACGACTCAAATTTTTCTAAGGAAGATGACCATGTCCCTTCAAGTGAAGGACAACAAAAGCCAACACTTGGGATCATAAAAGACAAACCGATTAATAGCTTTTTCATACCTTAAATTTTGCACCTTAATTGGAAGTAAGACTTGAAGTAGTTAACGTCTTGTTATTCAGGTCGAACTCATAAATCAACTTAAAACATTGTATTGTTATTTTTAGATTCCTTTGGAACAGGTTGCCCTACACCCCAATGCTCAATAATTTTCCCCTCTTTCATTCGAAATATATGGATGCCGGCACCACCAAGGGAGTCAGGCGTGTGTTTGACGTGAAGATGGAGCCAAACAAGGTCACGTTCGGAAGCGGTTCGTTTAATAGACATTGAAAGTTCTGGGTACTTCTTATACCGGCTTGCAAACAAGCTTAATAACGCATCTCGCCCACCCTTTATGTTTGGTGCATGCTCAATAAAATTTTCGCTATAGCATTCATTACGCAAAATTTCTATTCGATGCGCAGACTCAAGATCAGGCTGATTTTCGAGGACATCCATACAATATACCGCCTTCCTAAGGTTTGATTCCTCTAAAGCAGTTCGCTCACTTTCTTTCGCATTAAGCTCCCCGGCTAAAATAAACGTAAAAACCCCAAAAACCAAGGATTTAATAGATGTTAATCCAGAACTCATAATTTACCTTATATCAGCTGTAGTCAAAATTTACGTGCATATAACGCCTCATTCAGAGACAAATAATTGTTAGCTAAAATAGCGAAGCAAACCGAGAAAACTGTTAACAGCTCAGTTTTAAACCATTGTTATGTAAAGATAAGCACCTAACCTATTGTTTCTGTAACATCTAAGGCTGCATCCAAGGCTTGTGATGATTTAGGGAATGCTGATGGATCAGTTATGCCATGTTCATTGGTTAAATCACGAATGTTTTTTTGAGCTGTAATAATTGCAAATAATGATAAAACAAAAGACATACCGTAAAATCCTTTTTCGCTGAGGAGCATCTCAGCATTAAAAAGACCAATAACTAATAAAGCAATGGATGAGAAAAAAGCAACCCAACACATACCTGTGAAAACGCCTGTAACCGGTATTCCCTCTTCTTTATCTCTTATTGTTTTTTGAAGCGTAACAGCAGAAAACATTGCGAATAGAAATACCGCAAAATAAAAGCCTTTTTCATTAAGCTCTAAAGTTGCGTTCCAGAGGCCTAATAAATAACCTAGAACACCAATGGCTAAGACCCCCCATGTCGCGAAGATATAAGCAGAAGTTGGTTTATTGATATTTGAGGTGTTTAAATGCATTGTAAGTTCATCCTTGTTTTTGGTTAATTTAATCCCTGCGCGGGAAGCTTTAGATACATATTTTACGGCAGTTAAGTATATGCTATTTAATATGAGCATTTACAATCCTTTAATCGCATGAGTTCCATTTAGTTACATCACAACTTAATCTGAGGAAACTTTCTTCTTTACAGAGAAAATATTTCAACCTTATTTAATTTACATATTAATAACAAATGTTTGCAGCTATTACCACTCGTTGTCTGGTGATAAGTCGCATGACTAATATTTTGGATGAAATGAGGAAATGTTTCTGATTTCCTAACTTAGAAGGAAAGCCAATAATTATATATAAATTATCTACCTCCTCAAAAAGCTATCCGTGGAATAAAAAATCAAGGGATCAGAACACTCAAGTACTGTACTGTTTTTTTGTGTGATATTTTCTACGGATTCCTCAGAAAAGGCTGACGTGAATACATGTTAAACATGTTAAAGCATTCTGTTAGAATAGTCGGCTATTGATTAAAGCATACCGAGACAGCATGTCAGAATTTACAGAATTTTCACTTTTAGCGTCAATTATTGACCGTGTTAGTCTTAAAGGCTATAAACAACCGACACCGATCCAGAAAGCATGTATTCCAGCACTTATTGATGGCAATGACCTGCTAGGTATAGCGCAAACGGGAACAGGAAAAACCGCCGCATTTTCATTGCCTATTATCAATAAGTTTGGCCAAAATAAAATAGATATCAAAGCTAAGAGCACGCGTTCGTTGATACTAACGCCCACCCGAGAGCTTGCCTCACAAATCATGCAAAACATTGATGACTACGCTGATGGTTTAGGGCTTAAAACTAAAGTCGTTTATGGCGGCGTAGGACGACAAGCGCAGGTTGACGCGATTGCACTTGGACTTGATATTTTAGTGGCCACCCCTGGCAGGTTGCTGGACTTAATGGCAACGGGCGATATAAATTTTCAGGCGTTAGAAGTATTTGTATTAGATGAAGCAGATACCATGCTTGATATGGGGTTCTTTAACGATGTGCAAAGCATTATATCTTCACTACCAAAGCAGCGACAAACACTGTTATTTTCAGCCACTATGCCAACTGAAATAGAGATACTTGCACAAGCCATATTAAACCACCCAACGAAAGTTCAAATTGCTGCAGAAACAGTGACTATCGACTTGGTTAATCAAAGCGTATACCACCTTGATAAATCGAATAAAGTCCCTTTACTCTTTAATATCCTAGAAAATCCTGACTTTGAAAAAGTGCTGATCTTTTGTAAAACAAAATATGGCGCTGACATCATTGTTAAGGAGCTAGAAAAGGCATCAATAACTGCCGCTAGCCTGCACAGTGGTAAAACACAAGCGGTTAGGGAAGAAGCGTTACAAAACTTTAAAGCGTCTACTTTAAGAGTATTAGTGGCAACAGATGTTGCTGCGCGTGGCATTGATGTTGATAACATTACCTTAGTCGTTAACTACAACCTTCCTGAAGACCCCAGAAACTACATTCACCGTATAGGACGAACTGCTCGTGCGGGGAAAAGTGGTATGGCAATATCATTTGCTGTAGAAAATGATATCAGGCAATTAACTAATATTGAAAATAGCATAGGACAAGTCATTCCTGTTATTACGCAGCAGCCTTTTCATAAAGAGTTTTCAAAAGCGCCTATACAAAGCAAGAAAAAGAAACCAGCAGTCAAAACAAGTAAAAAAACCAATAGAAGCAGAACAAAAAGAAAATAGAGAGCAGGCATTTAAAACCGCTTTGCTGGAGTATACCTAAAGCCGATACTTTAGGTATAACACCACTTGATTTTTATTTTTTACTTAAGCACAATCTCTCTTAATCGATATTCCCCTGTTAACGTTCTGACGTTCGGGTATGATTTGGTTAGTTCTCGAGAATTGTCTTGGTTGGCCTTACCCCAACTTTTCATAAAAGCATTATATTTTTCTTGGTTAGGCTCTAAATCGGCACTACTTTCAAAAACAACCATCAGCACCATATTAAATTGCCCACTTTGCGGCAGCTCACTGCCATATATTTTCCAATCTTTAATATAACCGAGCTTTTTTTGTAACATTACAGCTTTAACCCAGCTTTCTTTGAGTCCGGCTAAATAAATATCTTCCATATTGGGGTCAATACGTACCGTGGTCATAGAAATAACTTCACGTCCTAGATCATAATCTTTATAGATCTCAAGTTCAGCTTGAGAAGAAACGGCAAAGAGTACGCAACATAAGCTAATAAACTTTATCATATGTTTCATTTTACACTCTCCTGTGTTTACCGAAAATTCGGTAACGCAAGTATAGGTAGTGTGAGGTTAATAGCGAGTAAAGTGGAAAGTTAGTATCGGGGAAAATAAAGAGTCAGTGCTAATCGAGCACTAAATAATGCGACAACTCATATCAATCTAAGTAATATTTTATGTGCTATAGAATAATTATAATCGATTGATATGAGGGTTTTAACGAGTAAACAGACTTAAATCTGGACTATCTTTCTTCGAAAGAGCGCGTCGCTGGCTTGGCTAATATCTCAAGATAAAATGAGCTTAAACCTTCGGCAACAATAGTATCGACCTGTTGGCTAATGGCTGTAACATGAATTACATCAGCTGTTGTCTCTGACTTACCAATCTTACAATCAAAATCCCAATAGTCAGCGCCTTCAGGTAAGGTTTTATTTCGCTCACGTTTTAAGTATTTTTTCACTTCGTGTTTTACCGACTCAACCATTCTTTCGATTTTAATTTTAGGGTGAGTTAACTCGAATGTTTTTTTCATGGAATTCCTTGGGATATAAAAGTACGCTTTATATTGAGATTATTTCAACTAAAGCCAATAGTGTTATTTTACGTAAACATTAACAGAATATCCATTGTTTCAACTGATTGTTAAGTAAATACCCCTCTGAGTTGGCATATTTTTCACGCTGTCTCTTCGCTATGAGTATTAATTTTTTAGGCCTTAGCGTTAAGCCAAACAGCAATCATCAGCAACTTGCAAGTAGCAACACAGATAATTTTCATTAGCAAACAAGGAGCTAGGTTGAATAACTTGATTAAATAGTGATAGCTTATTCATCTTAGCTAAGTAATTTAACAGTACTTATGGTCTGAATAAAGCTTAGTGCCTGAAAATAAAAAGGCCGTAAAAACGGCCTTTTCTTTGTCAAAAATCTCTAAATTCAAATTACACGATTTCGAAAGCGTCTGATTGTTGGACCTCAAATTTCTTTTTCTGTTTAGCTAATAGTACACCTTTACGATGTTTCAATGCTGCTTCTAATTTGCTTGCCGCGCTAGCAATTGCAGCATATAGCTCTTTATCTACAGCGTGAACAGAAACAGTCGCACCTTCATAGGTGGTCGAAACTTCGAGTTTCTGTTCATTGGGCTCTACGGTAATAATGACATCGAGTGTCATTAGGCTTGGGAAATGTTTGGCAACTTTGGCAAATTTATTATCAACAGCTTGATTAATGCCTTCGGTGATTTCAACGTGATGTCCAGAAATGATTATTTTCATATTGCTACCTTTTTTGTTGTCTTCAATTATATACTCAGGGCGAAGACAACAAAAAACAATAGCTAAATTTAACTAATTTGTAACTTTAACGCTAGATAACTGAAAAGCTTGTTTTAAATCAATTTTAAAAGGTAATTATTTAGTGGCTGATTGCTGTTTTTTTTAACCTGGACACTAAACTAACGCCAGCCAATACTACACCACCGATGACGACACCAGTTATACCATCAAGTAATATGGGTAAAATCATTTCAGATAATGAGCCTATGTAATGGCTTAACCAGCGTTCAACGTTTTGAAATTGTTGGCTCAGCCAAGGAAAGCTATGAACAATAATACCGCCACCAACAAGAAACATAGCAATGGTACCTACGACGGTTAATAGCCTCATTAGGAAGGGAGCAAATATTAACAAGCCTCGTCCAATCGCTCTTTGCAGCGTGTTAAAGCGCCCTGACACTGATTTTCTCAATAAATAAAGTCCTAAATCATCTAACTTTACAATCGCAGCAACCAGCCCATAAACTCCAACCGTAATGGCTATCGCTAATGCTGAAATCACCATAACTTGAGTTTCAAAAGCGGCTTCTTTAACCGTACCAAGGGCAATAACAACAATTTCTGCAGACAGAATAAAATCGGTACGGATAGCACCTTTAATTTTTTCTTTTTCAAGCGCTACGATGTCTATGCTTTCGTTATTAACAGACTCGATCACCGCTTGATGTTCATCTGCTAATGCTTTTTTACTATGAAAAAATTTATGCGAAACTTTTTCAAAGCCTTCAAAACACAGAAATAAACCGCCAAGCACTAATAAAACAGTGATCAAGGGCGGCATAAATGCACTAATAAGTAGCGCTGAAGGTACCAAGATCAATTTGTTTAAAAATGAACCTTTAGCGACCGCCCAAACAACCGGTAATTCTCTATCCGCCTTAACACCCGATACTTGCTCCGCATTAAGTGCTAAATCATCGCCGAGTACACCGGCGGTTTTTTTCACCGCAACTTTGGATAAAATAGCGACATCATCAAGTACAGTGGCAATGTCATCAATTAGGGTTAATAAACTAGCACCTGCCACGTTAAACTCCTGCTCTATACGTTAGATAAAACACTATTTTTTTAATAGTGATTTTAAGTCAGCAAACGGATTATAGGTAGCCGTGTCTTGATTGGTATCACCCGCTTTAACCTCGGTTTGATAATTGGCATGGTCGGTATATTTTGCATGCTCATTATCGTGACAATAAATACACAGTAATTCCCAGTTACTACCGTCATTTGGATTGTTGGTATGGTCATGATCCATATGATGAACCGTTAACTCTTTAATATTGGAATACTCAAACGCTCGTGCGCATCGGCCACAAACCCATGGGAATAATTTCAAGGCGCGATCACGATATCCTTGCTCTTGACGTTTGTAATTAAGGCTAGAGCCTAATTTATCTGCAGACATAATATTAACTTTTACAATAACTCATCCTGCTATTGTATGAGTAAGACAACACAACTGCAATACAGCAATGCCCTTCGATAAAAAGCATTATTCATCGTTTGCGGCGCGCTGGTCTGCTCTCTTTACTTATCAGTAAGAAATTGCCATTATATTTGTCAAAATAATAATAAGGGGCTTACATGAAATCAGTTGAAGTTCAGTTATCAAATTACAAAAGCGTTCATTTCAACAAAACAAATATCAAAACTCACTTTGTTGGCATTCCCCTTATTGTCTGGGCTATTACGGTATTATTAAGTTTAAATACTTTTAATATTGAAATAGCGGGTACTATGCTGACGTATACACCTGCCATGGTGTTCTTTGCCTTATCGTTGCTGTACTACTTTAAATTACACGTTAAATTAGGCCTTGGCATGTTATTCTATGTTGTAGCCAATGTTTATCTTGCTAGTTTAGTTTCAGCAATGGAATATGCGCTCTGGATAGCGATAGCGACATTTATTGTCGGTTGGGTAATTCAATTTATTGGTCACATATATGAAAAAGCGAAACCCGCTTTTATGGATGACATTATGGGATTAGTCATTGGGCCATTATTTCTTATGGCTGAAGTCTACTTTGCTTGTGGCTTAGAAAAGCAACTTCATAAAGATATTACGCCGATGGCAATAGAAAAGCGTCGTTTACTTGAAAGAAATAAAGCCTAGCGTGTTTATGAATACATAGAATCAATACTTCCCCCGAAGTGATGCTGCCGGTATCGAGCAGTGTTAACTTATGCTTCCTCATAAAGTGTATCCTGACAAAAAGAGATAAGTCGAAAGCAGTCTCTACTTTAAGGGAATTTTCTGAGTTACATTGTTTCAAATATTTTGTCTTAATAAACTTGTATGTTATCGCTCTACTGCCATAACATATGTAGCTAAATCTTCTGCTGTTAAAGGTTTCGAGTACAAATAACCCTGAACTTTATCACAACCTAACGCTTGCAGAGTGCTAGCTTCAGCCTCATTCTCTACCCCTTCAGCTAAAACCTCAAGATCTAGGTTTTTTGCCATGGCAATAATCGTTTTAACCAAAACCGCACTTTTGGCTTTCTTATCAATATCTATAACGAAACTACGATCTATTTTCAACTTATGCAACGGCATAGTGTTTAAATATTCGAGTGAGGAATAACCAGTACCAAAATCATCAATAGCGATTGAAAATCCAGACATACTAAGCTTATTTAATATTGCGATACTGGCATTAGGATCCTTTAATAAGGAAGTTTCGGTGATCTCCAATTCAATTTGTTTTGGCGAAATATCAAAATCATGAACTTTGGCCATTAGATCCTCATAAAAACGGTGCGCTAATAACTGCAGTGGTGAGATATTAATACTAACTTTAGCAATCACTATCCGCTCTCTATTCCATTGAGATACTTGACTAAAAACTTGTCGAATAATATTGTCACCTAGGGAGACCATTAAACCATTCGATTCTGCAATAGGAATAAATTCAACAGGAGAGACCGTCTTACCGAGTGTTTCAGAATGCCAACGCACCAAAGCTTCAACGGCAAAAAGTTCGCCAGAAATAGTATTTATCTGTGGTTGATACACCATAGAAAATTCTTCTGCATATAAGCCTTTTTTCATCGCATTATGGATTTTTTGTACGTCAATAAATTGCTGATTCATTTCTGGCTTAAAAATTGCGAAAGTATTATTTTCTTGTCGACAAATACTGGCCAATGCTGAAAAAGCATTATCAATTAGGCTTTCAACTTCATTACCGTATTCAGGCGCATCACAGACACCTATTCTGAAATCACAATAAATATCAACACCCGCGATTTCATAGAATTCACTCAGAGCAGTTGTCATTGTTACTAATAGTTCGTTGTTAACATCCTCAATCGATTGATAGTAAGCGATATAGCGACTTTCAGAAAAGTTTCCGAGCAATGAATTTTTCGTTAATTGCAACTGAATTCGCTCTTTTATTTTATTTTTTAATATGTTAACCGTCGTTGCAGGATATGCCGCGGTAATGCGATTAAAATTTTCCATGCTGATAATTAACAGCCGGCCCGGTTTATTTAGCACTAAAAAATTTTGGGTGACTTGCTGTTTGAAGTGTTTCTTACTTGGTAAGCGCGTAACACTATCTAATTCAAGATAATTAAAAAGAGGTGCAAGTATATGGCGGTTAGAAAAGTATAATGTGATGATCACTGCTACAAAAATTAATAAAAATTTTATCAATAATGTTAAAGTATCTTGATAAACTTTTTGAGATATAGCTCGTTTAGACACGGTAAAAACAAGACGACTAGCGATATGTTCTATCGATTTTGTTATATAGAAAAGTTGCTCTGAAGAGTCATCTGCTGACTTCAACCCTGCCCTAACATCATGTTTAATTATGCGTTTAACTTCATTTTGCCAAATTAAATCAACATTTTGTATTTTTGGTAGATCAACCTTGCCATTTTGATCAACCAAAAAGGCCTTTCCGACCATACCAAAGTCGATATCACGAAGTATAGCCAACACATAATCAAATTTAATATGGGCAGTCGCTAAACCCACAAACTTACCTTGTTGAGTGATCGGTGATGTTACCGCTAGTAATGCCTCTCTATCACTATCAACACTGATATAAGGCTTACCAAACCTTGCTGCATTTGCCAGCTTCCCTTCGATATACCAAGGGCGATTCCTTGCGTCATAATCTACCGGTGCTTGCCAGTTAGTAATACCATAATAACCATCAGAATCTACAACATAGCCTAAATACTCTAAGCCACTATGATTCGGGTGACGTTTCATAAAAAAGTCAAAACCTGGATGCTTCCCAAGTTCAACATCTGACAAGTTCAAATGTAAAGCAAAGTGCTCCACCTGCTCTATCATACTTTTAGTTAAATTATTTATCTTAGCAGCAACCACATTAGCTTTGAGCTGTATTTCTTGTTGAATAGCATTTTCTAAACGGCTTTTAACATGAAAATAAGCCACCGTTGTTGAAGCTAACAACCCGATAAGCAATAAAACAACAAAACTTGCGATAAGTTTATTTTTATTGCTAACCCTTAGTATCATATCTAAACACGAAACCGGCTTGCTAAGTCCTGCATTGATGTTGCGAGATAAGCCTGTTCTTTGGCTGTAGCTGCAATTTGTGCTGCACCCGCTGCGGTTTCGGTTGAGTTTTGCTCTATGATCACAATATTTTGAGCTACATCTTGTGTCACCACAGATTGCTCTTCTATGGCAGTTGCTACTTGCTCTGTCATCGAAAAAATATCACTAATCGCATTGGTTATATCTTGCAAAGTATGTTCAACATTTTTTGAGTTTTCTACCGCTATACTGGCTTTTTCTTGACTGTTCTCAATCACTCTATGGGCGGCATTAGCATCAGCTTGTAAAGAACCAATAAAAGATTCAATTTCAGCAGTAGATTGTTGAGTACGCTGAGCCAAAGTTCTAACCTCATCAGCAACAACAGCAAAACCTCGCCCTTGCTCCCCTGCACGAGCTGCTTCAATAGCGGCATTTAATGCTAATAAATTTGTCTGTTCAGCAACTGACTTAATAACGTCAACCACCTTAGTAATATTGCCACTACTTTCGTGTAAGCTATTAATTTGTTGAGCTAAACTGTCAATTTCTTTAGATAGTACTTCAATCGATTGGTAGGATAACTGCACAACACTAAGGCCATTTTTTGCTTGGCTATCGGCGTCTTTTGCATAGTCAGCGGTAACTTGAGTATTGTTTGCCACTTCTTTTACCGTGGCGGATAGCTCTTCTACTGCCGCCGCAATCGCTCCAATGCCATCTTGTTGCTCAGCTAATGTTCGTGCATTGTATTCACAGGTTGTCGAGGTTTCTTCGGCGGCGGCAGATAACGTCAAACTGGAATGTGAAATCTCATTAATGGTGTTGGCAAATTGCGCTAAAGTAAGGTTTAATCCATCAGAAATTAGCCCTAACTCACTTTTTCCACCTAACTTTGTCCGCACGGTTAAGTCATTTTCGTCCCTAACCAATGCCATCACTTGTGTTAATTCATTTACCCTCGAAGTTAAGTCTCTAATAGAGACTACGACAATAGCAATAACCAAGAGCAATACAATTAAGGTAAACACCACATCTATAACTAGCGTATTAAAGCTCTCGTTATAAGTATTTTCAGTAAATTTCAGCAAACTCGCGGCTATTTGATTTTCAACATTTTTTAACTGGCCAATTCTAAGCGTTGCTTGCTGAAACCAGTACACGGCATCAACATTAAATCCAGCGGTTTTACTTTCCGCTAATGTGCGTAGTTTTGCCACCTCAGTTACCGCCGGGTGAATCATTTGATCTTGATAAAAGCTAATATTTTCTTGCGTCGTCAAAGTTAAAAAACTTGCTAAATAGGTACTTTGCTGTGTATTTAGAGTGATAAATTTTACAAACATACCACCTTTAAATTCATCTAATGCAAACACATTGCTCAAAACAGCACGTTCAATACCAGCGCGTTCTTTACCTTGAAGAAAATTATAATAAGCAATAGTTTGCTTTGTTAAGTTGGCATCGTTACTGAGGTCGGCAATCAAGGTAGAAACAGCAAGTAACTTAGCGTTAAGGTTGGTGTAATACTCGATTGCTTTCGTGATGTTGATTTCTAATCGTTTAACTTGTGATCTTATTACCTGTAACTTTTCTAGTTCAGTAACAACATCCTGATTGAGTTTGATGATCTGCGGTTGCTTAAAACTATTCATGGCGAGAAAGTCGCGACCCGAATGCTTTTTAAGGTCGGTAGCAATATGTTGTTTATTTAATTCGCTAATGAAATTTTTCCCTGCAGAGCCTAAAAAACCTGCTGTCGCTCCCCGCTCTTTTTGCAATTCATGCACTAATTCGCTGTAGGTAATAGAAAGTCGAGTTAGTTGGGAGAGAGCATTCATCTCGTTATTAACGCTATAGTTATCTTTGATGGTTGAAATACTAAGCCAGACAAAGCCGATGAGGGGTAATGCTAACAATAAAAATATTTTATTTTTAAATGAGATATCAGAAAATTTCACTACTTATCCATCCTTATCATAAGCGTAATTAAAACTATAGCGAGGGTAATTTACACCAAGGCGGAAAACTAAGGCGGTGAAAATGTAAATTTTTGCTAACAAGTTAAAAAATTTTACCATTTCCCTATGATTCAGTTTTTGATGTAAATCAACTATATTCACTAACTTGCATCCCACGTTTTTTTAACCTTATAAAAAAAATTCACCCTAGTAATTAGCCGTTATGCTAAAAGCTAGGGTTAAAGTTGATCGTGAAATTATTTTGTAATATAGGCTTAAGTTATTTATGCCAAATGTTGGCTTCTACGCTGCCTTGAATTTTGATATCTGCTGCCTTAAATTCCATATCAGCGTGAGTGACATTTTCAATTTTACGTTTAGTATTATAATCTTTTGTTAACGCGACAATCGTCGGTGTTAGCTGCACAATGGCCACAACATTAACCAAGGTCATTAGCCCTAGCGCAACATCGGCCATGCTCCACACTTGCGTTAAACTTGCACTCGCCCCCCAAAACACCATTGCCAAGTACATCAAGGTGTATATTGTCCGGCCAATTTTATTATCGAGCTTAAAAAAGTGCAGATTACTTTCGGCATAAGCGTAATTAGCGACAACAGATGTAAAAGCAAATAAGCTAATGGCTGCTGAGACAAAATAAACACCATTCTCCCCCAAGTGTTGAGTAATAGCGCTCTGGGTTAAACGAATACCTTCCATTTCACCACTGATATTAACATCAGCTAGTAGAATAATAACGGCAGTACAAGTACATAACACCATAGTGTCTAAAAATACGCCTAACATCTGTACATAACCTTGTGTAACCGGGTGGTTAGGCACTGGCCTTGCACTCGCTGCAGCATGTGGCACGCTACCAGCACCTGCTTCATTAGAATATAAACCTCGTTGAATACCATTTTTAATCGCGGCACCTAACATGCCTGCGCCGGCTTCTTGCAGTCCAAAAGCTGAGGTAATAATATCGTAAAGCATGGCGGGAACGGCACTAATATTCATCACGGTAATAGTGACAGCAACAAGAATGAAGGCTATGCCCATAAAAGGGACAATTAATTCCGCAAAGCGTGCGATACGCTTTAGCCCGCCAAGCACAATCGCGCCAGCAAAGAGGGTAATAACCGCACCAGAATACATAGTTGGAATACTAAAGGCATGATTTAAAGAGTCTGCGATAGTATTGGCCTGCATGGCGCTAAAACTAAAACCATAGCCCAAAAACAAGCATAGCGAGAATAAAATAGCTAACCAACGTTGATTCAGACCTTTTTGAATATAGTAGGCTGGGCCGCCACGATATTCGTTGTGATCATCGCTGACTTTATAAAGTTGCCCTAAAATACTTTCCGCAAACCCTGTTGCCATACCTAACAAGGCGATAACCCACATCCAAAATATTGCCCCGCTACCACCTAGCGATATTGCAACAGCAACACCCGCCAAATTACCGGTGCCTACTCGTGCTGACAAACCAATAAAGAGTGCTTGCAGTGAACTAATACCTGAGCTATCGCTACTATCTCCATCCAACTTACCGCTATTTTTTAACACAGAAAACATGTGACGAAAATTGAGAATTTGCACAAACTTTAGTTTATAAGAAAACCAAAAACCGGCAAATAACAACACATAAATCAGTACTTGTCCTTCTCCCCAAAGTACATTGTTAATGCTGGCAATGGCTTGTTCAACACTCATATGATTTATCCTTATTGATTTGGGGCGATGTTAATTATTTATAAACCATGACTCTACACCGCAATATTTAACGAAGCTGATTGCTCTTGATCACAAAAAGCGCTGCTAGTAACACTTTTCTTCAATATTTTGACCTGATGGCAAAACTTCTAGGGTGGAATGCGTGATGGCATATTTTTCTTTTAGCATTGTTTTAATCATGGCAATTTCGAGTGACTGAGTTTGCTGTTTAATGATTAACTTACAATCTAAAAATAATTTATGTTCATCTAACTGCCAAACGTGAATATCAATCGCCTCTATGACACCTGCAATATTTTCAATATCATTTTTTATTGTACTAACATCACAATCTTGTGGTACCGCTTGCATCAAAATATTGATACTTTGCATTGACAGTAAGCCGCCATGGTAAAGAACATAAACTGAGATAAGTATGGTGGCGATCACGTCAACAAAATACCACTGGTATAAGGTAATGAGAATACCGGCAATGATCACCGCCACCGATGCCATGGCATCCGAAACATTATGAATAAACGCTGCCCTTAAATTCATACTCGTTTTCGCGCCTGACATATAGGTCAAAATAGCGGTAGCTATATCCACCACTAACGCGACACTGGCTATCCAAATAACTATCCAGCCATCAATTTCTGTCGGGTTAAAATATTTACTAATCGCCTGATAAATGAGGTATAAACCGACAATAATTAACGTAAAACTATTAATTAACGTGCCGATGATTTCAGCTCGTTGGTAGCCAAAAGTCATACTTTCATTAGCTTTTTTAGCAGAAATTTTACGTGCAAATATCGCGATAACGATAGCACCTGCATCGCTAAGGTTATGCAACGCATCGGCAATTAGCGATAAGCTACCGGATAAAACACCGCCGACAACCTGCACTATGGTTAATAAAAGATTAATCACCACAGCAAAGGTTAATTTGCCATTATGGGTATGTGAATGACTGTGGGGATGGTGGTGTGAATGAAGGTGAGTACTGGAGTGCTTTTGTTCATGGCGCTGATTAGATTTATTGGGATAGGAAGATGACACTGTTACCTCACTTATTAAATATTAAACCTTGATATAGCGATAAAAATAAAAAAAACAGCCAGAAATATTAGCACATATTAAATCTAATACTTCTGAACAGTTTCCACAACATTTAAGCGTAATCTTATATCAATTACCGACGTGTTAACTGAGCAATTTTTGCTTTAGAAAACCAGCTAAACAATATCGGTAAAACAAACAAAGTTAACAAGGTAGATGTGACCAAACCTCCAACAATAACACTGGCTAATGGTCGTTGAATTTCTGCACCAACACCATTTGACATTAACATAGGAATTAAGCCCAACGCTGAAGTAATGGCGGTCATTAATACCGGACGTAAACGCGATGTTGCTCCTTCAAATACCGCCACAGATATTGCTAAGCCATCTTGTATTCGTTGGTTAATACTTTCTACCATCACCACACCATTTAGCACCGCGACACCAAATAAGGTGATAAAACCAACAGAGCTAGGCACCGACAAGTACTGGCCAGAAATATAAAGTGAAAATATACCACCAATAACCGCTAATGGTACATTCACTAATATCAACATTGCTTGACCCGTTGAACCAAAAGCAAAGTACAACAATAGCGCAATCAAACCTAATGACACAGGTATAACAATTGCTAAGCGCGCTTGGGCACGTTGTTGGTTTTCAAATTGACCACCAATAGCCACTGAATAACCCGCAGGTAAATCGACATTTGCAGCAATAATACGGCGGATATCGGCAACAACACTGCCCATATCACGACCTTGCACGTTGGCTTGAATGACCACTCGACGTTGCACATCATCACGGCGAACTTGTGGCGGACCTGACGCTACTGAAATATCAGCAATATCACCTAAACGCACCCAAGCACCGGTTGGCGACTGCAAGCGCAGTTCTGCGATAACTTCACGGTTATTACGACTTTTCTCTTGCAGGCGAACATATATATCATAACGCTCATTACCGTCAATCACTTGCCCCGCTGTTGTGCCGCCAATGCCATCTTTAACTAGGCTCATAACATCGCCAACCGAAAAACCATAGCGTGAAAGTTGCGCTCGATTGGGTTTGATTACTAATTGCGCTTCACCAACAATTTGTTCCATGGCAACATCACGAGCACCTTCAACCGCTTTTATCGCGGCTGCTATTTCCTGTCCCTTTGCAGCTAAGGTCGCTAAATCAGGACCAAATAATTTAATCGCTAATTGTGCTTTAACACCTGAAAGTAATTCATCAACACGGGTGGCAATGGGTTGTGAGAAGTTCAGTAACAAACCAGGGAACTGCTCTAATTCAATTGCCATCAAACGCTGTAATTCATAACGATTTTTTGCACTCGTCCATTCGCTAACCGGCTTTAAACCTATATAAATTTCGATGTTATTAACCGGCTCAGGATCACCACCAACTTCTGCTCGTCCCATACGACTTAAGGTATATTCAACTTCTGGAAATGCCATTAGCTTTTCTTCTAAAATTGGCGCTACGTGCAAGGCAGTTGCTAAACTAGACGAAGGCGCTAAAGTTGCACGCAGGTTAATGGTGCCCTCTTCAAGCTCGGGTACAAATTCGGTGCCAATTTGTGGTAGCAAAGCAACCGCAGCAATAAGTAATATTATTGATGATGCAATAACTATTTTAGTGCGCACCATTGCCATCGCTAAAGCTTTGCGATACCACTTATCCAACGGACGTAACACAATACTTTCGCGTTCTTTAACACCTTGAGTAAATAAGTAACTAGCCATTGCTGGTACGACAATTAAGGCAACAAATATGGCAGAAATTACCGCTAAAATAATACTAATTGCCATCGGTTGGAACAGCTTAGCTTCGACACCTTCAAAGCTAAATAAGGGCATAAACACCACGAGAATAATCGCGGCAGCAAAAAACACCGGACGAGCAACTTCCTTACCCGCTTGCTTTAAACTTAGCGCAATACCTGTGTCATCATTTGCAACATGGTGTGGGGTTTGAACATGCCCTACGCTATCGCCTTCATTGTTATCGATAGCACTTGGCTTATGTCTTTCATTAAGGCGATTAAGGTGCTTAAACATATTCTCAACCATCACCACAGAGCCATCAACCAGCATACCAATAGCAACGGCAATCCCCCCCAATGACATTAAATTCGCTGATAAGCCGAAGTAGGACATAATCATCAAGGTAATCGCGATAGAAATAGGAATAGAGATTAGCACTAAGAACGTTGCGCGCAAGTTCATCAAAAATAGCGCTAAAACAATAGCAATAAAGATAAAAGCAAGAATTAACGAATCAACAACCGTATTAACCGCTTTAACAATTAAGTCAGATTGGTCGTAAAAAGGTTCAAAACGTACACCTTTTGGTAATGCTTGTTCGATTAAAGGTAGCCGAGCATTAATGCCGTCAATGGTAGCTTTGGTATTAGCGCCCATGCGTTTGAGTACGATGCCGGAAACCACTTCACCTAAGCTCTCCATTTCACCCGTTTCGGTACGGCGTGTCATGGTTACTGCACCTTGACGAATTTCACTACCCAGCTCAACCGTTGCAACATCAGCAACCGTAATAACCGTACCATCAACTATTTTCACTGGTACTTGCGAAATATCAGTAATACCGGCTTCACCACCACTAAACCAACCAGTACCTCGAATAACCAGCTGTTCTTCGCCTCGGTTCATGTACCAGCCACCAACATTACTATTGTTGTTGTCTAAAGCATCAACAATATCTGCTTGGCTTAATTCGTAAGATAACAATTTACTCGGCTCTATATTGACTTGGTATTGACGAACATCACCGCCAAACGACAGCACATCGGTAACGCCATCAACAGGCATCAGTAACAGCTTCACTAGCCAATCATTAAGGCTACGCAGTGCCATCGCATCATAACCAGCATCTTCATCAGCAATTAATAAGTACTGAAAAACTTGTCCTAAACCTGAAGTATTCGGGCCCATTTCAGGCGTGCCAACGCCTGCGGGAATAAGCTCTTTGGCAGCTTGTAAGCGTTCAAAAACTAATTGGCGAGCAAAGTAAATGTCTGTACCTTCTTTGAACACCACAGTAACACCTGATAAACCGGTTTTTGAAATTGAACGAACTTGCTCAACATCAGGCATGCCGTACATTACCGCTTCTATTGGATAGGTAATTAATTGTTCTATTTCTTCAGCTGCTAAACCGGGTGCTTCGGTATTTACCGCCACTTGTACGTTGGTGACATCCGGAAAAGCATCCAAATTAAGTTTTGGAATAATAAACACTGAACCAACGAGTGTTGCCACTAACATCAAGATCACCAGCAGGCGATTATTGACAGAGAAATCTATTAATTTATTAAACATCTGTTTCTGCTCCTATGACTTTCGCTATTGGCCATTTCTATTAATGAAGGATTAATGGCCATGCGGATCAAAGCCAGCCTTTGCAATTTCTGAAGCAACAAAGAACGCACCCTTAGTGACTATTCGTGTTTGTGGAGCCAGTCCGATAATTTCTCGATAAGCGCCTAATGAACGCCCTAATTCAACTTCTATTGCTGCGAATTCACCAGCATTAACTTCAATAAATACCATCCAATCACCGTCACTAGAACGCATCAGTGCTGACTCAGGTACTGCCATCACTTTTTTTGCAGTATTGAAACTAAACTTAACATTGACGAACATACCGGGATGTAAGCGATCATTAATATTTTCTACCGCTAACCGAACAATACGGGTACGCGTTTTGGGATCGATAGTATGAGATTCTTGAATAACGGTGGCTGCAAATGACTCTTCACTAAATTCAAGTAGCGCTTGCGTACCTTTAGGCAAACGTAATTGCTTATTAGGCGATACACGTGCTTCTACCCAAAGTTCACTTTCGTCAGCCAGTACCATAATAGCGTCACCTGCTGAAACTCGCTGACCTTGTGAAAAATCATCACTGAGCACCACACCTTCACGTTGGGCAATTAAGGTGTATTCGCCCAATTCTCCTAAATGAGCATTCGATGAATGGTCTGCAGCCACTTCAGCAATTGCGCTCTCGTTTAAACCAAAGGCTTTTAAGCGGCTATATGTAGAAACATAATCTGTTTGAGAGCGTAATAACTGACTTTCACTGACCGTTGCTTTACCGAGCTTTTTATTTCGTTGCCAATCATTGTATGCGACGCGATAATTCGCCTGTGCCTCTGCCACCGATTCACTAAAAAGTGTCACCAATGCATCACCTTTTTCCACATGCTGCCCCAACGTTGCATGTCGAGCAACAATCACTGACTCAGTGCGTGGTGAAACCATATAACTTTTATAACCATTGGCTTTGATTTCACCCGGCGCATACAAATTATGAGCGAAAATTTGTGGCACAACAGGAGCGACTTCAATACCGGCAATCGCCATTTTTTCAGGGCTGAAACTGACGCCCCCGTCATGGACTTCTTCGCTGGTTCCTGACTTACTTGCTGCGTGAGTATCTGCGCCTTTACTTTCTACAACAGCTTGACTGTCATCGCCTTGATGTCTTGCCTCGCTAGCATGATGATGAGCACTTTCTGTAGGTTTATTTTCAGCAATGCTGCCTTTAAGGGTATTATTTTCGACGACACTCTTTGTTTTCAGTATTACGGTTTTGTTAGTTGTCGATGCTTGGTGCTTATGACTTGAGTCGAGATTTTTTTCACTTGCCATCACTGAACAATTGAATACAGCAAAGGTAAATAAAATGCTTATAAAAGGCTTTTTAGCGGTTTTGACTTTATTTTTAACGTTAGTACTTAATACAAAAATATGACTATCTTCGATAGATGATTTTATCATTTTAACAATCTCTTAATCTTTCAATTTTAGACCGTAAATCAAATAAACTTAGCCGAGTAAAATCACAAAAAATATCGATAAGCGCTCTATTTAATTAAATAAAGTGTTATTGCCGTATATATTTTGCTGATTTAACGCATTAACGAGTTAATCTCAACTAACTAGATTTACAGTAGGTTAATCCCTTTTCTATAGGGTAATTGATGAAAATTAAACGATTGGGGGCCGATGCTCTGGTGAGATCCAAAGTGACAATAGCGCGACTTTTCCGGCTAATATATTGTCGCTATATTTATACAGTAAACTTGATGGGATATTGCATGCGATATACACGCCTGATGGCGCATGACAGTGGCAACAATGATGACAATCCAACGGGTTTTGGTCAATATTTTCTGCATCACCTGCTAGTTCAATATTAGCGGCAGTTAATGTACCTTCTTGATGCAACTTATGTGACTCATCTATCGTTCGATGAGTTAGGATTTGATTAGTATCGCGTTCTTGATGGGCATTATGAAAGTCAAACGCAGCAGCGATTGTTTGGCTAGCAAACAAAACAGCAAACATAATAACTAACACGCGATTAAACACTGATATAACCTCTTGAAAACAAGTTTGCAGTGTAAGTTAATTACTAACGGGCTTCAACTATGAAAAAACTCGTAATTAATATTATCTAGCTAAATAAATATGCTAGACAACAACAACTTAAGTCCACAAAAAAAACAAAGTCGAAATATTGATATTTTACAGTTGTTTATATTTTTAAAATAAGGGTGCGTACACAATATTATGATGTATTAACCGTACAATATTTAACAATTAAATTTAATTTACGCAAGTTTACTTTGAGATTGATCTATTTGGTTATTTAGCCACTTGAGCGCCTCAAGCTCAGTTTTAAAATACTGAATATTTTGCTTGGCTTTAGATCTTACCAGTGCTTGCTCAATGGCAATTAATGCCGGAGAAGTAAAAATCAGCGCTTTCGCCACCATATTTTTACTGTTAAGCCAAGCATTAAACTCTTCAGATTCAGCAAACACCTCGGGGGTGCCGCCATCAAATTCCAGCAAATTTGCCATAATAACAAACGGCGCATGTTCAAAAGCAATGACAATGTTTTTCAACTCAATCGCCAATGCTTTAGCACCAACATCATTAAAAGCACCACTTATGGTTATTTTAATAATATCGCAATTAACTTCGATGTCGTACTTGCCATGCATTGCGTGCAATGTGATTTCCCAGTTATTTGACCATAATTATTTTATCATTACATTGAGCTAAGTTGATTTCAACAAATTTAGTCAACAATGAGATAATTATCCATCAAAGCTTCATTTGTGTTAACAGCTGACACTGAAAACATTTCTTTTATTTTACAGTAACCTATTAAAAAATAACGCCAAACCAACCTTGGCACGGCTGGTATTTACACTCTCGTGCCACTTACGCTCGCCTTTATGGTAAAAAATATCTTACCGTTAGTCGCTAGCCATAGCCCTAAGTAATACTGATTTATTTACCTACCCTAAACCCTGGACAATGAACGCTTGATATTCAGCTAAATCAAAAGTTTAAGAAATTAAGCCAAGGCCAAAGTAAGGTTAACTAACTACCGCCTTTATTGGGCATTGTTAGCCATGCAATTTGATGTCCATAGCGCTTTAACATAACATTAAGTCATGAGTTTATTTCGCCAAATGCCTTATCATTGCCATGGAATTTAATGCCTAATGAATAAAATTGCACTAGAAAAAGAACGAATTTGCAAGATTAGTTCTATCCTTTATAGCGCTAGCCAACCGGTGCGTATTCTGTCTCACTTGGACTGGGGCTCTGAAGTTAAACAACAATTCTTTGCTAATAATGCGAAAGAGCTTCCTAAGGTTAACTACCCTGCATTTGATCCAAATAAAACCTTATCGCTGGTAAAAGAAGCTAGAGACTTGATGGGCGATTCCGACATAGATAAATGGCTAAAGCGTATTTCTATCCGACTGGAATTTGGCGCCTTAATGATGGCCTTTGTCGACACGAAAAAGTTTTATGAATTTTCGCAGATACTCTATGGCAAGCCCACCAATCCTTTTACCGATGGTAAATCTACACCACTTGAATTAGCTAATACCTTTGACAAGCAAATTAGCAGTTATGCAAGCTACGACTTTGGCTCCCCCGCTCCGGCATGTTATTTAGCGTCTGATATTGCGACGCAAATGCAAGCAGCCGTTGTAAAAATGTTCGGTACTGATGCACCACAAGTCGAAATTGTTGATGAACTTTCTGCTAATGCACTCGCTAATCCCAAACTTATTAGGATCAGAAGAACGGCATGTTTTACTGACCTTGATGCTCAGCAGCTCATCAATCATGAAGCGCACATTCATGTTGCTACCTCTATCAATGGCTTAAATCAACCACACCTTAAAATATTAGCGGCCGGCCATCCCGGCACCACTAAAACACAAGAGGGCTTAGCGGTATTTTCGGAGTACATTACCAACTCAATTGATTTGGATCGGCTGCGCAGACTTGCTGACCGTATTCTCGCCATACAAATGTCCATTGAAGGTGCCGACTTTCTCGACGTTTATCGTTATTTCTTAGATCGCATTGGCGACGAATCACAAGCTTATGAGAATAGTCGTCGAGTTTTTCGCGGCGGTATTTTAACTGGCGGTGCCCCCTTTACCAAAGATGGTGTGTACTTAGAGGGGCTTATTCGAGTGCATAATTTCTTAAAAGCCATCGCGGCTAATGGTCGAGCTGATTGTCTTAAATTACTATTTTGTGGAAAACTCGATATTGATGATATTCCCGTACTCTATAAATTAGAAGAAATGGGACTCTGTCAGTTACCGAAATACTTACCGCCTTGGGTTGAAGATTCACGCTATTTATTAGCCTATTTAACTTGCTCTGAGTTTCTTAATAAGATGGATATGCCTAAGGTTTATAGCCATTACGATACATTACTGCACAGCATTCCAAAAACGTTTAATTGAGTTTTGTAACACTGTTAGGCAAACGGTGCACCTGTTAATTCGGATTAATAAGGATTTTGGTCGACTCGGTGTGCTTCCAAAATGGCATAAGTGAAAGCTGTGTGATGTGGCGCTAATAACAAAGCGCAGTAAATTAGCGGGCATCACGGTTCACTATAGAAACAGCTATTTTAATCAACATTAGTACCAACAAAAAAGCACAGTTAACGATTACTTGTCTTAGCTCAGAGTCGCAATCATTAACTGTGCTGATCTTGCGTTATTTCTCGCCGCAGTATCGAGACTAAGCTTGATAAAGGATAGTCCACATCGCTTTTAGTTAATCTCAATACTGAGCTGTTTATGCCACGGCGTATTAATCTGTAACTGCCTATTTTTATCATCATACCAAGCGCTAAGTTGCTGACTATTTAGTTGTGCTTGTTGTGCAACTACTTTAACAGGCTGATGATTAACGGTTATTTCCGTTGGTTTTTTTTCATAATGGTGAATTGCTAAACGCAATTGCCGCTTTTTTGGTGCACCTAAAAAACCACCGCTTTGTTGTAGATCAAAGCTCAACTTTTCAGTACTTTGCTTTGCAGTAAAGGTCAGTGTTTCATAAGCGTTATTTTTTAATGAATTAGGATCTTTACCATCATCGTTATACATAGTTGAAAACGCTGACGTAACAGAAGGGTCAGCATAATAATGTAAGGTAAGTTTTTTGGTCTCATAGTCTTGCATTGATTGCGTTGCATCAACCATAGGTATAAAAGCCCCTGCTCTAACCAGCACAGGAGTTTGCGTCAATGGCGCATCAACGGTGACTTTTTTGCTTCCTTGATAACGTTTATCATTCCAAAAGTTGAACCAGGCACCTGAGGGCAAGTCTATATTCACTGAGCGCGCACCTTGTTCGGTTACAGGAGTAACCAGTAATGCGTCACCATAAAAATAACTGTCTTTTTCATCGATAAGGCCTAAGTTGCCTTCGTCTTCAAAAAACATCGGCCGCATGATTGGCATACCGGTTAAGCTATTTTCAATACTTAACGAATAAATATAAGGCATTAAACGATAACGTAGTTTGACGTATTCGCGCAGGATATCTTTGGTTTCGGTGTCATGAAAAACAGGCTCTGGTTTAGCATTTTCTTGCGCATGAGGGCGAAATACCGGTTGGAATACACCATATTGCAACCAACGAATATAAAGCTCTTTATCAATCGGCCCATCACCTGCAAAGCCACCTAAATCAGAATGGGTATAACTTAGGCCTAGTAAACTCATTTGTAACGCTAATTCAACTTGCGGCTTAAAACCACCCCAGCTGCGGCTAACATCTCCTGTCCATGGCACCATGCCATAACGCTGCGAACCAATAAAGCCGGAACGCATTAAAATGAAAGGTCGCGTGTCAGGTTGAAATTTTCGTAATCGTTGATAAAGCATTTCAGCCCACTGATGACCATAGACATTATGAACTTCATCACCTGTAGCATTTGTTCCCGCTAAATTATGTAGACCTTGCGCAGGGTGCACTTCCGGCTCGCCTAAATCGCCCCACCAACCACTTACGCCTTGCTCTGCTAATTGCTGATAATATTGCCAAAACCAGTCTTGTGCTTTGCTATCAAATACATCAACTAAGCCGGTATTGCCAAAATAGAAATCAAACTTTTCGGGTGTTCCTGCTTTGTTTTTCATTAAAGCATTGTTTTCAACCGCACTTTGCCATTGACTCGATGAGGTCAAAATAAAAGGCTCAGTGATCATAATGGTATTGACCCCTTCAGCTTTAAAGTCTTTGATCATATCAACCGGCGTTGGAAAGGCTTTTGTATCCCAATTTAAGTTGCCCATATGGCCTTTTATATCTGGGCCAAACCAATATAAATCAAACACAATAGCGTCAAGCGGAAAGTCTTCGTCAATATACTTTTGCACAACGGCTCGAGCTTCTTGTTCACTGTGGTAACCAAAACGACTGGCAATATTGCCGAGACTCCATCTAGGAGGTAATGGTTGCTTACCGGTAACATTAACGAAATTTTCTATCAACTTAGGGTAAGTTTCACCGACAATGATCAAATAAGATGTTCGACCGCCAACGGCATTAAATTGTAAGATGTCTTTTTCAGTGTCGGCAATATCAAGTTCACCGTTAGCTGAGTTGTCAAAAACAATGATATATTTATTACTCGACATAATGGCTGGCAAGCCATAGTACATTTGGTTAGATTGGTTTTCGTAACCATAATGAGCGCGATTATATAGTGGCATTTTTTGTCCGCGACGATCCATACCAAGTACACGTTGTCCACCACCGAGTATTTTTTCATCAGCTTTTAATTTGAAGCGAAAACCGATATTAAAGGATACTTTTTTCTCAGTTGCTTCTACAGCAACCACAGATACCAACTGCGGACTATGTTGAGTAAATAACCCTTGTTCTTCCTCTGCAATATGTTCACCATTAAGTTTAGTGTAGCGAATACTAAAGGGTGATTTGTTGATGATGGCGACTAATGACTTATTGGACAGTGTTAATTTTTTTGCTGACTCAACCACTGACAATTCATTGCTATTTATCGCACTGCGGTCCGCTTTAGGTGCTAGAGCAAATGACGGCAACTGCTTAAACCCCGTAGGTTGATAGTGCACTTCAAAAGCAGATTGATTCAGGGCATTAATTGCTACTGTACCATCACTTATGGTCACCTGTAGTGTGTTATTGATTAAGTGATGAGCAATATAATCTCGGGAGAATACCTGGGTGCTAAACGTGAAAAATAACAAACTTACCAGATATAAAACTGTTGAGAGCATAACCGTTTTTGATGCAAAATTAGATTTTTTCATGATCATTTAGCCACTGGTAATTGAAAAACAAAAGAACTTAATGGCTCGATGTTAATCTCGATGCTTGCACTATTGTTACGGTTAACCACTAAGGTGTTTTCTTCACCATAGAGTAAATCTGTTAGTGGATATGCTCCTGAGGATAGTTGCCATTTACCAAGCAGCTCTTTAGGTAATTTTAATGAATATTGATAACTATTTTCACTATCGAAATTACTGACAACAATGAGTTGCTCTTGTTTTGACCAACGAGAAAAAGCAAACTGTAAATGGTTGTACGTTGTTAATGCTTTGCGATTAACCTCGTGCAAGTTGGCATATTGCCCTTGCATTGCACTATTCTCGGCAGAAATATTAAGTAAGCGTTGGTAAAAATCACGTAAATTTTTCTCATCATTTGATAATTGACCGCCATCAAACTTGCCATTATTCATCCAACGTTGATGAGCAGGGACACCGGCATAATCAAAAATAGTGGTGCGAGTTGGGTCACCAAAACCGGTTTCTTCACTGCCATCTTCACCCACTTCTTGACCGAAATAAATCATGGTTGGTGCCCGACTAATTAACGTAGAAACCACCATAGCAGGCTTAGCTTTTTCTGCATTGCCGGCAAAGCCAATACTGGCAATACGTTGTTCGTCATGGTTTTCTAAAAAGTGTAATAAATGCTCCTCGATATCGGCGTAACGTTGTTGAATGTTAGCTAAATCATCGGTATTACCATGCCCTTGCATAATGTCTTTCAGGCGATCATAAAAATCAACTTTGTCGTAGAGATAATCCATTTTACCTAACTGAATATAATTGCGATATTGTTTTGGGTTATACACTTCAGCCAGAATAAATGCTTCACTATTAGTCATTTTGATCGAGGAATTTAAGTAACTCCAAAATTCCACTGGCACCATTTCTGCCATATCGTAACGAAAACCATCAACTCCTTTTGCTAACCAATATTGGGTAATATCACGAAATTTTTTCCATGAATTTGGCACATTTTTATCGGCCCAAAAAGCAGCATGAGCTTGAAAGTTTTTAAAGCGATAAGACTCTGGTAACTGCGTAAATGTATAGCTGCCGTCGGGTCTAACGCCATAATTAACTTTAACGGTTTCATACCAATCACTTATGTTTGGCTGTGCTGCGCGTGAACCATTGCCAGTCCATTTCGCTGGTGACTCGTTAAATAATCCATCGGACAAGCTGTGATTTTCGCCGTTTAAAGGTACGTAACCTTGCTCAGACTTGGGTACTTTGAAGTCATCACCAACCACATAATAGAAATCATTATTGGCTGAAAACTCTACGCTTGTATCGTCATCGACACCAAAATCACGTATACCTTTAGGCTTACCAAGTGATTGATAATCACGGGCAATATGGTTAGGGACAATATCAATAATAACTTTCATGTTCTGTTGGTGGGTTCTTGCTATTAACGCTTCAAATTCTGCAACACGTTTGGCAGGATCATCTGCTAAATCTGGATTGACACTGTAGTAGTCTTTAACTGAATAAGGAGAACCCGCACGTCCTTTAACGACATCTGGATCATCATTACTAATGCCAAATTCTGTGTAGTCGCCAATTAATGCATGATGAGGAACACCGGTATACCAAATATGGCTGACACCTAGTTCTTTAATGCCTTTAAGTGCCGTGTCGGTAAAGTCACTAAACTTTCCGACACCATTGTCTTCTATTGTCCCCCAAGCTTTATTGGTGGTGTTCTTGTTCCCAAATAAACGCGTGAAAACTTGATAAACCACAGCTTTCCCTCCGGTCGGTGCTACATCAGTAACACCTTGCTCAACGCTGAGCTGATCGGAGGTTAACTCATTGCTACTAGTTGACTTTTTATTTTCGCCATTACAAGCAGCTAGGCTACCTACGAGGAATAAACAGCTCAAAGCTATTTTCAAAGTAGCACGGGGAGTAAATTTAGATAAACAACGACGCATTTAAAAACCTTAACCGTTAAATGCTCACCTGATGAAACATTGACAGCAGACTGAGCAACAACAAAGACAAGTTTTCGAGAGTACACATTTAATTACTGTCATGCCAACTGCATACGAATTCATAAATGATTTAATTTCAATAGGACATATTTAATGATTGAAATTTTTTTCATCATTGCTAGGTCTTCTGCCTACGTTATCACCAATGAGTGACAGCTTTGCGAGTGTATTACGCTAATAAACCAAGCGTAAATAAACCAAGCTTACACAAATCTTTTTTATCGCCATAAAAGACACTGACATGAAACAATTACACTTTACTGCCATATTAATTTTACTTGCAATATCATCAGGTCTATTAGGTGTAAGTATTATACTAATGGGGCATCACTCGCACATTACGCTCACCACTGAGTTTTTTGGTATTAGCCAGCTGCTACCTAACGAGATATTTAATAACTTTGCTGGTACAGCCTTTGTTACGACAGCGATATGGGCACTTATTGCCATTCATCGCATTGAATTTCGCGCCAAACTCGGTGTATTACTTGTTTTAATCAGTGTGATCGCCTTATTACCCTTACTTGGCAGTCGCATGTGGATAGCATCATTAGGTGGGTTTCCAGCCATTGGTTCGGGTCAGGGTGTTATTAAATATTTTGCCTTGCTTGCTATCGGTGTGTTTCTCGCTAAGCCTTATCTAGCAACTAAAAACATTATTTGGCTCAATGCTTTGCCGGTGGTGCTTGTGCTACTGTGGATTGGCGGTATGAAATTTACCTTACTGGAAGCGAAAGGTATTGAAGGCTTGGTCAGTAGTTCACCGCTAATGTCATGGATGTATAAATTTTGGGATATTCAAACTGCTTCTAATATTATCGGTGTTTACGACATAATCGCACTCACACTTGTCATATTAGCGATATTTAAGCAAAAACTGTTAATACCTGCAGTGTTAATGTCTGGTGCAGTATTTGTTGTAACACAAACGTTCTTCTTAAGTTTTCCCGCCGCGTTATCAAGCGAAACATTATTAACAACGACCGGGCACTTCCTTATTAAGGATCTTTGGTTTATTGCTAATCTACTGATCTTTAAAACCTTGATAGATAAACGTCAATAAGAACTACCTTGATATCTATATTAACTATCACCAGCCATGCTTAATCATACTTAGTCATAAATGGCGATATTGAACATCATTGTTTTGTCGGTTACAGCACTGTGACGAGATAATGTAATATAAGGTCATTCACCTAAGCCTTAAATTATCGACATAAATCAACAAATAATTGCTCTGCAAGTTCATGCATGATGTCCGCCTCAGGGTGTGTTTGGGCATAAGTACGCAAGCCGTAAACCCCCATAATAAAAAATCGAGATAATTGTTCGGCCGAACGTTCACCGGTTAATTCATTAGCTGCAATTGCTTGATGAAATACCGCGCCAACAGAAGATTGCCAATCAGATAAGTTTTCGATCAAGATAGCTTGAACTTCATCATCTTGCTCTGCTAATTCGTTCAGTGCTTTAATGAGTAAACACGCTTGCGCTGCCTGACAACTGATGCTCTCTTGTACCACATGCTCAAGATAGTGTTTTAATTGCAGCAATTTCGGCAGGTCAGATGAGAAGAAGTGCTGAAACTCTTCTGCTCGGTCTGCACGATACTGCCCTAATGCTGCTAATAATAAGCCACGTTTATTTTCAAAGGCACAATAAATAGAACCAGGATGCAAACCTGTAGCCGCTTTTAAATCTTGCATACTGGTTTTTGCGTAGCCTTTCGCCATAAAAGCGATCATAGCGGCTCTAAGCACCGCTTCTTTATCAAATTCAGCATTTCTCATCTTTATGGCCTTTAACTACGTTATATCGCTCAGTGTAACCTTATTTGAATGTTTGTTCAAAATAATACTTGAATACTCATTCAAGTAAGAGTATCTTGAATGAATATTCAAGAAAGAGAAATTGTCATGACTGAGAACTTATTCCATCCCTATGCCCTTAACGACACAATTACATTAAATAACCGTATATTAATGGCGCCGCTAACACGCTGTATGGCTGATGAAAATCTAGTGCCCACGACGGCAATGGCAGATTATTATGCGCGCAGAGCTGACGCAGGTTTAATTATTTCTGAAGCGGTTATTATTCGTCCTGATGGTCAAGGCTATCCGAACACACCCGGCATATTTAGCCAAGAACAAATTACCGGATGGCAACAAGTCACCACTAAAGTTCATCAAAATGGCGGTAAGATATTTGCCCAGCTTTGGCATACGGGTCGCGTTGCGCATCCACACTTTTTCAACGGCGGCGACGTACTAGCTCCATCAGCGCTAGCGGTTGAAGGCAGCGTACCTAGAATGCGCGAACTTACCTATCAAGTGCCGAAAGCTGTTACACAAACAGATATCGACAGTTTAGTTAAAGATTATGCACAAGCGGCCGCCAATGCGATTGAAGCAGGTTTTGACGGCGTAGAGATTCATGGTGCTAATGGGTATCTTATTGATCAATTTTTACATTTTGCCAGCAACCAACGTACCGATGACTATGGTATGACGCCAGAAAATATGTCGCGTTTTCCATTAGCTGTTGTAGATGCCGTTATTGCCCGTATCGGAAACGAAAGAACAGCATTAAGAGTTTCACCCGGTGCCTACTTTAACATGGCAACAAACGCGAAAGATCGCGCAGTATTCGATTACCTATTAGCTGAATTAGAAAGCAGATCTTTAGCATTTTTACACATAGGTATATTTGATGATGCAATGGAGTTCGATTACCTTGGCGGTAAAGCTTCTAGTTATGTTCGAGCCAATTACCGAAATACTTTAGTTGGTGTCGGCAGTTATAACGCGAAAACCGCTAGTGCAGCTATTGAAAATGAACAATTTAATTTGATTGCCATTGGCCGCCCCTTTATCGCTAACCCTGATTATGTTGAGAAAATACGTACCGGTAAAGCAATCACGCCTTATAGCGAAGAGATGCTCGCAAGTTTAGTGTAAGTATTTTTCCATCAAGAAAAAAGCCAAGGTAATATTTCACCTTGGCTTTTTTAGTTATTAATACTAATGAAGTTGGATTGAGTTATTCGTAAGAGCGTTCTAACCAAGCAATTTGCATTTTTAAGTCTGCAATTTCATCATTGGCATCGGTTAACTGTTGCTCAATTGTTTTTGGTTTTTCTATAGCATTGTCGCTAAGGTTGATTACTTTCGCTGTTTCTTCGTGAGCCATCATGCTCTCCTAAAATTCACGTTACCACCCTTGTATTATTACACAACAAGTTTCATTTTACTCGTAAAAATACAAATAAAACTTCGAAACGAAAGATTTAACACCAAAAACAAAAGAAATCGAAAGGTTAAGGCGAAAAAAACAAGTTTTAAAGTCGACAAGAAACTAAATTTAGAAGCTTTCATTTACCCTTTCATTTTGTTAACTATTGATTTAAACGCTTGTTATCCCCATAAATGACAGACCTTGACCAAAAAAATTATCTATGCGCTTATTAAAATCAACCCAAGTATCAGACTTACATTCGAATGCTCACCATAGTTTCACCCGCAAAGCCACTCGCGCCATTGTCCTAAACGGCGAGAAAATTCTCTTGCTATACACCAAGCGATATCACGATTACAGTTTACCCGGCGGTGGAATTGATGAGGGAGAAGATAATATTGCCGGCCTTATTCGTGAATTACGCGAAGAAACGGGCGCGCAAAATGTCACTAATATTGAAGCATTTGGTTGTTATGAAGAATATCGCAATTGGCATAAAAGTGACTATGATGTGGTTCATATGCTCTCCTATTGTTATACCTGTGACATAGATAAGCAATTATTAGCGCCAAGCTTTGAACCTCATGAATTACAAAATGGTATGCAGCCACTATGGTTAAACATTCATCACGCGATTAAACACAATGAAGAAGTGATAAAAAATAGTAGCAAAAAAGGCTTATCAATTGAGCGCGAAACCTATTTATTAAAACGCATTGTTGCTGAATTACTTTAGGATCTATTGGGTAATATTTGCGAAAAGTGCACAGTTATCTGCGATTAAAACGCACCTATCTAGGGCAAAAAACAACCACAAAATATCAACAGCCCCTAACCATTAGGCATTTATTTTTTACTTTATACTTGAGTGTCTGTACATTTTTTACTAACAAGGTAATCTGTTAGCAAATAAAAATATCAGGGTGCTAATAACTATGGTAAAAAATCTAATTTTTTCAATCGCTTTATTAACTTATTCACTATCTTGCGCTGCCAGTGTTAAGCCGAACACGCAACAACAAGGCGCGGTAGCAATGCCTGACACTTTTAGTGCAGATGTATCAGCGCAAATACTTTCTCAAGGGGGAAATGCTATTGACGCGGCGATTGCTGCTCAGTTTGTTTTGGCCGTAACCTTACCTGAAGCTGGTAATATTGGCGGTGGTGGCTTTATGGTGATCTATAAAGATAAGGTCGCAGATTTTCTCGATTATCGGGAGGTCGCGCCATTAAAAGCACACCGTGATATGTATTTAGATGACAATGGTAATGTCATTCCTTTTCAATCGTTATATGGCGTATTATCTTCTGGCGTACCAGGTACCGTAGATGGTATGTGGCAAGCCCATAAAAAGTATGGTTCATTACCTTGGAAGTCTTTAGTTATGCCTGCGGTAAAATTAGCTGAGCAGGGCTTTGTGGTGCACGAAAATTTGGCAGAAAACATTGCATGGCGTATTAACAGTTTTAAAAAAGACGGTGTAAAGGTTAACTTTTCCGAGCATTTCGCTAAAGCCAAAACAGGTACTGTATTTGCTCAACCTAACTTGGCAAAAACATTGCACCGTATTGCAGACAAAGGCAGAGATGGCTTTTATCAAGGGGAAACCGCTAAAATAATTACCGATTTCATGACCAAGCATGGTGGTATTATTGGTTATGAAGATTTAAAAAATTATCGCGCAACATGGCGTAAGCCGCTTGAAAAATATTGGCGCGGTCATCGCGTATTAACCGCCCCACCACCGAGTTCAGGTGGTATTGCTATTTTACAATGGCTAAATATGTACGATTTATTAGCCAATACTAAAACGCCATTAAGACATAATTCAGCGCCTTATATACATCGTCTGGCAGAAATAGGTAAACGCGTATTTGCTGATCGAGCGGAATATTTAGGCGATCCAGATTTTTTTGACGTTCCTCAAGAAAGATTACTAGCGGATAGTTATTTAAAAACTCGTATCGCTGGTATTTCAGATACTACTATTTCAGTTACCAAAGCTATTAAGCCTGGTTTAAAAGAAAGCCCCGATACTACGCACTTTTCAATTATCGATAAATGGGGTAATGCCGTGTCAAACACCACAACGATTAATTACACTTTCGGTAGTGGTGTTATTGTTGATGGTGCTGGTTTTATTCTCAATGACGAAATGGATGATTTTAGTGTTAAGGCGGGGGTACCCAATATTTATGGTGCTGTCGGCGGCGAAGTAAATGAAATTCAAGCGAACAAGCGTATGTTATCATCTATGACACCAACAATATTATTAATGGATAACAAGGTAAAGTTAGTGACGGGCTCACCTGGCGGTACCACCATCATCAGTTCCGTTTATCAGTCTATTCTTAACGTGGTTGAGTTTAATATGACCGCCGAGCAAGCAGCAAATGCACCAAGATTTCATCATCAATTATTACCGAAAGATGTTATCGAACATTATCCCGGTATTGCTGAAAAAGAAAAGTATGCACTTAAAAAAATGGGTTATACACTCAACGAGAAAAGATTTGGTTTCGTGCAGCTGATCATCAACAATGAACAAGTACTCGATGCTGCCGCAGAATTAGGCGGTAGAGGAAAAGCTATTGTTATAAAATAGTAATCAAAGCCAACAAAGCTAAGTTTTAACATTAAAAATGTAGGTTAAGGCTAAAAAACATCACCTAAAAACAATGGTTCAATAGCCAGTTACCAATAATTTATCGAGCTGGCTATTGGTAAACAACGTTACATTAGCAACTGAAATACCAATCTTGAGTTACCATCTGATCGCTTCCGTTAACGTTATGTTAAATTTTTATCAAATAATATCAGTAATTTACTATTCAAAAACATTTACATGTAAATAATTCTCATTTAGAATGGCGCACTGTATGAATTGAGGATATACGCAAATAAGAAATTTATTTGTAATAATGGATGAATAATAGACACGTCTCCCCCCTAGATTTAATCGAATTAATAGAATTACAACGCTATGGCGTAGAGTACCAGCCTATCGTTGATTTAAAGTCTAAAGATATTATGGCCTATGAGTGTTTAGCGAGATTTTCCGATAAAGACGGTAAAAACATTGCCCCCGATATTATCTATGCAGCCTTACACGACAGTCCTTTAACTCTCTTTCAAGTGGAGTATCAACAAAAGCTTTTACAATTAGATTACGCACCGAATAAAAGCGATATATTTATTAACTTAGATCAAGACTCTTATTTTTCCACCGGTGAAGACAACGAAAACAACCCATTTTTGAAACTATTCAAAGGCTTTAAGAGTGCAAATATTGTTGTCGAGCTGATCGAAAACTCAGAAATTAACGACGCGATTAAAAGCCTAGCTATGATAGATACTTTAGCTAAAAACAATATTAATACGGCTATTGATGATGTTTGCAATCCGCTGTCAATGATATCAACGTCAGTGATTCAATTAGTCGACTATATCAAACTAGATAAACGTGTTGTGGCAGAAAAACATAACAAGCCATTTATGTTACTCGTTGAGGCCATTATTAGCTATGCGCATAGCGCTGGTAAAAAAGTCATTCTTGAAGGGGTAGAAACAGAAAGTGATATTATATTCGCTCGAAATATCAATACTGATTTTGTTCAAGGTTTCTTATTTAAAAAATGGTTTCACTACTATAAATAGCTCCAACTTGGATTAATGGGTTCTTAGAAAATAAAAAACCAGTGATTAACTCACTGGTTTTTTATTATATTTCAACTAAAACGTTATTTATCGGCGCGGCCCATAAATTTACGTTCTTCGGTGTTAACCTTGATTTTATCACCCGTTGAAATGTGCTCAGGAACTTGCACGGTCAAACCAGTAGATAAAATAGCCGGCTTAGTACGTGCGGTTGCTGAGCCACCTTTAATCGATGGATCAGTTTCCGTTATCACGAGTTCAACGCTTGACGGCAAGTCAACAGCAACAGGAACACCATCGACAATAATCACCAATAGACCTTGAGTCTCTTCATTAATGAATAACGCTTCGTCTTCAATTGATGATTTATTTAAGTTATAAGGAGTGTAATCTTCGTTATCCATAAAAACGTATTCTTCGCCGTCAATATACGAAAACATTGCAGGACGACGCGTTAAGTCAGCAAAGTTCAACATATCTTCAGCTTTGAAGGTTTCATCAACTTTACCACCAGTCACTACATCATACATGCGCATTCTGTAAAGACTACCACCAGCACGGCCTTGAGGTACTGAACGTTCAATATCTCTAACAATCATCACTTTACCGTTATATTCTATCGCGGCATTCTTTTTTATATCACTCGCTTTTGGCATGAAAAACAATCCTAAATTAATTAATGAAAGAAAAATAACATGTATGACTTATTATGCAAGGAAATATGCACTAAATTCCTCACCATACGTGCGTTAACATAACGGTAAGCTTTATTTACTGTTATGTTTCCTTAACGCGCTATGACATGCCACTTTGTCTTAACAATTATTTATTAGCTTATAGCGCTAATAAATAATTTAATGCGCCAGTAATAACCGCTACTTGAGCAATGATACAGCTTTCATCATCAACTCGAGGACTGTCAGGATATACTTCAGTGGTTGTAACATAAGGCGCATCAGTCAAACCCATACATAAACCTAAATCCCGAGCCGCATAGTTAATCACGCCAAATTGCGCTAAAGCTACGCCAATAAGCTTATTATCGCTATCTGCTGGCGCAATATGTGTCACTTGTTTAACTGACTCAATAATCGCTTTTTGAAATATGGCTTGAGGTTTTTTGCTATCGCCAACTAAATAAAAGCCGTCAGGTATATTCCAGTTTTTTTGCTCAATTGCGTCTTTTGCAGCTAGCGCAGGTCTAAATTCGCTATTATCACTGTCAGTGGTTTCGTGCAGATCAATATGCGCCAGAAACTCTACATCAAGGGTTTTAATGTATTGCATAACCGCCGATGACTCTTGCGCTGGACTATTGTCAAAAAATGAGCGATTAGGATCAAGCGTTAAAGGATTCCAACGATTAATTGTTTCATAGCCCCAAGGACTAATACACGGTAAAACAACAAAGTTAAATTGTGCTTGGTATTGCTCTGCGGCTGTTTTGAGAAAGCGTATTGCGCCTTGAACACCGCTAGTTTCATAGCCATGTACACCTCCCGTCACAAGAATAACCGGTTTTTCTGCCAGCCAGTTGGCCGATTTTAACGCATATAAAGGATAGTTTTCAGCATCATAAAGTAAATTACCATATTGCTCGATAATAAAATCAGCGCTCAAATCATCTAATTTTGTCACAACTTCTTCAAAGTAGCTGCGCTTTTTTTGTTGTTGCTGAAACCATATTTCCTTATCGCCGTCCGTCCACTTCTTTCCTAGAGTACCAATAGCGTATGCTGCTTCTGTATTCATATTATTACCTAATAATTCTCTTATAGTTTGATACGACATATTTCACGGTTAGAAATTGTATTATACCTTGGTATGACAACAATCAAATATATCTGTGACAATTTAATGCTACTATTAACATTTGATGACTAGGGTCTGTTGATCTTTCGCGGTTAAATTTTGTTCGAGATAAAAGCGTTTT
>CAJXUN010000035.1 GCA_913061475.1 uncultured Colwellia sp. | reverse complement strand
GCGCATTTTAGAGATTTCTCGCCCCGCGTCAACCGCTAATTGCAATTAAATTGCAGAAAAGCGTTTGTTTGCTTTTTTATTGAACTAATCGTTTATTTTAAAAACTAAACAGCAATAGATTAAGTAAAAACGGCTTAATTCCTTACTATAAAAAGTGGCAATACCATGTATAAAAACACAGGAGATATAAAGAGATTTATGCACTATATTGGTTTGCACATAATAAGAACACGAAATAAATAACGTGGTTTTACCATGAGATGTATATAGAGAGCATAACAAATGAAAAAACTTATCATGTTGTTGATGCTTGCTGGAATTAGTAGTGCAGTCATGGCAAAGGATATTGCTGAGTATAAACAAGAACGTTTAATTGCAAAAATATTAAACCAACAGGTTAAAAAGCAAAGAAGTATTAAAAGTAGTGTTCATTCATTGCTTTCTCGTTACCCTGAAAAAGTTGATGTGGTTTTAAAAGTAGCTTTAACGAGATATCCTGAAAAGTATCGCGATATAATGCTTGGTGCTTTAGCAGCCGAACCTGTATTAGCATGCGATGTTATAGAAATTGTAATTAAAGCTAATGTCGCCCCGAGTAGTGAATTAGTAGAAATCGCTATTAAAGCTGAGCCTGCTTATGCTCAAGAGATTGTTAATACCGCTGTGCAATTTAATCCGAGTGAAATTGAAAATATTGTTCGTGTCGCTATACGTACAGAGCCATATGACACCAGTAATATAGTAAACAATACCGCGTCAAATTATCCTAGCAAGATGTTGAATATTCTTACGGCTGCGATAACAGCTATTCCTGATCAAGCAACAAACATCGTCAAAGAAATACTATTACTCTTTCCAGGACAAGCCGATACGGTTGTAACAACTGCGGTTAATCAGAGTAATGACAGCCACAATAACGATATTGTTAATGCCGCTATTGATTCTGGCTTTGATAAAGATTCTGCAATAGCAGCGGCGATAGCTGGTGGTGCGAAAAAAGAGACTTTAGTTCAATTGCATAACTAATAATGAAGACTCTGCAAATATACCCTGTATAAAAAAGCCCAGTGATAACACTGGGCTTTTTATTTTAAATTGACATAAACTTCATTTATAATTTTTCGCGTTCAATAGCTCGATATGCAATATCAGTGCGGTATTCAACACCCGGCCATGAAAGCTGATGTAACAATTCATAGGCCGCTTGTTGTGCTTGAGTGACATTATTACCTAATGCTGTTGCACATAGAACACGACCACCTGCGGTGACAATTGCACCATCTTTTTCACTAGTGCCAGCATGAAATGTTTTCCGATCTGACTGGCTATTGGTATCTAAACCAGAAATCACATCTCCTTTCGGATAGTTACCTGGATATCCTGCTGCTGCTAAAACTACACCTACCGCAGGACGCGGATCAAAATCAATCGTTGCTTGATCCAATTCACCACGACAGGCCATCATGCACAGTTCTACTAAATCTGAATTTAAGCGCATCATGATCGGTTGAGTTTCAGGGTCACCGAAACGACAATTATATTCGATAACTTTTGGAGTACCGTCACTATCAATCATCAAACCTGCGTAAAGAAAGCCTGAATATGGAGCTCCTTCTCTTGCCATACCTTCTACGGTTGGCATAATAACTTCGTTCATAGCACGTTGATGAATTTCAGGCGTCACAACTGGCGCTGGTGAATATGCCCCCATACCACCAGTATTTGGTCCTTGATCACCATCATAGGCGCGTTTATGATCTTGACTGGTAGCAAATGCTAAAACATTCTTACCATCAACCATCACAATAAAGCTCGCTTCTTCACCTTCAAGAAATTCCTCAACCACAACGCGATGGCCTGCATCACCAAAAGCATTACCGGCTAACATATCTTTGATAGCTTCTTCTGCTTCTTCCAATGTCATGGCAACAATAACGCCTTTACCTGCTGCAAGCCCGTCAGCTTTCACAACAATAGGAGCGCCCTGCTCTCGAACATAGGCAATTGCGGGTTCAATTTCAGTGAAGTTCTGATATGTACCGGTTGGAATTTTATTACGAGCTAAGAAATCTTTGGTAAAAGACTTTGAACCTTCAAGCTGCGCGGCTTTAGCACTTGGGCCAAAGATCATTAACCCTTCAGCTTGAAAAGCATCTACTATACCATCAACAAGTGGTTGTTCAGGTCCAACAATAGTTAAGGCCACCTCATTAGTCTTAGCAAAATTAATTAACGTTGGAATATCGCCAACAGAAATATTCACGTTTTCTAACTTTGCTTCTGTAGCCGTTCC
Organism: uncultured Colwellia sp.; assembly: GCA_913061475.1. Taxonomy (GTDB): domain Bacteria; phylum Pseudomonadota; class Gammaproteobacteria; order Enterobacterales; family Alteromonadaceae; genus Cognaticolwellia. Next base: position 42,697 of record CAJXUN010000035.1, on the reverse strand, counting down.
TGCATTACCTGGCGCGACAAATACTTTTGTTACTGTAGATGATTGTGCTGCTTTCCATGCCAATGCATGTTCACGACCGCCACTACCAATTACCAAAACATTCATGTACTTAAATTCCTAATGTATGTTAAGCCGCCAAACTGTCGAGGTCAGTTATAACGGCTTAATGATGTTATTTTACAAATTTTAATGTCATGCGATCACTTTCGCCAATCGCAATATATTTTGCTTTATCTTGCTCACCTAAACGCAATACTGGGGGTAACGTCCAAACACCTTTCGGATAGACAGCCATATCTTTAGGGTTAGCATTTATTTCACTGCTTGCCGCTAAGGTAAATCCAGCCGCTTTTGCTTGTGCAATAGTTTTCTCTTGCGAGACATAACCCATGGCTACTTTTGCATCAACACCCTTAGGCAAGCGATGTTCAACTACACCTAACACGCCACCTTTTTTTAAAGCTTTATAGGCATCTTTAAATGCTTGCTCTACTCCTGCATCGCGCCAATTGTGTAAGTTACGAAACGTCAAAACTAAATCTGCTGTACCTGCTGGTGCAAGCTCACTTTCCTCACGTGGAATAAAGTTAGTTAGCTCTACCTCGCTAAACACGGGATCGCTAGCTAACTTTTCAACTAACTTCTTCCGTGAGTTACTGTAGTAATTATCTTCACCGGTATCAGGGTAATGAGCACCATAAAGCTTGCCTTTACCTTTTAGAGCAGGAGCCAAAATTTCAGTATACCAACCGCCACCTGGGGTAATTTCAACAACGGTCATTGATGGCTTGAAGCCAAAAAACGCTAAGGTTTCTTTCGGATGGCGAAACTCATCACGTGCTTTATTTTTCTCTGAACGATGTTCGCCGGCAATGGCTTGTTCAAGCTGACTTTGATGTTCAGCGTCTTGATGAGCACTGACCAAGCCAGAACATAATAAAGTGGCAGAGATAATTGACGTAGTAAAAACTTTTTTTATCGTTTGAGCTGTTGTATGCATTGTTATCTTCCATTAACGAGTAAATATTATAGTGGTTAGTGGCTGTTAAACTTTTTAAAGCTAACAGAACTATGAACCGAATGTTAAACAGACACTATTTATAACAGATTTCTTTCAGATGTTCAGTGCAGATTGCTTCATCTTATCGACGAAAAGCGGCATCCTAGCTTAATCGCGTATGTCTAAATATTAATTGCCTTAGCCATACGCTAACTATCGTGCTTATAAGAAAAGCGCTAACGAGCACTTTTCTTATTCATTTTAACCATTAATGACGGAAGTGACGCATACCTGTGAATACCATAGCGATGTTATGTTCATCGGCAGCGGCAATAACTTCATTGTCACGCATAGAACCACCAGGCTGAATCACCGCAGTGATACCGGCAGCAGCGGCAGCATCTAAACCATCGCGGAATGGGAAGAAAGCATCAGAAGCCATAACCGAACCCGCCACTTCTAAATTTTCATCAGCGGCCTTAATACCCGCAACTTTTGCTGAGTACACACGACTCATTTGACCAGCGCCAACACCGATAGTCATGCTGTTTTTAACATAAACAATGGCATTTGATTTCACGTATTTCGCGACTTTCCAACAAAATTGTAAATCGCGCATTTCAGCGTCTGTTGGTTGACGCTTGGTTACGACTTTTAATTCATCTGCAGTGACTTTACCTTGATCCCTGTCTTGAACTAATAAACCGCCATTAACGCGTTTATAATCTAAACCGGTAGTTTTAGTCGACCATAAGCCACAAACTAACAAGCGTACATTCGGTTTAGCGGCAACAATTTGTGCTGCCGCGTCAGAAACACTTGGTGCAATAATCACTTCAACAAATTGACGAGAAACGATTGCTTCAGCAGTTTCTGCATCTAATTCACGGTTAAAAGCTATAATGCCGCCAAATGCCGATGTTGGGTCAGTTTTATAAGCACTATCATAAGCGGCTAAAATATTGTCACCGATAGCAACACCACATGGGTTTGCGTGTTTTACGATAACGCATGCAGCTTCATCAAATTCTTTAACACACTCTAACGCCGCATCGGTATCAGCAATGTTGTTATATGATAATGCCTTACCTTGGATTTGCTTCGCTGTTGAAACCGATGCTTCTTCTGGATTAGCTTCAACATAAAACGCCGCATCTTGATGTGAATTTTCACCGTAACGCAAATCTTGTGCTTTAATGAACTGACTATTAAAAGTACGAGGAAACTTTTGCTTATCTTCACTTTTAGCATTATCGCTACCGTATGCAGGTAACATTTTACCAAAGTAATTAGCAATCATACCATCATATGCCGCGGTATGTTCATACGCAGCTATCGCTAAATCAAAGCGCGTTTGATAAACCAAAGAACCATTATTATCAGCCATTTCAGCTAAAACACGCTCGTAATCATGAGCATTAACCACAATAGTAACGTCTTTATGGTTTTTAGCTGCAGCGCGTACCATAGTTGGTCCGCCAATATCGATATTTTCAATGGCATTTTCTAATGAACAATTTTCATCAGCAACCGCATTAGCGAATGGATAAAGATTGACGACAACTAAGTCAATGGCATTGATATTGTTTTCAACCATCACCGCTTCGTCCATTTCACGACGCGCTAAAATACCACCATGAATTTTTGGATGCAGCGTTTTAACTCGGCCATCCATAATTTCTGGGTGACCAGTGTAATCAGATACTTCAGTTACTTTTATGCCATTTTCTGCCAATAACTTAGCGGTACCACCTGTTGATAAAAGGTCGACACCTTTTTCTGATAACGAGCGAGCAAATTCAACAATACCGGTTTTATCTGAAACACTTAACAGTGCGCGTTTGATTGGGCGTGGTGTATTCATGGTTTTTCTAATTACCTATAAATTATAATGGTTGTCTGGCCTATGACACATGTCCATGGCATTGAGCTTTGCTCTACATCGCGTCCATTATCATTAATCCCGAGGGATTAATATGCGATATATATTAAATGGGACTAAAAGTTGACTAACTGGATAACTTTTATATCCCTAAAAACAAAAAAGCACCCGAGGGTGCTTTTAATTGACAGGCTAGCCTGTCGTATTTCTTAGTTCATACCGTATTTTTTTAACTTTTTACGTAAAGTACCACGGTTAATGCCTAATAAGTTTGCCGCACGGGTTTGGTTACCACGTGTATATTGCATGACTTCTTCAAGCATTGGCGCTTCAATTTCTGAAAGTACAAGGTCGTACATATCATCAACGTCATTACCGTTTAACTGAGACAAGTAGTTTTTAATAGCTACTTTTGCTTGTGTGCGTAAAGGCGAGGCCTTTGTCTGAGTTTGTAGATCACCGGTAATAAATGGAGAGGAAATATTTTGTTCAAACATAAAGTTCAGACTCTTTCTAAAGTTAAATTATCAAAATACATAGTTAATGCGTCAAGTTGTTCAGGAACTGACTCGAGTGCATTAAAAATAGAACGAAACGATTTTCCTTGTTCATGCGTTTGCATGTACCAAGAAACATGTTTACGGGCAAAACGTAAACCCATAAAGTCACCGTAAAATTTGTGTAATTCCATTACATGCTCAATTAAAATTGAACGTACTTCTTCCTTCAAAGGAGCAGGCAAATGCCTACCTGTTTTCAAAAAATGATTAATTTCTCGAAAAATCCAAGGTCTCCCCTGGGCACCGCGACCAACCATAATGGCATCAGCCCCGGTGTAATTCAGCACTTGTTCCGCTTTTTCCGCACAAGTAATATCACCGTTAGCAACAACAGGAATAGTCACACTTTGCTTAATTGCTTTTATGGTGTCGTACTCGGCATGCCCTTTATAAAAGTCATTACGAGTACGGCCATGAACAGCAAGTGATTGTATACCGTTATGTTCAGCGATATTGGCTATTTCAATACCGTTGCGAGTGTTTTCACACCAGCCAGTTCGAATTTTCAACGTTACAGGAATATCAACCGCATTAACCACAGCTTTAACAATTTGCTCGACTAATGCGGGTTCTTTCAATAACGCTGAACCTGCTAATTTTTTATTTACCTTTTTTGCTGGGCAGCCCATATTAATATCAATAATTTGTGCGCCATTATCAGCATTAAACTTAGCAGCAAACGCCAATTCTTCAGGATCAGAGCCGGCAATTTGCACGGAACGGATACCTGCTTCTTCGCTATGCAACATACGACGCTGAGATTTACCGGTATTCCACACTTTAGGGTTAGATGACATCATTTCTGATACAGCTAAACCTGCCCCCATCTGACAACATAACTGTCTAAATGGTTGGTCGGTAATTCCCGCCATGGGTGCAAGCATAGTATTGCTTGCTAATGTGTATGGACCTATCTTCACGCTGTTGTTTTTTTGAGCTACTAGTCAAAAGGGCGCTAAGTTTACGCGTTTTTTTTAGGATTGAAAAGGATATAAATTGAACAAAAAGCGCTTTTTTTCACGTTTTTTATATTGACTTTTTCTAAAGTGTTGATGTGAGCAGATTTTGTACAAATTGGTAACAGAAGCTGCTCATTTTTTAAGACATTTACCAACAACTATTTACGTACACCTGATAAACGCACCCACTCATCTTGCACAGTTATCGCATCCATCTGACAATATTCGCCATAAATAGTTTGTAATTGTTGTGCTTGCTCTTCCAAAACACCTGATAATGCAAGTACACCATTGCTGGCTACATACTCAATGATCACCGGAGCAAGTTCACGTAATGGCCCTGCCAAAATATTTGCGACTACCACATCGGCTTTAAATTCAGGCTGATCCTTAGGTAAGAATAACGCTAAGCGGTCTTCACATTGATTACGTTTAGCGTTTTCTAAACTCGCTTGCAATGCTTGCGGGTCGATATCAATACCAATAACTTTCTTGGCGCCTAATTTAAGCGCGGCAAGTGACAAAATACCCGAGCCACAACCAAAATCGACCACGGTTTTACCTTCAAGGTCTAAACCATCAAGCCATGTTAAGCATAATGCCGTTGTTGGATGGGTACCAGTGCCAAATGCTAAGCCTGGGTCAAGCATAACATTAACCGCCGTTGGATCTGGCACATCACGCCAGCTTGGGCAAATCCACAAACGTTGGCCAAATTTCATCGGATGAAAATTATCCATCCACTCTCTTTCCCAATCTTTATCTTCAAGTTGCTCTAGCTTGTAGGCCATTTTATCTTTATCTGGATGAATGCCTTTCAAGTAATTCAATACTTTATCCATATCATGGCTAGCATCATATAACCCCATAACAACGGTGTTATTCCAATAGATCACTTCATCACCTGGAAGAGGCTCATATATAGGTGTGTCTTTAGCATCAATAAAGGTGACCGCTTGTGCGCCACAAGCACTTAGCCAATCACTATATTTTTCTGCCGTCTCTTCATTGGCACTTAATCTAAGCTGGATCCAAGGCATGTTTACTCTCATCAAAAAATTTTTGCTAGTTTATCATTCTATATCGAGACAGAATAGCCACTTTAACTAGATACTATCGGTTCAAAAGCTTTCATGAGTTAAATCGTAGACGCTAGTAAAATAAATAAGCGTAATACTCACTATTGCGTCTGTTAACAGATCCTAGTTCAATGTTCTGATAAAGTGATATTGCACTCATTCATTATTAAGGATACTTATGCTAGATTTACTGCCTGACTTATTTGATAACCATGCTGATCAACTCTCTTTAGCTCAAGCTATTTTTAACGACTACGGTGGTAAAAAAATTTTCTTTGGTGAAATAGTTACTGTCAGTTGCTTTAACGACAACTCAAAAGTTAAAGAACTGGTGGCCACTGACGGCCGCAATAAAGTAATGGTGGTTGATGGCAAAGCGAGCCTAACCCATGCTTTACTCGGTGATATGCTCGCCGAGCAAGCAGTAAAAAATGGTTGGCAAGCAATTATCATCAATGGCTGTATTCGTGATGCAGGCACTATCGCCACATTACCCCTTGCCGTTAAAGCCCTAGGTTGTTGTCCGATAAAAACCGAAAAGCTAGGTAAAGGTGAAATTAACAACATTATTAGCTTTGCCGACCTAACCTTTAATCCAGGTCAATATATTTATGGTGATAGTAATGGCTTAGCGATCAGTAAAGCACTATTATCTTTTTAAGAAAAAATCTGCGTAATAAGCCTATTACTGAGATTATAAATAAAGCTAAACCTTAGAGTATTATAACAATGAAGTATTTTCCTATTTATCTAGATGCCAATTATATCAACGCCATGATAATAGGTGGTGGCGAAGTTGCCGCCCGTAAAATAGACTTGTTATTAAAGTCGACAACAAACATTACCATTATGTCTGAAACGCTTAATAGTAGTGTTGAGCGTTTGGTGAATTTACATCAGTTAACTTGGCTCAAGCATAACTATCAACCGGGGCATCTCAATCATTACAACATCGTTATTGCGGCAACTGACAGTAATGAAGTTAATGGTGCTGTCGCAGCAGAAAGTAACCAGTTAAAAATATTAACCAATGTTGTCGACCAGCCAGAGCTTTGCAACTATATAACGCCAGCGATTATTGACCGCGCTCCAATGATTATTGCTATGTCGAGTTCCGGTAGCGCGCCTATTTTACTGCGAATGTTACGAGAGCAAATCGAAAAAACACTCCCTAACGGTTATGGCAAGTTAGCCGACTTCTCTTTTAAATTTAGAGATCACGTGAAAGCACGAGTGAAAAGCATTCGTGACCGTCGTACTTTTTGGGAGCGCACGTTACGTGGCAGTATCGGGCAAGCAATTTTAGCAGGCAACACTACTCAGGCTGAGCAGCAGCTCATCGCCAGTTTACAACAACAAACTCCACCACCCGAAGGTGAAATAGTTTTTATTCATACCGGTGATGGTAACCCTGATAATTTAACACTTAGCGCACATCGAGAAATGCAATTTGCTGATGCGGTTTTTTATGACCAAGAAGTCAATACTGATATCATTGAATACATCAGGCGAGACGCCAGCAAGTTCCCTCAAGATATATCATCAAGCATTTTAATCAATGTTCAACACGCACTCGATTTAGCCGAGCAAGGCGAAAAAGTTATTTATTTGCTTAATGGCACATTAGAACTACCGAGCAATAAAACTTTAGCTGAAAGCACCATTACTAAAAAGCATATTTATAGCGGTAGTTAAGGTGAATTTTACTTAATTCACTTTAAGGCTTAGTGTTGATGATTATGCTGCGATGCTGAAGCCTTCGCGCGATGCGTTGGTAGTGCAAAGCCTTGATTAATCATTGTCGCTAAAAATGGAATACCTTCATTATCGCCAATATCAGCATAATCAGTACTTTGATACTGGCTATATTGCTCAAACAACGAGGTTATTTCTTGCTTATCATACTGATAATTAGTTAATTGCCATTGTTGCGTTAACTTAGCATTTTTTACCTGTAAAAATTTTGCCAAACGTAAATGAGGTAACCAAACCAATTGATACTCCATGCCGTTATCTGTTAATACATAGTGCTGTTCAACAAAACAACCCGCATGCTTTTGCTCCACAAGCTGCATTTTTCTCAGCTCAGGTATAGCCACTAACTGGAATACATCTCGCCATGATGGCTGATATGCCAGTTCGTTGGGTTGATATTCAATAGCATGCTGGTACTCGTCAAATGCTCTAGTTAACGATAAACGTCCTCTATGCTGTGACCAAATATCATTAATGCCTTTACTGACATTACGTTGAAGTACTCGGTGATTATCGCGATGCAATTGAAATAATTGCGGGCTGGTTTTTTGCTGTTGCTCACTTCCTGAAGCCTGATGACTTAGTTGGTAATAAGCACTGAGCGTTTCAGCCGGTATATCACACTCATTCGCACTGATATTGCTCGAAACTAGCCATAGTATTGCAAAGAAAGTTTTCATTTTAAATCCCATAAATACAGAGAATAAATACCAGAGAAAAAGAAAGTCGCCTTGCAAAAAGACAACTTTCCATGTTCAAAGATAACTTACGACTTGCTAATTAAGCGCTTAGCTAGTTAAGTGCTTGCTCAGCCTTGGTGACTAAATCAGCAGCATAATCCATAGCATGAAAAATCACACTTTGTTCATTCGTGCCAGTAACTAAATGTGCCCCCGGCCCTGAGGCATAAATACCAACATCTTCACCCGCGTGCGTTTCAGAGCCCATGGGTACTAAGGCTTCTTGATGAAAACCAGTAGAAGTAGTATCAACAGCACTTAAATCCACACGTCCTGTGACTGCATCACCGCTATAGCCAACATCAGCATTCGTTTCTGTCCCTAAATCTCTATAACCTTTACCGTTGGTATAACCTAAAGTGGTATATGGCATGCCATCACTTGCTAGACTTGGCTCAGTACTACCAACACTAACCACTTTACCTAAAATAGGATTACCACGTTTAGGGTAGCCAGCCATGGTAAACACATGACTATGATCGGCAGTAACAATAATTAGCGTCTCTTCAGGGTCAGTGGCATCAACAGCCGCTTGTACCGCATCAGCAAAAGCCATAGCGTCAGTTAATGCGCCATGAGCACTACCGGCATGATGACCGTGATCAATTCTGCCCGCTTCAACCATCAAGAAAAAACCTTCTTCGTTGTTATCAAGTACATCAATCGCTTTACTGGTCATCTCCTTTAAAGAAGGCTCTCCGGCAATATCATTACCTCGGTCGGCTTCATATTGCATATGTGATTCATTGAACAAACCAAATAAACGCGATGTAGTATTGGCATCAACAGCGTCAAAGCCTGCTTGGTCGATAACATAGCTACCTGCCGGATACTGTGCTTTCCATTCTGCAGTTAAATCTCGGCCATCGGTTCTATCACCTTCAATGGCACTTACCGCATCAGCACTGTTAAATGCTGCATCTTTTGGTAAAAAGTGTCGTCTTCCGCCACCTAATACTACTTCGATACCATCAACATTAGCGCCAGCAAACTTGCTTTCCATATCACTTTCAAAACTGATTAACTGTGAAGCAATATCAACGCAACCAGCCGTGATTGCTGCTGATGGCATATCAGAAATATCTTCCCAGTTTCGGTCCGCTGATTTGGCGTAGGTTGCCGCCGGCGTAGCATGAGTAATACGTGCAGTAGAAATAATGCCTGTTGATTTACCCGCTATTTCAGCTAATTCTAAGGCGGTGACTAACTCGTTGCCTGATACCGTAGAACAATCACCTCGGCTAATCGCTTCACTGACACCAATGACACCAACGTCGGTTTTCACTCCTGACATCATCGCAGTCATCGTGCCCGCAGAGTCCGGCGTTTGAGCATCGACATTATAGGTTTTTGCAAAACCAGAAAAAGGCAGTTTATCGAAACTCAGTTGATGCTCTTCGCCCATTTTACCTAACTTTTGTCCGGCTAAAATACGCGTTGCGGTTACGGTAGAAATTCCCATGCCGTCACCAACAAAGAGAATAATATTTTTCGCTTTACCTTTAGTATTCACTAAATATTGAGCATTAAGCTCTGCTTGCGCTAAAACACTTTGTCCTTGCTCATACCAGAGGTTATTTGTTGTCGCCGCCAATGCTGAACCTTGTGCTTGTGTTAAGGTGGGTGAGCAAACAAATTCAGTCGCATCAATCTCACCAGCATCTAATACACCAGAGCCATCATCATCTAGGCCAGAATCAATTTGTACACCACCATTAAGACATTGCGCATGACCAACATTTAATAGTGTTTGGCTGATCAGGCTATTGATACCGCTATTACCGTTAACACCATTAGCGCCGTTTGCACCATTTTTACCATCGTCACCACCACAACCGGCTAGCCCAGCCAACACGGCTAAAGATAAAAGTTTTACTGTTTTCATGTTAATTCCTTTCGATTGGCAGGTTATTTAGCAATTAAGCCAAGAGATTGATTGATGAGATGAAACACGACACTTTGCTCAATAACACCTTGCGCTAAATGCGCACCAGGTCCCGAGGCATGTAAACTGATATCTTCGCCCGCATGGGTTTCAGAACTAAGTGGTACGGTTGTTTCTTGATGAAAACCCGTTGTTGTCGTGTCAACCGTTGTTAAGTTTTGGCGACCGGCTAACGCATCATCGTTATAGCTAAGGTCAGCATTAGTTTCATTTACTAAGTTTCTAAAGCCTTTACCATTGGTATAACCGACGGTGGTGTATGGCATGCCATCACCCGCTAAAGCAGGCTCAGTTGCGCCAACATTAAACACTTTACCTAGAATAGGATTACCGCGTTTCGGATAGCCAGCAATAGTGAAAACATGACTATGATCAGCCGTCACTAAGATTAAGGTTTCTTCTGGGTTAGTGTTATCGATAGCCGCTTGTACGGCGTTCGAGAATTCGATGGTATCTGTTAAAGCGTTATACGCAGAGCCAGCATGGTGACCATGATCAATACGTCCAGACTCAACAACAAGAAAGTAGCCTTTGTCATTATTATCAAGAATATCAATGGCTTTACTGGTAAGTTCGGTTAACGATGGCTCACCGGCAATATCATTACTACGGTCAGCTTCATATTGCATATGTGATTCATTAAATAAGCCCAACACCCGTTCTGTGCTGCTAGCATCAATTGCATCAAAGCCTGCTTGGTCGATAATATATTTACCATTTTGATATTGTTCTTGCCATTTAGCCGTTAAATCTATGCCATCAGTACGATCGCCTTCAATAGCACTGACAGCATCGGCGCTATTAAAGCTGGCATCTTTAGGTAAAAAATGACGACGACCGCCACCAAATGCTACTTCAATCCCGTCAACATCAACGCCAGGAAAACGTTGTTCGAGATTTTTTTCAAAATCAATAAGCTGGGTTGCAATATCAACACAGCCTGCAGTTACAGCAGCTTCTGGCATATCAGAAACATCTTCCCAATTACGATCAGCTGATTTTGCATAAGTGGCCGCAGGTGTTGCATGGGTTATACGTGCCGTTGAGATGATGCCCGTCGACAAGCCTTTAATCTCAGCAACTTCTAAAGATGTGACTAATTCATTACCACTGACGGTTGCACAATCACCACGCTCAATATCTTCGTCAACGCCAATCACACCAACATCGGTTTTAACACCTGACATCATTGCCGTCATTGTACCGGCAGAATCGGGCGTTTGTGCATCAACGTTGTAGGTTTTTACTTGTGCAGAATAAGGAAACTCTTCAAAGCTTAAATAGCCCTCTTCACCTGACTGGCCTTTATTTTGTCCATCTAAAATACGTGCTGCGGTTAAGGTCGAAAGCCCCATACCGTCACCAACAAATAAAATGACATTTTTTGCTTTATTACGTGTTGTTAGTTTAGTTTTAGCCATAACGGCTTGTTGACCATCAACAAACCACTGGCTGTCTTTTTGCACATTAGGTAAAACGCCAGCGACAGCAACGCTAGAGAGTAAAAAAGATGACAAAGCTGAAAGTGAAACCCAGGTCGAGTTCATAATGCTTCCTTTAGTGTTGTTTTTAGTGAAGTAAGTTTTGCTAATGCACATGCACTAACATCACGAGCATGCTAATCACTAAAAATGACAGTAAGGTAAAAGAAAAATGAACGAACGATGAAAGCTTTATAACATAAATATGACAAACGCTATCATGATGTGGTGCTTGCTATTATTTAACTGCAGCAAAGTTTGTAGCCTGGGCATAAAAACTGAATGTAACAAGCCAATATTGGATTAATACTGCTGAGAAGAGCTAGATTATGCTACCAGTGAAATTGCCACTAATAGCATAAATACCGCGACAATATGTACTTGATTAGTGATCGGGTTTGCTCTCGTTAGTTGATTATCATCTTGCATAAGTAACTCCGTTGTAGGCTTATTCTTAAGTAATACTATAGAGCCCTCGATAACAGACTAAGTTCAAATCTTTACGCTTTCTTACATTGCGATTAAATTAGCGTCATTACTCTATGCTTGATTATAGCGAGTACTCCTTAACAAAAGTACAGCAAAGAAACGTGAAACATTGTTACTTTCGGACACTATAAAATAGCCTTATTGATACATTTTTAGCCCCATCAAATAACCAAAATACAAATTAATCCCTAATGAGGAGTAAATTAGCTTGCTATTCCTTCATCTTATCATTACGATCGCAATCGATAATCATTCGCATTTAGATTCTTATTGGTAAATAATTAACATGTATATTAAAGCTAGCCTATCGGCTCTGATTTTGGCCTTGCCTATAGGTGCTATAGCGCAAACAACTGCAGACAAAAGCCAAACTGAGCGCATTGTTGTCACTGGTACCCGTACCGCAAAGCTTTTAAGTGACTCTCCAGTATTAGTCGATGTTATTAATGGTGAAACTATTGCCAAAATTAGTCATGGCACGTTAGCGCAAGCACTGAATTATATTCCGGGTGTCGTCGTGAAACGTAGCGTAAAAGACGGCTATAACATTCAAATGCAAGGCTTTGATGGTGACCATGTTTTAGTCTTGATTGACGGTCAACCCATTATAAGTCCTACTGGCTCATCCGCGGATCTAGACCAAGTTCCCGCCAGTAATATTGCCCAAATTGAAATTATTCGCGGTGCGGCTTCGGTTATGTATGGCAGTTCAGCCATGGGTGGCGTGATTAATATTATCACTCATAAATCTGACGAACCGGCACTCAAGCTTGATTATGATGTCAGTCAATATCAAGGTAATACCTTTGAAGATGGCGACTTAAACCACACGCTAAAAATAAACGCGGTGGAAAATTTCTCCGGCTGGCGTACTCAGCTTAACGCGCTCATCATTGATGACCAAGGTTATGATTACGACAGCAATACCGTCAGCCAAGATGCGGCGAGTGTTGATAAAAAATTTATTACCTTAAGCACGAATAAAGCCTTTGAAGATCTCGCCACAAGCATTAAGTACCAATGGTTAAGTGATGAAAAGCTTCGTGATAGTTCGATAATCCCTGGACAAAGCGAAGTAATTTTCTATAGAACAGATGTAGATCAACAGCAAATAGATCTGGGCTTAAAAAGTGCTAAACATCCAAAATCACCTTGGCAACTTAACGCTCGCTACATTAATCACCAAGAAACCAGTGGCCAATCAAATAGCTTACGTGACACCCATATTATTCTGTCCGAAATTAATGGTCAAAAAGTTTTTCAATTCAACAATATTGAGTTAGTTACCGGTGCGGTTGTTCATGCTGACAAACTGACACAAGATAAGCCCGCTGAAAACGTTATTGAAGTTGATGATGAAAGCCGTGAAAGCGTTGAAGTATTTGTACAAGGCAACTGGGTAAAATCAGACTATCAAATCCTTGCCGGTATGCGTAGCCAATACGACTCAGATTTTGGTTGGCATAACGCCTTACGTCTTAGCACAATGAAAAACTTTGCTTTAGCTGAAGGTAAATTGCAATGGCGCGCAGGCATAGGTCAAAGCTATCGCGTGCCAAACTTAAAAGAGCGTTTCTATGTTTTCGATCATAGCGCTTTAGGCTACATGGTATTAGGCAACAAAGACCTTGAACCAGAAACAGCAGATTCATTTAACTCAAGTTTAACTTTTAACACCACTTTGGCGGATAACAAAGTCGACTTACGTAGTGATATTAGTGTGCATTACTCAAAAACTGACAACCTAATTGACTCGATCATTGATGTTGAACAATCACAAGAAACAGGCTTATCTATTTATCAGTATCAAAATATTAGTGAAGCGAAAATTCATGGTTTTGATATCAGTACGCAACTGACCTTTAGCCAATGGAAAACACAATTAAATTACAGCTACTTAACCAGCGAAGATGAAAATAACCAACGCCTACTTTCCCGTCCGCGTCATCAAATAAAATTCAACATTAATTATGATATCGACGCTTATGATATCGAAATTATCGCCTACGCCGTTTATCAAGCAGGAGAAGCTGTGCCTGATAGCTACCAAGGCGTCGAAAATAACGAATATACCACCTTTAACACGGTATTTAATCAAGCCATAACAGACAAACTGTCGTGGCGAATAAGTGTTGACAATATCTTTGATAAACACAAAAAACCGACTGCAAACAGTCAAAATTTATTTGATGCAAGACCTGTTAGTAGCCGCACCATAAGTGCTGGCATTAGCTATAAATTTTAGGGAATATAGGAAAACAACATGAGACTTAACAAAAATTTAAACCCAACATTCAAATTAACCAGCTTAGCACTGTGCGTTTTACTAACAGCTTGTGGTGGTGGCGGTAGTTCAAGTAAGGAAATCACACCTGAACCAACGACACCAACAACACCGACGACTCCAACAGCACCAACGCAAGGTGATATTATTGGGCCACATAGCACTGGCAGTACTAGCGAGTCGGTATTTGTATATTACGATTTAGACGCTAAAGCCGTTGTTGAATTAGCGACAGAAGAAGAAGCCGCAGCGAACACCGTTTGGGATATTGCCTTTAAACGTACCAATATTTATCTTAATCAAAACAGCGATAATGCCATTACGGCCTATGCCATGGGCAATAATAGTGACTTTTTTGATGCCAATGGCGACCCTATCGCTGCAAGTTTCATTGCCGCCAATGCTGACACTGAGTTAGATGATTATTTAGCGGTAAAAACTAGCGATATACCAACCGATGAAACCTTATTCATCGCTGATGTTACCGCAAATATTATTGCAGGGTTCTACGACTACAATTCGACAACACATGTGGTTAGTGCCGCTGATACCAAATACTTCATTACTGATTCAGACGGTGCCTTTACTAAATTTAGAGCAACAAGCATTACCACTGCAGGTCGAGGCATAGGCCAAATAACTTTACAGACCGCTTATCAAGGTAGCAGTGACGTTGCCTTTACCACTGAGCAAGCGCTTGTTATAGACGCCGCATTAACTTGTTCTGGCGACGTAACCGCAGTGTATGTTGATTTTGATAGCAATCAAGAAGTAACCGAAGCTGATGCTTGGGATATTAGCCTACCTTGTGCTGAAGATAAGACTGGCGCAAGTTTCGAAATTAAGCTTGCTGATGATGCCACAGCATTACAAGATTTCGAAAACAGCTATAACGCTATTGATCCTGCTTCAGCCGAGTTTTTAGCTTTTAAAAGCAGTAGTTATTCGGAAAACGCTTTCAAATCGTTTACCCATAATTGGTACCAATACGCACTTAATGGTGGCCATTTATTATGGTCGCAATTCGACATTTATTTAATTAAAACACCGACAGCCACTCATAAACTACAAATAACCAGCTACTACGATGAAAGCGTTACCTCTGGTAACTATAGCTTCAGAGCTGACGAAGTAACCGAACTTGTTGGCGAAGCCGCTAATGAGTAAACCCGAGTAAACCTCATACTCAAGGCGTAAACCTCTCCTGCGCCTTGAGTCCCTGACTCATCTTCATTGTTTATCACTTAAATTAACTACCTGTTAGGAAATATTATGATCGCCCTGATCGAACAAACCATGTACCAGCTGTCTGATTTCTTTATGGCTCCTGTGCTTTGTCTTATTGCATTACTGTTTATTTACTCTTTATTTGCTAGCGGACAATTTTTTAGTCAAACCCTGCAACGTCGTCGTCATTATAAGTCTTTCATACAATTACTTAACAGCAGATTAGGCAATAAGCCTGACTTAATGCTGAACGGCTACCCAATGGCATCTTTGGCAAATGAAATTCCCAACATCAGTCAAGACCAACTTGATGTCGCGGCACTAAAAGAGCTGGAAGGCGTGCGTAATGTCAGCCGTTTAGCCCCTATGTTAGGTTTAATCGCCACGATGATCCCAATGGGACCTGCTTTAAAAAGCTTAGCCGATGGCAATATACAAGGCATTAGTGAAAACTTAATTGTTGCATTTTCCGCGGTTATTTTTGGTTTGATAATCGCCTCAATTACCTTTTGGATCGCCTCAGTTAAAAAGCGTTGGATGGTCGAAGAACTCGTAGCCCTAATGCCGCTGATCAACAACAAAGCGCCGGTAATTAATCAGCAAACACTTACCTTACCTGTAAAAGCTGTGGAGCAAGACTATGAGGTTGCTTGATGAAGATGAAGGCATTAACCCTGCATTATCAGTCGTCAACTTAGTCGATGTATTTTTAGTGTTAGTGGCCGCATTATTGATTGCTATTGCACAAAACCCATTGAATCCCTTTTTAGCCGAAGATGTCACCGTTATTAAAAATGCCGGTAAAGATAATATGGAAATTATCGTTAAAAAAGGTAATACCATCGAGAGTTTTAAAAGTGATGGCAAAACGGGCGCAGGCACAGGTAAGAAAGCAGGTACTGCTTATGAAATGGCCGATGGCAGCATGATTTACGTAAAAGAGTAGCGATATTTATCACATGAAAAATCCTTTAATTAAAATTTCCATCTTATTATTTTCCTGCATTACAGTTATCAGTAATGTTTTTGCCCAAGCACCGAGTGTCAAACAAGAGCAAGCACCGACAGGTAAAGCGCATAGCGTATTATTTATTAGTACCGCTCATGCCAATACTGCAAAAATAGCCTTATTAAAAGAAGTCGCGGAAGAAAGAGTGGCTTCGACTTGGCATATCCAACAAAAGTCGGCGAAGTCATTACTCGACGCAGCTAACCAAACAAGCACACTAGTCACCTTGTTTAATCAATATGATTTAGTCATTCTCGACGCGGTGTCAGTACGAGAAGCCAGTGCCGCTTTCGATAATTACGCCGAGGCAATCAGCCAAGTAAATTCTGCCGTCGTTGCTTTTAAATATTTACAAAACGCTAAACTCAATAAAGCGTTAAGCGCTGATAATGCCAGTACTTTAGAAGATTATTGGATGAACGCTGGCCGTCGCAATCTCGATAATATGCTGTCCTATATTGCAGAAAATGTTAGCAACGCTAAGCAAGCAAGCTCAACGCTAGCAATGTCAGCAACTCCTACGGTTAGCAAAGTACCTGCTCCAATTATTTTTCCGCAACAGGGCATTTATCACCCGGCATTGCCAGACTTGATTATCAAAGATTTAGCCGAATATAAAAAACGCCGTCCGGTAAAACCTCAACAACCTAAAATAGCGATATTGCTACAACGCGCATTAATAGAGTCTGAGCAAACGCAATTAATTGATGCCACCATAGCCCAGCTAGAAGCCAAAGGTGCTTACGTTGTACCCTTCTTTTTTAAACTAAGTCCTGTTACCAGCGACTATAGCCATTTGCTACAACTGCCAATCACTAAAGATGGCCAGGTTGTTGGTCAAGAAACCGATGTTGACTTGATCATCAACTTTCGTAACATTCATTGGGCTAATCAACGTAAAGTCGAGTTTGAAAAATTCAATGTGCCTGTCATGCAAGCAATGACTTATTATTCTGGTGATAAAGAAACATGGGAAGCTGATATGCAAGGCGTCAGCGCCAATATGATGTCATTCACTTTAGTGTTACCAGAAAACGCCGGCGTAATTGATCCGATGATCGTGGCAGCAATGAACATGACAGATCAAAAAGTTGAAGTTATCGACTACCAACTAGAGCACCTAGTGAACAAAGCCATTAATGTGGTTAATTTAAAATACAAAGCCAATAAAGATAAAAAGCTCACCCTATTTGTTTGGGGCGACAAAGATGTTGGTGCTTCATTTATGAATATCCCTAAAAGTATTGAAGCCATTAGTCAGCGCTTAGCTAATGAAGGCTACAACACCGCAGAACGTGATGCAGAATATTTTGTTGCCAACGCCAAGAAAATTCTCGACCCTTTCTATCGTAATTATCAATTAACCGAATTGTTAGATCATGACTTAGCCGAGTTAATGCCGATTGATGACTATTTAAGCTGGTTTAATGCCCTGCCGACTGAACTAACGCAAAAAATAACGGATCATTGGGGCAAGCCGCAAGACAACTTTATGGCGGTAGAAAAAAACGGTAAGCACTTTTTTATCCTGCCACGTATTCGCAACGGCAATATGCTGATCATGCGCCAACCACCGCGCTCTGATGATAAAAATGACGAAAACATGATTTATCACCAAGGTTTAGTGCCTATCAATCATTTCTACCTTGCCGCTTATTATTATGCCCGCGAGTATTGGCAATCCGACGCTATTGTTCATTTAGGTACCCATGGCTCACAAGAGTATTTAGGCGGCAAAGAACGGGGTTTATCTATTTATGACCAAGGTAATTTAGCGGTTTGGGATACGCCCGTGGTATACCCATTTATTGTCGATGATGTTGGTGAAGCGATGCAAACCAAACGCCGTGGCCGCGCTACTGTTATCTCACACATGACACCACCATTTGCTGCTGCCGGGTTAGAAGGCGAGATTCGAAATTTGCATGAATTGATGCATCAATATAAACAACTCGATCAAGGTGGCGTAAAACAAAAAACGGCCGTGCAATTAACTCAGTTATGTTTTGATACCAATATCTGTAAAGACTTAGCGTGGGAACAAGCACAAATTGACCAAGCGTTTGATGAGTTTATCGACGCCTTACATATTCACTTAGAAGCGTTAGCAACCGCTAATCAGCCACTAGGTTTACATACTTTTGGTTATATTCCAGAACAAGCCTTAACGATATCAACCTTAGTACAAATGCTGGGCAACGACTTTACTGCAAGGGCTAGTGAGTTTGAACATGATAACTACGGTGAAAGCTTAATTGGTGAGCATCACGGCGGCGGCACTAACGAAAGTGACGAAAGTGTTGCTCATAGCCATACTTACCATGAAAAAAGGCATGAAAAAAGGCATGAAAAAGATAATATCACCCGTACTGAAACAGTTGAAGAAAATGATGTCAGCCGTTTATCAGGTTACTTAACCGTTAAAAATTATATCATTGATGCTGTCGATCAATCAGTCGAACGCCCGGTGCCAATTCCCGAGCTAACAAGAGAGCTACAAGCAGATATCGAACGTGGTAAAGCACTATATAAAAGCATGGCAAGTATCCACGAACTCGATGCCATGGTCGACTTCTTGAGTGCTAAGTATATTCCAGTAAAATCAGGTGGCGATCCAATACGCCACCCCGAATCTTTAGCTACTGGCTATAACTTATTTGGTTTTAATCCTGGTCGCGTTCCAACCCAAGCAGCTTTCGAGCAAGGCAAAGAACTGACAGAACAAATGATCGCTAATTACTATCAAAAGCATCAACGTTACCCTGACAAAATGGCCTTCTCATTATGGTCAATTGAAACCATGCGTCACTACGGCGTACTTGAATCTCAAGTACTTTATGCCATGGGTGTTAAGCCAAAATGGAGTGCAAGCGGCCGCGTTATTGGCACAGAAATCATTCCTTACAGCGAATTAAAGCGTCCACGTATAGATGTCGTGGTGTCAGCCACAGGTTTATACCGTGACGCTTTTCCTAATGTCATGCAAATGCTAGCAAAAGCGGTCAATCAGGTCGCGGCACTAAAAGAAGACAACAACTCGATTTGGCAAAATAGTGAAAAAGTAAAAGCAGACTTACTGGCCGAAGGTGTTGATGAAAAAGAAGCAGAGTATTTATCAACTATTCGAATTTTTTCAAATCAATCAGGAGATTATGGTACCGGCGTAGACGACGCTGCTTGGGCCAGCGATACCTGGAAAGATGATAAAAAAATCTCTGATAACTACTTAGGAAAAATGGGCTATTTCTTCGGTGCTGACAATAGCCGCTGGGGAAAAAAAGCGGCAAATACTGACGGTAAAGAAATACAACTTTACGCCAAACAATTATCAGGCACTGACATCGCCATGTTTGCTCGTTCTTCAAATCTATTTGGTATGCTAAGTACTGATGACCCGTTTGAATACTTTGGCGCACTCAGTTTAGCGGTACGTAACATTGATGGTAAAAGTCCTGACATGGTAATAACCAACTTACGTGACGCTAAAAATGCCAAAGCCGAAGATGCCGGTTTATTCCTCGCCAAAGAATTACGTACTCGCATGTTTCATCCTCGCTGGATAAAAGAGCTACAAAAAGAAGGTTATTCAGGTGCCGTGTCGTTAGCCTCAAAAATAGATAACTTTTTTGGCTGGCAAGTCGTTGATCCTAACCTGATCAGAAACGATCAATGGGATGAGTACCTAGACATTTATGTTAATGACAAACTCGACCTGAAGCTCAACGAATGGTTTAAAGATATTAATCCTGCCGCCTTCGCCCGTATGATGGAACGCATGCTTGAAGCAGAGCGTAAAGACTATTGGCAAGCAGACCCTGAACGTTTGAAACAACTCGTTGAACAATATGTTGCCGTGGTTAATAACAATGACTTAGTGATTTTAAATGACGCGGTAAAAGCGCATGTCAATGAACTAGCCGAAGGTTTTGGTTTAGCGCCACTGGTAGCAAAAACCCTAGAAGCCATGGCCGCTAGCGCAAAAGCCCAGCAAGCGAAGAACAACCAACAACTTGCCGAAAAAAATGTAGAGAAAAAAGATGACTCTTCAGCAGAAACTAAACCAGAACAGCAAGTTGAAGGCCAAAAACTTGATAAACAAAACGCCCAAACTGTAGAGCCAAACGACTTTATCTACTATAGCTTGGCGGGCATATTATTGTTGATTGGCTGCGGTGCCGGTTGGCAAACCCGAAATAGCAAACATAATAAAAACCAGCTATTTACCTTAACTAAAAACAGCTAAACAGCATGAAATACCTGACATAATTACGCTATATTTGGCTTAATTTTCTTCAGTAAAGGCCGCAACAAGCGTTGCGGCCTTTACTGGATTATCTCACACCTACAACATCTCATTACTTGAGTCACTAATGTAAAAATTTTTAATGGCTTTTTATTGAGTAAAATCTACCTTATTGATAATAAAACACCACATTCCGTTCAAATTATAGACAACCCTTAGCAAGTGTAATAACCTGACAAGAGCTTGGTTTTTAATAACTAAATAGGCAAAAACAGGTTATTTTATAATTTTGAGTTACACTGAATTAAAGAGAAAAGTCTAATAAATGGAATGTAATAGATGCCAAATAATAAAGATATCAAAAAAGAGCAGCAGCAAGAAGCCGCTCAAGTAAACGAACTTGATCAGCTCCGGCAAATTGTTTTTGGCGTAGCAGAACAACAATTAAAACAGCAAATTTCCTCAACACGCAGTGATATCGAACACGCGTTAAGCAAACAAAATTCCAGCTTTAACGATCAACTAGCGCAAATGCAGGAAAGTATTAACCAACGATTTTCTAATTTAGAGCAACAATTACAACTTGCAGATAAAAGCCATGACGATAACGAAGCGTCAATCGAGAAAAACCTTGCCAGTTTATCATCCGAGCATGAAATGCTTGCCAGTGCCACTCAACAAGACTTTAAAAATATAGAACAAGCACTTGATAAAGAAAGTCAGTCGCTTAGCCGTAATTTCAACGATCAGCTAGAGCAATTAAAAAGCCATCTAGAATCCGTATCAAATGAACTTAGTTCATCGAAAACCGATAGAAAAACGCTGGCTAAATTACTCGCAACCATGGCAACTAATTTAGAAGACGATCTAATATAATGCCGACCGATGCCGCAACAGAACATACTGAGTCAGAGCAACAATTAGAAAAAGTACGTGAGTTACTACTGGGTAAAGAGAACAGCAGAATAACCGCCAGCATACAAAAAGATGCTCGCAGTATTGTGGCAGAGGTTATTACTGAGGCACTGCACGACAGACAACAAAAAGATAACTCTGTCAATAAAGTACTACAACCTTTTATCGAAGACTCTGTCAAACATTCTGTTGCACACAATAGCGAACAAATGGTGAGTTCTTTATACCCACTTGTCGGTAGCTTAGTAAGGAAATCTGTCGCTGCTTTTCTCAGTGACTTTATGGAAAAAACCAACCAATTATTAGAAAATAGTTTAACCATCAAAGGATTAAAATGGCGCTTTAAAGCTCGACAAAGCGGTGTTAGCTATGCGCAATATGCCGCATCTCAAACCTTTGTTTATCGTGTTGAACATGTTTTTCTTATTCATCGGGAAACCGGTCTACTACTCAATGCCGTCGCACTAGACAATGAAAACAAAAGCGACGCTGATATTGTCTCAGCGATGCTAACCGCCATTAATGATTTTGTTGGCGATTCATTTTTGTCCGCTCAAGAAGGTCCAAAAGAACAACTACAATCCGTCAGTACCGACAATTTTAACTTGCTGATCAAACCAGGGCCAAGCGCGCTTGTTGTGGCTGCGGTTAGTGGCAATCCCCCGCAAAGTATCAGCAACCAATTACAACTGACACTAGAGCGCATTCATAGCTTATATTTTGATGAACTCAACAATTTTAATGGTGACAATCAACATTTTGATACCGCTGATAACATCTTACGAGACTGTCTTTTATCTGAAGAAAAAATAAAGCCAAGCCATAAGAAAAAAATCCCGTGGTTTGCTTGGTCAATAGTCCTATTGGCTTTGTGCTACACCACGTACCAAACATTTGATTGGGTAAAAAGCACACAACTCCATAAAAAAATAATGCGCTTAGATAGCCAACCTGGTGTCATTATCAAGCAACTAAAAATAAATCAGCTGGATAATATCAAACTCGATATTTTACGCGACCCTGATGCGGTAAATATTACTGACTGGCTTAACAGTAATGAATTACAGCCATCAACATTCACTATCGTAGAGCGCAGCTATCATTCGCTTGACCAAAAAATATTACAACAACGAGCGCAGCGCATTATTTCGGCATATCCAAGTATTAGCTCAACTTGGCAAAACAATAGCCTGGCACTAGCGGGCACATTAGATCTAATAAAAACAGAGCAGCTCATTAACGCCTTAGCCATTGCGGGACTCACCCAAGGCGAAAACCTAACAACAGCACAATTGCAATTAACATCAACAGAGCACATAGCGACAAGTCAGCAAATTAAACAGCAATTATTTAACCAGCTCATTGGCCGAATAGCATCGATTCAACTCAATTTTTCAGTGGCGAGTGGGGATATCACGGCGAAAATGCAAAGGTCCTTAAATCGACTTTATCAATATATTAAGCAACTAGCCCCAATAGCTGATGACCTTGGTATTGATTTTGGCTTGCTAATCATAGGCAGTAGCGACAACACAGGTAACAAAGCGGCTAATGATATTCTCAGTATGAACAGAGCCAATAATACCGCGGACATATTACTGAGCAAAGGCATAGCTAAAGACAAAATATATGTTGTAGGCTTAGGGCAAATAGATATTGTAAACATTAGCAGTACATCAAGAAGTGTTATGTTCAACGTGATTTACACCAATCACCATTAGGAAAATAATAAGGTGACAGTGTTGTAAATAAGCGTAGTATTTTAATTGGTATCAAGAAACCAACAAGCGGTCTAAAAGGGAGCTGACGCTTTGATTCAAAAAAAAATCTGCCTATTAGGGGCGTCTAGTGTTGGCAAAACCAGCTTAGTTAAACGCTTTGTCGAAGGTATTTTTAGTGAAAAATATCTCACCACCATTGGTGTTAAAATTGACAAAAAGACGCTATCGATAGCAAACAAAGAAATGAACCTGCTGTTATGGGACATGGAAGGTAATGATAGTTATAACGTTTTTCAAGAGCGTTACTTACGCGGAGCTGCCGGCTATATTATTGTCGTTGATCAAACCCGAGCATCATCATTACTTGAAGGTATCGACATTCATACTCTTGCGCGTCAAGTCACTAACTGCCCAGCGATACTCGCTATCAATAAAAGCGATTTACTGGCCACATGGCATTTAGATGATAGTGAACACCAAGCCTATCAGAACATATTTGACCTCGAGTTTTTAACCAGCGCTAAAACCGGTAAGAATGTTGAGCAAATGTTTTCTTCATTAGCTGAACTATTATTAAAGTGTGAAAAAAATGACATCACTACTTAATACCGTTTTAAGCGCGTTAGAGCAAATTGTTCTAGAAGTCACAGATACTGATACTGGCACAGTAAAATGGCTTGAAGGTGACAGTGAATGGACAAACAACTTGTTTCCGAAATTAGATAGCCAAAAAACATTTGTGATTAACCAAGAAAGTCCGTTCTTACTGGACTTTCTTATTGATGCAAGGCAGATATGGGATAAATCTGAAAATTGTAAATTACGTTCAGGCTTATGGACCGAAATAACTCAAAACAATAAAGAGTTGCACTTAGAAGCTATCGCCATCAAACAAGAGCAACGCAATCTACTGGTGATTTCCAATCAATTAGAAAATTTTACCCATCAGCAAAATACTAAACAATTAGCCCGTGAAGTTTTATTATCTTACGATCGACTTTTTCTAAAAAATGAATACTTGCACACCCGCTTACTGTCCATCTTAAAGCAGCCGGTTGAACAAAGTAATATATTAGCAACGCTCGCAAAAGTTATTGAAAATGCAGAATTTGCCGTTTTAGTGGCGAGTAATGACTTTAGCACCTGTATTGAAAATTCAGCAGCGCTCACCCTCTTTGAACAAGGTACATTGAAGAATACATCAACGCCTAGAGCTATTGATATCATCATTAAATTGATGAAGAACCAATTGCCCGAATACGAGCGCATATTAACAACCAACTCAAGTTGGGATGGTGAATTGTGCTGGATTTTACCTCCATCCACACTTAAGTGGTTGAAAATTGGTTTATATCCAGTTAAAAATAAATTTAACGATGTAGAGAATTGGATTGTATTTGCTAACGATATCAGTACTATAAAGCACTTAACACAGCGCAACGAACAACTTGCACTGCAAGATATGCTCACTGAGCTGCCTAATCGTTTTTCTTTTTTACAAGTGCTAGAAAAGCATGTAGCGTCGAACCAGCCGTTTTATTTACTGTACGTTGACATCAATGACTTTAGGCAGCACAACGAATTTTACGGGCATGATGAAGGCGATAAACTGTTAATCGAGTTTGCTCAACGTATCAAACATGTGGTTAAAACATCTGACTTTATCGCTAGAGTAGGCGGCGATGAGTTTGCCATAATTCTTAGTAATGTTGATAACAAAGCAGCCTGTTCATCGGCGATTCAAGGTATGGTAAATAATATAAGCAAGCCGTTTTATACCAACAAAGCAGAGCACTTTCATGTCAGTGTCAGTATTGGTGCAGCCAATTTCCCGAATGACGCAGAAAGTGCTGAAGAATTAATGAAGTTTGTTGATTTGAGTGCTTATAACGGCAAAGCCACGAAAAAAAATTCCGTGTTATTCTACTCAAAATCGATGAAAGATGCCTCGCACGATTTGCTTAAAATAGAGCAAGAATTGCGACAAGCAATAAAAAATAACGAGTTTGAGTTATATCTACAACCTATTATTGATATAAAAGACAACAGCATTAATAAAGCTGAAGCATTGATCCGCTGGAATCATCCTGATCGAGGTATCGTTTCACCCGATGGCTTTATTGCCATCGCTGAAAAAAGTGGTTTAATTATTAGCATTGGTGAGTGGGTTATTAACCGGGCTTGCCAAATTGCTAGAGAACTCGATTTAAAAGGCTTTGATATTAAAATATCAATCAACCTTTCTCCGTCGCAAGTCGCAGATGCCAACTTATTCTCTTACCTACGCACCTGTATTCATGATAGCCAGATAAATCCTAGTTTATTGGAATTGGAAGTAACAGAAGACGTATTAGTGGATGACTACTCCGTCGCAGAAAAACTATTAAGTAAAGCTAGAATGATTGGCATGAGTGTTTCTGTCGATGACTTTGGCACTGGCTACAGTTCATTGTCTTATTTAAAAAAACTGCCTTTAGATTACTTAAAAATTGATCGTTCCTTTATTAATGAAATTGTCACTGATGATAACGACAAAGCAATCGTACGCGCCGTTATTGCCATGGCACATAACTTAAATTTATGTGTTATTGCAGAGGGTGTGGAAACACCCGAGCAATTAAGTTTTCTCGTCGATAACTCATGTAACTCAGTACAAGGCTATATGTTTAGTCGACCCGTTCAATTGGCTTATTTCATCAAGTTGCTTAACGAGCAAAAAAACATAAACTAACAACTAGAAAAGGCCTTATCCGACACTTAAATCATGATAAGTCCAGGCCCTCTAAAGTAATACGGCTAGCCTTACTGCTTCCTCGCAACCATATGTACCGTGCTAGTTGAACGCTCTAAAAATGCCCCTTCACAATACGCAAAATAATACAGCCACAAACGTTTAAACTGTTCATCATAACCAAATTGAGTCAATTCAGACCAAGAGCTTAAAAATGCGTCACGCCAATGGGCTAAGGTTTTTGCATAATCTAGACCTATGTCATCAATCGACTCGGTTACGAGTTCAGTATGCTGGGTAAGGTTCTGAGCTAACACCGTAATAGAGGGCAAAAAACCGCCAGGAAAAATATAACGCTGGATAAAATCAACACTGCGTTTGTAATAGTCAAAACGTTGATCGGCAATGGTGATTGACTGTATTAATAGCTTACCGCCCGGCTTCAAGCGTTGATTACATTGCTTAAAAAAGCTCGGTAAATATTCAAAGCCAACCGCTTCAATCATTTCAATCGACACTAATTTGTCATATTCACCGGTTAATTCACGGTAATCCCTTTTCAGTAAGGTTATTTTGTCACCTAGTCCTAGCTGTTCAATACGACTTTTCGCATAAGCATGTTGCGCATCAGAAATTGTCGTTGTGGTCACCTTACAGCCATATTCCTGAGCTGCATAAATAGCTAAGCCACCCCAACCTGTACCAATTTCCAATAAGTGATCACTTGCTTTTAACTCCAAACGCTGACAGATAGTCGACAATTTATGTAATTGTGCTTGGGCTAAGCTTGCATCTTCTTGTGGATAAATTGCTGACGAATACATCATTTCTGGATCAAGAAATCGACTATAAAGCTCGTTACCCAAATCATAGTGGGCAAGAATATTCTTCTTTGAGCCTGCTTGGCTATTACGATTTCCACGATGTAACAAGGCGTATTTAAGTTTTGTTAACCAAGGTCTTTGCTGCTCTAGTGCATCGGTTTGCTGCTGAGCCCGAGCAAATATTCTAATAACTGTGGTTAAATTAGGGCTACTCCATTTTCCTGCAATGAAGGCCTCTGCAGCACCTATGCTGCCACCCTTAACAAAATCGCGATAAACACTGCGGTCATGGATATTAATGCGCCCAAGTAAGGATTTATTTTCCGCAAATTCAGGAAAGAGAAAACGCTCACTATGGTCAACTAATTCAATCTGACCATAGTCAATTTTTGCTAACACTGAAAATACTAAGCTCCGACAACGCTTATCTAGCCAATTGGCTTGTTTGCTTATTTTTAAGCCTGACGCTTGTTCCACCACTAAACTCCTTAATTAAAACCTTTTGACCTAACGTTAAAGCAATTACTTAGATTTTTGATAGCCAATAAAAGGGATACGTTTACAAAAAATTTTCACTGCCTGCCAATATATACCTAGCACTATCTTCAATGTCATTACCGGCAAATTGCACCATAATTTCCATAACGAGGAACGGGTAAATGGCGCTTTGGTTAAATTCATTGTTGCTGCAAATATTTTTTGTTCAGCCTTGCCATTCTCACTGGCTTCATTTTCACCTTTTTTGTGGTTTTCGATATGAACTAACAATTTATCGCTGTTGCCCATCGGCGGCTTAATGCGCCATTGGTAGTTCATGTCCAGATCCATAAAAGGTGAAACATGAAAATCTTTCTCAGTAACATGAGGCTTGCCATCAAATTCACTATTTTCATCATGGCTTAACGGCACTAAATAATAATGTCGTTCATTCCACGGTGTATTACTCACTTCAACTAACACTTGCTGGCAAATTTCATTACTGTCATAACAAAAATAAAAATTTGCTGGGCTAAAATAAAGCCCGAAGCACCTTACCTGAACTAACATAGTGATACGAGCTATCTGGTCAGCAACATCATCACTCGCCGTTAAAACGGCTACTTTATTCTTTATACGCTGCTTAAGAGATCCTGGTTCACCTTTTAAATAATCATTTTGCTCAAATCTCAACAAATTAAACCAAGCAAAGCCAAAAATACCTTTCGGTGCTTGTTTTTTTTGCATTTCATCAGCATCAAGCGCCAGCATATAGAGCTGATAACTAAAATTATGTGCTTTGGGAGAAAATCGTCTATGGCTTATTTGCCCGCGATAAATATGACTATAAGGTGAATGCATCGCCATGAATATTACTTCGGTGCGCTAGCTTGTAAATAGCAATCAAATCGCTGCGCGACATCAACAGCGCTTCTAACACCATCTTCATGAAAGCCGCTATACCAATATGCACCAACAAAATGCGTATTTTGCTTTCCACATATTTGTAAACGTTGACGCTGCGCGGTAATAGACGCTATTGAAAATACGGGATGATGGTAAGTAAATTCTCGCAATATTTTACTCGGGTCAATATCTTCACGCTGATTCAACGTGACACAAAAAGTTTGCTCAGAGCTTAATCCTTGCAAGATATTCATATTGTAAGTAACGCTAGCTGGCTTAGTTCTATTTTCGCTTAATTGGTAGTTCCAACTCGCCCATGCCTTTTTTCTTTTCGGCAATAGATTAGTATCCGTATGTAAAACAACAGAGTTTTCACTGTACGGTATTGCCGCCAAAATCGCTTGTTCTTTAGGGCTAGCATCGCCCAGTAAAGCTAATGCTTGATCTGAATGACACGCTAAAACGACGTCGTCAAAAGTCTGTACATCGCCACTAGCAAAATGCAATTCAACCTTGTCGTTGCCACGGGTAACCGCACTAATATCAGCATTAAGATGAATATTATCAGCAAACGATGCAGACAAAGGTGCCAAATAACTCCTTGAGCCCCCCGGCACAACATACCATTGTGGCCTGTCGGCTATATTCAATAAGCCGTGGTGATGAAAAAATTGAACAAAAAAATGAAACTGCAACTGTGCCATTTCTGCCAAAGAGCTCGACCAAATAGCGGCCGCCATTGGCAAAATATAATGTTCGGAAAAATAATCACTAAATTGATGTTCGTTTAAAAACTCACCTAATGTTAATTGCTCGGTATAGTTTTTGGTTTGAAAGCTTTGTTTGCACAATTTATTAAATTTAAGAATGTCACTAATTAGTAACCAAAATTTTGGCTTGAAAACATTACGTCGCTGAGCAAATAATGTGTCTAAATTATGGCCATTATATTCCATGCCCGTGCTTGTATTATGCACTGAAAAACTCATTTCAGTTTCTTGCTTTCCAACACCGATCTCAGCCAATAACGCTAAATAGTTGGGATAAGTTTTATTATTAAAAACTATAAAACCGGTATCAATGGCATAGCTTTTATTATCAAGTTCAACATCAACCGTTGCAGTATGACCACCAATGATCGCCGCTTTTTCGAAAACAGTTACTCGATGCTTCTTAGCCAATAAATAAGCCGACGTTAAACCCGATATACCGGTACCAATTACCGCAATATTTTTCATTATTTTTCACTCTTTAAAATCAATTTTTGCCAAACAGCATCGGGTAATAATGCCAATAATTTCATCAGCAACGTTAACCTTTTTGGGAAATGTAGATAAGATTTTTTCGCTTTAACACCGTTATAAATACGGCTAGAAGCTTGCTGACTAGAAAGTAAAAATGGCATAGGAAAATCATTTTTGTCAGTTAATGGTGTTTTAATAAACCCTGGGTGCACTAAAGTAACAGCAATATTTTGTGCGGCTAAATCTATCCGCAAACTATTCGCTAGGTAGTCGATACCCGCTTTAGATGCGCCATAAGCCTCGGCTCGCGGAAAAGGCAATAACGTTGCACTCGAGCTAACAAAAACTACTTGTCCACCAGCACCAACCTTAGGTAAAAAGTACTGCAATAAATAACCAAGCGATTGTAAGTTTGTCGCAATAACATCTGCAAATAATTGCCCATCAAATGCCTTTACATCATCAATGTAACGACAATCACCCGCGTTGAGGAGAAGAATATCAATACGTTCTATTTCAGCTAGCTTACTAGCCGCTTGATGAATTTGCTCACTGTCGGTGATATCAAACGCTAAAGCAATGACATTGCTATTGTCTTGCTCATATTGGGTCAATTTTTCTTTATTACGACCACAAGCAATAACGCGATAGCCGTTAGCTAAATATTGCTGTAATAATGCCTCTCCAATACCTGAGGTAGCGCCTGTGATCAGCACAGTATTTTGCGTACTCATTATGCTGATGCTCGGTGTTTAAGCCAAGATATAATGCGCCCAAACAAGGGTAACTGCTCATAAAGCATAGCACCTAAGTCTAGATAATCGCGATGAAAAATGACTTTATCACCCTCGCCTCTAATGTGCGAACTACCCTGAACAAAAACGACTTCGCCAGAGTTTAAGCGTGGATGCTGGTAGCTCATTTGCCAATAAATGGCGGCTTCTGATTCTTGCGCTATTACTTGTTCAATTTTAAATTCACAATAACTCAACTGCTGAAAAAGCTTGCTGAAATAGTCACGTAAATGCTCAAAACCACTTAATTGATGCATTGGGTCAATAAAAATAATATTCTGATGATAAATATCGCCAAGCAAGTGTAAATTATTGACTGAAAGCTGTTGATATATTTCGATAAAATTAGTCAACCAGGCAGCATGCGCGCTTGACTCACTTACTTCATCAGTGCTGTTTGTTACTTGCTTTGACATAAGAACTCTTCATTTTGCAATTTAAAGGGAATAGCGTATCCGTTCACTTATTTCGTGATAGTTATTTCACGGTTACCGCCTAACGATAAAAATCAAGAGCAGCCAATCTCGCTTGTTTATGATCTACGATTGCCGGCCAATAATTTTTTAAATTATGCTTAGCAAGATAGACATGTGGAAAATGAATTTCTTTATCCGGCAATTGCGCTAACTCTGGAATATATTTACGAATAAACTGTCCTTTTGGATCAAATCTTTCGCTTTGCCTTATCGGATTAAATACTCGAAAGTAAGGTTGAGCATCACAGCCGGTACTCGCCGCCCACTGCCAACCGCCGTTATTAGCCGCTAGGTCACCATCGATAAGTCGCTGCATAAAGTATTTTTCGCCCCAGCGCCAATCAATCAACAGATGCTTGGTTAAAAAGCTCGCCACCACCATACGCAATCGATTATGCATCCAACCCGTTTGATTAAGCTGTCTCATCGCGGCATCCACCAAAGGATAACCCGTTTTCCCTTCACACCAAGCATTAAAGTGCGCGTGGTTATTAGGCCAAATTATCGAGCGATACTTCGGATTAAAACATTGATGTTTTGATAATTCTGGCTGATGGAAAAGCAGATTACGGTAAAATTCACGCCAGATGAGTTCATTTAACCAAGTAAATTCTGGGCTGTCAGATGCGACTAAAATATCAGGAAAGCGTTGTAGAAATAACAGCAATAAATAACGTGGGCTAATCGCACCTATCGCTAAATAAGGTGATAAGCCAGACGTTGCTTTAATAGCAGGAAAGTCACGTTTCTCTCCATAACTTGCAACTTTATTTTCATAAAACTCAGGAATAACCTGTTGTTCAACCTGCTCAGCTAGCGGCCATAGATCCGACTCTCCGGTACAAACTAAAAGTGGCATTAACTTAGCGCTTTCTTGCTCTGTTAACACGGTTGCCGCAACTGAGTTTGGCTTACCAAGGTAGTCAAAACCATGCTGTCGCACGTACGTTAGCCAAGCCCGCTTGTACGGGGTGAATACCTTATACATTTCACCCGTTTTGTTGAGCACTTTGCCTTTTGCAACAATGACATCACTTTCAAATAGACATAAGGGAATGCCCTTTTCCAAGCAAAGTTTATCGCGTTGAGTTTCATTAACTTCAAGCTCTTGGTTCGCCACCACTTGCATAATATTATGCTGCTGACAATAGTGCTGTAAAAATGAAATTTGCTCAGCAAAATCATCACAATGCACAACCTCTAAGCTAATATTGAATGCCAACAACTGCTGCGCAAGAGCATTAACATGGCGCTTGATAAAATCGATTTTTATCGTCGACCAATCATGAGTTAGCCATTGCTTTTCGCTGACAAAAAAAACAGCTTTACTCGGAAGTAAGCCGTTTCTTTGTGCCAGAAAATAATCTAAAGCCGGATTGTCGTGTGTTCTAATATCGTTGCGAAACCAAAGTAACAAGGATATTCCTTAATAATAAAGTGGGTTAATAACCGTATCTCAGTTTTAACGATTCAGGATAAGGATTTAAATACGCTTGTCGAGCTAAGTAATCATTAGGATGAGCTAACAAATAATGATTAACCAAGGTCAGTGGCACCATCAAAGGCACTATGCCTTTACGATAAGCATCAACTTGTGCTAATAACTCTTTTCGTTGTTCTTTATTTAAGTACTTTGAGAAATAACCTTGAATATGTGACAGGGTATTAGAATGGTTTTTCCGCGTTGCTCTTATCGTTAACGCCCTCATCAAACCACTAATATATTGTTCCGCCATATCCTCAACTGCTAAATCTGCACGCGCTAATAATCTCCCTAACTCTTTATAAGCAATCAGATTATGACTCATAACGGTATACTTATATTGCGCATGAAAACTGGTCAGTTTATGTTTGCTAATACCTGACTCAACCAACGCTTGCCAATGACGATAAGCGTAAACACGGGCAACAAAATTTTCACGCAGAATAGGATCATTTAAACGGCCATTCTCTTCACATGGCAGTAATGGATTGGCTTTCATAATTTCTCGTGAAAACACACCAATACCCTTTGCTTGTAAAGGGTCACCCGTCGGCGAGTACACTTTAACCCGCTCCATACCACAGCTTGGGCTTTTAGCGCAAAACACATAGCCACTAAGATTTTTCGACATCGACGCGACTTTTTTACCATAAGCTTTGATGGCACTTGTTACGTCACCGGAACCGTCAGGGCGCGATACTTTGATCATCTGATCGTCTTTAATCAACCGTATCGTCGGTCGAGGTATTGGCAAGCCTACAGCCACTTCCGGGCAATAACCTTTGAAAGTTACGTGCTGACCTAACTCATGTATACAAAAAGTTGACGGCTTATTACTCGCATCAAATCGAACTTTTTCGCCAATTAGGCAAGCACTGATACCGATATGAATATCTTCTTTGGTGAAATTTTTATGCATAGTCATCTCAATTAATAAATGAAAGAGCCAATAGGATTAAGTAACTTATTGATACCTTGGGTAAAATGTAGCGCATCGTTGGCTACAGTATAGCAAAGACAGCCTAACTCAGTAGCTGGCTGATGTTGGTGGCGTTTATCCAACATGATAAAATCACCTGGCACATACTCACCTTGTTCATCAGCAAAGGTCCCTGCTAATAGTAAGGTTAGCTCAAAACCTTTGTGTGTGTGTTCCGGTATTGAGCCACCAGCACCAATATGTAGTAAATTGGTATGAATTTCGCCTTCATCTAATAAGATGCGTGCTCGCGATAATTTACCAATTTGAGCGGTTTTTCCTAACGACATATTACGTAGCACATTGGGTAAAACATACTGTGTGCCTTTAAAGCTAACCGAGCGCTCAATGCTAGCGGCTTTCATTGGCTCAACATCATCTGATGCGGTAATTTCTCCAATGATATCGTCAAAATCTAATTCAGCAGTTTTCATGTCTGCATCATTGGTAAACAAGTCAAGGTCGCTGCTTTCTTCAAAATTTGCCTCAGCCACTTGTTCAGTTAACTGTATTATTTTCTGTTGGCACATAGGGCACATGCCCGCGTGCATTGCTACACCTGCAGCCAGTGAAGCCGGTAAGTCACCATCAACAAAATTTTGTAACATGGAAAATGTAGGGTGGTGTTTAATCATGATGTTCTCCAAGTTTCAACTTTAGTTTGCCAAGGGCAAGTCGAAGCCGTGATTTTATCGTGCCAAGTGGTAAATTGAGATGTACTGCAAGTTGCTCTTGCGACATCTCCATAAAATAAAACCCTTTAACAACTTGTTGCTGGTTCTCAGGTAAAGTTTCAATAACACCGAGTAAGTTACGACTTTGAATATGGTCACTAAAGCTATCATCTTCGGTGTTTAATGCTTCAGCCAATGGCCAAATATCATCACTGAGGTTGTCTTCTTTATTGGCTTTCATTTTGCGCAATAGATCGAAGGTAACGTTACGCATGATGGTATATACCCACGTTGTGGCGGCACCTTTACTGTCATCAAATAAATGTGCTTTACGCCAAACATTGCTCATAGTGTCTTGCAAAACTTCAGCGGCAAGTGCTTCATTGTTCAGTTTACTTTGAGCAATGCGCTGAATTTTAGGTGCAAAAAATTTAAACACGCCAGTAAAGGCTTGTTTGTCTCTATCAACCGCTATTGATTTAAGCCATTGACAAAGTTGGGAATGATCGATTTTATTAGTCATGCTACTAGATGTAACAGCTGCTTGATGACTTGGCAACTCTGAATGAACAGACTGCATAATTCTTACCCATTATTTCACTGATATTAACTTATACGCAGCAAAAGTAGCTTGAGATCACTTTTTTTCATTTTATTTTTCAACAACAGTTATGGTTCATTTAAAACAGTTATTACTCGGCTAAAATGATTCCTTGTAAAAACTCTTTCGCGGCATCAAATGAGCCTGACTCGACAAATAAGCGTTTCTCATTGATATTCACCGGCAGTAGCTCTAGCCAACGTGCCACCACCCAGCTTGCTTGTTCGAGGTGCTTGTCTTTGTAGAGCGCACTGAGTTCAGTGTTTTCAATAAAAAGCTTATTGAGTGAACGAGAAAATTTATTGGTGCTTTCATCAACACTAACCTCTGGCCAGTGGCTTTTAGGGCTGACATTCGCATGATGCAGGTTATCTTTGTCCTGGCTCATGTCTTTAACCTCAACTAACTCTTTACAGCGCACATCAATTAGCAGTAAGCCATCGTCACTTTGGTCAAAATTAATAATTTCCACCCAACTACCGGTTAATTTGTCTTCGACTTGCTCTTCATTAGCTATCGGGAGTACTACAAAGCCGTTATTTTTCATTGCCATTGATACCATTTTCAAATAGCGAGCTTCAAATATACGTAAGCGTGTGACCCCGTCAGGTAACAAAAATATCGACAGCGGAAAGATAGGTAAGTTAATCGTTGGCATAGCGTTATAACAAATAAGATTAATGGATTAATACTTGTTATACGTTGCAAAGGCAAAAAACGATCAAAAAAATGCCCCTAATATAGAGGCAAATGACGCACAGCTATTTTGAAAATAATTTACCTATACAGGATGAGTGAAAACAAGTTTAAGCATTAATACTTGTTATACGCTGCAAAGGCAAAAAACGATCAAAAAAATGCCCCTAATGTAGGGGCAAAGAACTGCTTGGGAGTAAATCGTCGGTAATTAGTCAGTAATAACCGTATCAATAACATGAATCACACCATTTTTAGTGTAAATATCAGTCATGATTACGTTTGAGCCTTGAACTTGCAGCGCAACTTGTTCTTGGTCTACTTTCCACCATAAGTTGCCAACACCTTGTCCGTTCATATCACCAGGCTGAGCATCACCGCTATAGAAGTAAAGTGGGCGGCCAAGGTAAGTCACTTGCATAGTCTCATCGTCACGCATCACCATACCTAAACCTTTAATATTGCTAACTTCGCTGTCGGTAACAAGTACTGGAGGCCAAGTATTGGCACACGCATCATTACACATACTACCAGCCGTACCTAAGTCATTATCAAAAACATACAAGGTATGACCATTACTAGCAGAGTTCATCCCGCCAACCAGTAATTGGGCAGCACTATCATAGGCAACTTCATCATTACTGGCATTGGTGGTATGAGTAAAATTAACTAAAGCGATATTAAGCTCGTCGCCATTCGCAGCCTCAACATTAGTGCCATTGGCCGCGTAGCTCGATAACGCATTAACTTCTACATCACTAATAACATGTTTTAACAGTACATTACTCAAGGCTGCAGTATCTGCCAACAAAGCTTGCAATGCTGACGATTCAATTTTTGCGAAGGCATTATTTGTCGGTGCAAAAACAGTAAATGTGGCGTCTTCATTTGCTAAAGTTTCAACTAAGTCAGCAGCAGTAAGTGCGGCAACTAAAGTAGAGAAATTATCATCTGCAACGGCAACATCAACAATTGTCAGGTTAGAGTCAACTTTAACGGTAGGGGGAAGAATCACTTGGTCAACAACATGAATAACACCATTACTGGCCATAATATTAGTCGTTGATATCGAAGACTTATTGATTAACAAATCCGCATCAGCTCGTGATAAGCTTGCCATCTGCTCATTGGCCATAGTGACCATGCTATTATCAGACTGGGCAATCACAGCAGCAGCATCTTGTAGCACAGTTGCACCTGAAACCACATGATATAACAAGATATTACGTAAAGTATCCGTATCAGCTAGTAGTGCATTAATCGTGTCTTGACCTAATAAGGAAAAGGCAGCATCTGTTGGTGCAAAAACAGTAAAGTCATTATCAGCATTGGCTAATACCGTGTCTAAACCTGTTGCTTGTAATGCTGCAACCAAAGTGGTGAAACTGTCACTAGCAACAGCGATATCAACTATATTTTCTGCTGGTGTTGGTAGCGTTGCATCGCCAACAATCACCATATCAATAACATGAATGATGCCATTAGTTGTATATAAATCTTTAACAACAACATTGGCACCGCCGAAGTGCAGGCTATCGTTAGTGCTGTTGATGCTAATTGCTATTTCTGCGCCCGATAAAGTCTCAGCCGACTGACCATTTAGCGTATAAGCTGCAACAGCGGGTACTTCACCAGCAACAACATGTTGTAATAGCAAATTGCTCAGCGCTTGTGTATCAGCTAGCAACGCGTTAATTGTCTGTGAACCTATGGTAGAAAAAGCCGCATCGGTTGGAGCAAACACGGTATAGGTTTTTGTTTCATCAGCAAGTGCACCGTCCAAGTCTGCGGCTTGTAATGCCGCCACCAAAGTAGTGAAGTTACCTGCAGCAACAGCTGTTTCAACAATATTCATTGTTGGCTCGCCTTTAGCTTTAGGTGGCATTAACACCGCATCAATAACATGAATTATACCGTTATCCGTTTGGATATCAGTCATGATAACTGTGGCTGTATTAATCAATAAATTATCACCGTCAAGTGATAGAGCAATACTATCACCGTTAACCACTTCAACCGTGGTTCCTGCACTGGCGACTGCTGCTGCGGCATTAACTTCGCTGCTAATAACATGGTAAGTTAAAATATTAGACAAAGTATCAGTGTCGGCTAACAAGGCATCAATAGTGTCTTGCCCAAGCATCGCGAAGGCATCGTCTGTTGGAGCAAATACCGTAAAACTAGCATTAGTATCGGCTAGCGTTTGATCTAGCCCTGTCGCTTGAAGCGCAGCAACAAGTGTCGTGAAATTACCATCAGCTACCGCGACATCAACTATCGTGTTTACTACTGGCGGTGGTGTCGTAACAACGACCTCTTTTTTATCATCATCGTTACACGCTTGTAAAAATAACAAGCTGACTAAGCTTAAGCCTATGAGTTTTAAATTTTTCACCTGTATATCCTCTCGTTTGAATTTTTCTCTTTGGACTGCTTCGCGTTTGAATTACAGATAAATCTACGAGGCTAAAATATCTACAGATCACAAATTATGTTAATTATTTTTTTTATTTTTTTACCTGATCCTTGGGGCATTAATCACCGTAATGAATAAATTGGACTAACGAAAAGTAATGGTTACAATAACTTCTGTGACGTTAATTTAAGGCATAAATCTACTAGAGGGTTTTAGTAAGCCAATGATGAAATTAAGTAGTGATTGAAAAACGTTCAAAAAGCAGACAAAAAAAAGCCCCTACAGCTAATTTATTGCGTAATAGGGGCAAAGGACACACAGCTAGTATTAGTAAATTCTCTTTTCACACAGCAGGGTATTTCTCTAAAAATTTCAGCGCTTTATCGACAAGTTTTTCCGGGTGTTTGTTTGTCAAAAAACAAGGTTACTTCTGCCAGAGTAACGCCTAATTTTTTCATTTTTGTGCGATTAAAAACCCGATATTCATCTATTTGATACATCCAATCGTCAAGCGAAAATTCTATGGTGTCGCCGTCAATTGGCACTAGCAAATCATATTGCCATTGAAAGGCAAAACCGACTTGCTGGCCAAAAGCTTCGCCAACAACATCTTCCGCACTACCTTGATATTTACCTTGTGGGAGCTTTTTAAGCTGCCAATTACGATAGCTTATTTCACCATCAGCAAAATAAAACACTTCTTTTAACAGGCCATTATCACCCTGCCATTGGCCATCAATCTCCACACAAAATCGGCGAGTAACATTGTCGGTATAATCTTGCACCATACCCCAGGCAATAAGGTTGCCCGAGAAGTACTGCTGAATATCAAGTTCTGGTGAGCTTGCTTGATAATCTTTTAACTGAGTTGTGCAGCTAGATAACAACAATATCAGCGCGGCAAAAGCACTGAGTTTATAAAGCCATTTCATATTAACTCTCCAAGTAGTTGCTGACGCAATTTCGGCTCGCTAGTGTTTTCATCGAGCCAAATAGCAAGAAATAGCTGAGCGAAAGTGGCACTGTCAATTTCACCAATGCTTTGTCGGTTTAAATAAAATATTGTTTTGTTTGCTTGACTCAACATTGACAATTGATCACCCGCTTGGATATCAGGCCAAATATTTTCTAGCATAGGGACGAACGTTTGATAATCTTGTTCTTTCAGCGATAAATGTCGCCATTGCTCAATAGTGTTGTCTAGCAATTCTTTTTTACTAATATCACGCAGGTAACGTATTTCAAACAGCGCATGCTGACAAGCATTACTAAACGGTGCTTGCCCATCACTGGTTAATAATGTGCTTTGGTAGATATCCCAGAACAATACCGAGAATTTAGCGCTACCTAGCAACTGAAAATGTTGCTTGGTAATCGACGGCACTAATTCATCTGTTGCTACGGGAGTTTGCTCAGTCGCTCGGCATTGGGTCATGCGCTTATCATTGTCAGCTGCAATATCGTTACTTGCTTGGGCGCTTGAACACAGTGTGCCAAGCATCATCATCAAAAAAACACCGTAACTAAAGTTGCGTGACATGGTTTTTCTCCTCAATTTGAAGCCAACCACTGATGGCAAAAATAAGCACCATTAACGGCCCCCATAAACACGCAAGTAATAGGTAGCTCAACTCAAACGATGGTGTGATATACACCACAGAAAACTTTGCTCCAGCCAAGTAACTTAACGGCGCAAAAATAGCACCTATCAAGCATTGTAATATTTTAGAATTTGCCAAAAAACCTAAGCTGTGACGCACCGTAGCAGCAAAGCAAAACCAGAGAGTAATTAGCCAAAATGGCAGCTGGGCAGAATCGGGAAACACAAAAATACCAAAATAAATTAAAGTACTATCTAATAGCACTCCAACACCCGCAACAATCAAAATAAGCACCAACTCATTTTTATCTGCTTGGTAGTACAGATGAAGCAGCAGCATAACCGCTGCAATAGGTATAAAAAAATTGCCAAGTAAAATAAGCCCGAACCAAATGGCATTAAAGCCAAGTAGGTTAACTAAGGTTGGGTTATTCATTAGGCTTAAACTCGGTTTGGTCACGTTTTTTGTCACAAAGATGTTGCATGTTAACCGTCAATACGTAAGTAATAGGAATTTGGATTAGTCTGATGAAATAATTATTTCATCCAT
Organism: uncultured Colwellia sp.; assembly: GCA_913061475.1. GTDB lineage: Bacteria > Pseudomonadota > Gammaproteobacteria > Enterobacterales > Alteromonadaceae > Cognaticolwellia. Next base: position 2,957 of record CAJXUN010000035.1, on the reverse strand, counting down.
AATGTGATGAAGATAGCAACGAGTTAACAAACAGATATTGCAAGGTGAAAGCAAGCGCTAGCGATCTCACCTCATGATGTTAGATGAGTGCGTAAATTATCTTAATTAGCAAAAACAGTAGTGCGCTAACGCTTGTTTAAGTTAACCACAAATGGCTTACCGCCGTAGCCATGTTTATTGCACTTGGCCCGGACAATTACCTGAGAAATTTCTGATGGTATATTGATATTACACTGGCTGCGGGTAAATGGTTGCTCATTATCATGAGGATGACCCAGTAAACGAAAAGCCATTTCATTGCCGTCAAGATCAGTCACCTGCCAACCATCAGCGTAGTGGTCCCAACCTTGGTCATTATGTCGAACTGACGTGCCAAAACACCAGCTACCATCAGATTTTTGCGTCGCAAGCACATCAGTAACCTGAGCGAAATCTAAAGCGGTAGAATAAGTAGCTAGATCTGGCTTTTCTGCAAATATTGATGATGTAAATAGCGATAATATTAGTAGTGTTCTCATGTATTCCTCGTTATGTCTCTGCCGAATAACAGCCTGAATAGATATTGCTTAAATACTGCAGTAAATCGAAACCGACAAACCGTTCGGGTGGTAGTTAATGTATGTGGTTTATTACGATGACATGCCGATGATCCACGGCATAGCAACACCTAAAGTAACAGAAAAAACGCCAAGAATAAATTTCAAGTGATTCATTGAACTACATTTTGAATACATAAATATACCGGTAAAAAATGCCACTACGGACCAAACAAAAGCGCCCTTAGTAAATAGGTAAAGTGCACCTTGATTTATCGTGTTGGTCTATCCAGGCCCAGCAATAAAATTTAAAAGAAAGGTAATAAGTAAACCCAGAACAGGTAAGAAACTTAGCATGAAAATTCTTTTATTCATCATCCGTTTATTCATATGAGCCTCCATGCAATGAAAAAATTAATGTCGTAAGCTGAAAGTTAATGTTGGCTAAGTTAGTCACAAGTAACAAAAGCCAACTATTCTTTGTTTGGACGCGTTGTTAAAACGCAGTTACCAATTCCCAGCCTTTATGGGTTAACTCAAATATCTCTTCTTTATGACCGAGGTCTTTAACAAGCTGTTCCTCGATCACTTTATTTCATGTACTGCCTAAAGTCCATACAATAGGGCTGAGAATATAGCGCAGAGAATCTAGCACTGGTAACCTATCACCATCAACTTATTGGTATGCGCCAGCGGCATAGGTTAGTTCATAGCTATGGCTATAAATTTCTAAAATATTACCAAACGGGTCTTCCATGTAAATCATACGGTAAGGCTTTTCACCTGGATAATAATAACGTGGCTCAGCCATACGTTTTTTACCACCGGCGGCAACAATTTTTTCGACTAATTCTTCTAGATTTGGATCTTGCACACAAAAGTGAAATACACCGGTTTTCCAATATTCAAAATTGTTTTCTGGATTTTCTTGGTTTTTAAATTCAAATAATTCCACACCAACACGATCACCTGTCGACATATGAGCGATTTTAAATTTGTCCCAATTAGCACCAAATACGTCGGTGCACATCACGCCTATGGCACTGTCGTCTTCAACGACCTCAGTTGGCTCCATAATTAAATACCAACCAAGTACTTCGGTATAAAACTTAACAGCTTTTTCTACGTTCGGTACTGATATGCCGATATGTGAAAATGTTCTTGGGTATGCTTTGCTCATGTTCATTCCTCACTAAAGTTGATAGGCAAAGTATAGCGCCACTGATAAGATACAAAAAATTATCATTTATTATCGATATGAGTACGCTTTGTTATGATAAATCTAAATTGGTTAAAAACATTTTGTACCTTGGCTGAGGTTGGTCACTTCACCAAAACAGCTGAGGTTTTGTTTATGACACAATCAGGAGTCAGCCAGCATATTAAAAAGCTTGAGCAACAATTAGCGGTGACGCTTTTGCTCAGGGAGGGTAAATCTTTTACCTTAAGCGATGAAGGCTTACGGTTATATCAGCAGGGAAAGTTGTTACGGGAAAAAAGTGATGATCTTGCACAGTCAATCAAACAAGATGACGCCCACATTGGCAATATACGGGTTTCTTCGCCCGGCAGTATCGGTCTTAAGCTTTATCCACAGTTAATCGCTATTCAACAAACGCAGCCGAAATTATCACTGGATTATACCTTTGCGCCCAATCACAGTATTGAGCTGGCGTTAATTGAACGTAATATCGATATCGGTTTAGTGACTAAAAAGCCACAAGATCATCGTATCAATAGCACAGCTATTGGCGTTGAGCCTTTAGTATTAGTAACGCCAGCCACTGTTAGCCAGATAACTTGGCCAGTGTTGAACGAACTAGGCTTTATTAATCACCCTGATGCCGCTCATCACGCTAATTTATTGTTCCAGAAAAACTTTACCGAGTTTAGTCATATTAGCCAGTTTCAACATAAAGGCTTTTCTAATCAAATAAGCTTAATTTTAGCGCCAGTAAGCTTAGGGTTAGGCTTTACGGTATTACCGCTATATGCTGCTTTGGCCTTTCATCAGCAAGGGTTAATTAACATTCATCATCTAGCTGAGACGATTGATGAGCCACTTTATATTTGTCATAACCAATATTCACATAAAGCGCAGCGTATTAGCTTTATCAGCAATGAGATCATCAAGCATATTGCCAAGTAACCTATGCTCAAGTTAAATCAGCTTTATTAAGTCGAACGTCATAAATAATGAGAAGCGCGTCACCGAATAAGAAAATTCAACATATTAGTGACGTTTTGTGATTGTCCTTAATCTTTGAAATAAACCTCTCGTATGTTCACTAATGCCACAAAGAAGACGTTAGCTGTGATGGGATAATATTGAATTCGGATTAGTTTTCGTATCGATAACTCCTTGCTAAGCGGAAAATAATGGTTGGCTATAGTCGCGGAGCGATGGCCAACTGTTATTTT
>CAJXUN010000034.1 GCA_913061475.1 uncultured Colwellia sp. | reverse complement strand
TTCACTGCGTTCAACATTTTAGCCAGCTATAAATTTCCTCTTAATGAGGCGTTAGGGTTACCGAGATATGGAAGTCGCATCTATCAATCTAAAATCATCTACTGCTGATTGTGAAGATAATCCAAAGGTTGAATGGAATAAATTTGATTTAAGTATTAGCTATAAGAATTGGAGCAACGAAAACGTCACTCTTAAATTTTTTGATGTACCTCACTTCAAAATGGTGAGTAGCGATGAAAACACTGTTTCAACTTTAAGCGATGATTGTGTCTATGAAGTCAAGAACTCTGAGCTTATCGCAAGCTTAATCAAATGCGGTGAAATTACAAAAGAAGAAGAATTTAAGCATTGGTTTGTTGGTTTCAACGAGATCGGTTCTTTCATTGAAGTAGTCTTCAGAGGCTTTGATGAAAAGTAACCCTAACAAGCTAATTAATAAGGACAAAAAACAGTTGGCTGTTTTCGTTCCTCAACATTTTAGCCAACAATTTTTTGCCCATTATTAGGGCGTTATGCGTAAACCTACTTATGGTAAAAATTTTAACTTTTATAGTGTTTATTTCTGTTCTATCGTTTGAAGCGATGGGTAATAATATTGAGATTTTTAATCAAAATATAAAGCTTCCTCTCAAATATAAATTAGAAGTTTTAGCGTCATTAAGCACAAAAGCTAATACTATCGTATATCGTTCAGGAAGTTTTATTAGGCCATCTAAAAATGGAACATTAGAGGTTGTTACTGTTGGAAAAGTGTCGGATTACATATCAGATAATGAGAAAAGTAAAATAGAAGAGTTAGGTCTAGTTATTAAGCATAATGAGTTTTTTAACGAGTTAAAATCACCTAAATCTAGCTTTAAAATTGAAGGTAATACTTTCTATTATCGTATGTATTTTGATAAAGAAGTTTATATTTCTTATTTTACTTTAGATATAAATGATATTGATCAAAAATTAAAATTACACTGAGTAATACACATATAAGCCATTCAAGCAGGACAAATAACAGTTGGCTATTTGCTCTTTCGTCGCTTATTTTAGCCAACTATTTTTTGCCTGTTAACAGTGCGTTAGTTTGCATTCAGGCTTCGTGCCCAATTTTAAATATGGAAGTCAACTCTAATGAAAGTAGTCGCTATTAGTGGTGTTTCAGGTTGTGGTAAAACTTCAATCATAAAGCAACTATCTAAAACTTTTTCTTGCCCCTATTTATTATTTGACGATCATACGGAAGAAAATACTTATCACAGTGATATGAAGGTTTGGTTTCAAAATGGCGCGGATTTATCGAATATAAAAACTCCTAATTTTATTAATCACTTACGTACACTGAAAGCTGAATGCACAGAAGAATTTATTTTTATCGAAGAGCCATTTGGTAGGTGTCGAGCGTCTATTTCATCATTAATAGATTATGTCGTTTTATTAGATATGCCAATGGAGGTTTGTTTGTCGCGTGTGATTATGCGAAATATTAAACACCCGTCATGCGATTCATTAAGTTCTATTCCTAATTATCTTTCTATGTATGATGATCACTTTCGACAAATATACATCGGTACAACCAATCAAGTTAGGCAAAGTAGTGATCTAATTATTCATAATATTGATTCAATTGAAATAACAGCAAAATCAATTAGTAACTGGCTTCAAAGTAATGCAAAACTATCAAGCATTTAAATAAGGACAAATAACAGTTGGTTTTTGCTCCTGCGTCGCTTACTCTTTTGGTCTCTTAACGAGGCTTCAGTTTTTTTCAGGCATAGTGCCTCAATTTGTAAAGGAATATAAAAATGAAAAAAGTGTATGTTTTAGTTTTAACTGCGTTGTTTATGCTTAATGTGAGCGCTACAGAATTAGCTTCAAAAAAGTCTGTTGAGAAATTAATGGAATTAACTGAAGTTTCAAAAATGATGGGTGCTATGCAAGGCCAAATTAGCAATATGTTTAATGGAATGTCTAAACAAATGAACATTTCAGAAAAAGAAAGACCAGCTTTTGATCAATATATGAAAAAGGTTGGGGATTTATTAGCAAAAGATATGAATTGGGATGTATTTAAGGAGCCAATGATAGAAATTTATACTAAGCACTTTACAGAAGAGGAAGTTAAAGGGCTAATAAGTTTTTATCAATCGAATTTAGGGAAAAGCATGACGAAAAAGATGCCATTGATAATGCAGGATTCAATGCTAGTTTCACAAGAATTAATGAAAAATTTTATGCCTAAAATACAAGCGCTAGCAATTGAAATGAAAAATGACATTCAAAAGTCTCGCCAAATAATTAGTAAAGAATAGATCTAACCAGAACTTCAATCGCAAAATGATTTTACCCCGTTTTAATGGCCACCAAAATCTAACTAAAGATGAGGTGTCGTAAGACAAAGTATAAGAATCCAAGACGAACTCGGTAGTATTCAAAAGGCTTCAACGTTAACGTCGTTCAACTGAGTTTTGTTCTCGGCGTTTTGATAAATAGAGCATTAATCACAAAAAATTGATGACTAATGCTCAGCGTTTTAATCAACTCAAATATTTTTATTATCCGGTTGTTTTTTCGTCATTCTGTTTCGGCGCAGGTAGCATGCCTTTAAGCAGTCGACCAAAAATGTCTGCGCCGGTTATGATGCGCTTAGTGTCGCCCCAAATAAGTAGTACGTCATGCTGAATAACCCCGTCAAAGTTTTTATCGATTGAGGTATTCACTTTCATTTTTAAGATAGCTTCATTTAGTGAGGTTGTTTCATCGGTAATAATCACCGGGCGATGACAAAAATTATAAGGGTCAAAGCTTTCTGATTGAAACAGCGCAGCACGTAAAAAGCCGTCAGCATCAATAATAAGCAAAGGCTCGCCATCAAGGTTGGTTAACACGACCCAGTTGTAACCCGACTGATTAATCATGATTAAAAACGGATCATCAGGGCCGCTATAAACGTCAGGTAATATGGGGAGGTCTAGTTTTGTTGGTAGCGCGATAATCGAGTTAGGGTCAATTACTTCACCTTCTTCGGTGACCTTTATTTCATCTAAGGCAAAAAAGTTTAGTGCGCCAATACCTTCTACATGGTTTAAGTCAGCTTCTTCGGCGCGAATGTGCTCTTTAATAATATTACCTAATTCGCTTTCCCCTAAATAGGTGATGCCTTCTTTACCCAACCAAGCGTCTAAGATCAGCGCGCTCGGCTTAGTGACTGGATAAAGCACAAATTGGTAAAAACGTATGATTGGCGAAAGCATGCTGCCCATTTTTAAAGCATTACGTGAAAAGTAGGCTTGTGGGGTGATTTCACCAACAACTGTGATAACGATGGTCGAGAAAAGGAATGCGCCGACACCAGCAAGTACGGAATCAGACAGCATGGTTAATAAAACATTAATACCAACGTTACCCCATAAAATAGTGGCTAATAAAAAATTTGAGTCGTTTCTCAGCGACAATACTGTTATCGCTGCTTTATTACCCTTTTTGGCTTCAACTTCTAATTGCAGTCTACTGAGGGAGAAAAAGGCTAAATTTAAGCCTGAGAATATGGCAGATTGCGAAATACAAAATGCAATGGCAATCCAGGTGATAGTTTCTAATGGCATTACTTAATTCCTATTATTTACTTTTCTAAAGTAGCAATAAGCTACCTAATCCTAAAAATACAACGAAACCAACAATGTCGGTTACTGTGGTTAAAATAACTGCGCCGGACAGGGCAGGGTCAATATTTAAGCGGTTTAATAATGCCGGGATCATGACGCCAGATGCTGATGCCGTCAATAAGTTTAATAATATCGCCAAAGCGATAACTAAACTCAACACTAGGCTATCAAACCAAACGTAGGTGATTAAGCCAATCACCAGCGACCAAATTAAGCCGTTAAGTGCTCCTACTTTTAATTCTTTTCGCAATAATACCTTGCGGTTTAATTCAGTTATTTGCCCTAACGCTAAGCCGCGGACAATAACTGTTAAGGTTTGACTACCCGAGACACCGCCCATTGATGCCACTACGGGCATTAGCACCGCTAAAGCCACCACTTGTTGTAATGTTGCTTCAAAAAAGCCAATAAACCAAGACGCTAAAAATGCCGTTAGTAAGTTAATACCAAGCCAAATTCCTCGGTTTTTGGCACTGGTTCTGACACTAGAAAATAGATCTTCATCATTACTTAAACCGGCCGCTGTGGTTATTTGTTCGGCATGTAATTCTTCTTTAACTTGATAGGCTGTTTCCACGGTAAAACGACCTAAGAAACGTTCATTGTCATCAACAACGGGCAGTGACATTTTTCCAGATAGTATTACGGCTTCTGCAGCAACGGCTAAATCTTCGTTGGCATTAAGTCGAATTATCTCAGCTGAAAATAATTCTTTTAGTGTCCCTTCTGCGTTATTTAATAAAAGCGTGTTAATACCGACGGTACCGGTTAAAAGGCCTTCTTTATTGACCGCATAAAAGTCTTCAGTGTAGGGGGCTAACCCCTTTTGTAACAGTAACTGAGCACTGGTTATTTTGAGCTTTTCTGAAATCCGAACATAGTTGTAATCTAACCAGTGACCGACACTGTCAACACTAAATTGCTGTGCCTGTTGATATAGTTTTCGCTGCGAGTCATCTAAATGTTTTATCGCATACTTTAAAAGTCTACTCGGTATTTCTTCCGCGATTTCAATAACGTCGTCAACATCAAGTTGCGCAAGTAATTCGAAGCATTCTTCGTCGCTTAATGCTGCAATTAAGCTTGTTCGTGTTGCTTGGCCCATATCAACAAAAGCGGCTCTTTGTATTGCTTCTGGATACGTCGACCAAACACTCAAGCGTTCATCTTGAGGCAGCGCTTCAATAAGTAATGAAAATTGCTCCGGTGCCAAGGTGTCAAAGGCAGCAGTCATTATTTCAGAGATTGCTTGCGTATGTTCTGCAATTAATATGTCGTTAATGACTAAGGACAGTTTATCTGTAGCATTTTCTAACATTTATTTATCCTTAAAAGCGATTTGGAAACGGAATATATGCGTGTTGTGCATGTTTGTCTATTTTTTATTTTGTTTTTGAAATGATTGAACTTTTTACGGTTATTTACCGTCAGATTTCTATCTAATGCCATGTTAAGGTTTTACCTAAAACAGCTAACGACCACGTAATACAAGTAATAGCTAAATAAACGGCTATTACTGAGTTTTTATATCACCCAGTAGTAACACAAATGCCATAAGGTGCTTAAGCCCGTTTTACGTTCGATGTATTGATTATAAAAGTTCAACGTCCTTGTGAACGATGTCATTATTATGAATAGATTTAATTCGTTATTATAGCTAAGTGTATTACACTCAAGGAAAATTAAGCGAATAAAGTTCGAATATTATTGCAACTACAGTATTTATCGACACAGTTTGATAAATATATGATAACTACCCACTGTTTTTGATTTTATAATAACTATATCAAAGACAGGGCGACTAAATTATCCCCTTTATTTGGGAAATATTGAGAGTAAATAATGATAAAATGTATGTTGATATCACCAAGCGAGAAAGCGGTAATTGGCAGTAGTGAGTTAATCAGTCAATGGCAAAGTAACGACCAAACAACGCTATGGATAGATCTTGATAATGTTGACGCAGAAGAAGAAAAACGCTTATTAACGCAGTTTAATTGTCATCCTCTTGCGATAAGTGATGCTCAACGCGACAGGCATCCGCCTAAAATAGAACTATTTAAAGATTATATTTTTATGCTATATCGCGGCATAATAGCGAATGATGAGGGCTTACGATTTGGTCATTTGCAAATCAGTATGTTTATCGGTCAACGGGTGCTAATTACACGCCATCCGCAAAGCTCATTAGCGATTAATGAGTTATTTAATCTTAGCAGTGAAAAGTACCTAAAACGTAGCCCTGTTCATTTAGCATTGAGACTATTTCACAGCAGTTGTGGTTATTACCTCAAGGAGCTATTTACTTTTGAAGCAGAGCTAGAAAAAATTGAAGATGATTTTCAATTTAATGGTAATGATCAAATGATGAAAAAAATTACCGCCCATCGCTCGCAACTGGTAAAAATTAGGCGAACCTTTAATTATCATGTCAGCATTGGTGATACCTTAAAAGCATTCGTAGATGACGACGATACCAATTTAATTACCGATAAAGAAATACATACCGTTAATGACTTACGAGAGCGCTTAGACCGACTGTTGAGCCTTTCACAAATGTATTATGACATTTGCGGTGATTTAATTAATGGTTATATGTCAGTGACTTCGCATCAGCTGAATGCGACCATGCGAGTGCTAACGGTGATCACGGCATTGTTCGTGCCGCTGACCTTTTTAGCGGGCATTTATGGCATGAACTTTGAGTATATTCCTGAATTGAAAGCCGATAATGGTTACTTTATTTTACTAGGCGTAATGGCAGTGGTTTCAGTGGTGTTACTGATGGTATTCAAAAAGAAACGTTGGTTATAAAGCTTGCTGTAGAAAATGCATTAGGAACATTGGCGGGCTGTTATCTAGCCCGTTAATGTTTAACGATTAAACGCTATCTTAGCCTGGTTGATGCTCCAGCTTAAACCATCTTTTATTCATATCAGCTTAAATGGGCTTGTGAATAATGATAACGAAATCACACAAAGCGCCAATAGGCCGCCATACTCGTCGCCAATTTTGAACGCAATATCTCATCATAAAGCCACTATTTACCGCTATATCGGGATAATTTAAAAATAGTAACATTCACCTAATGTAGACAAGTTAATCGCCTAGCGTGTAAGTTGATTTTATTTTAGAGCTCAATATTTCTGGTCGCTTAATGCTAATCATATTTAGTTGATGATCTCAGAAGATAAAGCCGTCATAATTAAAGCAGGCTGTTTATTTTTATCAGTCACTTAACTATGATTATGGGAAAATATTGAAACAGGTGAATTACACGTACAAGGTTGGACTTTTCTCTACATTAATGACGGTTTTGATGCTAGCAAGTACGTTTAAAGTACAATCCGCGCAACAAGACATTAAGCCCGGTACAGTTATTACCATAACGGGTGTAGATTCGACATTAAAAACCAATATTTTACGGAACTTAAATAGTAACGAAAATATTATTCCATTGTCAGTACTTGGCTTTGAGCAATCCGATAATTATATTCTAAACAAAGCGCGTTCTGCACTGCAGGCACTAGGCTACTATCAGCCGATTTTAACCTTATCAGATAATAATCAAGGCGATAGGCCAGCTAAAGCGCTAACAGTTGATTTGCAAGCACCTGTGCGTTGGCACAATGTTAGTCTTACATTTGATTGTGAGAATGTTCCAACTGAGCTTTCAAAACTTGTTGAACATCATCCGTTTGCCAAAGATAAAATTGTCAATCATGGTGATTACAGCCAATTTAAATCTTCACTGCAGCGTCAAGCACAAGCGTTAGGCTTGTTAAATTCGTCGTTTGCGGTAAGTGCCTTAAAAGTCGATATTGGTCAATTAAAAGCAGATGTTAATTGGCTTTTCAATTGCGGAGCGCGCTACAAGATTAACAAAGTCACCATCGAAGGTACCGTATTGTCACACGATTTGGTTAATCGCTACTCAAAAATTCAAACAGGGCAGCATTATAATCAGCCTGACATCATTGCGAGTCAACAAGCACTTAATCGTTCAGGGTTATTTAAATCGGTGGTTGTTGACCAATCGATTGACCATACTGCAAAAACAGTCGATGTTAGCCTTTCAATACTTGATAGCGATAAATATGAGCTTAAAACTTTCTTAGGCTATGGCACCGATAGTGGTGGAAAATTAGGTGTTAGTTGGGCTAATAGACGAGTAAACAGTAGGGCTCATCAATATATTGCGGCACTAGACTTCAATAAAGTGAAATTAGACATTGCTGATATTCATGCGACATTCCAATATCAAATCCCTTTAGAGAAAGCGTCTAGTCAATGGATCAATCAAGTCAGTTATGAAATTAAAAATGAGGAAATTGGTCGTAGTAAAATTTTCACTTTAGAGTCGGTATTAGCCAATAAAATTAATGATCATTGGGCCAGTCAATGGTCGATAACTATGGCGCAAGAACAATTAGATTCAAACGCTGATGTAGATCGAAGTCTTGAGTATATTGTTCCTTCATGGCAATTAAATTATTACAGTGTCACCGACCCTTTTTCTGCACTTGAAGGTTGGCGTTGGCAAAGTATATTTCGTTTTAGTGGTGAACAACTGAGCGATCCGAATATAACTTTTTTACAAACGGATCAACGACTGAAGCGTATTTGGTCAATTAATAGTGATTGGCGACTGCTATTAAGAGCACGATTAGGCAGTACCTGGATGGATACCGATGATTTTAATCGTTCAATGCCATCTAATTATCGTTTTTTTGCTGGCGGAGATGTTTCGGTTAGAGGGTATAAACATCAAAGTCTATCACCTGTTGAAGATGATGTTTTGATTGGTGGTAAACATATTTTTTCATCAAGTATAGAAGTTGATTATTTATTTAATGACGATTTTCGTTGGGCGGTATTTACCGATCAAGGTAATGCGTTTAATGATTTACGAGCATGGAAATTACATAAATCAGTAGGTACGGGCATCAGGTGGGTAACCCCGATTGGTGCTATTCGTTTTGATGTGGCGAAAGCGCTCGACGGCGATAAAGGTTGGCGTATTCATGTCACAATAGGACCTGATTTATGAGTTTAATAAAAAAGCGTGTAATATTTAAATGGTTTAGTTTAGTGGCCATTTCGCTATTGGCTATTACCTTGTTAATGTTGTCTTGGCTTTATACCACGGAGTCTGGCCTGCAGTGGTTAACGTCAAAGCTTACGAAATTTCAGCCACAAGCGCTACGTATCGGAAAAATAACCGGCAGATTAAATTCGAAGGTAAAGATAAGCAATATTTATTGGCAGCAAGATGGTCAAACAATCAAGGCGACAGGGCTTGAAATCGACTGTCAATGGTTACATTTGATTGATGGCTTAGTGTCGTGCGATAAAATAACCTTAGCGACTTTAGATGTTACGACTGTTGACGATAAAACAAATCAGATTAAGGCAGTTGCTTTACCGGAACTCGCCAATGTGACATTACCCATCGCGGTAAAAGTAAAGCAAATCTCCATTGCGAAGATCAATTATAAACTTGCAGCCGTAGACGGTGAGCAGCAATATAAGGTTAGCGCGCTTAACATTAATAAGTTAGCCGCAGCACGCAGTAAGGTGAGCGTGAAGGCTGTAAATTTACAATTTGAAAGTCATGACATTGCAGCGTCAGGCTATATCGACATGCGTAAGCAGTGGCAACATCAACTCGAATTGAAAGTGCAGGGGACTAAACTTTCGGTTAACGCGCAGTCCAAAGGGCATATGCGAAAGTCATCACAATTGACATTACGATTACAAGCGCCTAATCAACTACGTGTCAATACGGAATGGTTTTTTAATAAAGGCTTGTTTCTAAAACGTGGCTCCTTGATAGCTGAAAAACAACAAATTGACATCGATGAGCAAACTATTTTCCTTGAAAAAGCCAATGCAGCATTTGCGCTTAATTGGCCAAAACTGACATCAAACCTACATGCACAAGCGAGTTGGAATAACTTTGAAAATATAAAATTAGATGTTAATACTGAGCTTGGCAATATACTCGATTGGCGCGCTAGTCTAGAAAGCTCGCTGCATATTAGTAGTGCGCTGAACGACCAACAAATAGCTGAAACCTTGCAACAGCTATTACCTGATGTGGTTGATAATAAGGCATCACATTCAAATCAGTCATGGCCGATAACGGCAAACGTCGATATGACCATTAAACAAAGCATATTATCGATTAAAAGTGATGACGTGATATTTGGTGACTTAACCGCGTCATTGCAAGGGGCACTCAATGTTGATAGCCCAACAAGTGATGGTTTATCGCTAAAAGGTCAAGTTAACGGACATACGCTTGCGATTAGTCATGCTTTTCAAGTTGCTGACATTAACGCGTATTGGCAGATAGAAAAACAACAATCAAAATGGCGTATTGTCAGCAAAGGCCATATTGAAAAATTCGCACTGGCACAGTTTGAAGGTGACAATATTAACTGGTCGGTAGATTTCACTGAACGTTGGCAGGCGAATGTGAAGGCCGATAAACTAAAGGTGAACGATGTTGATGTTGCGCAGGCAACATTAAGTGTGACGGGCTTACCGGAACAGCATCATGCGGTTGTTAGCGCCAAAGTTGCAGATAATACCACCGTTAAATTAGTCTTTGATGGCCAATTAGGCGCAGGTGCAAATAACCCTTTAGTGGTTGATAACGGATTAAGCGACAATCTTTGGCAAATCAACAATCTCGACTTTACCGCTCAAGCGCAAGCGCAAACCTTTGCCGTAGCGGCAGAGCAATTACTGCTGAGTAGTGAACAGCAAAGTATAAAAAATCTCTGTTTGAGCGGCACCGGCACCTTATGTGTTAACGGTGATAATCATCTCAAGCAATGGACGGCAAACCTTACGTTTGAGCAATGGTCAATATCAGAGGTTGTAGAGCAAGCAAGGGCATGGCAATCAATATTGCCCATGCAATTGCCACAGCAAGTTCAAGGCAAAATTAGCGGACAATTGAAAGTCAAAGGTAGTGATAAGCAACTGAAAACCCTGATGGCAAATTTATCAATACCGAGCTTTACGTGGCAGGCCGTTGACTTTCAAGTGCAGGGTCAAGCGTTAGCGATAAACAGTGAACAAAATGAAAAAGCCATCGTACTAACAACACAATGGCAAGATATCAATAGCCAAATAGAAAGCATAGAATCCCGACCTGAAATATCTATGCCTAACGGCAAAGTGGTCATGTCTTATGCGTCAGATTCAAAACTCGACTTTAGTTTTGAGCAAAGCGATATCGTCATTGAAATACCAAAAATAAAAGACAATGTTCAGCACTTACAACGTTTATTGACCATTCCGCTGGTAAAAATTGACGGTAAATGGCAAAAAGATAACGTTAGTGCTGGGTTACAAATAGTACTGCCTGGCAATGATAAAATAGCAGCACAGCTAAACAGTGAATGGCCAATTGCTGACGATGCAAGTGTTTCAGGTGAGTTATCATTAAGTCTACAGCAGTTTGATTGGCTGAAAAAATGGCAAAAACGTATTGATAAAATAGAGCTAAGTTTGCTACAAGATTTTACCTTAGCTGGCACATGGACAAAACCGTTATTTGACGGTCAAGGCTCGCTGAGCATCGAGCGTTTAGTTATTGATGAATACGGTTTAGATATTAGTAATAGCAAGATCAAGTTAAGTAGCGTACAAGACAGCATTACATTATTAGGCGAGTTACAAAATCCGCAAGGGGCATTAACCATATCAGGGCAGGCGAAACTTTCTGCCCCTATTGCGGCTGAGCTAACACTTGAAGGCCAACATGTTACGCTCGTCAACAACAATGAAAATAAGTTAATTGTTTCTCCTAAGTTACAAGCTAATTATCAAAATCAACATTTAAAGGTCGACGGGCATATCGTGGTAGAACAAGCTGACATTAAAATCGCATCTTTACCTAAATCCCCTATTAGTGTTTCTGAAGATCAAGTAATTGTTGGCGAGAAAGATATTAGCGTTAAAACGTCGACATTTGATTATGATATAGCGCTTAAGATATCGGCAGGAAATAACGTTAGAATCAGTGGTTTTGGTTTATCAAGTGCAATAGAAGGTAATTTATCTTCGACACTTATTTCTGGTCAGCCGTTGACGCTTAACGGTAGATTAGATCTCAAAGACGGCCAATTTCAGGCTTATAAGCAAGTATTAACCATTGAACAAGGGCAATTGCTGTTTCTAGGGGCGGCAGAAAATCCTAGTATTCAATTTCGAGCGGTGCGTATTGTTGATGATATTAAGGTTGGTATTATTGCGGACGGAACGATACATAATCCACGGTTAACCTTGTTTTCAGAGCCGACGTTGGCTGACGAAAATATTTTGGCATTGCTTATTACTGGACGTAATTTAGACTCGCTAACTAAACAAGAAGGCAATGCCTTGACCAGTGCGGCAATTAGCTTAGGTGTAGAGAGTGCCAATAAAGTGGTGCAAAAAATTGGCGAACAATTGGGCCTTAAAGATATAGCATTCACCAGTAAAGATGGTACTAATGGCAATAGTACACGTGTCGATTTAGCGGCAAAAATTAATGACAGATTAAATGTTGGCTATGGTACCAGTATTGACTCCGACAATAGCATACAAGCGGGCTGGATTATTGAGTATAAGCTATCGCCGCATATATCATTTGAAGCGACCAGCGGTGAAGAAATAAGTGCCAATATTAATTATAAAAAACAGTTTTCGCCACGTAAAAATAAAGAAAAAACACCAGGAAAAGTTAAAGAGTAAGCTAGATGATAACCGTAAATTTTTGCGGTTATCGCAATTAACTATCGACAATAATTTAAGAAGAGTCTATCTATGTCAGCTGAAGTAGCCGAAAAGTCATCAACAAAAAGTCTCACTATTTCTCGGCGCCATCCGCTGGTGAATTGGTTGTTAGCGATATTATTGATGGTTTCAGGTATCTATTTATCAATAATTGAATTCGCCGGTTTAGAATGGCTGTCACGCAGTGGTTGTTTGATTGTTGTACTGGGGGTTTGGTCTGGTTTAGGTGGCATAATACAAGAACGATTACTGATTGGTCGTCTTAATATTCAACACCGTATTAATCTTGCTCGCGTTAAAAAAAAGCTTCGACTACTGAACGCGGCAGATGAATATAAAGCGAGCGAAATTGAATCTATCGAGGACGAATTTAAAGCGCAAACTGAAACCATTTTACAGGCAGTAAGGCTACAGCTTGGTATACTTGAGGTATCGTTACTGATCACCGGGACATTATTGTGGGGTTTTGGTGACTTATTTTTTAAGCTAACATAAATTACCGCGATTTTAGCAATAACCTTTAGATGAATATCAATACGCTTAATATTCATCAGCGTTTCTTATTTATGGTGTATTAATTAGCACCATATCAGTACTTTGCTGGCTAATAAGCGCTGATATGGTTGAACCATTAAGCCACTTGTCAAATAAACTATGCTCACGACAACCCAGGACAATTAAATCAATTTTGTTATCGTCGATATAAGTTAATATCGCCTGCTCAGGCGTACCTCGGGTAAAGGTGATCAGGTCTTTTGGACATTTTATTTTTTTTGCAAAACGATAAATTTGTTCTTTATGAAGCGTTTCAATTTGTTTTTCGTATTCAATAGCCAGTGGTGGAATATGAATAACGTGTAATAAAAATGGCTCTTTTTGTTCCGCCTTAGTGCCCCATCTGCGCATAAAGTTATAGACCTTAGCGTCGGAGATGTTTTCATCGTCATCTTCATGAAAAGGATCGATAGCGCCAATCGCTTTGCCGTCAACCAACCATTTCTGTTGACCTAATATAAATACCGTACTTTTATTATGGCTAATGTATTGATTGTCAGCGGATGTTAAGCCAGATTTTGACCGAATAATGACGCGAGGATCTAACGCACCTGCGTTGTCGTTAACCTGTTTAGACCAATATTTTTCTTGGCAGATATTTACATCACAGTCAGGAAAGTAGGTTTTAATTTTCTCTTCAACTTGGGTCAATTTACTTTGAGTACTTTTTTGTAAACTTCCTGAAATTGTCGCGAGTTCATTGATGAAATAACTACGGTCAAAAAAACGTTGGTGATGATGTAAGTACCAAACTACATCGGCGGAAAGTTTCTTTTGTAGTTGAGAAATTTTAGCAAAAACCGCGTGAGTGACTTCTAAATCTGACAAAATAATGTGTAATGTTGTCATGAAACGTACCTTTAATTATGAATACTTTAAAGCGATAAAGCTAAAATAGTGTAATACAGCAAGTTGCTGTGGTTGCGTATATACACAGGTGTCATAAGATAGCATAATCTAGTAAGTTATTGTTAGTTGAAAAATAAGCTAAATTTAACAAGAATATCAATAACAAATTAAGGGTTTTATGACCTATTACCCTAGCAATTGCACTTAATAAAATGAGATAAAGAAATGGCTGATAATGCCTGGTGGGGAGAGTTTGCTTTTGGTCTTCAACAGCAACGCTGTTGGCGAATAGGTGAGCGAGCTATCATTCTTAAACGCTTGGAAAACGAATGGAATAGCTGGAATTTAGAAACGCTTAATGAAAGTGATGAAAGCATTATAGTTGGCGATCTTGATGAATGCATGGCTATTGAAGAAGCCAAATTTGGTCGTTATTTACAGCAAAACACCTCAGATAAAATACGGGTGTTACCGCTACTGGCTGATCGCTCAGTAGTTGCACGCCCAGACACACCATTAACCTTGCTTGCTGGTGAAAAATCACGACTTTACGTTAGTACACCGGTTTGGTTTTATGCTGAGTTGTTACCAAAAGAAGAATGCTTACTTGATTTACCGTTTTGGCGGCCATCAGACTCTTGGTTTGGACCATCAACGCAAGTAGGGCAGATATGTTACGCAAAATACACCGCAGCTCGGGTGCAACTTAATAATATTGAAAAACGTCCACATCGAGCCATTACGCCTATTACGGTGATCAACAATCATGATCAGTCATTAACCATTGAGCGTATTAATGTGCCAGTAACATTATTACATTTGTATGCCGATGAAAGTGAGCAACTTTGGACGACTGAAATATCAGTACATAGAGCAAACCATAACGATAATGTTGAATTACATTTAGGTAAACATGCACCGATTGAAGCATTGTCAGCGACCTTAATTAATGGCCCAAGAGTTAATACTGAACATGGAACATTAATTCGTAGTATTAGTAGTTTATTTGCATAAATAAGAGATAGAAGATTGTGAAAGAATTCATTGCGTTTGTTGAGCTACTTAAAGCATCCCACTTATATGCCTTGATCCAAGCTATATTATTGTTTGTTATTGGCTTTATCGTTGCGCGTTTAGTAAGTGCTGCTATTGTTAATGCGGTAAAACATAAAATGACCGCACATGGTCAATTGTTCTTAAAAAGGACCATTTTCTATGGCATTTTGATCTTAGTGTCAATTTCAGCCCTAGATAACATAGGTATTGATTTAAGTATCTTATTGGGTGCTGCCGGCATTTTTACCGTGGCATTAGGCTTTGCATCACAAACTTCAGCATCAAATCTTATTAGTGGCTTATTTTTGATGATTGAGCGGCCGTTTTCGATAACTGATGTTATTCGGGTGAACGACATCACAGGAGAAGTTATTTCAATTGACTTGTTGTCAGTGAAGTTACGGACATTTGATAATTTATTTGTCCGTATTCCGAATGAAAGCATGATAAAAAGTGCCGTAACTACGTTAACAAAATATCCGATAAGACGGGCTGATTTAAAAATTGGTATTGCTTACAAAGAGGACATTGAACAAGTACGTAAAATATTGATGGATATTGCGGCAAAAAATTTAATTTGTTTGGAAGAGCCTGCACCAATTTTTATTTTAACTGGCTTTGGCAGCTCATCGGTGGATATTCAATTTTCGGTGTGGTCAAGGCGCGAGAACTTTCTTACCATGAAAAATGCTATGTATATGGAGATCAAAAAAACCTTTGATCAGCAGGGCATCGAAATACCTTATCCGCACGTTAGCTTATACGCTGGTACGGCAACAAAGCCATTTCCGGTTGCTGCTGCGAGTGAAAATAGCGATACAATCGATAAGTAAATAACCTAAATTCTGGGTAAGCGACATTGATTATCCAGAGTTTTGGTTGAATAATATCATCGCGAAAAATGAGCTTTTAGTGTGTAATATAATAGTTACTTTTCCGCGTGACTTTTATCAATAAAAAGCACTTGTGTTATATTTTAATGATGCTTTCTCTGAGCGGGGCAAGTCGCGCCAACAATTGGTTTTGAATGGGGTAGCTGATCTCAGCAGCCTCCATCGCATCAATAAATAATTCCACAAAGTGATTAAATTGATTTTTATTGATATACATACCTCGATGAATATCTTGCATAGTGTCACCACTATACTCGCAAGGTCCATCAACGATATGACATAAAAATACGGTTAAATTCTTTCTAAAATAAGTAATATTACTATCAGCAAAATGGCCAAATACCACATCATCATTGCCAATAATATTAATTAAATTGTCGACGATTTTATCGAGGGCGGGTTGTTGTCCCATTTTTACGTAAAGGCTTGGTGTTATTGAGCTTTTATTTGTATTGGCTGTAGAGCATGACAAGCAAGACGCTAATAGAATAAGTATGATGGATGCTTTTGCTATTTTCATTATAAATACCACATAGTCGATAAATACCAGCCGGTTTGTTGCTCAATGGCCGCAATACTGCCTAAATCCACATAAGCTAAGGTAAGGCTAAGATGTTTATTTGGGAACCATGCAACAAAAATATCTTTCCAATGATTTTCACCTAAATTTAAATTATCGGGCTTTTGTCGATATTCTACCCCCAGTGCTAAATGTCGGTTGAGCATAATGGCTGTTGAAGCTTCGAATTGAATTTTTTTACTGCTATGTGCACCATCAAAGCCGAGTAGCCCTATTTCATTCGCTTTAGTATGCCTTGCGGTAATATTCCATAACCAATTATAACCGTTTATAAAGCCTAAATGCAGCTTGCTAGCAGCGATGTAAACGTCAGTTCCAGAATCTTTTTCGGCGCCTAATGAAAATGCTACGTCACTGGTGTGCAACTTTTTTTTCTGAATGCCTAAACTAACTTGTGGCATCTGAGTGTAAACAAGATCACCGAATAGTTTAATTTTAGCGCCAACAATGGATTGCTTTAAATCAAGCTTAAGCGGACTGACTTCAAAGCGCTGTTTGGCATAGGACAATTCAAGGCGATCATAGAAATTCGCTTGTAAACCACAAGTATTTAACGCGAAGTCTTTCACGGTTACTCGGCCACATGCTGCACTGACAGAAACGCTTTCTTGTGTCGCATAACCGGCTAACTGTGCCCAAGGTACAATCCCACCGCCGCCAGCACCTTCAATTTGAGATACACCCGGTGTGGCTAAAATTTTACCTTCGGCTAAACAATTGACGGAAAAGCAGGCAAGTAGAAAACTACAAAAGGTGTTGGTAATTTTATTCATAAGCTTTTAACCATGTCAGTAATTCCGCTGATTTAATCGGACGAGAAATATAATAACCTTGCGCGTGATTACACTTCATCGCTGTAAGCATATCGAGCGATGCTTTGTTTTCAACACCTTCCGCAACAACACTAAAACCAAGTTGATGGCTCAGTTCTATCGTTGACTGCACTATATATTGGTCTTTTTTCGATTTGTCTAATTCAAGTATAAAAGCTTTGTCGATTTTTAACTCATCTATTGGTAGCTGTTTTAACTTACCTAACGAAGATTGTCCGATACCGTAATCATCAACAGAAATTTGAATGCCGGTTTTTTTAAGCTGGGTAAGCCGACTAACCACAAGATCTTCATTTGTCATGATATCGCGTTCGGTTATTTCCAATGTGATCAAACTTGGGTCTACGTCGTATTTTGCTAAGGTTTGAAAAATAAAATCAATAAAATCGACATGAGTAATATCTTGTGCAGATATATTGATAGCAACCTTGAGGTTTATATTATCTTCTCGCCAAGCTTGTTGTTGTTTAAGTACGGTATCGATAACCCAATGAGTTAGCTTAATGATTAAACCTGATTGCTCGGCCAAATGAATAAACATCTCAGGTGAGACAAATTGTCCATCAGGTTTTACCCAACGGATAAGTGATTCTGCTTTTTCGATGTTGCCAGTCGCTAAATTAAGTTTAGGCTGGTAAACCATAAACAGCTCACCGGTGTTATGGGCTATTGCTTCTCGTAGCTCTTCGAGTAAATTTAACCTCGCTAAGTAAGCTTCGTCTTCGCCATTTTGATACGCCCGTATGGTTTTACTTTCATTCCTTGCTGCTTCTAACGCAATGGTTGTTCTTCTAACGAGCTCTTTGGCATTATTGCTTTGTTCAGGAAAAAGGCAGCTACCAATACGAAAATTTAAATTCAACCATAATTTGTTAACTTGCATTGGCATTTTTAAATGCTGTAGAAAATTTTCAATAATATTTTGTGCTGACTCACCGTTAACTAAGTTTATAACCACACAAAATTCATCTCCGGAAAAACGTCCCACCATCAACATCTCTGTTTGGTAAATATCTTTAATCCGATGGGCGACAGATTTAAGCGTAAAATCGCCGATATCAGAGCCTAAGCTGTCGTTTATACGCTTAAAATTTCGTAGATTAATCGCTAATACTAATAATGCCTGATCACCATGAGAGTCGATGTGTTTTGACAACATATCAATAAACGTTGAACGGTTATAAACATCAGTTAACGAGTCATGTTTCGCTTGATGGTTAATTTTACTTTCACGTTGTTGAATTTTACGGCCCATTTTAATAAAACTTTCATAAACCACGTTAATTTCAACGCTGCCGCTCGCCAGATTGTCTTTATGTTCATAATTTCCTTGCGCAAAATCATTACTTAATAGCGTTAATTGTTGTAGTGGTTTTGCGAGATTCTTGGCAATGATGCTACTGGCAATCGCGGTGATACCGACGATAAATAGTGAAATGAAAAGAGTCACTGAAACAAGCTTATCAAGTGCGATATAACTTGGTGATAAATCAACAGACAGTTGCGCTATATATTCATCAGCACGGGAATTAGGAAAGGTTATTTGTTTGTTTTCGTATAGCTTTCTTTTAAAGAACAGCCATGAGTTATCAATTTTTTCAAAGTGTTCACTACGCAAATCATTAGCTTGTTGTAAGGTAGTGATGATCAGTGTGTCGTTATAGAAAAAACTGACATCGACCGCCATTAACCTTTTCAGCTCATTAACGAACGATTGATCAATTTGAAAACCTATCATCGAATAGGCGATGGTGCGCGGCGCGTTTACCGGCAAAACAATTAATTGATATAAATTACCATCAATAAGAATGAGTTGAGTTTTATTCAAATTAAATTGTATGGTGCTTAAATTTACAGTTAACGCAGAATCAAACGCTAATTTATTATTATTTGATGAAATAATGTTGCCGTTCAAATCGCTTAATACCATTAAGCTGGCGTTAATTCGCGAACCATGGTTTTCTAATACACTCGCTATCGTGCCTTTGTCACGTGAAGCGACCGCTTGTTTAAAGCCAAAATCTGCAGTCAACACTTTCGATGCGGTCAGCAACAACTCTTCTTTGGCTTTTAAATATTCAATTAAGACGTTTTCAGCCGCAATAATTTTTTGATCTATCTGCTGATTATGTAAGGTTATTGTTTTCCATAAAGATACCGCGAGCAGGCTTGATACGGTCAGAATAACCAGTGCTACGCCTAGTAACGTAACCTGTCTGCGTAAACTTAGCTTACTTGCCATGCTTTTTAAATATGCTCTGGAATGTATTTCGCGGCTCTGGCGAGTCAACAATCAGCTTAATGACCAATTGGCCGTCAGTATTGGACGCTTTTACTAAATCATCATAGCCAATAGTTTCAGCACGGGTTAATGAGGTTGATAAATTCGCATGCCAGACGTTAACGCTTTGATATTTTATCGTATCGTCTAATGTTGCTATACCTTGGTCATCAGTTAATAAAACCTGTGTTGAGTCGGCGATATAAATATAACCCACCATTGAGTCGTGTATATTGCATCCTAAGACGGATATCCCGGCGGTATTAAATTGCAGGGGCGCTTTTGGTTTTCCAGAATATAGTTTCAATTCAAAAGGCATGACTTTCGAGAAGGAATAAACGTGGTGCCTAATATTGTCGCTATTTGGAAAATTAACATAATCGCCCTTATGAATAATCAATAATTCAGGGTCAAAACGCTTATTGACCTGATCCATGGTCAAAGTTTTTGGCGCACTATCTGCCTTAGAACTATTTGCGGTAGGGGTATCTGTTGCCGAGTGTGTTACCGAAAACTCTAGTACGGCATTTTTAACTGGTAAACCATGTTGGTCTTGTACTAAAAAACTATCAGCATTTGCCTGGCAGCATAATAACAAGGATGTCGTCAGTATGCTGATGGTATTTAAAAGACGATTTTTCATAAATTCCAAGTTAAATTACTTTTTAAATATTTTATCAGTATGCCAATCGATATTCATTATAGCAAAAATATTTTCATTAGCTTTTCAAAAGCTTAAAAGTTAACCGTTAATTTAACCTTAATCATTAAGACTGCCACGAAAAAAAATGACCATGTCTTATATAACTATTATGACGACAGAAAACGCTTCTCTATAGCGTCACTATCTATAGGTTTAGATAAATAATAGCCTTGGCTGCGCTGAATATTGAGTTCTTGGCACAAAGTAAAGCTATTTTCATCTTCAATGCCTTCTGCAACGATCTCTAAACCTAAAGAGTGCAGCATAGCAGCGAGACCTTTGATTAAAGCAAGGGTTTTCGCTTCATGGCAAACCAGCATTAATGACTTGTCAATTTTAACGGTATCAATCGGAAAATTTTGTAAATGTGATACTGAGGAAAAACCAGTACCAAAATCATCTAAAGCAATGCGGCAGCCGATATTACTGAGCAACTCCATCACTTCAACTGCTTGATCACTGTTTTCTAGTAATGCGGTTTCGGTTAACTCAAGCTCAATCAGTTGTGGAGCCACATCATATTTTTGCATCATCGTTTTGATAAACCCAACTAAGGCTTTATCGGTTAATTGTATAACAGACAGATTGATAGACATTGATAACGCTTTATCCTTGTGTCGATTCCATTGTGATAGTTGGCGTATCGCGTTTTCTATCACCCAACGACCAATATCGATAATGACATGAGAGCATTCTGCAATACTAATAAAACTATCAGGAAAGTGCAGGCGGCCTTGAAAATTCCAACGTATTAATGCCTCAAACCCTAATAAATCTTTAGAAACGGTATCGAATACCGGTTGATAATGTAAGACAAACTCGTTACGTTCAGCAGCGCCAACTAAGTTGGCCTCGATTTGGTAGCGTTGTAAAAACTGCTGCTGCATATCTTCTTCAAAAAAACAGATTTGGTTTCTACCGAGCTTTTTTGCTCGATACATAGCGATATCGGCATATTTAAGTAACTCGTTGGCGCCAAGTGAATTGTCAGGGTAGATGGCGATACCAATGCTGGCTGACATTATTATTTCAATGCCCGAAATAATAAAGGGTTTTTCTAGACAGGCTAATATGCGCTTATTTACCCGGGTAGCGTTATCTACTGTGCGTAAATTACTCAATATAATGGCAAATTCGTCACCGCCTAAACGCGCAAATAGTTCATTTTCTCGTAAGCATAGACAGACGCGTTTCGACACGCTTTTGAGTAATTCATCACCGATATCATGGCCATGGGTATCATTAATATTTTTGAAATTGTCGAGATCGAATAATGCTAAAGCGAGTTTTGATTTATCACGTGGTTTTTGTGTGATACTTAGGCGCAGAGCTTCTTCAAATGAATAGCGATTGGCTAAACCGGTTAAAGAGTCGTGTTCAGCTAATTTTTTTGCCTCTTGATAGCTGCGATAAAGTTTTTGTTCTAATTCAAATCGAGTTTGGGATTGCAGTATGGCGCGTTCTAACCTTGAAGAAGTAACCTCTGATTTTAGCAGAAAATCTTGTGCACCAGCCTTAATACAGTCCAGAGCTAACGCTGACTCTTCAGAGTTACTTAGCATAACAATAGCGACATTTCTTACTAAAGATATGTTACGTAACTCTAGTATTAATTCTATACCGTCGCGCTTTGGCATACGATAATCTAATAGAATTACGTCGAAGTTTTTAGATGCAAAAGCTACTAAGCCCTCATCGACAGATTCTGTTTCAACAAATGTCCAGTTATGATTAGTTTTACGTAATGTTCGCTTAATGTGCTCTCTATCGACGATATCATCATCTACAATTAAAATATCCAAGTGTCATATTCCTTTTTGATACTTTCTAATAAAATAGTGGCTTAATCTTTTGGAAACAATACGATTTTCCAATAACCTTTGAGCATTTTCACTATGTCTAAAAATTCTTCCCCAACTTGATCTTTAACAAAATAGCCAGCGATATAATTTTTATAACTGGCAGCGATATCTTCATCATCTTTGGAGGTTGTTAGGACAAAAACCACGCTTTTATCTAATTTCGGATCCTTACGGATTTCTTTCAAAAACTCTAAGCCGTTTAAGCGCGGCATTTGTAAGTCGAGTAAAATAATATAAGGTGAAGGCACCTTATCACTACGTAGCATTTCTAGTGCTTCTAAACCATCACAGGCTCTAATTAAGTTATTGCCTATGTTGGCTTTTCCAAGTGCTCGGCGTATCGACATAGCGTCAATATCATCATCTTCAATTAACAATAACGTTATTTCATTTCGATTATGACTCATTTTTTATCCGCACCTTATGCATCGTTATATTCATGCAATATGATTTAAACTTTTATTTTTCCAGCTTTTCAGGAGTGACAGGCCACAAAACCATGATTTTAGTGCCTCTAATACCATCAGACTCAATGGTTAAGGTGCCACCGTAATGTTCAATGGTTTTTTTAGATAACGACAAACCCATGCCGCTACCTTCGACTTTATCTCTGGGCCTCAAGGTTTGAAACATTTCTAACGCCTTGTCGAATAATTCGCTTGGGATGCCAGGGCCGTCGTCCTGAACACAAATATGATGCATGTTATTAGCTTGTGTACAAGATATTTGAATGTGGCCACTGGTTTTATCATGATGTTTTATGGCATTAGATATCAAGTTACGTAGCACGATTTCTAATGGTGTTCTTGGCATCAATAATTGTTGTTCGTCTACCGAAAGTTTAAAATCGACGGGGTGATCTAATAAACTAAAAATTCCATCGGCAGTCGTTTTTAATTCGATCTGTTCAGGGGGAAAGTTGTGTCGACCAATACGGGCATAATCAAGTAAATCGTCAAGTAATTTATTCATCCGGGTTGTGCGATTTACTAGCAGTGCTAAATGCTCTTTAGAGCTATCGGGCAATATTTTTTCACAGTCTTCACTGATCCAGCTGACTAATTTTTTTATCGCGTTTAATGGTGATTTTAAGTCATGTGAAGCGACATAGGCAAACTGTTCTAAGTCTTGATTAGACTTAATTAGCCGTTTGGTCTTAACTTTTAATTCCCGCGTAACTTCGTCGGCATAATCTAACGAACGTCTATTAGTTCGGGATAATACAATAAATAACGCCAGTAACAATAGATCAATAAAAATACCACCTGCCAAGATAAAGTAAGGTTGATTTTGTCCTGATGCTTTACGAAAACTTAAGTTTGAATCAATAACAAACAACCACTCGCGGCCGTAGAGTTCAACCATAATTTGGCTAGAAAATAGCGGTTTCAAATCGATTGATTTTGCCTCAACATTATCAATGTCGCTATATAAAGATTGACCATTGTCACTAATTTTTAACGTAACGTGTCTTTTATTAATTGCTAAGGTACCCGAGATCAGTTTGTGCATAATAAAAGGAGCATAAGTAACACCTTGAATTGTTCGACGGCGAGTCTCGACTGAATTAGGTGTTGAGCCTTGCTGATAGAAAGGCGCAAAGAAAAGAAAGCCAGGGGTTTTTTTTGCGTCTTGCACTAAGGTAATTGGCCCAGTTAATTGCGCTAAGCCAGTGTCTCGCGATTTTTTTATACCTGAATATCTGTTTTGCTCAAACGCCATGTCTAAGCCGACAGCTTGTTGATTGGTGACAAGCGGTTCAATATAAGTAATGGGCCAATATTCATGCTCATTATGTGCTGGATGGATGCCAAAATTAGGTCGGTCTTTTTGTTGTGCCTCAATAAAGGGGGCAAGGTTTTTCTCTTGGATATTAAAAATGACCCCTAAGCCATTGATACCAGGGTAGGCTTTATCAATTTGTAGGCTATTACTGTAATTTTTCCATTGCGCGTTAGTGAGATGATTGTCACTTGCGTCTATATGAGCAACGGCGCCTAACAACGCGTGCTCATATAATTGCATTCGCTCTTTAACGAGTTCTATAACCTGCAAAGACTCGCGCTCAAAGCGTTCAGAAAGTCGTTTATCCACCTGTTCGCTAGCGATGTACCAAGCGCCATAAGTCAACAAAGCGGAAAGAGCAATAATTAACCAATGGAACCAGTGAATCTGGCTGGAGTAAATTAGCTTCTGTCTATTATCCGTGGCACTTGTTATTTCATTGGCGTTAAGATTCATAATGACCTTATTTTTTTCGAATTGTGTGCTTAGCGCTAATGCAAGCACACAAGCTCATTGCAAAATAAAATTCATGGAAAACTAAGTTACTAAAAACCAAGCTACTGGCATAAAAATGCAATTAAAGTGCTGTTTTAGTCTTAATTTATGTGTAACGTATTACACTCTAACTGATTGTGCACAACAATAAAATGAATTATAGCTTAAAGGTAATATAAATTAGCACGTAATGCTATATTATTGATTTTCAAAAGGTAATGAACTTAATTTGAAGATTAGCTTAAACTAATAGTCTACAGGGCGTTAAATCCGTCAGCTTGTTGTATAATTTTTATACGTGTTAACGACATAAAAAGATCATTAGTGCCGAATCGTGGGTTATTCTCGTTGCGATAAAAAGCAACATTTACGCTAAGCTAGGTGGAAACAGTTAACGTGCGTCCTATCAAAAGAAACATTACGATAATGATGATGTTGGCATTCTGAATTATATTTTTATTATAGAGCGCAGTTTAATTAATTAATTAATTTATTTGATTAAACTGAGCTAATTAATACGTTTGCTAGCCAACAGCTAATCTTTATAATACACCTTATACATTATTTATTGAGTAAAAAAATGAAAATCGGTCACGTTGCCTTCACTAACTTAACCACCGTTGTGGTTATCACTTTAGTGCTTCTAATTTCGACCACGGTTTTTGCATCGTCAGAGGATGCAAAAAGTAAGGTTAAGACGGTTTTTAATCAGGTTGAAACATCGTTAATTGCTTTAAAGCAAGATAATGCCTTGACAAAAATTAGGGTTAGAGAAGTTTTGACTAAGGTGTTGTTACCCGAAGTTGATACACGGTACTTTACTTATAAAGTACTCAATAAAAATATGAGTAAAGTACCTGACGAACTTAAAGAACAGTTTATCAACGAGTTATCTCTGCAACTTATTAGTACCTATAGTAATCTATTAAATAAATATAATAATGAAGTTATTAAGATTGGCCAAAGTTCATTATCTCAAAGCGGTAAAATGGCCATGGTTGATATTAGTATTGTTGGTAAGACTAAGACTAATAATGCTGTTGTTAAGCTATTACTCTCAAACGCTAAAGAATGGCTGTTTTTTGATATGGAAATTGAAGGTATTAGTTTGCTACAAACTAAGCAAGGTGAGATAAATACGAGTTTTAATAAGCTCGGTATAGAAGGGACCTTAGCGCACTTGCGGAAAATAAATCAAAAAGTAGCTGATGATTAAATAAAAATATTTCGTTATAAGGCCTTAAATTGGGCGTGTTAACTCATTTAAGTATTAATAACAAACTGATAGGGTAATGGTTAATTTGAACGTAGAAACGCTTGTTGATTTTTTATTTCAACATAAATTCATGATTACAGCCTTATTTATGATTGTCTTTTTTGTCATAAAAGCGATAATAATCAAGGTAATAAAGCGAAAATCTAAGCAAAGTAAACGATTAAGAATTAATATGGTGAATAATATATTCACCATATTCGTTATTCTTTTCATTTTTAATATTTGGTCAGGTGAAATTCAAAAATTTGCTTTTTCGATTGCCGCATTTATTGTTGCTATCGTATTAGCCACCCGTGAGTTTATTCAATGTTTCATTGGCTTTATTTATATCTTAACCAGTCGACCTTTTCGTATCGGTGATTGGATACAGGTAGGTAATTATTATGGCGAGGTGCATTCTAACGATTGGGCAAAGTTAACTTTACTAGAAGTAAATAAGCATGACTATCAATACACAGGTAAAACCTTGTATGTACCGAACAGTCAATTAATCACCTCGGTGATAAAAAATCTTAATTTTTTAAAACGTTACGCTATGCACCATTTCACAATTGTCCGTGACGATAGTGTTAATCCTTTTACCTTTATTGACGCACTTTATGAAAGAGCAAATATTTATTGTAGCGAATTTAAAGAAGTGGCGATTCGTTATAATCAGTTAATAGAAAATCGGTTAGATATCACTATTGAAGGACCTGACCCCCATATTCAAGTAGCGACTTCCGACTTGGGTGATACACAGGTAATTTTTTCTGTATTTTGTCCCACTGAAAAGGCACTTGAAATAGAGCAAAAATTAACAGCTGATTTTATGACGCTATGGTTTGAAAAAAAGTAACTGGGCCGATATGTTTCGACACTTTGTCGGCATAGACAAATTAACCTGTAATGCATCATCAGTAATTTTTCGATTAGCTGATAGTGTTAATTTTGACAGGCCATTACTTAATATGATCTGTCAAAAAATTATGCTATTCGGACTTTACTAAGGTGAGTGAACCGTCAAGATGAATATCTCGTTGAGGATAAGCAACAACAATATCATGTTGCTCAAATAACTCTTCCAAGCGGAACCTGACGTTACTTTTTGCCACTCTTAAACCGCTTTCAGCTTGTGAACTGATCCAAAACGTGACCTGAAACATTAAAGCGTTGTCGCCAAAGTCATCAAAGGTTACTAAAGGTTTAGGGTCTTTTAGCGCTTCTTGTTGCTCAACGGTTGCTTGCATAATCAATTCGGCTACTTTTTTTGCTGGTGAACCATAAGCAACACCCACTGTAATCGAGCACCTGACAAACTGATCAACCAAGGTCCAGTTAATCACCGTATTTTCTAGCAGCTTACTATTAGGTATTAATAAATGAACACCATCTACGCGTTTGATGCGGGTAGAGCGAGTGTTGATTTCTTCAACCAAACCTTTGGTATCTTCAACTTCTAAAAAGTCACCAATACGAATAGGGCGTTCCCACATTAAAATCCAACCACTAATAAAGTTATTAATGATATTTTGTGCACCAAAACCAAAACCAATAGCGATAGCACCTGATAAAAAAGCAAACGCGGCGATTGGCACATTCATAAAGTCTAATATGCTGATAATAATGATGGTTATTGACAGTACATAGACAATTCTTTGTATTAAGTGAATAACATTTGGGTCGGTTTTTTTGGTTGTTAAGCGGTTGCTAATAAACTGAGTTAGCCACTTAGTTAACAATAATCCGATAAAAATTAATAACGGGATAAAAAGTATATCCCCTAAGCTAATAGGTTGCTCTGATACGGTAATAACACTATACGAGAGTATCCCTTTAACTTTTTCTATTGCCATATTAAAGTCTATTGTCATATTTACTCCTTAATAAATTCGAAATTATGAATTGATAAATACTTTTGAAGGGTCGACTAGAAACCTTTCCCCAATAGCTTCCCGGCCAAAGAGCATTAAATAATTCATATCAGAACGATCCGTTAAAGTTATTTCAATAGTCCAATTTTCGCTACCAAGTTGTACAGGTGTGGCAATGACATAACGTTGCTCTGATGTGCCATTTGAAGATTTAATCTTTCTAATATCATGAAGAGGCGCCTCACACGTGACGACATTTTCGACGTTATGCACATCGGGATGAAGATCAAATTTCACCATGATTTTTCCATTACTCTTGATTTTCGTAATATTGTCAACATGGAGTGAAGAAGTTTTGGCACCAGTATCCACTCGTACTTGTAAATCGGTTATCGCTAGATCAGGCAGTGCAATAGTTTCCAAGCGACCAATAATAGCTTTTTGTTTTGTTGTCATATTATTTACCTTTTTCTTACAAGCGGATTAATCATCGTTATTTGGATATTGAGTTAATCCGCTTGGTTATTACATGTTATTATCTGGTAATAGTGTGTCTTGAGCATTTTCTATTTGCTCGACAATGTCGGCATCATCTTCTTCAAAGTAGGCAATATGAAACATAGCTTCGCCTTCTTGTACTAACGGAATATTCTGCTGACCAATTAATATACCGGCTCTGCTTGCTGTTACAACATCAATAATGTCGCCATACGGGCTACCGATATCAGCTAATATATCGCCTTTTTTAATTTGATCACCCAACTTAACACGGTGGTTTACTATGCCACTGGCATTAGCACGCAACCACTGACTACTGTTAGCAACAAATGGCGGTACCACTTTTTTGCGTGTTGTCGATTTTCGCACCATACCTAAGTGTTTTAAAACATTAGTAATGCCTCTCATACCAGCAAGAATCGAGAAATCATCAAAACGCAGTGCTTCGCCGGCTTCATATAGCAGTACTTTAGTTTTGTGCTTAACCGCAGCTTCTCTAAGAGAACCGTCGATAATGTTAGAGTTAAGTACTACAGGTACGCCAAATACCAGGGCTAGCTCTTTAGTTTCATCGTTTGATAAATCTGCACGAATTTGTGGGAAATTTGAACGATGAATTGCGCCTGTATGTAAATCAATACCGTAATCACAATGTTTAACGATTTCATTGAGAAAAATATGGGCTACGCGGCCAGCTAATGAACCTTTCGCTGAGCCTGGAAAACAACGATTAAGATCGCGTCGGTCAGGCATATAACGACTTTGGTTCACCACACCATAAACATTGACCATAGGCACAGCAATTAATGTCCCTCTGATCAGTTTAAAGTTTTTCTGGCTAATCAAACGTCGAATAATTTCGATACCATTGAGCTCATCACCATGTACAGCAGCACTAATAAATATTGTTGGTCCAGGTTTTTTAGCACGAATAATATGCACAGGTAGTGAAACATCGGCATCGGTATAAAGTTTTGCAACCGGTAAATCTATTTTGCGTTGTTCACCCGGCAAAATATCAAATTCACCGATACGCAGTATATCTTTAGCTTTCATCTGTATTACCCTTTACCACGAGTTTTAGTGTTATAAGGCTTAGCGTTTTTTTCTAAGAATTCAAAAATCATACCTGCAACATTTTTACCCGTGGCTTTTTCAATACCTTCTAAACCTGGAGATGAATTTACTTCCATCACCATAGGACCATTTTGTGAGCGAAGTAAATCAACTCCACACATATTCAAGCCCATAGCTTTTGCGGCTTTAACGGCAGTTTCACGTTCTTCTTTTGACAATTTAACCACTTCAGCAGAGCCACCGCGATGTAAATTAGAACGGAATTCACCTTCTGCGCCTTGGCGTTTCATGGCCGCAACGACTTTACCACCGATCACAAGGCAACGAATGTCAGCACCGCCAGCTTCTTTAACAAATTCTTGTACTAAGATGTTGGCTTTTAAGCCCATAAACGCTTCGATGATCGCTTCTGCTGCTTTTGCTGTATCAGCAAGCACTACACCAATACCTTGGGTGCCTTCGAGTAATTTAATCACTACCGGAGCGCCACCAACATTTTTGATTAAATCTTTCGCATTATCAGGTTTATTGGCAAAACCGGTGCGAGGTAGGCCAATACCTTTGCGTGATAATAATTGTAATGAGCGTAATTTATCGCGAGAGCGACTAATAGCAACAGACTCATTGATATTAAAGGTGCCCATCATTTCAAATTGTCGTGCTACAGCGGTGCCGTAAAAGGTAACAGAGGCGCCAATACGTGGAATAATAGCATCATATCTAGGTAACTCTTTACCATGATAACGTACGGTAGAATTGCTACTGGTGATATCCATATAGCAGTGTAACGTGTCAATCACATCAACTTCATGGCCCATAGCTTCGCCTGCTTCTTTTAAGCGTTTAGTCGAGTAAAGGTTTTTATTTCTTGATAAAATTGCAACTTTCATTATGTGTGCCTTTTTGTGTTAGTTTTTTATATAAAGTGATGTAATTGTATCGCTAAAGTGTATAGTCTAGCCTGAGAATTATAAAACGCTAAATTTTGCTGTGTTTAATCAAAAAAATTGATTAGTGAGGTATTTTATGAAATTTGATCTTTTAACAACCTTTTTAGAAGTTAGTCGAACCTTGCACTTTAGGATAGCATCTGAAAATCTTTTTATTACCCAATCTGCGGTCAGTGCCCGAATAAAGTTATTAGAAGATGATTTGGGAGTGTTACTTTTTGATCGCAGCCATAAACATTTAAAATTGACGATGGAAGGTCACCGTTTGATCAAGCATGCCAACGAGTTGCTGTTTATGTGGCAAAAAACCAAGCATGATGTTGGTATTGTCGAACATGATGCCCAGCAACTGGCCATAGGCTCAATGAACTCTATTTGGGATATTGTTTTACAAGGATGGTTGCAAAAAATTCACCGTAATTTAGATGGTGTGAGTTTATTTACCAGTACCTATTCGCCAGTGGAATTACGAAAAAATGTCATTAATCGCACCGTCGATATAGCCTTTTTATTTGAACCACCGTTTGTTGAAGATTTAGTGACGGATAAGGTGGCGACAGTACCTTTACATTTAGTTACTACAGATCGAAAGCACATGAAAGAGCTGAAGTTAGATAATTACATTATGGTGGATTATGGTGAATCGGTGAATACTCTGCATATGCGTGAATTTCAGGGTGCACCGCCGGCGAAACATTTTATGAGTCAACCTAGAATAGCGTTAAATTATATTTTGCAAGCGGGTGGCAGTGCGCACTTGCCAAGACAAATGACCTTTGAGCATGTTGAAGCAAATAACTTATTCGTTGTTGAAAGTGCCCCAGTTTATCATCGAGAAATTTTTGCGGTGTATTTGGCTAAAAGTCAAAAGACAGAAGTCATTAAGCAAGCCATCGGATTATTTCCTCACTTAGCTGTTTAGCAAAGGCAAACAAGGCAAGCATTTAAATTTTGCCTTACATACCTTGTGCTAATACCAGATAGAAAGTGGGTAATATAAGCTCAAAAAGATCAATAGCCCCTAGAGTAATTGTTTCGCTAAGTAGTCGACAAGTAACCTTATTCTTGGGGATAAATGACGATTTTGAGGATAAACAGCCCAGATGCCTTCGTCAGGTGCTCGATAATTATCTAATAAGCTAACAAGTTCGCCGCTTGCTATGTGCTGTTGAACATAATAATCAGGCAGTTGTACTATGCCTAAGCCCTTTAATGCCGCGTCTGTTAGGCTAGTGCCGCTATTGTAGCGCACACGACCTGTTACTCTGACGCTTTTTTCACGGCTTAATTCTTGAAAGTGCCAATAATCTAGGGTACCTAATAAACAATTATGTTGATTTAACTCTGATATAGAGTGCGGAATACCGTGAGTATCTAAGTAACGTTTTGACGCGCAAACATAGTTGGTGCGAACACCTAATTTCTTTGCCATTAATGACGAATCGCTTAACTTACCAAGGCGAATAGCTAAATCATAACCTTCTTCAACTAAATCGATTTTCCGATTGCTAAGATAAGCTGATACTTCAACATCGCCATATTTTTGCATAAAATTATTCACTAGCGGCAATATCTGTTGTTCACCATAAGTCACGGGCGCGGTTATTTTAATTTTTCCTTGAGGTTTTGACTGTAGATTTGTAATGGCGCGTTCAGCAGCGTCTAGCCCATCAAACACACTACGACAATGTTGATAAAAAATACGGCCTTCTTCGGTTAAAGAAACTTTGCGAGTGGTGCGGTAAAATAATTTTATATTCAGACGTTTTTCTAAAGCACTTATTTGACGGCTCACCTGTGCGGTCGAGATAGCCAGTTTTTTTGATGCTACTGTAAAGCTTTCATTTTCAGCGACATAAACAAATTCGCTAATACCTTCCCACTGCATGATTATTACCTAGCTGTATAAGTGTATAGAAAAATACCACATTATCATTGCTTAGGAAATAAAAGTTGATAGTAGACTAAGGTGTTCACAACGATTTAGCTATTTGCGAACATCCTAGGTGAGCTAAACTTACTGTTACTATCTTTTCATCTTACACTTATGGGTAATTGTTAGGCCTTTTATTTCTTCCTTTATTTATTACCAATGAGTAAAAGTGAATTGCATTATAAGGGTATTATCATGGCTAAGTTAATAGACTACACTGCACTTATGATTACAGCACTATGTCTGTACTACATCATTAATGTATTTACCTATTGTAAGTGAGAATGAATATGTCTGATAAGTTTATCAAATCAAAAGCGGCCATTGCTTGGGGACCTAAGCAACCATTATCGATTGAAGAAGTTGATGTTATGCTGCCGCGTAAAGGCGAAGTGTTAGTCAAAGTTATCGCCTCAGGCGTTTGTCATACCGATGCATTTACCTTGTCTGGAGAAGATCCAGAAGGCATTTTTCCGGTTATTTTAGGTCATGAAGGTGGTGGTATTGTTGAGCAAGTGGGTGAGGGTGTTACCAGTGTGCAGGTCGGGGATCATGTTATTCCACTGTATACGCCTGAGTGTCGAGAATGTAAATTCTGTCTTTCTGGCAAAACCAATCTTTGCCAAAAAATTCGTGAAACTCAAGGCAAAGGTTTAATGCCCGATGGCACCACACGTTTTTATAAAGATGGCCAACCCATTTTTCATTACATGGGCTGTTCAACGTTTTCTGAATACACAGTACTACCGGAAATATCTTTAGCAAAAGTGAATAAAGAAGCGCCGTTAGAAGAAGTGTGTTTGTTGGGTTGTGGTGTTACAACCGGTATGGGCGCTGTGATGAATACCGCGAAAGTAGAAGAGGGCGCTACGGTTGCCATTTTTGGCTTGGGCGGCATAGGTTTATCGGCAGTAATTGGCGCTACGATGGCAAAAGCAAGTCGTATTATTGCTATTGATATTAACGAAAGTAAATTCGAATTAGCTAGAAAATTAGGTGCTACTGATTGTATTAATCCAAAAGACTATGACAAACCCATTCAAGACGTGATTGTTGAGTTAACCGATGGCGGTGTTGATTACTCATTCGAATGTGTTGGCAACGTGAACTTAATGCGCTCTGCTCTAGAGTGTTGTCATAAAGGTTGGGGTGAGTCAGTGGTAATTGGTGTTGCCGGTGCAGGCCAAGAAATTTCAACTCGTCCTTTCCAACTTGTTACGGGTCGTGTATGGCGTGGCTCAGCCTTTGGCGGCGTAAAAGGCCGCACTGAATTACCTGATTACGTTGAGCGTTATTTAGCCGGTGAATTCAAATTAAGTGACTTTATTACCCATACCATGGCAATTGAAGATATTAATGAGTCATTTGACTTGATGCATAAAGGTGAAAGCATTCGAACGGTTATTCACTTTGATAAGTAATACTACTTTTAAGTAGCCATAATACTTCAAACTGAAACCTGCATTTTCAGGTGATACGGGTATAAATATCGTCCGTGTTTTGTTTGCTCTTTTATCATCGAGTGTAAAAGGGCATATCTATTAAGGTTTTACTATGACAATTGAAAACGTAAGTGTTAATAAAAGTTTTGGTGGTTGGCATAAGCAATATAGCCACCAATCAAAAGTATTAAATTGTGCTATGCGCTTTGCCATTTATCTACCACCACAAGTATCAAATGGTGAAAAAGTTCCGGTGTTGTATTGGCTTTCTGGACTTACTTGCAGTGATGAAAACTTTATGCAAAAAGCTGGGGCTCAACGCATGGCTGCAGAGCTAGGTATCGCGATTGTGGCACCTGATACGAGCCCTCGTGGTGATGATGTTGCCGATGATGACGGTTATGATTTAGGCAAAGGTGCGGGTTTCTATGTTAATGCGACGCAAGCGCCTTGGAACCGCCATTACCAAATGTATGACTATATCGTTAATGAGTTGCCTGAAATCATTGAAGCGGCATTTCCAGTCACACAAAAACGTGCTATTAGTGGCCATTCTATGGGCGGTCACGGTGCGCTGACTATCGCAATGTTAAACCCTAAACGCTACTGTTCAGTATCGGCATTCAGTCCTATTTGTAACCCTATTAATACGCCTTGGGGGGAAAAGGCCTTTACTGCTTATTTGGGTAAAGACCAAGCGACTTGGCGCGATCATGATGCCAGTGAACTGATACGTCAAGCGCGCCAATTTGTACCAGTGAAAGTTGATCAAGGTGGTGCTGATGATTTTCTAAGCGAGCAATTAAAACCTGAAACATTAGTAGCAGCAGCAAAAGTTAGCGGTTATCCATTAGCACTGAATATTCATCAAGGTTATGATCACAGTTATTATTTTATTTCATCATTTATTGAAGAACATTTACGTTTTCATGGCCAGTATTTAACATAGTGATATTATTGCTGCCGTCGAGCCATTCGACGGCTTTTTAGTTAACGCTCAAGTCAAAAACACCTTATCTTCAGCTAACGACGAAGGTGCAAAATTCAGCTGTTTTTAGCTGAAAAATTTTAAATTGACTTCAACAACCTATGTTTATCGAGTGATAACTGAGATATGCTTAAAAGAAAATCGCTAGCACTGTTGGCACTTATGCTCACTAAAATCCATTGCTTGTAGCAAGCATCTGCTTGATGCGTATAACAAAAAAATTCAAGTACAGACCTCAAGGAAATAACACCCATGTCAACCAAACATACGTACTATGCGCCAACCGGCGGCTTACCCCCACAAACCCAATTAATATCAGACAGAGCTATTTTTACCGAGTCTTATGCCATTATCCCGAAACGTGTGTTAACCGATATTGTCATCAGCTACTTACCATTCTGGGAAAATATGCGTATGTGGGTTATCGCGAGACCGCTGAGTGGTTTCTCAGAAACTTTTTCTCAATATATTGTTGAAGTTGGCGCAAATGGAGGCTCAGATAAACCTGAACTTGATGAAAGTGCTGAAGCGGTGTTGTTTGTTGTCGAAGGTGAGATGGAAGTAACCATTGAAGGCACAAAACATGCGCTAGAAGCTGGCGGTTATGCGTATTTACCACCAGGCTGTAAATGGACGTTAAAAAATAACAGCAACGAGAAGGTAAAATTTCATTGGATCCGTAAGGCTTATCAAGCTGTTGAAGGTATTGACGCGCCCGAGCCATTTGTTACTAGCGATAATGACGTTGAAGCGATTGCTATGCCAAATACTGAAGGTGTTTGGAAAACGACGCGCTTTACCGAGCAATCAGATATGCGGCACGATATGCACGTTAATATTGTAACTTTTCAGCCCGGTGGTGTCATTCCATTCGATGAAACTCACGTTATGGAGCATGGCTTATATGTGCTAGAAGGCAAAGCGGTATACCACCTTAATGGCGAATGGGTTGAAGTAGAAGCGGGGGATTTTATGTGGTTACGCGCCTTTTGTCCGCAATCATGTTACGCCGGCGGACCAGGACCGTTTAGATATTTACTCTATAAAGATGTCAATCGACATATGCCGTTTATTCGTCCTAAAAACTAAAAACTAAAAACTAAAAACTAAAAACTTGGCGTGTCTAGTTGTTGTTTTCAATGCTGCTGTACACGCTTTTAACCTTATCTTTGTAAACCACACGTTATCTCAATTATCTGCTTGATATAGATTACTTATTTCGTTGTTAGCGTCGTTAAATCAATAATAACCACTGGCGAGTTTTATAAAACTAATCTCGCAACTTCATTAAGGTCTATTATAATTTACTTAAGCGTTACAACGCCTTTTTCTGCTCGTTTGGCATTATCAAAGCACCATTAAGCAATGTTTTGTATATCTTGGAAAGGTGTTAATTCTAATTTGACACTTGTGTCAGGTTTTTATTCTGATATATTTGCATATTATAAAATTGCGCATGCAAAAATTCTAAAAATTAAAAGCGGAACCAATTATGACCCCTAGTGCAGTTTGCTTCTTATTAAACAATGACGTTGTGACGATAGAAAATATCGATCCCAATTTAACTGTTTTACAGTATTTACGTGATGAGCGCTTTAAAAGCGGTACCAAAGAAGGCTGTGCCTCGGGTGATTGTGGTGCTTGTACTGTGGTACTTGCACAGCTAAGTCAAGATAACCAAAGGCTAGATTACAAATCGATCAATGCCTGTATTAGTTTCGTTGGCAGTTTACATGGTAAGCAACTGATCACGGTTGAGGACTTAAAGCAAGGCGCTAAATTACATCATGTTCAGCAAGCAATGGTTGATAACCATGGCTCGCAATGTGGCTTTTGTACGCCAGGTTTTGTGATGTCGTCATTTGCCTTGCATAAGCACAACAGGACGCCAGATCGTGCACAAGTGCTTGAAGCGCTAGCCGGAAATTTATGTCGTTGTACAGGTTATCGCTCGATAATTGATGCAGCGTTAACCTCAAGCGAACACGCTGAGGCCGACTCTTTTGAACAACATTATCAGCAAACATTACAGCAACTCATTGACTTTAAACGCTTACCTTCAGCGCAGCTTTGCAATAGTCAACATCATTATTTCGCGCCAAAAACAGTGGCTGAATTAGCCGATAAGTTATTAGCTAGCCCTAATGCGACATTGCTTGCAGGCGGCACTGATTTAGCCTTATCCGTAACACAAAACTTAGCAACAATAGCGGATCTGGTTTATCTAGGTGATGTTGCTGAGTTGCATACGTTAGCAGAAAACGATCACGAATTTATTATTGGCTCAGCGCTACCTTACAGTGAATTTACGCCAATGTTACATAACGAATATCATGAGCTTGGCGAAATGATCGAACGTATCGG
Source organism: uncultured Colwellia sp. (assembly GCA_913061475.1). GTDB lineage: Bacteria > Pseudomonadota > Gammaproteobacteria > Enterobacterales > Alteromonadaceae > Cognaticolwellia. The sequence goes on along the minus strand of CAJXUN010000034.1, from coordinate 9,661 downwards.
GTCAAAGCAAATTCGTAATAACGGCACCTTAGGTGGCAATATTGGTAATGCGTCTCCTATTGGCGATATGCCACCTGCGTTGATTGCCTTAGGTGCAAAAGTAAGCCTACAACGAGGTTATGTTGAGCGAAAAATAGCGCTTGAAGATTTTTTTGTTGACTATAAGACGACCGTTTTAAAAGATGCCGAGTTTATTAAAAATATTTACATTCCGAAAGCTAAAGCAGGGCAAATGCTCAAGCTTTATAAAATATCTAAGCGCATAGATGATGATATATCTGCTGTGCTAGCGGCATTTTTTCTGGAAATGAAAGACAATATTATTACTGATGTACGCATTGCTTTTGGCGGCATGGCGGCTATTCCAATGCGAGCAAAGCAATGTGAAGCAGCCTTACTAAATAAAACGCTTAATAGTGGTAGCGTGGCTGCAGCGCAATCAGCCTTAGCACAAGACTTTCAACCTATGTCAGATGTGCGTGCTAGTGATAAATATCGTATGAAGGTCGCACAAAACTTACTGCAAAAATGTTACTTAGAATTACAAAATACAACCATTGAAACTCGGGTCGTTAATTATGCGTAGCCTTATCGATACAAATCACTCTAACCATAATATTAATAACGAGTTAAGCACTGTTGGCTTAGGTGGCGTAGGCCGTTCTAAAAAACACGAAAGTGCCGATAAACATGTCAGTGGTGAAGCGCTTTATATTGATGACCGACCCAGCTTGCGCGGGCAATTACATGCCGCCGTAGGTCAAAGTACGATTGCCCACGGAGTTATCAAAAGTTTAGATTTATCGGCGGTTAAATCAGCTGAAGGTGTGGTTGGCGTGATAACGGTAGACGATGTACCTGGTCACACTGATATTGGTCCGGTGTTTCCCGGCGATCCTGTGCTAACGTTAGGAAAAGTCGAGTACGTTGGGCAGCCGATATTTGCTGTTGCGGCAACCAGTTATGATCTGGCAAGACGAGCAGTAAAGCTAGCAAAAATAGAGTATCAAGAACTTGACGCGGTATTAAGTGTAAAAGATGCGCTAGCCAAACAAAGTTTTGTGCGTCCGCCATTTACCATGCGCCGTGGTGATTCCGCTAATGCAATTACGCAAGCTGAACATCAATTGTCCGGTGAAATATCAGTGGGTGGTCAAGAGCATTTTTATCTTGAAGGGCAAGTGTCTACGGCTGAGCCAACAGAAGATGGTGGTATGACGATATTTTCTTCATCGCAGCATCCGAGTGAAGTACAAAAGCTCGTTGCTGAAGTGCTAGATATTTCGCTTAATAAAGTGATCGTTGATACCCGTAGAATGGGCGGCGGTTTCGGCGGTAAAGAAACCCAAGCGGCACCATGGGCGTGTATCGCAGCATTATTGGCAAATGCAACTAAACGACCAGTCAAATTTAAACTCAGCCGCACAGATGATATGTGCATGACAGGTAAACGCCATCCTTTTGAAAATAATTATCAGGTGGGTTTTGATAGCAATGGCCAAATAAAAGGCATTAATATCGAAGTTAATGGTAACTGTGGTTATTCACCAGACTTGTCTGATGCCATTGTTGATAGAGCGATGTTTCACTCTGATAATGCTTACTTTTTAGATCAAGCCACGGTAACGGGTAATCGTTGTAAACTTAATACCGTATCGCATACCGCTTATCGCGGTTTTGGTGGCCCACAAGGCATGATGACCATTGAAATGGTGATGGACGATATCGCGCGTTATTTAGGTAAAGACCCGTTAGAGATCCGAAAAATAAACTTGTATGGCAAAAACGACCGTAACGTGACCCATTATCATCAAACTGTTGAGCATAATAAAATGGCGGAATTAATTTCGTCATTAGAAGCCAGTTCAGACTATCAAGCGCGCCGAGCTAGCGTTACCACGTTCAATAATGAAAATACCCTATTGAAAAAAGGCTTGGCCTTAACGCCGGTTAAATTTGGTATCTCATTTACCGTTCAGCATCTTAATCAAGCGGGTGCATTGGTGCACATTTATACTGACGGCACCATTCATTTAAATCATGGCGGCACTGAAATGGGCCAAGGTTTATATACCAAAGTTGCGCAGATTGTCGCCGAAGAATTTCAAGTTGATGTTGATACCGTTGGGGTGTCAGCAACCCGCACCGATAAAGTGCCAAACACTTCACCCACTGCAGCATCATCGGGCACTGATTTAAATGGTAAAGCAGCACAAGCAGCGGCAAAAACCATTAAAGCACGGCTAATTGCTTTTGCTTGTGAAAAATATCAGGTAGATGAAAGCGCAGTAAAATTTAGTAATAACCAAGTAATTGTCGGCGTTGAAAGCTTTTCTTTTGCTGAGTTTGTACAGCAAGCGTATATGGGGCGAGTATCATTGTCTTCAACGGGCTTTTATAAAACCCCGAAAATTCATTTTGATCGTGCAACAGGCAAAGGTCGACCGTTCTTTTATTACTCGACTGGCGCTGCGGTATCTGAAGTGCTCATTGATACCTTAACCGGTGAATATAAACTATTACGTGCAGATATTTTGCATGATGTCGGTCACTCACTTAATCCTGCGATTGATATTGGCCAAATTGAAGGGGCATTTATTCAGGGCATGGGCTGGCTGACCACTGAAGAATTAGTGTGGAATGAGCAAGGGCGTTTATTATCAAATAATCCAGCGACTTATAAAATTCCAGCCATTAGTGATACACCCAGTGATTTTAGAGTGGATTTAGTCCCTGATGATCCTAATCGTGAACATACCATTTATAATTCAAAAGCGGTTGGCGAGCCACCGTTTATGCTCGGAATATCAGTGTGGTCAGCGCTTAAAGATGCCATAGCCAGTGTTGCTGAGTACCAATTTAGTCCAGCACTTGATACCCCAGCGACACCTGAACGTGTGCTTTGGGCTGTTGAGGCGATGAAAGAAAAAGTCAGCGGGGCAAAAGCGTCAGCTTAGGCGAATATCATGATTAATAATTGGAGCAGTGCTAGCTATAAATTAAGTAAACAAGGCCAAGCCTATGTTTTAGTGACATTGGTGGGTGTTGCAGGCTCAACACCGAGAAATAGTGGCACGAAAATGGTGATCAGCAAAGGTGGCGTTTTTGACACTATCGGTGGCGGTCATCTTGAACACAAAGTAATTAAATACGCTAACAAGATGCTCACTGACGGTAAAAGTGCTCAACATATAGAACACTTTCAATTAGGCAGCCAATTAGGTCAATGCTGTGGTGGTAATGCTAGTGTGCTATTTGAATGCTTTGCTGCTACTGGGGTTAATATTATGTTGTTTGGTGCAGGTCATGTTGGTAAAGCCTTAGTACCGATATTAGCGCAATTGCCTTGTCAGGTTACTTGGGTTGATAGCCGAGCCGAGCAGTTTCCAGCCAATGTTGGCGATTATGATAATGTTGCCATACTCATTAGTGATGCACCTGAATCTGAAGTCGCTAGTATGCCCCAAAACAGCTACTTTATTGTCATGACCCACAATCATCAAATGGATTTTGATATCACACAAGCGATTTTAAAACGTGCTGACTTTCACTACTTAGGCTTAATTGCTTCAGCGACCAAATGGCGTAGATTTCAGCAACGTTATAAGCATCGAGATATTGCTCCAAAGCAAGTAGCGAGAATGAATTGTCCGATTGGTTTAAGCCAAGTGGGCGGTAAGTTACCCATTGAGGTCGCCGTGTCGATATCAGCAGAAATTATTCATACTTATCAAGCACAGCAAGCGAAATTAGCTAAGCAAGAACAAGAAAGAGCTAATATAAATTTTGATCAAAATAATCAGCAAAGTGTCGATGTAAAGCTAGATGTTAAGGCGATACCTAAGTCACAGCAGGGTATTCATTGGCAAGCCCTTAAACCGTTAATCACGATTGATTAGGGTTTTGATAAACGCCTTGGCTGCATGAAATATTAGCTATATGAAACACGGGCCAGATTAAACATGAGTAAACATGGAATTTAGTAAGAGGAGTAGCAAGGTGTCGCATTTTGCCCTGCAAAGTAAAAATGTCATCATGAGCCATAACGGCAGTAGTGAAATGGTTGCCGCTTGTGTTGAGGTCAAAGATCAGCTGATTTATGCTATTCATCCGCATGGCAGTGCGTTGTCTTGTCAGGTATTTGACTATGCTGAGCATGTGATTATGCCTGGCTTGGTTGACTCGCATGTGCATATCAATGAACCGGGACGTACTGAATGGGAAGGTTTTAACACCGCGACACAAGCCGCGGCTGCTGGTGGCATTACCGCCTTGGTAGATATGCCATTAAATTGTATCCCAGTGACCACTACGAAAGCGGCATTTGCAGAAAAGCTTGCTGCCGTTGACGATAAGTTATGGGTTGATTGCGGTTTTTGGGGCGGTGTTATTCCTCAAAATATTGCCGATCTCGATGCTTTGCTTAATGCTGGTGTCTTAGGTGTTAAATCGTTTTTAATTGATTCAGGTATTGCTGAATTTCCCAATGTTGAAGCGAAAGATATTCGTGCGGCTATGCCGATTTTAGCCAAGCATGATGTGCCGTATTTAATTCATGCTGAACTCGATTGTGGTGGTTTTAATAACGCGGTGATCAATGAGAAATACAATAGCTTTTTAGCGTCACGGCCGAAAAAATGGGAAAACGATGCTATTGCACTCATGGTGGAAATGGCGCGTGAATCAAAAGCCAAAGGTGATGATTGTAAGGTCCATATTGTACATTTATCTTCTGATGAAGCTTTAGACACCATTGCAAATGCTAAGCGAGAAGGTTTACGCTTTAGCGCCGAAACTTGTCCGCATTATTTAACCCTTGCCTCAGAGCATATTCCTGATGGCAAAACGTTATTTAAGTGTTGTCCGCCCATTCGGGAAGAAAGTAATCGTGAGCATTTGTGGCAGGCAGTAAAAGATGGAAGGTTAGATTTTATCGTTTCGGACCATTCGCCTTGTACTCCAGAACTAAAGCACATTGACACCGGTGATATTGAAAAAGCCTGGGGCGGTATTTCCGCACTACAATTTGGCTTGCCGCTTATTTGGACTGAAGCAAAAGAGCGAGGTTTGAGCTTAGTCGACCTGGCACGTTTAATGTCGAGTGAAACGGCAAAGTTTGCCGGTTTAGACAGCATTAAAGGCCAAATTAGTGTTGGTTTTCATGCTGACTTTTTAGTTTTTGACCCTGAAAAAAGCTACACCATCACCAATGAAATGATCAAGCATCGACATAATATAACGCCTTATGCCGGTCGCAGTGTGACCGGACAAATATTGCATACCTATGTGCGTGGTCATCATGTTTACCAACAAGATGAATTTCTTAACACGCCAATAGGTCGACCATTACTGAAAGGTCAGCTTTAATTTTGAAATAGCGTTAAGCGGCGTAAAGGTTAGTCGTGTGCCTTATATTTTTTAGAGGGCGGCGTTAAATAGATTAAACCAAGCTGTCGAGCTAACCAAAGTAACGCTAAGTGTTACTGGAGATAAGATGAATTTAACACAGTTAAATAGTTTACCATTTGATGAAGCAAAGCAGAGCTTTATGCAATGTTGCACATCAAACGCTTGGGTCGACGCTATGGTGCAAGCACGGCCATTTGCCGATAAACAAAGCTTAGTCAAGCAAGCCGATATTGCTTGGCAGGGATTGACCGAACACGACTATTTAGAAGCGTTTGAAGGTCACCCACAAATTGGTAATGTTGACACCCTACGAGCCAAATATGCCAACACTAAAGCGCTTGCTAGTGGTGAACAAAGCTCGGTAAACGATGCAACAGAGCAAGTGCTTGCCGCATTAGCCCAAGGTAACGCGGATTATTTAGCAAAATTTGGCTTTATTTTTATTGTTTGTGCAACCGGTAAAAGCGCTGAGCAGATGTTAGCGTTATTGCAAGCCCGATTACCCAATGACCAAGCAACAGAGTTGCTAAATGCAGCGCAAGAGCAGCAGAAAATATTTCACCTAAGATTAGAGAAGTTACTATGAGCCAAATAACCACCCACGTACTTGATACCACACGCGGTTTACCTGCACAAAATTTGCCGATCACCCTGTTTGCGCAAACAAACCAAGGATGGCATGAGCTTGCTTCTGGCATAACCAATGCCGATGGCCGTATTGCCGGTTTACTGGCGGATGATGTGGTACTCGCGGCGGGATTTTATCGTATGCACTTTGCTACCAAAGCCTATTTTGACGCGAATAATGAACAAGGTTTTTATCCTTATGTCGATATTGTTTTTGAGCTCGACAATAGCGGACGTCATTATCATATTCCATTGTTATTAACGGCATTTGGTTATTCCACCTATCGTGGTAGTTAAAGCTAGTACATGGAAATAGTCATGAATCATAAGATACAGACCATCACGCCCAAAACATTAACAAGCCAAGCTTTTAGTGCTTTTGGTGATGTGATTGAAGCTCATGCTGAGGCCAATACCATTGCGATTAATGACGGCTACACGCAACGTTACCATGATTTAGCTAACGTTGATGTTAATGACCATGGTGGACGAGCGTTAATTAATATTTTTCGCTCTACACCATTATCACAGCCTATCGCTATTAAAATGATGGAGCGGCACCCTAAGGGTAGTCAAGCGTTCATCCCAATGGGCACTAATCCCTATTTAGTCGTGGTTGCGCCTAAGGGGGAGTTTGATATCAGTAAGTTGCAAGTATTTATTGCCCAAGCAAATCAAGGTGTCAATTATCACAAAGGCACTTGGCATCACTTTTGTTTGGCCTTGGGCGGTGAAAGTGATTTTTTAGTGATTGATAGAGGTGGCGAAGGTGATAACTGTGATGTTGTTACTTTAGATGGGTCAATCATTATCGCGACAAGTTAAGCACAAAATCAATATAGGTCAGTTATTAACTGGCTGTTAAATAATGACTATCGTCAAAAATATATAAAATATTGGCGATAGGTAAAATAAGGTAAAAAGCATGTTGAAAGTATATCGAGGAGAGCTACTGCATTTTTTGGCAGATCCGGCCAAAGTTGCTCTATCAGACAGTTATCAGTATTTTGAAGATGGCGTCATGATCATCAAAGATGGTCTAATCGAACGTATTGGCGAGGCGAGCGAGCTGCTCACTACGCTAGATAAAAGTATTGACGTTACTCACTATGAAAATGGTTTGATAATGCCGGGCTTTATTGATACCCACGTGCACTATCCGCAAACTGAGATGATTGCTTCTTACGGTGAGCAACTACTTGAGTGGTTAGAAAATTACACTTTTCCATTTGAACGTCAATTTTCTGATCTAGAGCACGGTAAAAATGTCGCTGAATTCTTTTTAAATCAACTATTAGACGCGGGTACTACAACGGCTTTAGTGTTCGGTACGGTTCATAAAGAATCAGTAGAAGCGTTTTTTACCATTGCGCAACAGAAAAAGCTGCGAATGATTTGTGGCAAAGTATTAATGGACCAAAATTGTCCAGACTATTTATCTGACACCGCACAAAGCGGTTATGACGATAGTAAAGCCTTAATTGATAAGTGGCATAACACGGATCGTTTACAGTACGCTATCACCCCTAGGTTTGCACCAACCTGTTCGACAGAGCAACTTAATAAAGCAGGGCAGTTATTGGCTGAATATCCAAGCGTATATTTACATACCCATTTAAGTGAGAACCAAGCAGAAATTGCTTGGGTAAAATCGCTATTTCCTGACAGTGATGGTTATTTGGATGTTTACGATAAAAGTAAGTTACTTGGCCGACGCAGCATTTTTGCTCATGGCGTGCATTTACATGATGATGAATGTCAGCGTTTAGGTGAAACCGATTCCGCCATCGCTTTTTGCCCGAGTTCAAATTTGTTTTTAGGCAGTGGCTTATTTAATTTACAACAGGCACAAAAATTTGATGTTAATGTTGGCTTAGGCAGTGATATTGGCGCTGGTACAACATTTTCGATGTTAAGTACCATTAATGAAGGCTATAAAACACAGCAACTACGTCAAGAAAAACTCAGCCCGTTTCAATCGCTCTATTTAGCCACCTTAGGTGGTGCGGTTGCTTTAGACCTCGAAGGTACGATTGGCAATTTCACCCAAGGCGCTGAAGCAGACTTTATTGTTCTTGATTATCACGCGACTCCGTTAATGGCGAGACGTATGCAACATTGTAAAACTTTGTCCGAAAAACTGTTTATCTTAAGTATGTTAGGCGACGAACGTCATGTTAAAGCCACGCATATCATGGGTGAAAAAGTATAACTCAATACCGCATGAGCTAAACAACGGTGCTTTTGAGTTTGGATAATAATTAAAGTAATGATTTTGAATACTAAGGAAAATTATGGATCCGTATCTTAATGAATGGCTAAATTTGGTAATTCGCTTTGCTCACCTGATAACAGGTATTGCATGGATCGGAGCCTCTTTCTATTTTGTTTGGTTAGATAATCATTTAGAAACACCACCACAAGGTAAAGCCGATAACGGTATCGGCGGTGACCTTTGGGCGATACATGGTGGTGGCTTTTACGAGGTAGCGAAATATAAACTGGCGCCACCCAAAATACCTACCACATTACACTGGTTTAAATGGGAAGCGTATACGACGTGGATCACCGGATTTCTATTATTATCCTTAATGTTTTATGTTGGCGCAGAGTCTTATTTAATTGATAAACGTGTCGCTGATTTAACACAGTGGCAAGCCATTTTGCTTGGCATTGGCTCGATAGTGGTTGGTGTCGGTATTTACGAAGTTTTAGTCCGCACTAAATTAAGAAATCATGGCATGATATTGGGCTTGATTTTAATGCTAGTTGCTACGGCTTTATCTTATGGCTTAACGCAAATATTTAGTGCCCGTGGTGCATACATGCATATGGGCGCTATTATTGGCACTATTATGGCCGGCAATGTGTTTTTCGGTATTATGCCATCGCAACGCGCCTTAGTTAAAGCGGTTGAAGAGGGCACTGCGCCGGATCCTGCTTATGGCTTAAATGCTAAGGTACGTTCAACACATAATACCTATGTTACTTTACCCATCATCTTCATTATGATTTCAAATCATTATCCGATGACCTTTAATCATAGTGCCAATTGGTTGGTATTGATGGTGATTATTTTAATTACTGCGGCAGTGCGTCAATACTTTGTCTTACGCCATTTTGGTAAACAAAAACCTTTAATATTAGTCGGATCTGTTGTGGCCACTGTTGTTTTAGCGTTTGCTATTGCGCCTCGAAGCGTTGAGTTAACCGCTCAGCAACAACAGCAAGTTGTCACTGATGCACAAGTTAGCCAAATTATTGAACAACGCTGTGGCTCTTGTCACTCAGAAAATCCCAGTGACACTATTTTCACCATAGCACCGGCGGGTATTATATTTACTGATGTCGATAATATTAAGCAGTGGGCGCCTCGTATTAAAGCCCGAGTGATTGATGCTAAAGATATGCCCTTTATGAATAAAACTGCAATGACCGATGAAGAACGTCATCAATTAGCTATCTGGTTAGCGAAAAACGCTCAAAATAGCCAACCTTAGGTTAGCTTTCTGGGTTGAAAATTGTCGCGTTTTACTATTTAATAATCGACCTGATTAACGTCATTTGAATGACTAGGGTCTGTTGATCTTTCGAGATTGTTTTTGCAGCAGTTTGTTGGGTATTT